>NZ_JBHXIW010000001.1:0-969265 GCF_042723515.1 Pseudarthrobacter sp. NPDC058362 | reverse complement strand
CCAGAACATCCGGACAAAGAAAAACACCCCGGTCCGAAGACCGGGGTGTAACCGATGACCCGACTCATCCGTGAAGGATGTCTCGACTCATCACACAAAGTGGAGATGGGGGGAATTGAACCCCCGTCCGATGTCGTGTTGTCAGGGCTTCTCCGGGCGCAGTTTGCGTCGGATTTTCTCGGCCCCAGCCATGCTGCAAACAGCTGGCTGATCCGGGCCCAGTCACCTAAGAGTCCCGTTCACCCCGATGACGAGGGTAAACAGCAGTGGCTATCTAAATGACGCCAGGAACCGGGGCGATAGCAACCCCGGGCTGACGGACTGTCTTACTGCTTAGGCAGCAAGAGCGAAGTCAGTGCGCTTAGATTCGGCACTTATTGGTTTGCAGACAGCGTTAACGAGATAATTCTGCATCCTCGGCCCGCTTCACCTGTCGCGACTAACATCGTCGAAACCGATCATCCCCGTATTTTGTTACCAAACCGGCAGGCACGCCCGCCGGACTATCCATAATAACGCATGTCCCTGGCAAATCATTCCCGGTCGCGCGGGAGCGTCAGCGGCGGCGGTTGCGCTCCCGCATTTCACGCTGGGCTTCGCGGTTGTCCTGCTGCTCACGCAGTGTCTGGCGCTTGTCGTATTCCCGCTTACCGCGGGCTACCCCGATCTCCACCTTGGCACGGCCGTCAACGAAGTACAGCTGCAGCGGGACCACCGTGTACCCGGATTCGCGGATCTTGTGGGCGATCTTATTGAGCTCCTCGCGGTGCAGCAGCAGCTTGCGCCGCCGGCGTGCCGCATGGTTGGTCCAGCTGCCCTGGTTGTACTCGGGGATATGGATGGCCTCCATCCACAGCTCGTCGTTGTAGAACGTGCAGAAGCCATCCACCATGGAGGCGTGCCCCTCGCGCAGGGACTTCACCTCGGTGCCCATGAGGGCGATACCGGCCTCATAGGTATCCAGCACATGGTAGTCGTGCCGGGCCTTGCGGTTGGTGGCCACCACTTTCCGGCCACTTTCTTTAGGCACGGGCGTACTCCTCATTCCAAGAATCCTTTGGCCTCCCGGCCTGCCGGCCGCGGAGTCCTACCAGTGTACGGCAGGCCAAAGCCCGGCTCAGAGCAGTCCCATCGGGTCAACGGCGGAACCGTTCAGCCACGTTTCAAAGTGGGCGTGACAGCCGGTGGAGTTGCCTGTGTTGCCCGAGTAGGCAATGAGCTGCCCTTGGGAAACCCGCTGGCCGTCCGAGACGACGACGCTGGCGTTGTGGTAAACGATGGTGGTCAGGGTATTGCCCTGCACAACGCCATGGGAGATCTTGACCCGCCAGCCGCCGCCGTCGGCCGAATTCCAACCGGAACTGAAGACTTCGCCAGCCGCCGGCGCATAGACGGGTGTGCCGCAGGCAGCGCCGAAGTCGATGCCGGTATGCATATAACCGCCGGTGCCATAGAAGTCGATGGTGCCCGGCGGCGTGGCACGCCAACCGAAACCTGAAGTGATCGGCACTCCTCCGGAGAAGGGGTGCCGGAGTCCAAAGGCCGACGGCGATCCCACCGGCGGAACGAACGGCTGCGACGGGGGCGGCGGCTGGTTCCTCGCTGCCGCGGCGGCCGCGGCAGCGGCGGCAGCAGCAGCAGCCCGCCGACGCTGTTCGGCCAACCACGCCTCGCGAAGCCGGCGGTCGCGTTCCTTGATCTCGGAGGCAACGGCAACCTGGCTCGCTTTCACACCCGCCAACTGGGTCTGGATGGCAGGTTTCGCTGCCTGCAGTTCCTTGTTGAGCCGGGAGGTGTCGGCAATAAGCTTGTCCACCTTGGACTTCTTTGCCGCGGCTTCATCCCGGGCAGCCTTCTCGCGGACCAGGGCAGCATCAGCCTTCGCTTTGAGGTCCTTGATCTCCGCTTCCACGGCCTGGAGGCGGGCCTGGGAGTTCACGTTGGTGGCATTCTGCTGGGAGAGCTTGTCCATGGCGGCGTTCTGGCTGCGCATAGCCTGGTCTGCCAGGTCCATGGTCTCCGTCAGGCTGGAGCCGCTGTTGGAACCGAAGAAGAGCGACAGGTTGGACGGCACGCCGCCGGATTTGTAAGCCTGGGTGGCGATCTGGCCTATCAGCTTCTTGGTGTCGGCGATCTTCTTCTTGTCGGTTTCCAGCTGCTGGGTGATCTTGGCCTTGTTCTGCTGAGCCATGTCCACGCGGGCGGACAGGGCTTCCACTTCCTTGACGGCTCCGGCCACCCTGCCTTGGGCCTCGAGGAGGGCCTGCTGCGCTCCGGGGAGCTGGCCCTGGTAAATCACCAGGTCGCCTGCAGCCTTGGCGATGCGGGCGTCCACGAACTCCAGCGACTGCTGCACGCGGGCCGCTTCTGCGTTGAGGGCCGCCTGCTTGTCTTCGAGTTCGTCGGCGAACGCCACGGGGGCCGAGGAAGCGAGTCCTGCGGCCAAGACCACGGCAAGGACACCGCTCATCAGCCCGGTTCTCTGCGCACGCGCGCGGCCACCCCAGCCGGGGCGGCCGCTCTTTATTTGGTCCATGGCATTCATAGGTATTCCTTGTTCGGCTTGCATTAGCTTAGACGCGCAAGTATCGGCGTAGGGTCAAGAGTGACGAAATTCCAGCCAAGGATCCGCCAAGGATTATCAAGGCAGGTGCAAGGATCAGGGTCTGACTGGACGAGATGAACGCCGTGTCCGGGTACTGCCGGGACATGAAGTCGCCCAGGAAGAAGTGGGCCACAGCCCAGAGCGTCCCGGAGGCCAGCGTCGCACCAATGACCGCGGCGATGACGCCCTCCAGGATAAACGGCAGCTGGATAACGGTCTTGGAGGCACCCACCAGGCGCATAATTCCGGTTTCGCGGCGGCGGCTGAAAGCGGACAGCCTGATAGTGGTGGCGATCAGCAGGATGGCACAAACAATCATGACGCCGGCGATGCCCACGGCAACAAGGGAAGCGCCGTTCATCACCGAGAAGAGCCGCTCCAGCAGCTGGCGCTGGTCAATGACGGTCTCTACACCGGGCTGGGAGGAGAACGTCTCGCTGATGATCTGGTACTTCTCCGGGTCTTTCATGTTGATCCGGAAGGAGGCGGGGAGTTGTTCCGGCGTGACGGAGTCCACGATGGGCGAGTTCGAGAACTGGTCCTTGAAGTGCTTGTAGGCCTCTTCCTGGGACTCGAACTGGAAGTCGTTGATGTACTGGCTGACCGCTGGCGATTCGAGCAGGGCGTTCAGGTTCTCCTGCTGCTCGGCGGTGACGGACCCCCCGGAGCAGCCCGCCGCCGTCGAACCTTCCCCGCAGAGGAAGATGGCCACCTGGACTTTGTCGTACCAGTAGCCCTTCATCTGGTTGATCTGCATCTGCAGCATGCCGGCCGCGCCCACGAACGTCAGGGACACGAAGGTCACCAGAATGACGGAGACCACCATGGACAGGTTCCGGCGCAGGCCGCTGCCGATCTCGGAAAGAATGAATGCGAGCCTCACCGCTGTGCCTCGCTTTTGGCACCATTGCCCGGAAGGCCGCCGTCGGGCGTTTCCCTGCCGCTGGCATCCTTAAGGCGCCTGGACTGTCCGACGACCGGGATCAACGAGGTGTACAGAGCCTTGGCTTCGTCGCGGATCACCACGCCGTTCTTGAGTTCCACCACCCGTTTGCGCATCTCATTGACGATGTCGTCGTCGTGCGTCGCCATCACCACGGTGGTGCCGTTCTGGTTGATCTTGTCCAGGATGCCCATGATGCCCATGGACGTGGTGGGGTCCAGGTTTCCGGTGGGCTCGTCGGCGAGGAGGATCCCCGGGCGGTTCACCACCGCGCGGGCAATGGCGACGCGCTGCTGCTCGCCGCCGGAGAGTTCGTGCGGCATGCGGTGTTCCTTGCCTTCGAGGCCCACTGTTTTGAGCACCTCGGGCACGGTATCCCTGATGACGCTGCGGCTCTTGCCGATGACCTGCATGGCGAACGCGACGTTGGCGAAGACGTTTTTCTGCGGCAGCAGGCGGAAGTCCTGAAAGACGACGCCGATGCCGCGGCGGAGGCGCGGCACCCGCCAGCTCGAAATCTTGGCGACGTTCTGGCCGGCCACGTAGACAGCACCGGATGTTGCGCGGTCCTCTTTCAGGACGAGCCGCAGGAAGGTCGATTTCCCGGAGCCGGATGCGCCGACGAGGAAGGCAAACTCGCCCCGCTCAATCTCAAGGCTGACAGAGTCCAGCGCTGGCCGGGCTTTTTGGTCGTAGACCTTGGTGACATTTTCGAATCGGATCATGGCCCTAAGTACCCTGCAGCGGCTGGGCCTGGGACAGCACAGATCTGCAGCCGGTGCACGGGTTTTCGTTGGGGGAAGTAGGGCCCCGGCCTTTCGACTATACGCAGGGCATACGGCCTCTTCGCGGGGTTTGGGGCGGTGTGTCGCCGGATCGGGGGTCCGCAGCCGCCGGGCACACAGCGGCAGCGGACGTGCCTTTGCCTACTTTTCGGCGTTGCGGTTATCGGTACGCCAGCGGATGCCCGCATCGATGAAATCGTCGATTTCGCCGTCGAACACCGCAGAGGTGTTGCCGACTTCGTGCTCGGTGCGGAGGTCCTTCACCATCTGGTAGGGGTTGAGGACGTAGGAACGCATCTGATCACCCCAGGAGGCCTTCACATCCCCGGCCAGCGCCTTCTTTTCGGCGTCTTCCTGTTCCTTCTTGAGCAGGAGGAGCCGTGACTGGAGGACACGCATGGCCGCCGCACGGTTCTGCAGCTGCGACTTCTCGTTCTGCATGGACACTACGGTGCCGGTGGGAATGTGCGTGAGGCGTACCGCGGAGTCTGTCGTGTTGACGGACTGGCCGCCGGGGCCCGAGGACCGGAAGACGTCCACCCGAATCTCATTGTCCGGAATCTCGATGGAGTCCGTCTGCTCGATCAGTGGAATGACTTCCACAGCGGCGAACGAGGTCTGGCGGCGGCCCTGGTTGTCGAAGGGGCTGATGCGGACCAGCCGGTGCGTTCCGGCTTCGACGCTCAAAGTGCCGAAAGCGTAGGGGGCCTTGACCTCGAAGGTGGCGGACTTGAGCCCGGCTTCTTCGGCGTAGGACGTGTCCATCACCGTGGTGGGGTAACCGTGGCGTTCTGCCCAGCGCAGGTACATGCGCAGCAGCATCTCCGCGAAATCGGCGGCGTCCACGCCGCCGGCCCCCGCCCGGATGGATACAACGGCTTCACGTTCGTCGTACTCGCCGGACAGCAGGGTCACCACTTCCAGGTCCTTGAGGGCCTTTCGGATGGATTCCAGTTCCGCGGCCGCCTCCCCCATGGAATCCGCGTCGTCTTCGTCCTGGCCCAGTTCCACAAGGACTTCCAGGTCGTCGATCCGGGAGGCCAGGGTGGTGAGGCGCTCCAGTTCGGACTGGCGGTGGGACAGGCGGGAGGTGATTTTTTGGGCCGCAGCGGGGTCGTCCCACAGGTCCGGTTCGCCTGCCCGCTCGCTCAGTTCAGCGATGTCTTCCTTGAGCGCGTCAATATCGGTGACCCGTTCGATGGACTCATAGGTGGCGCGCAAAGCGCGGATTTCTGCGGAAAAATCAATATTGGCCATGGTTATTTAACCCTACGCTATCCGTGGAAACGTCCGGTCCGGACCTCAGCGGGTCAGCCGCGACCGGGCGGTGGACGAGGCTTCGATGGGGATCCCGCCGGGAACAAGGAAGTTGGCAACGGGTGGACGCACCACAGCGGTGAGGACGACGACGGCGGTGGCACCGTCCGGTGTGCCCGTCGCCGGCGCGACGGACAGGCCGTCAAAGCGCAGAGACCCGGGGCTGCGGGCAACGAAATCTGCCGCGACGTTTCTGACGCGGGCACCATTCAGCGATGCCGACGGCGGCCCGCCCCTGGTCTGCACCTCACCTAAGGTGTAGCTGTCGGCGGCCGCCAACGCGGCGCCGTCGGCCAGTGAGAGCAGGCGCTTGTGTTCGAGGTATACGGACGAAATGCCGATGACCACGGTGGTGACCAGCAGCGACATGGCCACAAAGCCCAGGACCATAACGGTAATCTGTCCGGCCTCGCAGTCCTGCTGTTCTACCGCTGCTCCCTGTTTCATGTGCGTCACTGGCTTCATGGACGTCACCGGAACCGGCCCACGAGTTGGGTCGAGGATGCTTCTACTTCGGTGGCACCCAGCCGGAATCCCGGGTTGAACGGCAGGAAGGGCAACGGGATGTCCAAGCGAACGGTGACAGAGACAGCGCTTCCAGCGGATTGGCAGTCGGCAGGGGTGCAGGCCACGGACACACTTGCTGCTTCAGTGCCGTGCCCGAAGTCCCGGAGCGCGATGGCCACGGCCTGTTCGGCGGCAGCGAGTGCGGCTGCCTCGTCCGGCTGGGCAACGTAGACCTTCGCGGCCTGGTCTGCCGCGCCCACCACGGCGAAGGAACCGCCCTGGATCTGGGAGACGGTAATGATGAAATAGACGATCGGCACCATCAGCAGCAGCGCCAGGAAGGTGAACTCCACTACCGCGCTCCCCCGTTCGCTGTCCCTTCCGGCTTCGGCTTCCCGGATGCGGGGTTCTTGGTCGAGTCCGCGGCGCAGGAACGAGCCGATGCAGGCCAGTTCGCGGTACCGGTGACCACGGCCGGCTGGGGTGTTGGGGCTGTACTGGGTGTTGGGGCTGTGCCTGATTCTAGGGCTGCACGGGGGCATGGCCTTTCACCTCCAGGGTCTCCCTTGGCCCGATCAGACCAATGACCGGCATGGGGGCGCGGACCGTAACCTCAAGAGTGCGAAGACCGCCGACTGTCACCTCGCTGATGGATACGTGTTCGGCGAACTCTGGGTTGAGGGCGAGGCCTATGAGGCTGCGGGTACGTTCTTCTGCGTCCGCCGCTCCCCGGTCTGCGAGCGTTCCATAGCGGGCGCCGGACGCAGCGGCGTCGATGAGGGTGTTCCTGACGTGCAGGACGAGAGCCAACTGGATGATGGCCATAAAGAACACCACGAGCAGGCTGCCCACCAGGACAAAGTCCACGACGGCCGAGCCCTCTTCACGGCCTGGCACGGGGGTGCCCGTCCGTGGTCCCCTCCCCGGTACGGCCATGCCCCGGAATGGGACAGCCATGAATCAGCTTCCGACCCTGTCCATTGCCTGGTTGAACATCGTTTCCAGGGCGGGCCCGGCGAGCGCGAGCAGTGCGGCGACCAGGACAGCTGACATTAAGGTGATCATGACCCAGCCGGGGACGTCGCCGCGCTCAGGATGGTCCACGGGATGGCGGGCTGCTGCGGCCCTGCCGGTGGCGGCGAGAAGGAGCACGGTCAGGCGGAGTCCCATTTTCTTCATATCTTGTCCTGTTCGTTGAGTTGCAGCGGGTTTGCCAGGTTCATGGGCAGCCTTCCTAGAATCCCAGATTGATCGCAGCGATGCCCGGGAAGACGGCGAAAATGACGGTGAGGGGCAGGACACCAAACACAAGCGGGACCATCATGGCAATCTCCTTCTTGCCGGCCGCCTCCATGAGATCGCGCTTGGCTGTGTCCCGGACATCCTGTGCCTGGGCGCGGAGCACGTCTGAGAGCGGCGTACCTCTTTCGGCTGCAACGATGATTCCGTCGACGAACCGGACCAGCGGTGCCAGGTCGGTACGGGCGGAGAATTCCTGGAGTGCCCGGACGAGGGGCTTGCCCGCCCGTGTTTCGGCCATGATCGTGGCAAATTCCTTACTCAGCTCTCCCTGCGAGCTGCGGCATACCCGGTCCAGGGCACCGCTGGCGCTTTCACCCGCACTGACGGCGAGTGCCATCAGCTCAGCCAGACTGGGGAATTCAGCCATCATGCGTACTTCCCGGCGCCGTATCTGCACCCCGAGCCAGTGATCGCGCATCATGAAGCCGCCCACGGCGGTGCCGAGCACGACGATCACAGCGAAGACAGGGTTGAACCGTCCGGCGGCAGCACTGAGGACAATGACGATGAGCGCAGCGGCGAAGCCTCCAGCCGACCAGAGCATCTGCTCAGCGCGGAAATCCACGGATGACTTCTGGATTCCGGCCTGGGCCAGCCGTCTTTCGGTAGCACCGGGTGCGGGGTTGAGCCGCCCGAGGCGGCCAAGGGCGTCGCGGAGAATCGGGCGGAGAATCCGTTCCAGCGGGCCGAATGGCGTCACGTTCTGCTCACCGGTGCGGAGCAGCCGGGATTCAAGGTTCTGGGCTCTTAACTGGGGTTCAATGCGCTCGGCGAAGCTTGTTGCCCGCATATAGGGAGAACGGAAAATGATGAGCCACAGCCCGGTCCCCAGAAGGATGCCCAGAACGGCGGCGAGCGGGTACCCCGAAGTCATCGCAGCACCCGCTCGTCTTCGGGAAGCGCGCCGATGCGGAGCATGATGGAGTAACAGGCCAGCGAGATCATGAGACCGCCCAACAGCACGCCGGCGCCCATGGCAGTGTTGTAGGCCTGCACGGCCTCTGGCCGGGTGGACAGCAGGAGCATGACAATCCACGGGGCAGCGACGGCAAGCCGGGCGGCGTTGACCGTCCACGACTGCCGCGCTTCGAGCTCGCTCCGCGTCCTTGCGCTCTCCCGCAGAAACTCTGCAAGGGTGCCAAGCAGCTTGCCCAGGTCTGAGCCGCCCACTTCCCGGGTCAGCCGCAGTGCTTCGATGATTCTGTCCGCGACCGGGTCAGCCAGCCTGTTCTTGAGCTTGTTCAGGGAGCCCTCGAACTGTCCCCCCGCCCGGTAGTCAGCGCCGAATTCCCGAAACACCTGCCGCAGTTCCTCCGGCCCTTTGTCGCCCAGTTGGATAAGAGCTTCGGGCAGGGGCAGGCCGGCACGGATGGCAGAGCGGAGATGATCGACGACGTCCGGCCAGAGTTGGCGCAGGAGCGCTGTCCGCTTTCTGGCGCGCCATCGCAGCATGGTAATAGGCAGCCACCCCGCAAACAGACCGAAGCAGATGGCGATGGGCCACGAGCCGCTCACCGCAAAGAAAAGCAGTGTCACGAAGGCGCCAAGGCCGGCGCATGTTCCCAGCAGCCCTCCAACTGAAACCTTGTCCACGCCGGCCGCGGCCAAGAGATCGGCCAGTCGGCTTGTCCGCGCTTCCCGCGGCGCCGCTGGAGATGTCTCCCAAAAGGACCACCAGACCAGGAACAGCCCTGCGCCGGTGGTTACCCCGAGGAATGCCGGAATCATCGCAGGTCCAGCAGCGCCGCGACGTCGTAGCCGGCCCGGGCAAATTTCTCCGCTGACGGCATGGCATTGGCCCGCGGCTGGAGCGCACCGTCGGCCAGTACAAAGACTGGTGATGACTCGATGACTCCGTTCTCCACCCGCCGGCCCAGGGACAGGATCTCAGTCACTTGCCGGCGTCCGTTGGCATGCCGGCTGCAATGGACGACGAGGTCGATGCATGATGCCACCGTGGGGACCACGAAGGCAGACGATATGTTTTCTCCGGCGAGCAGCGGAAGCGTGCAGAGCTTGGTGACGGCGTCATGCGCCGAATTCGCGTGGATGGTGCACATTCCAGGCATTCCGGAGTTCAAGGCGATGAGCATGTCGAGGCTTTCGGCTTCGCGTACTTCGCCTACAACGAGCCGGTCGGGGCGCATACGGAGTGCTTCCTTGACCAGGCGCCGGAGGGGGATCTCCCCGGTGCCCTCGAGATTGGGCTGGCGGCACTGAAGGCCCACCACATCGCGGAGCGGGAATTGCAGTTCGAAGATTTCCTCAACGGTGATCACCCGTTCGCGGCTGCCAATTCCTGCGGCTAAACAGTTCAACATGGTCGTTTTGCCGGCCTGCGTGGCACCTGAGACGAGGATGTTCAGCCCGCTGGAAACGGCCGCGCCGAGGAACCGGGCCGACTGCGGCGTGAGGGTTCCCAGCTCGACGAGGTGCTCGAGCCTGCTTGCCTTCACTACAAACTTCCGGATGTTAACGGCCCAGTGGCGGCGGGTGACATCCGGAATTACTACATGCAGCCGGGACCCGTCCGGAAGGGCGGCATCCACAAACGGCGTGGACATGTCCAGCCGCCGGCCTGAACTCTTGAGCATCCGCTCCACCAGGTCGCGGACCTGCTGCTCCGAGAGGCTGAGCGAGGTCAGTTCAGATTCCCCGTTACGGGCTACGTATATTTCGTGAGGGGCGTTGATCCAGATCTCTTCGATCGTTGGGTCATCCAGCAACGGCTGCAGGACGCCAAACCCGGCGACGGCGTCGAACAGGAACTTGCGTGCCGCCTCCAGAGGTCCAATCGGAGGTAGCGGCCCCAGCAGGGCACGCTCGTCATAATCCGTGACAGCCGCTTCCACGAGCCGCCGGACTTCCCCGGCCTGCCTGGAGGGATCCAGGCCACGGCGCCGGATGAGCTCCCGCACCTCGTCCTCGACTATCCCCAGAGCATCCACGCAGTCCCCCAAATGATCCGCCGCCTCCGGCTGAGGCAGTGCGACTGGGTAAAGCCTAAGGACTGTACACCACGCCGCCAAGTCACATCCGGCCGGCTGTGGATAACAGGACCAGCGTAAAACCAGCTGCCACCGCCGGACTCCTCCGAAGAGCGCACGTTTCCCTCTCAACTTCGGAAGCGAGGCGCTGCCATGCCGGAGGAACGCGGATAGGGTCCTCAGCGGAAAATGTTATACGTGCTCCAGCCCAGACCAACGGTAGTTGGCGTCCCCCATGAGCCGCCATGGATGGGGTAGTAGACGAGGCGTCCATCCGTCCAGCGCGCCAACAGCCCGTTACTGCCAGCCCCCTGGTACCCATCGAGTTCGGTCGTGGAGTTGACGCTGTTCCAGCCGCTTCCGATTATGGGGCGGGGCTCCGGCTCAAAGGTACCCGTCCCCGTCGAGCGGTAGAGCAGGAGGCTCCCGTCACTGCGCCTTGCGAGGATGTCCTGCTTGGCGTCCCGGTCGAAGTCGGCCATGGTGGTGTAGAGACCGCTCCATCCGGATCCAATTTTCACGCGTCCGCTAAGGGACCCCCCCGTGCTGTTGGGGTAGAACCACATCGTCCCGGCCGGATCATATGCAACGATGCCGGGGTACCGGTCCGTATTCTTCCATTGGCCTACCGTCACTTTATAGCCGGCCCAGCCGGTTCCAATGGTCCGGGCCGGGCTGAAGCCGCCTGACTGAATTCCGGGATAGAAACTGAGACGGCCATCCTTCCATTGGGCGATAAGGTCGAAAACTCCATCTTGGTTCCAGTCTGTGACGAATCCTGTCAGGAGGCCGGACCAGCCTGAACCGATGGCAACCCTTCCTTCAAATCCCCCCTGCCCATCAGAGGGATAATTCCATAGGGTGCCATCAGGGCCGGCAGCCACAGTATCTGCGGCGCTGCGTATCGACGCCGTTGGCAGTTCGGTTGGTGTCTCGGTGACCCCGGTCAACGGATCTGAATAAAGCAGCCGGTTGGGCGTGCCGGATCCGGCCGCAGTAACCTTTCCGGCCGTCGCATTCGCCAAGATACTGGCGCTGATATCGGCAGGAGTGGCGTCAGGATCGGCCGAGAGGAGGACTGCCGCGGCGCCTGCTACGTGGGGGGCGGCCATGGACGTGCCGGACAGAGACTCAGTGGCTGTATCCGAGGTGTACCAGGCAGCGGTGATGCCGACCCCTGGCGCATAGAGATCAACGCACCGGCCATAGTTGGACCATGATGCCTGGCGGTCCGCAGAGTCGCTGGCAGCAACGGTCAGTGCCGACGGCACCCGCGCGGGAGAGCTTTCGCACGCATCCCGGCCTAAGTTGCCGGCGGCTGCCACGACCGTCATTCCGTCATCAACGGTCCTCATGACTGCGGCATCAAAGGATGAACTGGTGAAGCCACCAATACTCAAGTTAACTACCGCAGGTGATCCGGATTGATGGTGCCCGACGATCCAGTCCAGTCCGGCAATGACGTTGGAAGTAAGCCCCGACCCGTCACATTTGAGTGCCCGAACGGGAACAACGGTAGCTGACTTGGCAACACCATAAGTTTTGCCGGCCGCCGTAGCAGCGACGTGAGTGCCATGTCCATGGCAGTCTCCGGCGTTCCGCCCATCGTTAATGGCAGTCCAGCCAGCCTTGACCCGACCACCGAAGTCCACATGCGAGGCCCTGACCCCTGTGTCAACGACATAGATGCTGACACCCTGGCCGGATGATGTGTAAACGTAGCTACGGGATAATGGCAAGGTGCGTTGGTCAGTTCGATCCAGACCCCATGGCGCCGGTTGCTGGCTTTCGGTGATTGCCACCGGACTATCCAGTTCCACTGACAATACCTGCTTGGAGCGCGCCAGAGCTGCAGCTTCAGCTGGCGTGGCCGCTACGACGGCACCCCGTATGGCGTGGGAGAATGTGCGTCCCACACCAACGTTCTGCGCGCGCAGTTTCTTTGCTTCTGCAACGACGTCGGTACCTTCCGCGTACCTGACGATGTACTGCCCCTCGCCGGAGGCACCTTGGGAAGTGACTTCTGCCCCGGCTGAAGCGTCGGCAACCGACGTCTCCTCCTGGCCGCCCATGTTTTCTACCTTGCCGGAGTTGGCAGAATCAGCCACTGCGGGAACCCCCGTGGCGAGCACCACTGCACACGACACGAGGATCGCCGCCAAATTAGCTGGACGACGCATTTGAAAACGCATTCTTCTTCCTTGTCTGATCGCGGCTCGGCCTTCGGCCTGGAGTCCAACTCCACTGGATCTGGGCCCGTACCTCCATATCAACCGGAGCCGGTCGGTGGTGCGCGCTCCTTCCACGTTAGCCCCCACCAGCATTACAAGGGGAACTACAGCGCAATTCCTTTGGAGATCCTGCGCACCGCCTTGGACTACTGGAACTTCAAATTTAAGTGTGGCTCAATCGTCACTGCTGTAACAATGGAAACTCTGGCCCCCTCACGGGGTGGGTGTTAGGGTTGGGCCCGACAAGTCTCAATATTCACAGTTCCAACTCTTCGGAACTGCAAAACCATACGACGCGCCCACACGCACTGTTGTCTCCGGAGCTACCCAATGAAGCCGAACCCGTCCACCGCCCGTCGCCCAGGCCTGCGAGTCGTGGGGATAACTGTTTTGACGGCTGCTCTTATCGCCGGACCCGGGGTGCCGGGCTTTGCCGTTTCGGGTGAACCATCCCCGTCTCCTACAATCGCGTCGCCTGCCACGGACCCGTCCGAAGCTTCTGTGGAGGAAACAGCATCGGCTTCGGCAACGACTGCACCAGCGATGAGTTCGCCGGGCCTGGAGCCGTCGGTCGATCCGGGCACCCGGGCATTCCCGGACGGGGACACGCCGTCGGAGGCCGCCAAGGCAGCCATGGCTCAGGCGGTAGGAGTCGGCGGCGCAGAGATGGGGCAGCGCTCGGCCCGTGTCGCGGCGTCATCCAGCAAGAGTTTGGAGACAATGACCACCCAGGAAGTTGGCGTTGCGGGGACCTGGAAGCCGAGTTTCGGTGTCCCGGGGCTTGACGTCAGCGGCCATCAGTCCAGCGTGAACTGGCAGCAGCAGTGGGACATGGGAGCACGGTTCGCCTACGTAAAAGCTACCGAGGGCAACTACTACAAAAATCCGTCCTACAGTTCGCAGTACCAAGGGTCCCGCAGTGTCGGGATGGTCCGCGGCGCATACCACTTTGCCATCCCCAACTGGTCTTCAGGTGCAGACCAGGCGCGATTCTTTGTGCAGAACGGCGGTGGCTGGTCTGCGGATGGCTACACCATGCCACCCGTTTTGGACTTCGAGTTCAACCCCTATGCGGGCCGGACTATCAACGGCTTCTACTTTGGCAACACCTGTTACAACATGTCGCCGGCACAACTTGGTGCTTGGGTCCGGGACTTCGGCAAAACCATGAAGTCGTTGACCGGGCGGCTGCCCGTTATCTACACCAATACCAGTTGGTGGAACCAGTGCCTCGGTAATCCTGCGGGGTTCGGGGACTATCCATTGTGGATTGCCGCCTACCCCAGCTCGCCGACGAACAATGCGGGACCCGTTCCCAGTTCCAGTTGGAGCACGTACAGCATCTGGCAGTACAGCAGCACGGGTCCTTTCGCCGGTGACTCAAATGTATGGAACGGGGATCTCGCCGGGCTTCACCGTTTCGCCACAAGCATCCCTCTGGCTGAGTACACACGCCCGTTGAGATTTTCCGCCGGGGATGTGACATCTGACGGACGGCCCGACCTCATGACCCGCGCGTCAGACGGCACATTGTCACTACAGAGAGGTCGAAGCGACGGATCCTTTGATGCCGGCACCCGCATTGGCACTGGCTGGACGATCTATGACGTAGTGGTTGCGACCAAAGACTTCAATAGCGACGGCGTTGGGGATATCTTGGCCCGTGATGTAACTGGCGCGCTTTGGTTTTATTCCGGTGACGGCCAAGGCGGCGTGCGGCCCCGCGTCAAGGTCGGAGCCGGGTGGACCATTTTCAACTCCGTACTTGCCCCAGGCGACTTCAATTCCGATGGTAAGAACGACCTGGCAGCCATAGCAGCCGACGGAACCTTGTGGCTGTACCCTGGCGACGGCCAGAAGGGTTTCAAACCAAGGCGCACTATCGGCAACGGGTGGGGGCAATTCGGAACTGTACTGCCGGCGGGGGATTTCACCGGCGATCAGAACGCTGACCTTCTCGCCCGCACCGGGGACGGCGACCTTTATTTATACCCAGGTGACGGCGCAGCGGGATTCAAGCAGCGGACTCTCATTGGCCAGGGATGGAACGCGTTCTCATCCGTCATAGGAGGGCTGCAACTGAACGCGGATGGCAAGCCTGACATTCTGGCAAGGGATTCTGGCGGGCAGCTCCGTAGCTACCTCGGCGCGGGCAACGGCGGATTCTCAGGAATTACCCGCATCGGGTCGGGCTGGCAAACCTTTACGACCGTGATGGATGCCGGCGATTTCGATGGCGATTCCAAAGCTGATGTCCTTGCCCGTGCGAAGACGGGCGAACTGTACTTGTACCGCGGGAACGGGCACGGAGGTTGGCTCCCCCGCCGCCAGGTCGGCGCGGGGTGGCAAGCGTTTACCTGGGTTGCCAATGCACGGAACTTCGATGGTGCCGGCGGCAGCGACCTCATCGCCAGGGCAGCCGACGGAACGCTCTATCTCTACCCCACGGACGGCCGGGGTAACTTCCTCCCCCGCAAAGCCATTGGCAGGGGATGGCACATCTTTACGTCGGTCATTGGTGCCGGCGACTGGGACGGGGACGGTCGCAACGACATCCTCGCAAGGACATCGGATGGCGCCTTGCTGCTGTATCCCGGGAACGGATCCGGCGGGTTCCTTCCCCGTCGAACGATCGGCAGCGGGTGGGGTGTTTTCGATTCGATTGTCCCGGCCGGCGACTTCGACGGGGATGGGAAGTCTGACCTCCTTGCCACCACCAGCGGCGGGTCCTCGTGGCTCTACCCCGGCAGCGGCACGGGCGGGTTCCTGCCAAGACGTGCATTGACGCCCCCATGGAAAGACGCCGACAGTGTGCTTGTGAGCCAGAACTTCGCGTCCACCGGTCATCCCAACGTCTTGGTACGGCAAGCTGACGGCAGCTTCCAGCTAACCACAGGGAACGGTACGGGCGGTTTCCGGAGCGTGCTACTGAACGCTGGCACCAGTTAGACCAGCGCCTGGTCAAGCGACCTCGACGTGGGTCGTAGCTGACTCCGCGGCCTGCTTCAGTAGTGGAACGCACGACGACGGTGCTGCCGCCGTCGTTTGGTGGGAGCGGCACCTGGCCCCGGCTCGGCAAAGAAGGGTGCCAGGAACGGCGCCAGCGCCAATGCGGCGGTCTGGACGCGCTTAGGGTGCACGCTTTCCCGGAGGGGTGAGGGAGGTCAGCTGAAGCGAATAGACTGCTGTTCAGACGGGATGGCTTTCAGACCGTCGTTGCACCGCAGTCCGACTCGGGTTGTTGACGTATCCTTTAACGCGGTCCCCCAGGCAAAACCCAACGTCAGCTATGTGAACCCTTAGAGGAGAAACGGTCCAGAATGGACATCCAGAATCATTTCTATGGCCATTCTGCGGTCCTTGCCGGCCACGCAGGATTGTCGCGTCCTCGCCACATGGCAGGTCTCCTGCAACACGGATGGACCCCGGTAACCCCTATCCGTACCCACTTCGCGGATCTGGCAGGCTCTGCCCCAGCAGGAAAACTGTTCACATGGACGCACAGTTCCCGAGGGTGGACCGAAGAACAGTCTTACCGCGAAACGGGGTTCCGCAGCACCGCAATCGGGTCTCCGGCTCTCTACTTGGCCGACATGGTCAAGGCTAGTGGAACCGTTGTTGAGCGCTCCATCGATGCAGTCGTCTTTCCGTTCCACGGTACCCGGCTGATTTCCGTCGATGGGGACCAGGCAGCCTACGCGCGTGAAGTATTTGAGCGGGAAGGCTCCGCGCTCGTTTGTATGCACATCGATGATCTGCAGAAACCTGACATAGTCCAGGCCTGGACCAACGCCGGCCACAGGATCACCACCGCCGGTGAGCGCCGCGACCCCGCTTTTCTGGCGCGCGTCATGTGGTTGATCATGAGCTCGCGCAAAGTGATTTCAAACAGGCTGGCGACGGCTCTCGTCTATGCGGCGGCGGTGGGGACACCAGTGAGCATCTATGGACCGCACTTTCAGATAGCAGGAATCCAGGAGACCTCATCCGAGGAATACCTGCAGAGGCTGTGGCCGGAATTCTATGAGGAATCCAGTTCCGCTTCTGAATTGCTGGAAATCGCCAACGCCGAGCTTGGACGCGGTTACCTGCAGGCCCCGGATGATCTCCGACGTACGCTGGGTTGGGACTCACCCGGCGTGCGCGCTTTCACGGATTATTGGATCGGAGCGCCGCTTGCCAAGGCACAAGCCATCCTCGGCTGGAAAAAACGCGAGGTCGGACCACTGGTCAACGAGGTCAAACTATCCCCACTGCACTTCTTGAAGTCCCCTTTGGAGCACCTGCCGGACAGACTTCCCCGAAGCGTCTCGACAGCACTGGTAGCTCCCTCCCTGGACCATCTTGGCTGATTCCAAAGCGGCTGCGGCTTCCCCTGCCAGGCAATCTGCGTACTACCTCTTAGGCGCTGCCCTTCAAGGAACTGGCGCCCTCCTGGTCCAGCCCTTCTCCATCCGGATCCTCGACCCCACTGAGTGGGGACGAGTCGGGTTATCAGCTGTTCTGCTGCAGGTTGGGCAAGTCGTGCTTTCCGCAGGGCTGCCCCTGGCCATCACGAGGGCGTACTTTACTCCAAAGGTGGGCAGGTTGCATGCCAGGGCAATCCATGGCGCCAATACTGCCCTCAGCCTCGGCATCTCGATCGCGGCAGCTTCGGCGTACTATCTGCTTAGCCCTGACCGCGAGTCAGCTGCCACCTTTGCCTGGGCAATAGCGGCCACCGGGCTCCTCAGCGTCGTTGTCGGTGCACAAGCGATACTTCGGAGCCAGCGCAGGGCCTTGTCTTTCATGATCCTCAGTGGGGGCGCGTCGCTGGGCGCCCATCTGTTCGGGCTGTTAGCCATCGCTTTCATAGGCGCGGACTCAGTCACGTATCTCATCGCCTTCACCATCGGCATGCTCGTGACCGCCGGTGCCGCATTTGCGCTGGCAAGCCCCCTATGGCCAGGCAAAGCCTGGCCCGCGGTAAAGGGCGCCTTTCGGCTGGGGCTTCCCGTCGTGCCGCACAGCATGGCAATCATGCTACTGATGCAGGGTGATTCCTTCCTGTTGCAGCACTTCCAAAATTCCGGGGGGGTCGGCCGATACGTCGCGGCTGCGGCGTTTGCTTTGGGACCTTTCGCCGTCCTGTCGGCGCTAAATAACGTGTGGACCGCCCGGATCTTCGAGGCTTCGCAAGGAGAACGCCTCGCTGAAAACATCAGGGCCGTCGGAAATCAGGCCGCTATCATGGGCGGCGCCATAGCCATTGGTGGATCCGCTGCGGCTACCCTGGGGATGTTGGTGCTCAAAGGCGACGACCATGAGGTCATGCAACTTGCCAAAGTCCTGCCAGGTGTTGCCTGTGGCTATGCCTTGTACCTGGTGGCTATGTCTGTGATGTTTGCACGGCAGAAGACCGGTGCGTTTACATGGGTTACGCCCTTGGTCCTCATTGCGACAATCGGTGTAGCAGTCCTCCCGGCGCAAAGCGACCACTATTGGCTGCTTGGCACGGTAAAGGCCGCCTCGTTCGCCGGACTCGGCGTGGCCTATTACATCATTGCGGCCAGAATGCTCCCTGCATCGATTCCGCTGCGCACGTATGCTGTGGCCGCCTTGGGCTCCGCCGTCTGCATTGGCGGCAATTTTCTGCTTCCGACCACGGCACCGGTAGGGGCGGCCACCATCAGCGTGGCGGCCATAGCCGCCGTCGGATGCTTTTTAGCCGCGCGAAGGCGGGGGCTGGCATCATGGTAGAGGGCAAAAGCATCAACGATCAAAAACTGCGTCTCAACAAGATAGGGAAGTAATGCATTCATCCTACGAAGTGTCCGGCCAAAAAATCGGCAGTTCGGAACGGCCCTTCATCATTGCGGAAGTGTCGGGCAACCACAACGGTGACCTGCAGCGCGCTCTTGATATCGTCGACATGGTCGCAGCGTCCGGCGCGCAGGCCGTGAAACTGCAAACGTACACCGCTGACACCATCACCATTGATTCCCACAACCCCGAGTTCACGATCAGCCCGGACCATCCGCTCTGGGGTGGCAAGAATCTCTACCAGCTGTACACCGAGGCACACACGCCGTGGGAATGGCACGCTCCCATCTTTGAGCGTGCACGTTCCCACGGTCTGATCCCATTTTCCAGCCCGTTCGACGAAACGGCAGTGGACCTTCTGGAGTCACTGGACGCCCCGTTGTACAAGATCGCTTCCCTCGAAATCGGGGATATTCCACTCCTCAGGCTCGTGGCACGCACTGGTAAGCCAATCATTCTCTCGAACGGCGCGGCTTCGATGACGGACATCGATAACGCGGTCCGCACGATTCGGGAGGAAGGCAACGACCAGATAGTCGTGCTTGCCTGCACTTCTTCATACCCGGCGGCAGCCTCTGAATCGAATCTCCGCACCATACCGGTTCTCAGGGATGCCTTTGGCGTGCAAGTGGGCCTCTCGGACCACACTATGGGTATCGGTGCATCCATCGCGGCAGTAGCGCTTGGCGCGACCGTGATTGAGAAGCACGTAACACTAAGCCGCACTGACGGCGGCGTGGATTCCGATTTTTCCCTTGAGCCGCATGAGCTTACAGCGCTGGTCCAAGAAAGTGATACCGCATGGCAAGCCTTGGGTTCTCCGGTCATTCGCCACACCGCCGGCGAATCGGAAAGCCGGCGGCTCCGGAGGTCGCTGTACATCGTAAAGCCAGTTAAACAGGGTGAGCCTGCGACATCCGAGAACGTTCGCTCGATCCGGCCGGCCGGGGGGCTTGAGCCATCCATGTACGAAACGGTCCTTGGACGTCCCTTCCGCAGGGATTGCGATGCTGGAACGCCACTGACCTGGGACGTCGTCTAGCCCGGACGCGACCCTTGGCAGGGCCTCTGGTCCCGGGGCCGGCACTCGTGCCGCCGGGACCAGAGGCCCTGCCCATATGCTGCCCCTCTCCAGAGAGCAGGCCGAGCATTCCGGCTATGCCTGAAAATCCGGATTGCCCTTAATCAGCCGGTGCCAGGTATCGTCACCTGCGCCTTTGTCATAGCCAGCTTTTAGGAACAACCTGTAGGACGCTTCGTTCGACGTCAGCATGGCCGCGTGCAGCACGGCGTCCGGATGGGAAGCAAAAAAGCGGCTCTCCGCTGCGGCAAGGATCTCGGCGGCCTTTCCTTTCCCCCGCATGCTCGGAGCTATGGTGATCGAGACCTCCCAGTTATTCTTCTCCGAAACCTGAAACCTGACAGTTCCGGCAGCAGCACCGTCGTACTCTGCAACGAGCAAGCAGGCTTCCGGACTGTGGACCGTGCGGGAAACCCAAGAAACGTGCTTGTCCCAGGAGAGTTCCTGCTTTTCCCTGGAAACTGCCCGGACGGAGGGTTCATTCCGCCAATCAAAAAGCTGGGCTGCATCTCCGAGGTCCGCGGGCCTGACGGCCACACCGGAACGCCTGTCGACCAGTTCTTCCCAGAGCCGGACGACGCGGTCAGCACCTCCGCCGTCGACAACTTTCCTGCCCTGCTCTCCAAGCCGGGCTCTCATGCCATCCTCTCGAAGAATCCTGCGCAGACCGTTGATGGCGGCTTCCTCGTCCAAATCGCCGCTACTTGCGTTCCCCAAACCAAACGCCATACCTGCTCTGGTGGCGAATGCGTAGTTTTCCGCTTGGTTATCGACGAGCTGCACCAGCGCCATGGGAACGCCCAAAGTGGCCAGTTCCCACGTCGTCGTGCCGGCACCGCTGATGACAAGATCCATGGCAGGGAACCACTGGGGAACCTCCAGCGAAGGCTCCAACACTTCCAGGGTCTGGTCTCCGGCCAGCTTTGCGGCGAAACCGTGACGGACACCGGGATTCACAACGATACAATGCGAGCCAACTCCGGCGCGGGCCCAGAGCTCCACGCAGCGGGAAGTCATATCCCGGGCGTCAGTCCCGCCCATGAGGATCATCACGGATTTCGGTCCGGAAGCAACGCCGGCAAAGCCGTCCCCGCCGCGCAGATTCACAATGGATCGGCGTATGGGAATTGCGCCAGCTCCCCTCAGGTGGCGGTGTGAGCCATCGCTAGGACGGTATCGCAGCTCAGCCCCGGGCGAGGGGTCGATGACCAAATCGGCCGGCCGGCGCCCAAAATCGCCGTCCTCCATTGAGGAGAGCAGGATACCCGCCCGACGAAGTTCACGGCTCAGACCGTCTTGCTCGGCATATGTGTCTATATGCACGACGTCGGCGTCGATTTCACGTGCGAGCCGCACCACCGCCTCCGGCGACTCAGCTTGCGGATGTAACGCGGAACAGGTCTTCTCGATCAATTGCCGCCCCACGGGGCTGGCCACCTCACCGGAAAACTCCACCGTATGCCCGGCCGCGCTGGCAGCTTCAGCGATGGCCATCGTTCGGATCACGTGGCCCAGCCCCTGCGACTTCGTAGAATCGCATCTGAGCAATACTCTCAACTTAACCCTCGCTCAATGCCTTCTGTTCAATGTGAGCATTGATGGCAACAATTTCGGGATGGTTGGTGAGGATATCAACGACGTCCCGCCAACTGGGCGGAATGACTGGAAGCATGGGCACCAGAGCGTCCAGAAGCCCGGCATCTTCAACTGTATCGAGTGTGACCCTGTATTGGGCCGATGCAGGACGAAACGTCAACGCGCCGCAGTTGAAGCCAGCGCCCTCCTCGTAGAGGGCGCTTGTCACGTGGGCACGGTGATAAGGTTCCGTGCGCCGGGCGGCCCTTTCCAGAGCGGCGGTGGTGGCCAGCTCCACGTCCAAGCCCCTAGGCAGGGACCGGACCTGGGTAGTGGAAACGTAATCGAGGCCGATGTCATTCCGCCATATCGCCACGACCTGGGAGATAACGGCAGGATCAAGCAAAGGGCAATCCGCCGTCAACCGCACAACTGCATCAGCCCGGGTTGCGTCGGCTGCAAGAATGAACCTGCTCAGCACGTCATTTTCACTTCCGCGAACCACCTGCACGCCTTGGGCCTCCCCAAATCCGGCTATCGCATCATCACCGGACTCAGTAGATGTTGCTATCACCACCTGGTCGACCCCAGTTGCGGCTTGGGCAGCGCGAACAACCCATTCGAGCACTGACGTGCCGCCAAGGTTGCGCAAAACCTTGCCAGGCAGTCTCGACGAGCCAACCCTTGCCTGGATGACCGCTACAACCCGCGGGGCCTGCACGTCGCCCATCAGCCGACTACGGACAGAACGTTGTCAACGACACGCTCCACTTCCGAGTCCGTCAGCCCCGGGTAAAGGGGCAGTGAGATTTCCTCACGGTAGTATTGCTCCGCTTCCGGGCACATACCCCGTTTGTAGCCGAGGTCCTCAAAGACAGGATGCCAGTAGGCGGGGATGTAATTGACTTGCACACCAATGCCGCGGTCCCTGAGGGCTTCGAAAATGGCCCTTCGCCGCTCGGCAGGGACACGCAGCGGATAAAGATGCCACGCTGGCTCCGCACCTTCCACGGTCCCCGGAATAGTCAACTCAGGTATGCCCGAGAAAGCTTCGTTGTAGACATCATGGATCGCTTGGCGCCGGCGGCGGAAAGACTCAAGGCGGGCGATCTGACTGATGCCAAGAGCGCACAAGACATCCGGAAGCCTGTAATTGAGGCCAAACTCATGGACTTCCTGGTGCCAGGGTCCCTCGTCCGGAAATCTCAATTGATCTGCTTCGCGGACGAGCCCCTGCCCCTTGAAGCGGCGGGCTTTTTCGGCGAGCCGTTCATCTGGGCTGACAACAGCGCCGCCCTCGGCGGTAGTCATATTCTTGGTCGGAAAAAATGAGAACGTTGTCAGATCAGCAAGGCGCCCCACCGGGACACCGTGAAGCAGGGAACCGACGGAATGGGCCGCATCCTCGATAAAAAGCGCACCCGACTGGTGGGCCATTTCCTTGAAGGCTGCCGCATCTACCGGTAATCCCGCATAGTCTACAGCCGTGATGGCACGGGTCTTGGACGTCACTGCGGAACGGGCGGCCTCCAAGTCGAGGTTTCCGGTCGCAGGATCGATATCAGCGAAGATCACCTTCGCTCCTGCAATAGCCGCTGTTGCAGCCGTCGCCACAAATGTAAGGGGGGTCGTGACAATCTCGTCGCCAGCCGAAATTCCTGCGGCAACATAGGCAACATGAAGTGCCGCCGTGCCGGAAGTTACGGCAACAGCATTTGAGCCGCCCGCTACCGCGGAGATCGCGGCTTCAAACTCGGCAACTTTCGGACCCGTCGTCAGCCAATCACTGCTGAGCGCCTCAGCTACTGCTTTTATATCGGAGTCGTCGATGGACTGGCGGCCATAGGGAAGCACTATATTAGAGCCCTTCCGCTTCAAACATTGCACGAAGTTCCTGGATATCCAGGAACTTCTCGTTGCCATCGGACTGGTAGCTCCAGCCATCCTTTACCGGAACGGCACCTTCAGGAGTTTCATAGCCCCAGCCGCCCAAGTGAGGCATAACCACGTAACGGTCCCCTACGGAAACAGTGCGGCGGGAATCGTCTGCCGCAATCATCTCCTCGTGAAGCTTCTCGCCGGGGCGAATTCCAATCTCGTGGGTTGTGGCGCTGTCGTCTACAGCCTTTGCCAAATCAGTGATCCGCACGGACGGAATTTTCGGTACGTAGAGCTCGCCGCCCTGCATAATTTCGAATGAGTCCAGAACAAACTTGACCGCCTGCTCCAGCGTGATCCAGAACCGAGTCATGCGGTCGTCGGTGACGGGCAGCGACTTGCCTTCCGCGGCCATTCTCTTCCAGATGGGAACGATGGATCCGCGCGAACCCATGACGTTCCCGTAACGGACTACGCAAAAGCGAGTGTCATAGGCAGCAGCGTAATGGTTTCCGGAGATAAAGAGCCGGTCGGCGCAAAGCTTGGTTGCCCCGTAAAGGTTGACGGGGCTGGATGCCTTGTCCGTGGACAGTGCCACGACTTTCTTAACTCCGGCGTCAATGGCCGCATCCACCACGTTCTGCGACCCCTGAACGTTGGTCTGGACGTATTCGAACGGGTTGTATTCGGCCGTGTCCACCTGCTTCAGGGCGGCGGCGTGAATTACGTAGTCCACTTTATGGAAAGCGCGGTTCAAGCGGTGACGGTCACGAATGTCACCGATAAACCAGCGCAGCCGAGGGTCGTTGTTGAACATGCCTCGGACCTCGTGCTGTTTCAGTTCGTCGCGGCTGAAGATCACAAGCCGACGGACGTCGTGATTGTCCAGGATCTCTTTGATCAGAGCCTTCCCAAGC
Source organism: Pseudarthrobacter sp. NPDC058362 (assembly GCF_042723515.1). Lineage (NCBI taxonomy): Bacteria > Bacillati > Actinomycetota > Actinomycetes > Micrococcales > Micrococcaceae > Pseudarthrobacter > Pseudarthrobacter sp. NPDC058362. The sequence continues at coordinate 945,335 of NZ_JBHXIW010000001.1, read as the reverse complement.
GACCCTGTACCGCCTGTGATCAAGACCGAGGAACCACTCAGTAGGGACATCCTTTTAACCACCTTGAGTTCAAAATTGATTTCTTATTTTTCGCATCCGGAACGTAAGTTCCCTTGCCCGGCAATGCCTAGCCAGCCTACCAGCAGCTCGCGGGCTTTGGGGCCGCCGCCGGGCCCGCCGGACTGGTTGCGGGCGCCGACTTCGTGATTCTGGATCCAGCCACTAGGGGCGGACGGCGTGGGCGGCAAGTTTACGCAGTCCCGGCCACATGCCCTTCGCGACCACCTTCGGGGTCAAAGACACTGCATTGAGTCGGGAGGTAAGGTGCCAACGCGCGGAGCGTGCTGCCCGGTTCCAGCCCTTGGCGTGAAAGTCACGAACGCACTCATCGAAGAACGCGCGTTCCTCAGCAAATCGGCGCCCGTCCAATGCCCGAACAGAAGAGTCGGACTCCCTGTGGCGGCGGTACTGAAAGCAAACGGTGTCCAAAACGGACATCTTCCCGCCATGCAGGATGATGTCGATCGCTAGGGCGAGGTCCTGAACGACATTGTATTGAGGGCGGAAGTCATGCCTCTTCACGGCTTCGGCCCGCCAAGCGACCGATGGGAAGTAAAGCCAGTCTCCAACCAGGAGGCTCGAGGCCACGTCCTCTCCCGATACAACCGCTTCATTGCTTCTGCCAACCAATTTTGTCCTCAACAACGTCTTGACAAGATCACCGAGAGGGCGGTAGACAGCACCGTTTTCGTCGATGACCTCAACACCCGGTTGAACGATACTCACGGCGGGGTCCTGGAAGGCCTTACGGACAGTACCTACGTAGTTGGGCAACATCACGTCATCAGCACCCATGATCACGACGACTTCGTGCTCAACAAGGGTTATGCACTTCTTATAATTTCCGTTGGCACCGAGGTTTTCTGCGTTACGGAAATATCGGACACGGGCGTCGTTGGCGACGAGCTGATCGAAATATCCGGGAAGACTGTCGTCCGGGTATCCGTCGTCGACGATGGTCAGGCGAAAGTCCGTATCGTCCTGCGCCAGCACCGAATCAACGGCGGCCTTCATCATCGCGACATCGCCATAGTAGGGCAGCATTACATCAATGGTCACTGGTCTTCTCTCTCGGTTGGAGTCGTGGCTTGGCTGCCGGAACGCATGGTGGTGGCCGGTGATGGCTGGGCAGTGCCGTGCCGCTGTATTCCTTCTACAGAGGCACGGAGAATGGCAACCTCTTCGGCCAAAATTCGGGTCTCATCCTCCAAAATCGTCAATTCGCGCGAAACATGCAAACTCACGCCCACCAGCAAAAGAATGGACATCGCGAAAAGAAGGTTTGCGGGGACTACGACTCCGACAATAGAAGCGGCCCAGTTAAGCAGTCTCGGAAAGAAACCAAGAATAATGGTCAGGCCACCGATGACCAGCCAAAGAATGGCATATTTCTCACGAAGACGGCCGTTCCTCAGCATGATGAGGACAATAACCACCATGGAAATAGACAAGACCAATGAGACAGCGACGCTCATCTCCTAGACACTTCCCTCTCCAGCGATGTCCCCGGACATTGGTGCACGCAATTCGGCAGCGCGAGGCGTCCTGCGCCTGGCGAGTGCGAAACATAGCACAAGGCCTGATCGTGCAAGGTAGAGCGTGGCCTTGAAAGGGCCTTGGCTTGGTGTTCCCGCTTGGCGCGCCTTCATCTCGACCGGGACTTGGGTCACGCTGCAGCCGGACTTGATGGCTACGACAAGGGAGTCGATGGTATCTCCGAGATATTCAGTCGGGAAGTGGGAAATATATTGCCGGATCGCATGCTCGTTCGCGGCACGGAACCCGGACGTCACATCGGTCAATGGAGTGCGGGCCACACCGGAAATCACCTTAGCAAGAAAGAACATCGCCCAGCGGCGCGGCCCGTTCACGCCGTAGCTTCCCCTGCCCGCGAAACGTGCACCGATCGAAATATCAGCCCGCTGGAGCCCGTCCAGCACGCGATCAATGTCATGGGGATCGTGCTGCCCGTCGGCGTCCACCTGAATAACGGCACTGTAGTTGTTGCGGAGTGCGTACTTGAAGCCGGCCCGCATAGCTCCGCCAACGCCAAGGTTAAAAGGCAGCTTCAGGACAGTGGCCCCGGCCTCCTGGGCGATGCGGGGAGTGTCGTCCTTGGAGCCGTCATCGACGACCAACACATCATAGGAAGGCACGACGGCAAGCACGTTCCGGATGGTGTTTCCGATTGCTTCTGCTTCGTTCCATGCGGGCATGACAATGAGAACGCCAGAACGCCGTGAGTTAGCCATGATTATGGATTGTATCAAGGAGAACCCGGGTGGGTGGCAGTCACAGCCGGCTCGCTGAGCCCCGGGAAAGCAACCGGCCACCGGCCTAGTAGGCTTGCGTTGACGTTTAGGAGTTGATCTATGTCTTGGTGGGAATCTGTCCCCACGCTCGCAATCGCCGTAGTGGTCTTCTTTGTTCCAGGTCTGGCACTGCTCGCGGCGGCCGGTCTGCGAGGCCCGAGCCTGGCTGTTTTGGCTGTACCGGTCACGACCAGCGTTGTTGCTTCGACGGGCATCGTTTTCGGGTTCGCTCGGATCCCGTTCAATCCAGTCTCAGTAACGGTCGGTACTCTTTTTCTACTAGGGGTGATTGTTGGTCTCCGGGCCCTTATGCGTAGAAGGGGCGCCGGCCAGGATAGGCTCGAGATCCGTGCACCAGACTCCGGGCTGCACCCCCGGACCGTATTGAACAAAGCTATCGTCGTCTTCGCCGTGCTGGTCCCCGCGATCATTATTGGTGCGCGGTACATGTCCGGTTTCGGCTCCCCGGAATCGTTCTCCGAGACCTTTGACAACGTCTACCATTTGAATGCAGTGCGGTACATTGCGGACACCCAGGCAGCTAATACGCTGACGCTCGGTAATCTGACCGAGACTTCCCAAGGTCTTTACCCCGCCGGCATGCACGCGCTGCTCGCGCTGGTTTTGATGTCCGGCGGGCAAGCCATCACGGTAGCCGTAAACTGGGGATCAATCCTCTATGCCGCAGTGGTATGGCCCTTGGCCTCCCTGTTCTTGGTCAGCCGTATCGTCGGCACCCGCCCGCTAACGCTCTTGGGCGCAGGTGTTCTCACTGCGGGGTTCAGCGGCTTTCCCTACCTCATGGTGGCGTTCGGGATCCTTTACCCGAATCACGCGGCGCTAACGATGCTGCCGGCAGTCCTTGCGCTGACCATCGAGGCTATCGGCATACGATCGTCGCAGCTGAAACTCAGCGGGAGCGCCATCCTCTTGTTGGTGGCGACCGTTCCCGGTTTGGCCCTGACGCACCCCAGCGCGTTCATCGCTTTGCTGATGTTCGCCTTCCCCGCCGTGGTCGGTGTATATCTTAGGGCGGTCACAGCCCGTACCAGCGGCGCTCTCTCCAGACGTGCATTTTCACTCTGGACCCTCGCGGCTGCGCTCTACGCTGCCGGCACCCTTGTGGTGTGGGTTGTGGCTCGGCCACCGCGGAGTGCGGCCAGTTGGGGCCCCTTCCAGACTAATGCACAAGCGTTGGGTGAGGTCTTGGGCAGTGCACCTATGGGCACCACGGTGGCATGGATAATATTCCTTCTGACACTCGTCGGTCTTTACGCCATCGCGCGCCAGATCAAGCGTCATTGGTGGAGCTTAGGCATGTTCGTCATTGCAGCCGTGCTCTACCTCATAGTATCCGCCTGGCCGATCGGTTTCGTCCGATACTTCGCCACCGGCGTGTGGTATTCGGACAGCAACCGTTTTGCGGCAATGCTGCCGTTGGCGACGCTTCCGATTGTGGCGCTCGGTCTGGACTGGATCATCACCCATGTTGGTCCTTGGCCTGCCAGATGGGCTTCCCGATTCCCGCGGGGAAGCAATACGACCAAAGCACCAATTAGATCCCTGCGCAGGGTGGCATCCCGGATGCAGGGAACAAGGGCAACCGCCGCCGGCGCCGCCGTCGTCCTCCTCGTCGGTCTCGCAGCGCAGGGAGGCACCTTGTCAATGGTGCAGCAGCGGATCTCCACCACATTCGAGACACGCAACGATTCAAGCCTCGTAACAATTGATGAGCTGACGCTCATGAAACAGCTGGAAGACATAGTCCCGGAGTCAGACGTCATAGTGGGCAATCCCCGCACCGGCGCGTCCATGGCATATGCCTTTTCCGGCCGGCATGTCATCGCCCCACACATCCTCGGGGCGCGCAGCGAGAGTGAACGTCTCTTGATGAACCACTGGGGCGAAGCCGCATACAACCCCAGCGTATGCCCCGTGATCGAAGAAAAACGGGCCTACTGGGCCCTTGACTTCGCGGACCAGGAGATGACACCCCGCGGTGAGCCGCTGGAGGGTACCAGGGACCTCGCGGATGACTCCGCACCAGGTGTTCAGCTCGTCAAAGAAGTGGGGAAAGCCCGGCTGTTCAAGATGACCGCCTGCCACTGACAGCGGGAAGGAGCGGGGCTCGCCACCATATCGATGGCCGGCCCCGCTCCTTCACTCTCGCCGCTCTTTAGGGAAATTTAGTCTTGTATGCTGATTTGGCCAACTCTGGTAAGACATTCCGGGCAGCCCACTGTGCTCCAATAACCGATTGGTGCTGCAGTGCCACTCTCTCATCGCCCGAGACGACGTAAATGGTTCCCTGCCCAAACTCGGGAAAATCACGGCTGAGCTTCTTGTTGGCCTTGTAAACAGTAAAATCAGTCATCGGCACCGAAACCACCAGCGCGTCAGCACTGAGTTCTCCTGCTCGTTCACGCGGTAAGTAAACCGTACCTTTGGGGAAGCGATGAGGGGTCCGTTCCAGGCTTTTCGCGAGGTCGCTCAGTGCGGCGGGCGCTGCCAATCCTGCTGACGCGAAGAATGCCACGGGCGCCGAACCCGGCACGGAAAGGACCAGGTCAGATCCGGAAGCTGAGGAAGCAGAAACAAAAAGGGCAGTCGCACCTCTAAGCACCGGATAGTTAGCAGCGACATCAACGATCTCCTGTTTGGCCTCGGCAATAAGGGCCTGGGCTGGGCCGCCCAGTCCGACGACTTCGGCAATAAACCGGGTCACGGCCTCCCATGATTCTGCCGGAAGGTCGCTCGGGGCAATGATCACCGGCGCAAGCTCGGACAACGCCTGGTACTCCTCCTGGCTCAACCGGCCGCCGACCGAAAGAAAAGCGTCCGGCCTCAGTTCTTCGAACACTGAAGAACTCAGCTGGCGTCCGTCGTCATAGGTATGCGGCACCTCTGCCGGGTTCAAGGCCCGCACGCCTGCGCGGTACCAGGGTGTAAAGTCCACACCCGGGCGTGACAAAGGAGCAAGTCCCAACGCCACAAGTGTCTCTGCCTCCACTGTACCCAGTGCAACGATCCTGGCCGGTGGAGCCTTCAGCTCAGTTACCCCGAAGCGATGATCCACAGACTTAGGAAATCCCTGTGACGAGGCGCGAACCTCCACTGGACCCTTGTCCCCGGTTGAGCACGACACCAGTGCCAAGGGTGCCAGCCCCGCCAGAGCCAAAAAGGCTCGACGGCTGGTACTCATTTGTTCAGGTCCGGACGTCATTTCTCGTTTTCCCATCGTGTCAATTGGCTTTTCGTCATGGCCAAGCCGCCTACTCTCCCGGCGCCAGGCGGAGCAGTCTGTGGGCGAAAAGCGGGGCAAGGCTCTCGACATAACTTTTTGTAAGGTGGTTGTCGTCATAAAACACGAAGAGTCCGCCGATTACCGCATAGCAGCGGGCCTCATCACAGAACTGGTCGGACATGTCCAGTACCTTCAGATTTCTATGCCTGAGTTCGGCGACGGCCTGCGCCGTAGGATCGGGGAGGAGGGCTTTCGAGCGCTCGGTGGCACAGGCAATGGCATTGCCCTTGTTGTTGATGACGCAGGTAGGCGTACTCTTGCCCAAGGTTAGCGGCGAATCACGAATGACGACCACACGCGTACCGTTCTCGGCCCATTTGGCTATTCGCCGTTCCACGGAGGAGCGGTACTGTGCTAACTGATCCCGGCCGGTGCCGTCGTCGATCGTTTCTTTGATTGAAAAGGTAGAGGACACCACAAGGTCCGGCTGCTGCTGCAGAATTTTCTTTGACACCTGCTCGCTCCAGTCCAGGCAGCGCTGCTGACTCTTGGCGTCCAGCCGTGGTGCGTCCATGAATGCGACCCTTCGGACGTCTGCAAGCGAGCAGCCCCCCGCCAGGCTCAAACGGACTTTCCACTGCTGTTTGCGCGCAAGATCAAAGAAAGCAACTTTCCAGTGCTCCGCATGCGAGTCCCCAACGAACCATACTGTCTTCGCGTCCGTCTTCCCCCCCGAGTAGTCACAGTCCTGAAGGTATGGCGTTCCCTGGACCATGATCTGATCCGGGGCCGAACGGCAGCCGGAGACGGCAAAGTAGGGTGACTCAGGCTTTCCGATGTTCTGCGCATCGGGAGCACCGTATCTGTCCGGGCAGGATGCCCCCGGGAGGAGACTGGCGGCACCGTAACAAGGTGACTTTGCGAGCATCGCCAACTGCTGCTGCTGCGCTTGCTCGGACTGGGCCGCCGAAAGTACCATGGCCCCCGACAGCGCCCCTGCCACCGCCATCGTGCCGATGCCGGCCAAGATGCTCACGCGCGGAGAGCGGCCCCTGAACAGGGCGTTCCTGCCGGGATCCTCCACGAATCGCTTGGTCAGCACCGCCAACACGACGGACGCTGCGCCTATGGCGAGCTTTTCGGTCGCGCGGAGCTCGTGCCCCAAGACCGGGACGGACAGAATAATCAACGGCCAGTGCCACAGGTATAGCGAGTAGGAAATGTCTCCCACAAACTGCAGGGGCCGGAACCCTGATCCGGGCAGGGCACTTCTCCCCAGCACGGATCCTGAAAGGACAATCGCACCCGTGCCTAGGACGGGAATCAATGCCATGGCCCCCGGGAACAAGGTCTGCTCGTCAAAAAGGACAAGCGCGAAGATAAGCGCTGCCAATCCGGCGAAGGCGAGCAGTCCCATCAGCAGATGCACTGCTGCGGGGTGATTTACCTCCCGTGCACGTGTGCCACGTCCGGCAAGCGCAAAGGTTGCCATCGCGATCAGTCCACCGGTGGCGAACTCCCAGGCCCTTGTGCTGGTGACGAAGTAGGCCTCACTCTTGCTGGCCGTGGTGAAATACACGCTGTATGCAAGGGACGCTACGGAGACTGTTCCCATCGCGTACGAGAGCAGCGTCAGCGGCGATCTGCGCAGACGCAGTGCAAGAAAAAATGAAGCAGCCAGAAGAAGCGGCCAGATAAGGTAGAACTGCTCTTCAACTGACAGCGACCAATAATGCTGCACGGGGGTGGCCATCTCATGGTCAGCGGAATAGTCTACGGATTTTGCGGCGAGTAGCCAGTTCTCTGCATAGAAAACCGAAGCGAGAGTTTCCCATGCAACATCCGTCCAGCGGGAGTAGGGCTGCACGAGCCACGAGCCGATGATGCTGACGAAGGCGACGAGCAGTGCCGCTGGAAGCAGCCTTCGTATGCGTCGGGCATAGAAGGTTGCAAAACGCACCCTTCCGTTTCCCTGTAGTTCCTCCACGAGGTGCCGCGTGATCAGGAAACCGGAAATAACGAAAAAGATATCGACACCGATATATCCCCCGGGCAAGTACGTTGGCCAGAGGTGATTGACGACGACAGCTCCGACCGCCAGCGCCCGAAGGGCCTGGATATCCGTCCGGAATTTTTGCTTCGGCTTCCGAGGCGCTTGGGCGGCGGGTGTGTAGGTGGCAGTCTGCTGGCTCAAAGATATGCTTCCCGGGTTCTGCTAAAAAAGATGGGGGCTGCGGGTATAAGACGCTCAACCACTGCTGCGGGCCCGCAGGTACTCGACCACGTCATAACTCGGCCCGTCCTTGATCACTCGCCCGTGTTCGAGTAGAACGCCCCGGGAGCAGACCCGTTGCACGAGGTCCAAGTCGTGGCTGACGACCACGAGAGTCTGACCGGCATCGGAGAGTTCCTGGATCTTCGCTAAACACTTTCGCTGGAATGGTTCGTCGCCGACGGCGAGAATTTCGTCCACTAGAAACACCTCCGGGTCTGAGTGGACCGCGACGGAAAACGCCAGGCGCAGGTACATGCCAGACGAGTAGAAGCGCACCTCGGTATCGATGAACTCTCCGATCTCAGCGAAATCAACGATCGAGTCGAAGCGTTCTTTGATCTCCGCCTCTGATACCCCCAGGATGGCCGCGTTAAGGTAAACATTGTCACGGCCAGAAAGATCCGGATGGAAACCGGCTCCCACCTCAATCAGTCCCGCCACCCGGCCGCGGGTCCGTACAGTACCCTCGTCGGGGGTCATGACGCCGGAAATATGCTTAAGCAGGGTGGACTTTCCGGAACCGTTAAGGCCTAGCAGGGCGACCGTTTCACCTTGCCGGATTTCCAGGCTTACATCACGAAGGGCATGGAACTTTGCCGAAAGGTCACCTTTACGTCCTTTCACAAACCATATGAGGGCTTCTTTGATCGATCGCGTATGGCGAAGGACGAACTGTTTGCTGATGCCCTTGATCTCAACGGCAATTGTTGGTTGCTCAGACACTACAGCTCCTGCGCGAACTTGACTTCTAATTTGCCGAAGGTGAACTGCCCCAGAACCAGTACCGCAGCTGAAATGACCATGGCCACGGGCAGCCACAGCTCAAAGAGCTGTGGCGGAGCCGCCAAACTGACGTCGCCCTCCGCTGTCGTCGACCAAAAGGCATAGTGGAAAAGTTCAACACCGACAGTGACAGGGTTGCACTGGTACACAGCGAACCAGAAGTCACCCAGGCGTTCGTGCACCATGCGCCACTGGTACATCACCGGAGAAGCCCAGGTGGCAACCATTAGCATCATTTCGACGAAATTTTCGGAATCGCGGAAGTAGACATTTACGGAGCTGAAGAAGAGTCCAAGCCCCACGGAGAGCATTGCCAGCACCAAAAAACCTGCGATACCTGCTGCGAGACCTAAGACAGTGGGACGCCAACCCGTAATCACACACCCCATGACAAGAACTACGAGCTGGGGAAAGAAGTGCGCGGCCGAGACGAACACCGAGGCCACCGGGAAGAGTTCCCGGGGAAGAAATATCTTCTTGATCAAACCACTGTTATAGACAATTGACTTCGCGGCGTTGTTAAGGGCCTCGGTGAAGAAGTTGATCAGCACGATGCCGGAGAACAGATAAACCGCGTAGTTGCCAACGTCCCGGTTAAGGCCAAGGAAAATGCCCAGCGCCACGTAAAAAACCACGAACTGGATGGCCGGCTTCACATAGGACCAAATAATGCCCAGGACCGAGCCACGGTATCTGAGTTTGATTTCTTTCCGGACCAGCAGCCGCAGCAGATACCTGTGCCGAAAGACATATTTCAGGCCATGCCCGGTCCCCGGCCGGACCAAGCCCGAGTCTTGAAGGGATGTCATCCGCTGTTTCCCACTGACTCGGGCTTCCTGGCGCGGGTGTCCGAGATAGTGTGCTCGGCGAACGTCGCCGCCCAACTTTCCATGGAGCACTGCGCGGGCATCTTCGACTTGTACTCCTGCGAGAGCTCATCCCACCGGCGCACTACCTGCGCTGCTCCGCCCAAGGCTTCCCCAAGGAGCGACTTCGCCAGCCGGGGGTTGCGCACGTACCAGGAAGCGCCCGTGCCTTCAGCGTTGGTGACTATGGCGGAATCGAACTGGGACACGGTCCACCATTTATTATCCTGATGGGAAATGCGGGCCTGGGGCCGGGCACGGTCCTCAGTGGAAACATCTGTGAAGAGTTGCTTCCGGAGAGTCCTGGCTCCCCATGGAAGGAGGGTCTTCAATGAGGGACGGACAGACACCGCGGCGCTGCCGCCCAGACTTTCCTCCGTGCGGGCCGCTGGGAAGGCATCCGGGTCGCTCAAATAGACAGTGTCGCTGTGGCTGGCAAGCATGCCTCGAATACGGGGCAAAGTTGTGTCCAACATAGAGTGCAGCCCATCCGGGCCCTTCAGGAGGTCTTCCACTGCCCACACCCGGCCCTGCGCAGTTGCGTACTGCATCGAGAGAGTGTGTTTGATGTCGGCGAACAATGCGGCCGCCAGCGCCTTTCCTCCCTTGGCGAATGGACTGTACATCAAGGCCACGATGAGTCGGTTCCGATTGTGGAAGTAGGCCTGCCAGCCGACCAGGTCGTCTTTGTCGCCCCATGAAATGTGCCATACGGCCGCACCCGGCAGGCTCACAGTCTGATAGCCGTGCGCTTTCGCACGGAGTCCGAACTCCACGTCATCCCATTTGATGAATACCGGCATGGAGAGGCCAATCTCGCGGATCACAGACGTAGGGATCAGGCACATCCACCACCCGTTATAGTCCACATCAACGCGACGGTGCATCCATGGGGTGTGCCGCAGGTTGGACGTTAGAAAATCATGACCGGGTTCCATTTCGGTGTATGGCTGATCCGGCTGAATACGCTGCGGGTTAACTATTTCGCCAAATGTATGCAAGGCCGTCCGGTGGTGGAGGTCAAACATGTGGCCGCCCACGATGGTGGGCTTCCTGCAGTATCCGGCGAACGTTATTAGGCGGGTGATACTCTCCGGTTCGATGACGACGTCGTCGTCCATCAGCAGGACATAGTCGCTGCCGTTTCCGCACGCTTCAAACATGCCCCTGGAGAAGCCGCCGGAGCCTCCGAGATTGGACTGCTCGATGATTCGGAGCTTCCCGCCTAGGCTGTCGGCCACGGAGCCGAAACCCTCTGCGGCCGATACCTTGTCGGTACCTTGGTCCACGATGATGATCTCGTCAACCTGGTCCAGGCACCCGGGGTTTGTGGCCAGCAGCCGAAGGTTGTTGAGGCAGAAAGAGGTCTTGTTGAGGGTAGTGATCTCCAACGTGACTGACGCAGGGGCAGGAGCCGGGCCGGGCGCCTGCCACTCGGCCTTGTCCATGACGAGTTCGCCGCGTCCGGCCACGAGGTCAAACCAGTACCAGCCACCGTCGCCGAACGGCAGCAGGTCCAAATCCACGACCGACGTCTGTTCTCCCGCCACGGGAATGCTCTTTTGCTGCAGGAGTGCGCCCTTGGCGTTGGATCGGAAGACGATTATGGTGCCCTCCCCCCGTGTGCTGACACTCAGACGCAGGTTGCTGAGCTTGGTCCACTTCCGCCAGTACCCCGCGGCGAAGGCGTTGAAATAGCTCCCGAAGGAAATACGTTCACCCGGCCGGACGCGGGTGGAGCAGCGCCCGATGAAGTCTTCCGCGTGGGCTTCCCGGGTGTTGGAGCTTAGACGAACCGGCCGCCTGCCCTGTTTCCGCGCTTCCCGCTCTGTGGGTGCGGGCATGCCTGCCGCAGTTCCCATATCGACGTATAGCGGAGCAGTATCCAGCTCTGAATGCTCCGGAAAGACAACCCTTTGCAACGTAACCCATCCAGATCCGTCATTCGGATGGTGCCGGGGACTGGACCCTTGACTCATGCGTCTACCCCGCCGCTTTCAAGCGTTGCACCGCTTTCGAAATGCGGCTTGATCTTGTTGTCGAACATGCTCAGGGCAGATCCAATAGCCATGTGCATGTCGAGGTACTTGTATGTTCCCAGCCGCCCGCCAAACAGCACGTCCTTTTCACCCGCGGCAAGGTCGCGGTACTTCAGCAGGCGCTCCCTGTCGGCGGAGGTGTTGACCGGGTAGTACGGCTCATCGCCCTTCTCTGCAAACCTGGAGAATTCACGCATGATGACCGTTTTTTCGGTCTGGTAGTCGCGCTCCGGGTGGAAGTGACGTGGCTCAATGACACGGGTGTAGGGGACGTCAGCATCGTTATAGTTCACTACGGAGGTGCCTTGGAAGTCCTCCATGTCGAGTACTTCCTCCTCAAAGTCGATCGTGCGCCAGGAGAGATCCCCTTCGGCGTAATCGAAATAGCGGTCCACCGGACCGGTGTATATAACGGGGATTTTCCCGACAACTTTGTTCTTGCTGTACTCGTGGGAGTCGTCGAAGAAGTCGGTATTTAAGCGCACCTCAATGTTGGGGTGGTCCGCCATCTTTTCGATCCAGGCAGTGTATCCGTCGGTGGGCAGGCCCTCGTACTTGTCGTTGAAGTACCGGTTGTCGTAGTTATAACGGACCGGAAGCCTCGAGATAATACCGGCTGGCAGATCCTTGGGGTCCGTCTGCCACTGCTTACCGGTGTAGTGCTTAATGAAGGCTTCGTACAACGGGCGCCCAATCAGCTGGATCCCCTTGTCGTTGAGGTTCTGCGGGTCCGTGCCTGCTAGTTCCCCAGCCTGTTCCTGGATGAGTTCGCGAGCCTGGCCGGGCGTGAGATTTGCCCGGAAGAACTGGTTGATCGTGGCCAGGTTGATCGGCAAGGAATACACCTCACCTTTGTGCACACCATAAACCTTATGGACGTAATTGGTGAAGGTCGTGAACCTGTTGACGTACTCCCACACGCGCTCGTTGGAGGTATGGAACAGGTGTGCCCCGTAACGGTGCACCTCAATACCGGTCTGCTCTTCCTTTTCGCTGTAGGCATTACCGCCGATGTGGTGACGGCGGTCAATGACAACCACCTTCAGGCCCAGCTCAGAGGCGGCCTGTTCTGCGATTGTCAGGCCAAAAAAGCCAGACCCTACGATGACGAGGTCAGCGGTCACAAAATCTCCTGGTTTGAATGCGGGCAGCGCAATGTTGCGCGTTGTCTGCTGCTCTAGCCTACCCGAGGGACAGCAGAGGGCGTCCAATCCGGAAGCCTCGCACCACGGACGCGCAGCTCCCTCTAGAGCAGCGAGCATCCGGCAGCTTTTCCACATAGCCCCGCCTCGTTGTGGCCCGCGCCTGACGGCCGTAGATAGCGTGGGCCCACAACTAAAAGGAGGCCTGTCCGTGACGTTGCACTGCACCCTGGCAGGCGGACCGTCGTCCAGCTTCGCCGGGCCGCCTGTTGAGATCGTGCTGGAAGCACCGGACGGCACCCCGGGCCGGGCGCTTCAGGCAGAATTGGCAGCCAGCTTCGGAACCGGTGCCGTCACGGTGGAAGGCCGTGAGCTGGACGGCCTCATTCTCGGGGAACCTCCCCTGGTAAACGGCGCAGTAATGGTCGACGGCGGCGAGCGCCCCGGGAAGCAGACCCCGCCCCGCACCGCCGTGCGGAACATCCCTGCCGGGCTGTCGCTGGCGGTGCACAGCGGCCCCGGAGCCGGCACCATCGTGCCTTTGGAGCGCGGCATCTACACGCTCGGACGAAGCGGAGCGCGAATCCTCATCCAGGATCCGGAGCTCTCCAGGCTCCACGCCCGACTGGAGGTCACCGATTCGCACATATCCATCACAGACCTGGACAGCGCCAACGGCACATATGTCGACGGGCAAAGAGTACGAAGCGCGGTCGTCTCCACGGCTTCGACCATCCGATGCGGCAACACCCGTCTCGCTCTGGCCTTTGACGACGTCCCCTGGAGTGCGCTGGAGCTGGCGGGTTCATCCGTGCGGCAGCCCATCATCGTTCGAGGCCAGCCGGAACCCGCCAACCGTCTGCTCCTCCTCCTCACGGCCACGCTCCCGTTGGTCCTTGGCGTCGCCCTCGCGCTGGCCACGGGCATGTGGTTGTTCCTTGCCTTCGCCGCGGCCTCCGCCGGGTCACTTCTTGTCCCCCTGCTCACCGGCCGGAAGCAGCGCCGCAGGGCGGACGGCGCAATCAGGTCCGCGGCAGCGCAGGACCGCGAACGCAGGAACAAAGCGGGGCCCTCCCTCGCCGTCCTGATGCTCTCGGCGGAGCACGTCCTATCGACTACCGACACTCCGGAAACATCCGAAGCACCGAAAGTACCGGAGCCGCAGGGCGGCGAACGCCTGTGGTTTCGGCTTGGAGAGGCGGTCCAGTCCGCCAACGTGCAACTGGATCCCCCGGGCGCGGCCCTGCCGCCCGCCGGGACAGTTCCCGTCCTCCTGGATCCCGGCTGGCGGCACACGGTGTTCCACGGAACGCGTGCAGTCTCTGCCGGAATGATCCGGGCGCTGCTCATGCAGGTTGCCGGTTACCCGCTGGGCCGCGGAACGCCTGTCGTCATCCATGGTGCAGCAGCCCGGCTTCCGCTACCCGCCAGATACCTGCCCCAGACCATCCTCACCGCCACGGCATCGGCCTGCAGGACGGCACTGGCAGCGGCATCAGGGTATGCACCAAAGATTCCCGGGATTCTGGTCCTGACGGGCACTTCGCCGGATCCGGACATCGAGCACGTGCTCGCCGAAGTGGCCTTGGACCGCGGCTGGCGGGTGCTGCAATTCGCGCCAGCCGGCGTGTCTGCGGCCACCGAAAGCAATGTGGAGCTGGCCGAGCGGGAATCGGTGCTGCGGGGGCCGCACGGCACCGTGCTCTTCGTCCCGGACCTCGCACCTGAGGCAGTCTTCGACACGTTCTGCCGCCGCCTCGCAGCCCGCGGGACGGCGCCCGCCGGCAGCGCTCCGGGCATCCCCGCCTCCTGCCTGCTCGACGAAATCCTTCCGTCGGACCCGGCCCGGACGGCCGCCCGCTGGAAGGCTGCCGCCAGAGCAACCGGGCTTCCGGTTCCAGTGGGTATGGGAACATCAGGGCCTCTGATCCTGGACCTCCAATCCGACGGCCCCCACCTCCTCGTAGCCGGCACCACCGGCTCCGGCAAGTCCGAGCTCCTCCGCAGCTTCGTCGCCTCCCTTGCCCTCAGCTATCCGCCGGACCGGGTCAATTTCCTCTTCATTGACTTCAAAGGCGGATCGGGACTTGGCCCGTTGGCCGGGCTGGTCCACTGCACCGGACTGCTGACAGATCTGTCCGGCAACGGCTTCGAACGGGCTCTCGTTTCGCTCCGCGCCGAAGTCCGGTTCCGCGAACAGACGCTGTCCGCAGCGGGGGTCCCGGATCTGGCGGCACTCAGGGCGGCACCGCCGCCGAGCGTTGCCCCGCTCCCCCACCTGGTTATAGTCATCGACGAATTCCGCATGCTGGTTGACGATCATCCCGAAGCGTTGCGCGAGCTGATGCGGATTGCCTCGATCGGCCGGTCACTGGGGATCCACCTGGTAATGGCCACGCAGCGGCCCCAAGGCGCGCTGACCGCCGATATCCGCGCCAATGTCACCTCCAGCATCGCCTTGCGCGTCCAGTCTGAGATGGAGTCGGTGGACGTCATCAACCACCGCGCAGCGGCGGCCATTAGCATTGAGCGGCCCGGCCGCGCCTTCCTGGTACGTGGCACCGAGCCGCCACGCGAATTTCAGGCAGCGTCCGTTCAATCCGGGCGTACGACGGCGGGGCGGGCCGTCCGCGCCCATCTCGTCGCGGAATATCTCTCGGGCCAGCCCGTCGACACAGAAGCCTCCGGCTCCCCCGCACAAACCCGCGCCCAGGCTGCCGAACCGCTGCTCGCCACGGTCCGCGACCTGTGGACCGCAGCGGGCGGCCCGGCCCCCAGGCAGCCGGTGGCCGCTCCCCTGCCGCACCACCTGCCTGGATTCGGGACAGACGCTAAATCCGAAGCTTCCGGATGGGGCGTTGCACTGGGACTGATCGATCTTCCCGAACTGCAATGCGTTAAGCTCCTCCGGTGGGATCCAGGGCGGGACGGACATCTGGCCCTGATCGGTACCCCGTCGTCGGGGACAGTCGAGGTGGCGGAGTCTATCTCGCGGAGGCTCCTGTGCCACCCGGCCGAATCGCACGCCTACGTCCTGGATGCCGGTTCGGGCTTGCAACCTCTCGCCGGGTGCCCGAGGACCGGCGCCTATGTGGGGCTGCATGAGCTGAGGCGGGCGGTCCGTGTCCTTGAACGGCTGGCCGAGGAACTCACGCTGAGGCTCAGCAGGAGGGACACAGTCCGTCCGCCAGTCCTCGTAGTAATTGCAGGGTGGGGGTCGTGGGTCTCCGCTTTCCGCGCCGGACCGTATTCCTGGGCTGAGGAGCTGGTACACGACCTGATCCGGGACGGGCACGCCGCCGGAATCAGCCTCCTCCTCTCGGGCGACCGTGAACTGGTGGCAGCCCGGTTCACGGCCGCTATACCGAACAGGCTGTATTTCCCTGCCGATTCAACAGAGGAGAGCCGGCTCGCCTGGCCACGATTGCCTGCCGTTGACGTGATTAAGGGACGTGCCGTGGCGGTGGGGCCGGTGGCCGGGCCGGTTCCATCGGCATGCCAACTCTACGCTGGAGACCCCGCTGGGTCCCCTACCGGGGGGAGTAAGCCTCAGTTAGCGGAGCTGGCCGGCGTGCCCGCACCGGCCTCTGCCCCCTTCAGGGTGGAGCCACTGCCTGACGTGGTTCCGGCGGAGCGCCTCAGGACCAGCGAAACCACCAGGAGTGGCACCCCGGTCGGAGGGCCGGTGATACTTCTCGGGGTCACCGGAGACGAGGTGTCCCCGGCATCGATCCGGCTGACAGCGGGCGGAGTGTTCGCCATCCTCGGCGGGCCGGCAACCGGAAAGACTAATGTGCTCCGCGTCATCGAGGAACTCAACCCTGGCCAAGGAAGGTGGCTGCGCCCGGGCACGGAGCCGGGCGCGGTAGATGACTCCACCGGATACTGGAAGCAGTGCCTCGAATCAGCCCGGGCCGGAGCGCTGGACAGGCATTCGATTCTCCTGATAGACGACGCCGATCGGTTGGCCCCCTCAACGATGCGGGACGTCGCAGACCTTCATGGGCTGGGCCATGGGGTTGTCTTTACTGCCGCGCCGGGCCCGCTGCTCGGCCAGCGGGTGGCATGGGCCATGGAGGCGCGGTCCTCAGGTGCGGGACTTCTGTTATGCCCGCGGTCAACGTCCGACGGTGAAATTTACGGCGTTCGCTTCGACGTCGAGCCCCATCCACCCCCGGGGCGGGCCGTCCTTATCGAATCCGGCGGCAGCCGCGCCCTGCAGGTGGCACTGGCGTCCTACAGCGCCGGAGTCCCGCCTCCGGTCCTGGACGCATAGCTGATCACCCGGGAGTGGAACAGGAGCACCAAGGCCAGGACTGCAGGGACCACCATAGCCGCGCCGGCCGCGATAAGTCCGCCGCTGAGGGTAGGAAAGCCTATGGTCAGCACAAACAACTGCGCTACGAGGGCTGCGGCGCGGGTCCATCGGTAGCCCCGAAAATGGAAGGTGGCTACCGCAAACAGCCAGGCAGAAAATGCCAGGAGGAGTGCCAGCGTGAACACCGCACCCCAGAAGGACAACGCCGGGCTACCGGTAAGCAGGTTGTATCCATACCAGACAGCCACGCCAAGGAGTGCGGTGGCTTCGGCTGCCACTATGGCGGCGATGGTGGTGACGGCCCCGGGTCGGTCACGCGCCGCCGCCGGGCCGTCGTTGTCCGGACGGCCCTGACCCGGAAGCCCGGCATTCGAACGCCCGGCATTCGGACGGCGGCCGGGGTCTTGGTTAGGGGACGAATCAGCAGGGTCTGCAGGGGGTCTTGACACACTGGCACCCTACCGGACATAGTCGGGTACTGGTGAGGGCCGGCGTCGGCGGTGTGATGTATCGCTCAGAATTACGGGGATTTCGAGGGTTATTACCCCTTGTTTACACAGCGTTAACATGACAGGCTTGATTCAGATGACCAAGGGGGCCCCGCAGGGCCCTTTTCCTTTGTAGCCACTAGTGAATAATTTCACAAAGAGCACTTCCCAGAAATGGAGCAACTGATCAGCATGGATTGGCGTAACCGCGCAGCGTGCCTCGATAAGGACCCGGAACTGTTTTTCCCTGTGGGAAATACGGGGCCAGCACTCCTGCAAATCGAAGAGGCCAAGAGCGTATGCCGGCGCTGCCCCGTGGTGGACACCTGCCTCCAGTGGGCCCTTGAGTCCGGCCAGGATGCCGGTGTCTGGGGCGGGATGAGCGAAGACGAGCGCCGCGCCCTAAAGCGCCGCGCAGCCCGCGCCCGCCGCGCCTCCTAAACCCTAAAGTCCCGGCAGCGCTTGAGGCGCCACTACCCGGGCCAACACGATCCATATAACGAAGCCCCGCACTCCCCCAAAGGGAATGCGGGGCTTTCCCGTATCCGTGCGTCGCGTGGAGTCCGCAGCGTTACTTGCCCGCCAGGCTCAGCCTGATCTGCACCGCAGTGCCGCCACCCTCGCGTGGCTGCCACTGGATGGTACCGCCCAATTCGCTGGTCACCAGGGTGCGCACAATCTGCAGCCCCAGCCCCTCAACGTGGGGGGTGTCCGGGAGTCCCACGCCGTCGTCGGCAATGGTCACGGTCAGTTCTTCGCCGTCTTCGCCGTCCGACCGGTCCGCAAGCAGCCATACGGTTCCGGCCCGGCCCTCGAGGCCATGCTCCACAGCGTTAGTAACCAATTCGTTAATGACCAGCGCCAGCGGGGTGGCGAAGTCGCTGGGGAGCTCGCCGAACTTGCCGGACCTCTCAGTCCGTACCTGCTGGGACGGTGACGCCACCTCGGCCGAAAGCCTGAACTGCCGCCCGATCAGCTCGTCGAAGTCAACGCTTTGGGCCAGGCCCTGCGACAGGGTCTCGTGGACGAGTGCGATGGTGGCCACTCGCCGCATGGCCTGCTCAAGGCCCTGTTTGGCTTCTTCGCTCACCATGCGCCGCGACTGCATGCGCAGCAGCGCGGCCACCGTCTGCAGGTTGTTCTTAACCCTGTGGTGGATCTCCCGGATCGTGGCATCCTTGGTAACCAGCTCCATCTCGCGGCGCCGCAGCTCGGACACATCGCGGCACAGGACCAAAGCACCGAAGCGCTGTTGCTCATCCCGCAGGGGAATGGCGCGGAGGGACAGGCTGACTCCGCGCGACTCTATCTCGCTGCGCCACGGCATCCGGCCCGTCACCACCAGGGGAAGTGTCTCATCGACCATGCGGCGGTCCTTCAACAGACCAGCCGTGACCTCTGCGAGTGAGCGGCCTTCCAACGATTCGCCGTCACCCAGCCGGCGGAACGCCGAAACGCCATTGGGGCTGGCGTACTGGACGATACCCTCGGCATCCAGCCGGATCAGCCCATCCCCCACACGGGGAGCACCGCGGCGTGAACCGGTGGGAGAGGCGAAGTCGGGCCAGAGGCCCAGCGTGCCCATGCGAAGCAGATCGTAGGCGCACTGGCGGTAGGTGAGCTCGAGCCTCGAGGGCATTCGCGAACTGGACAGGTCCATGTGCGTGGTGACCACCGCGAGGGTCCGCCCGTTCCGGACCATCGGCACGGCTTCCACGCGCAGCGCCATGTCGCTGCTCCAGTTCGTTTCACTGGAACGCTCGATAACCTTGCTCTCCCACGCCTTGTCCACCAGGGGCTTCAGGTCCGAACGGATCCCTTCACCAACGAAGTCCCCGTGGAACACTGTGTGCGTGGTGGAGGGACGGACGTGCGCCAGGGCAACGTAGCCCAGGTCCGGATGCGGAAACCACAATGCAAGGTCGGCGAACGCCAGGTCCGCAACCATCTGCCAGTCCCCCACCAGGAGGTGCAGCCACTCAGCATCGCCGGGCCCGAAATCAGCGTGTTCCCTGATGGGGTCCGTAAAGATTGCCACTGCACCTCCAGTTGCGACGCCGGCTGGCTAGCGTCGGACGATTGACCTCAAGAGCCTCAATGCTACCGACAGTGACGCCATATCGTCCGCTTCGAGTGAGTTGACCTCGTCAAACATCGTCTTGGCACGGCCCAGCTGTTCAGCGTTCTGGGCCTCCCAGTCCTGGAGCCGCGCCTCCGGCGAGTCAGCCGGCTCGGTGGCGTCCAGCACCGCCGTCGTCATGTCCGAAATGGTGGAGTACAGGTCATCCCGCAATGCGGCCCGGGCCAGCGCCTGCCAGCGGTCCTGCCGCGGCAGGCTGCTGATCCGTTCGAGCAGCGAGTCGACATGGAACCGGTTGAAGACGGTGTAGTAGACGGCAGCGATCTCCTCAACGGGCTCCTGGCGGGCGCGCGCGATCTTGGCGATGTCAAGGAGCACATAGCTTTCGAAGAGCTCCGCCCAGCGGAAGGCAAGGTCCTCCGGAAGTTCCCACTCGCGCGCCTTGTCCAGCCATCCGGCCACACGTTCGTGGTCGTCCCCCTTGAGGTAGTCCAAGAGCTTTGCCCGCATCGGATCCATGAGCGGCTTGAACTCATCCACCACCTCGGCGATGGGGCGTGACGCGCCCCCTTGGCCAAGGAGCCAACGGACTGCACGGTCGAGGAGCCGCCGGATATCGAGGTGGACCGCGCTCCAGTGCTCAGTGGGGAACGACGCCGGAAGGCTGTTGAGCTCCGCCACCATAATGTCCAGCTCGTACACCTCGCGGAGCGCCACGAACGCCTTGGCCACCGCCACCTCACTGGCCGACGTTTCCTCCATGACGCGGAAGGCAAAGGTGATGCCACCAAGGTTAATCATGTCGTTGGCCACGACGGTGGCGATGATCTCGCGGCGCAGCGGGTGCGTATCCAGCTCGGCATCAAAACGTTCGCGCAGCTGCGCCGGGAAGTAGCTGCGCAGGGTCTGCCGGAACCAGGGATCATCCGCGAGGTCGCTGTTCCGCAGCGCGGTGGCGAGCTCGATCTTCGCATAGGCAGCCAGCACGGAGAGCTCGGGTGAGGTCAGTCCCTGCCCCTGGTGCAGCCTCTCCCTCAACTCTTCGGTGCTCGGCAGCGCTTCCAGGTCACGCTTCAGCCCGGCTGTCTTGTCCAGCCAGTCCATCAGCCGCTCGTAGCTGGGGCTCCACTCGGCAACGCGCGTCCGGTCGTTGAGCAGCAGGATGTTCTGGTCGATGTTGTCCTCAAGCACCAAGCGCGCCACTTCATCGGTCATGGACGCGAGGAACCCGGGACGCTCCTCGGCGGACAGTTTCCCGGCCGCGACCATCCGGTCCACGAAGATCTTGATGTTGACCTCGTGGTCGGAACAGTCCACGCCGGCCGAGTTGTCGATGGCGTCCGTGTTGAGGATGACTCCCTGGAGGGCAGCTTCGATACGGCCGCGCTGGGTGAGGCCCAGGTTTCCGCCTTCGCCCACCACCTTGACCCGCAGGTCTTTGCCGTCAACGCGGATGGCATCGTTGGCCTTGTCCCCCACTGAGGCGTGGCTTTCCGTACTTGCTTTGACGTAGGTCCCGATGCCGCCGTTGTAGAGCAGGTCCGCGGGTGCCAGCAGGATGGCCCGGAGCAGTTCCGGCGGGCTCATTTCCTTCGTCCCGGCGGGCAGTCCCAGTGCCGTGCAGACCTGCGGAGACAACGGAATGGATTTGGACTGACGGGAGAAAACTCCGCCGCCCTCGCTGATCAGCGCCTTGTTGTAGTCGTCCCAGGAGGAACGGGGCAGCTCGAAGAGACGCTGCCGCTCGGCGAAGGAAGCTTCCTCGTCCGGCGACGGGTCCAGGAAGATATGGCGGTGGTCGAACGCAGCGAGGAGGCGGATGTGGCGGGAGAGCAGCATGCCGTTGCCAAAGACGTCACCGGACATATCACCAACGCCCACCACGGTGAACGGCTGGGTCTGCGTGTCCAGGTCCAGTTCGCTGAAGTGCCGCTTGACCGATTCCCAGGCGCCGCGCGCGGTAATGCCCATCGCCTTATGGTCGTAGCCCACAGATCCGCCAGATGCAAAAGCGTCGCCGAGCCAGAACCCATACTCGGCTGCGAGCCCGTTGGCGATGTCGGAGAACGTTGCCGTCCCCTTGTCTGCAGCCACCACCAGATAGGAATCGTCTCCGTCATGGCGCACAACGTTCGACGGCGGCACGAGCCTTTCGCTCCCGCCTTCCGTAAGCAGGTTGTCGGTGATGTCCAGCAGCCCGCGAATGAAGGTCTTGTAGCTTTCCACGCCCTCCGCCATCCAGGCGGCCCGGTCAACGGTGGGATCCGGCAGGCGCTTGGCGAAGAACCCGCCCTTGGCACCGGTGGGAACGATCACGGCGTTCTTCACGGTCTGTGCCTTGACCAGGCCCAGGACTTCAGTGCGGAAATCCTCGCGCCGGTCGGACCAGCGCAGGCCGCCGCGGGCCACCTTGCCGAAGCGGAGGTGAGCGCCTTCCACGCGCGGGGAGTACACCCAGATCTCGAACATCGGCCGGGGGAACGGGAGTCCCTCGATCTTGGCGGGATCCAGCTTGAAGCTCAGGTGCGGCCTGTCCTGATAGAAATTCGTCCGCAGGGTGGATTCGATGAGGTTGACGAAGGTGCGGAGGACGCGGTCGGCGTCGAGCGTGGGAACTTTCTCGATGGCGGCGGTGAGCCCGGCGCGCACTTCACCCTGTGCGTGTGCCCGTTCCTCGGCATCGAGAGCCGGGTCGAACCGGGCGGCGAAGAGCGCCGTCAGCCCCTTGGTCACTTCGGGGTTGGCCAGCAGCGTATCCGCCATGAACCCGAACGAATTGGTGTTTCCCATCTGCCGCATGTACCGGGCGTAGGCGCGCAACATGGCGATCTGCCGCCAGTGCAGCCCTTCCCGCAGTGCCAGCCTGTCGAAGCTGTCCGATTCGGCGGCACCGGTGACCGCGGCACCGAACGAGTCCGAAAGGAGCGGCCCGGTGGTCACCGGGTCCACCTTGACGGGATACTTCAGGCCGAGGTCGTAAAGGAAAAAGTCCCGGCCGTCAGACGTCTCGATTTCGAACGGGCGTTCGTCCAGCACCTCGAGGCCAAGGTTATGGAAGAAAGGAAGGATCTGGCTCAGGCTTTTGGGTTCGAGCATGTAGAGCTTGACGCGTGCGTCCTCTTCCAGCGTGGCACCGGCACCTTCGGGCAGGTAGACATGCAGTCCTGGCCGGTCCTGCGGAGTCCCCTCCACCCGCTCGGCCGCCGCGCCGTGTTCTTCAAATCGAGCGATATCCTCCAGTGCGTCTTCCACCTCGTAGTCCACCCGGTAACTGGCCGGGAACGCTTCGGACCAGATCGCGGCGAGCTCCTTGGCATTGGGAATGTCCGCGCGCTGACGCAGGACTTCTGCGATGCCCTCGCTCCATGACCGGGCCGCCCTGACCAGCCGCGCTTCAAGGTCATCCGTATTTACATGGCTGATATCTGCGTTCTTAGGCAGGCGGATGCGGAAAAACAGACGGGCCAGCGCGGACTCTGTCATGCGCGCTTCGTAATCGATGGATACCGCCTGGAATGTTTCGCGCAGTTCCTGCTCGATCCGGAGCCGGACGTTGGTGGTGTACCGGTCGCGCGGCAGATAGACGAGCGCGGACATGAAGCGTCCGTAGATGTCCGGCCGGAGGAACAGCCGGGTGCGGCGGCGTTCCTGGAGCTTCTGGATGCCCAGGGCCGTGGCGGCCAGATCGGGAATCTCAATCTGGAACAGCTCGTCGCGGGGGTACGTCTCCAGGATCCCCAGGAGGTCCTTTCCGGAATGCGAGTCCGGCGGGAAGCCCGCGCTGCGAAGGACGGCGTCAACCTTGTCCCGGACGATGGGAACATCCCGGACGGACCCCGTGTAGGCGCTGGTGGCGAAGAGGCCGATGAACCGGCGCTCGCCGTTGACGTTCCCGGCCTGGTCGAAGCTTTTCACTCCGATGTAGTCGAGGTAGGCGGAGCGGTGCACCGTGGAGCGAGAGTTCGCCTTCGTGATGACCAGCGCCCGTTTTTCGCGCGCCTTCTTCCGGCCTGTGTCCGTCAGGTGCTGGATGTGGGGCGACTCCGTGGAGGGCCGCAACAGCCCGAGGCCGCTTTCCTCCCGCAACTCCAGAACGTCTTCGCCGTCCACGTTGACCAGGTCGTATTCGCGGTAGCCGAGGAACGTGAAGTTTCCGTCGTCCAGCCAACGAAGCAGATCCTGGGCCTGCCGCAGTTCCGCAATCTGCCCAGGATGGGCCACCTGGTCAAGGCTTTCGGCGATCGCGAGCGCCTTATGGCGCATCTTGGGCCAGTCCTCCACGGCGGCCCGGACATCCTCCAGCACGCTCTTTAAGCCCTCAAGGAGGGATTCCTTGGCTTCGTTGGACACGCGGTTGATTTCGACGGCGATCCACGACTCCATGTGCGACGCGTCCTCGCCCTGCGCGATAAGGTGCGAAATATTCGGCATGGCTGCAGTGTCTCCGCTGGAGATGCCGAGGTGGGCCGGGACCCGGCTGACCTTGACCAGCTCACCCGTGGACCGGTTGCGCCGGGCAACAATGAGCGGGTGGACCACCAGGCGGATCGCTGCATGCTGGCGGACAAGTTCGGCGTTGACGGAGTCAACCAGGAACGGCATGTCATCTGTCACGACGTAGACGACGCTGCTGTCTTCCTCGTCCACAATGGCAAGCTTTTCCTGGCCGGGCAGGCGCTCCGCGGCGACCGCCTGGTGGTTCTTGGCCCGGTTGACCAGCACTTCCCTCGGGTAGCTGCGCGCGTCTTCTTCGGCAAGATGCTGATAATAGTCCCCCATGAACCCTTCCAGGTCTGCCGGGGACAAGGGCTGATCCTCCACGCTGGATCCAGACGACATCGACACACGCCTCCATATGAGAAATCCGCTGCACCGTCGCAGCTCATAGGTCGAGCCTAGTCCTTCGCCCTCCGGCCTGCGGTGGAAGAAAATACAGAGGATTTGCGATTTTGCTGGGCAGGTGCACAAACGAGATTCCTAATGGCGTGCCGCAGCCCGGAGTCAGGCGCGCATTCCAGCAGGAGTGAACCTCCGAGCAGGGCGGCGTCGGCCGCCGGGCCGTCGAAGGGCAGGAAGGCATGGATGGCGGCCTCCGGTCCATAGCGGTGCCAGGCGTCCTGCAGCTGTCTTTCCGGCCCACGGCCGACTGACGAGGCCCGGACCTTGTTCATGACCACTACCGGCGAGGCCTGCGGGACGGCTGCTTCCAGCTCGGCCAGTGCGCGGACCAGCCGCGGAACCCCCACCGGATCGGCTGCTCCTATGGCGAACAACGTGTCCGCAAGCTCGAGCGAGCGGAGCGTCGCCGCGTTCCTGCGCGGCGCCATGGTGTCGAAACTAAGTTCCTCGTCGGCCTCAAGGCAAAACCCTGTGTCAACCACCACGACGTCGGCCACCTGGCGGGCGCGCTCGAGGACCACGGCCAGCGCAGGCGCCCGGAGTTCTGTCCACCGGTCCGCCCTGGTAATACCCGTAAGGACCCGAAACCTGCCCAGCGCTGTGGCCACCGGAGCTGCTATCCCCGCAAGGGCTGCCGCATCAAGGACTCCCTGGTCTGCCAGCCGGCAGGCCTGGGCCAGCCCCGCGGACTCGTCCAGCAGCCCAAGCACCGCAGCAACGCTGGCACCGTAACTGTCGGCATCCACCAGAATGACGTCTTTTCCTTCAGCGGCAAGCTCGCCCGCGACATTAACGGCAAGAGTAGTGCGGCCTGGGCTTCCGGCGGGTCCCCACAGGGCAATAATCCGCCCCGGGCCCGGACCGTCCGGCTCCTCGCGCGGGTCCGCAGGTACCGTCGTCAAGGACGCTGCGGTATCCGCCATCGAGCTGGCCGAATCATGCCGCTGCCCGGTCAGGTATTCCACGGCCTCCGCGATTTCAGCGCCCGGGAGCAGAAGTCTCGGTTCGTTGAAACCATTGCGGGCATCGGGCTGGGCCACCCAGACATCGACACGGGCCCCAGCCACGGCCTGGGCCGGCAGGGCTTCCGAAACGGTCAGCGCCACCGGCTTGCGGTCGAGGGCGTCAACGACGCCCAGGCTCGTTCGCGGCACCAACTGGTCCTTGCCAATCCGCTGGATGGCCACGGCATTTTCCGGCAAGCCTGAGGCTGCCGTAATGTAGTGCTGTTCGGTTTCACCCAGGCGCACTTTGGTTCGGATCAGGTTCTCTGCGGTGATCCGTTCGCCCACCCCGATGCTGTTTCTGGCGGCGAAAACCTCGGTAGTACGGTCCGCTCCGGAGAGAAGGCTGATGACGCCCGCCACGCTGGCCAGGACCAGCAAGATGCCGACAACGAGGCGCGGATCCTTCCATGACGGCCGCTTCAACCGGGCCGCAGCGACAGACGATTCAGGACCCATGACGTTTCTTCCCCCTCCACTACGCCGGCGTGCCCTCGTGGGCCGGCACCCTCATTGTTGCGGCAAGGGCTCGGGAACAAAAGTCACGAGGGAAAATATTGCCAATCTGTGGATAACGCCCGCATTTGGGGTCTATCGATGGCAAAATGGGTTTATGCCCAGGTTCCTAACACTCGCGGATGTAGCCGAGCAGCTTCAGATCAATGCGCCGGCGGCGTACGCGCTGGTCCGCAGCGGCGAGCTGAAGGCCATCCAGGTGGGCGGGAGGGGCCAGTGGCGGGTCGAGGAAAAAATGCTTGAACAGTACATCGAAGAGCGCTACGCCGAAGCCAGCCGCATTATCCAGGCGTCAAAGGCCAAGTCGGTCTGACGTAGGCGTCCGCACTGCCGGTTCCCGGAACACCCAAACTTCTAGAGCGCCCCGCCCACCCTCGACCTGACCAGCGAGACGGCCGTAAACGGGACCGTGGAGACCTGCTGTACGTGTGCCTTCCGTCGCACCTCGCCGGGCGCCACGAGCGCAAGATCGAAATAGTCCGCACCTACCCTGTCGATGACCCCGTCAAGGCGGATGGACGGCGCGCCGGCGCCAACGGTCACTGAAAGCCCGGCACGGTCCCGGGCCAGGCCCCTTAGCGCGTGGGCGAGACCCAGCCGCCTTTTCACTCCGGACCTCTCCCCCGGCGCCAGCCGGCCAAGCCCGGAGTAGTGCGCCACCGACATGTACGGCACGAGAACCTGGTGCTTTCCCTCGTCTAGGACCATGGCGTCCGCACCCGCATGCCGCAGAACTCCATGGACCGCTTCCCCGCACAGCAGGTACACCGTGAGCCGGCAGTTCACGGACCCGCGCAGACGGTCCACGATACCGATTCCCACCAGCTCCGCACGTACGCGGTCACTGACTTCCGCATCCAGGACCAGGTGGTCCTGTTCCGTCATCTGGCTTTCCAAGTCAGCAAAAAGGGCATCCCAGCGCATTCGCACAGCGTAGGTCCCGGCGGTCTCCGGGGTCAACGCGGCAAAGTATTTGCCTCCAGCGTATGGACAAAACTTACGGAAACAGTTCACACTTGGTCCAAGTTCATCAAACAGCATCAAACTGCATCAAAGGGGTTGAAATGACTGAGCCTGACTCAAAGGTTTCCCTGGCTTCTGACGTGGCGATGTCTGCCGCCATCCTGCTCCTTGGGGCTGTCCTTGTGTTCTCCGGCAAGGCCACCGTGGACAGGTGGAAGCTCGGTGCCGGTCCCGGACGTTCCGCGGTGGCGCTGGATACCCTGCAGTGGCCCGGCGAAGCAGATGCCCTCGGTGCCCTGGCCTCGGCAGCAGGCGCCGCCGTGATGTCTTGGTGGGTGCTGTCGATGGCATGGTCCGCAGCCGCCATCATCCTGGAGCGTTGCGGTAAGGGCCGCGCCGCCGCGGCCGCCCGGCGGTTCTCGCCGGCCTTCATGCGACGGCTCATCCTCGCTCTGCTCTCGCTCCAGCTTCTTTCCGGCCCGGCGGTTCACGCCGCCATGGCGCCGGGGCCGGAGTGGATGCCAACCCGGACGGAAGTCTCGGCACCGGCCGGTACTGCGATGTCCCGCCCGGAGGGAGATCCTTCACGCCTCGATCCACAGTGGCGGCCATCGGCGCCTGTGACGGGCCCTGGCCTGCTGGCGCCGCCGGGTATCCGCGCCGGACTTCAGGCGGACACCGCTCCGCATGGGCGAAGTGAAGAAGTGACTGTGCTGGCCGGGGACACCCTGTGGGACATCGCGAAAAGGGACCTTGGACCGGGAGCTTCCGATGTGGACGTGGCACTTCACTGGCCGCGCTGGTATCAGGCAAATCGAAGCCTTATCGGGCTGAACCCCGATGTGCTCATGCCCGGGCAGGTCCTCCAGGCCCCATCGAGCCGTTGACCCCAGCGGCACCGCACCAACCACATACAGGCAGTCATCAACCACGTCACCGACAAGGGGAACCCCATGACCGCAGTAACACCGATCCAGAATGCACAGGGGCTGGGGAAGAAGGCCGGACAGCAGGCAAGACCCCGGCCGCAGAGTCAAACAGCAACTCCCAGCGACGATTCTTCCGAGATCCGTGCCATCACGCGGGGTACGGTCCAAGCGGCAATGGAGGTGCTGGCCGGTATCCGGCCCGTCCACCAACTGGCACGGCGGCTTGATCCGCGGTGCCTGGCCACCCTGCAGCACAGGGCGGCCCTGATCCGCCGCGAGGCAACACGCACGGCCAACCCGGTCCTTGCACGGCTGCACCGTAACTCCAGTGTCGGGTCGGTCCGGGTCTGTGAAGTGTCGGAGGGAGTCTACGAAGCCAGCGCCGTAGTCGTGGACGATGTCCGCGCCCGCGCAGTCGCTGTCCGCCTGGAACGGAACAGGCAGGTCTGGCGGGTCACCGAACTCGTCGTTGGCTAGTCAGGTCAGTTCCGCTTTTTCCTGGCCCGCTTGGCGGCGTCCTGTGCGGCAGCCTTCGCTGGATTGCCGGACCGGCCGGACCCCGACGAACGGGTCTCCACGCGGGTCTGGGCTCCGCCGCTCTCGCTGGGAGCCGTGTACTGCAGCTGTGCAGGCTTCTCAGGAGCCTCCAGCCCGGCTGCCCGGACCTGCGGTTCAACATGCTCGGTGTGCGCGCCCGCGGCGTCCTGCACCACGACATCGCGGGCCGGGGTCACTTCGACTTCGAGGTTGAACAGGAATCCGACGCTCTCTTCGCGGATGGCCTCCATCATGCTCTGGAACATCACGAACCCTTCGCGCTGGTACTCCACCAGCGGGTCGCGCTGGGCCATGGCACGAAGCCCGATCCCTTCCTTCAGGTAGTCCATCTCGTAGAGGTGTTCCTGCCACTTGCGGCCGATGACGGACAGCACAACCCGGCGTTCCAGTTCACGCATGCTTTCCGAACCGAGGGCCTCTTCGCGGGCCTGGTAGACCAAGCGTGCGTCGGAGAGGATTTCCTCCTTGAGGAACTCCGCCGTAAGCCTCGACTTGCCCCCCGCTTCTTCAATGAGCTCCTCCGGCGTGATGCTGACCGGGTACAGCGTCTTGAGGTTGGTCCACAGCTGCTGGAAGTCCCAGTCATCTCCGTTGCCCTCCACCGTGGCGGCGTCGATGAGTGCGGAGATGGTGTCCTCCACGAAGAACTGCACCTTCTCATGCAGGTCATCGCCTTCCAGGATCCTCCGGCGGTCGCTGTAGATAGCTTCGCGCTGCCGGTTCAGGACGTCGTCGTACTTCAGCACGTTCTTGCGCTGCTCGGCGTTGCGTCCCTCCACCTGGCCCTGCGCGGAAGCGATGGCCCGGGACACCAGCTTGGATTCCAGTGCCACGTCGT
This sequence comes from Pseudarthrobacter sp. NPDC058362, assembly GCF_042723515.1. Lineage (NCBI taxonomy): Bacteria > Bacillati > Actinomycetota > Actinomycetes > Micrococcales > Micrococcaceae > Pseudarthrobacter > Pseudarthrobacter sp. NPDC058362. Next base: position 916,021 of record NZ_JBHXIW010000001.1, on the reverse strand, counting down.
CGGGGACGGAACTGTTCATCAGGCGCTCGGCGGCGCCTGAGTTGAAGAGCCGCATCAGGTCATCGGTCAGCGACAGGTAGAACCGGGACTCACCGGGGTCGCCCTGGCGGCCCGACCGGCCCCGAAGCTGATTGTCGATGCGGCGGGACTCGTGCCGCTCTGTACCCAGGACGTAGAGCCCGCCCAGGTTCAGGACTTCCTCGTGTTCGTCCTTGACCGACTGCTTGGCGGCTTCCAGGGCTGCCGGCCACGCGGCCTCGTACTCTTCCGAGTTCTCTTCCGGATCAAGCCCCCGCTTGGCGAGTTCAGCGACCGCGGTGAATTCCGCATTGCCACCCAGCATGATGTCCGTACCGCGGCCGGCCATGTTGGTCGCCACGGTCACCGCACCCTTACGCCCGGCCTGGGCCACGATGGCCGCTTCCCGGGCGTGGTTCTTTGCGTTCAGGACCTCGTGGCGGACGCCTTCCTTGGCAAGCAGCCCTGAGAGGTATTCGCTTTTCTCGACGCTGGTGGTACCCACCAGGACCGGCTGGCCCTTGGCGTGCCGTTCGGCGATGTCGCGCACCACGGCGTCGAACTTCACGGTTTCGTTCTTGAACACCAGGTCCGGTTGGTCGATCCGCTGCATGTCGCGGTTGGTGGGGATGGCCACCACGCCCAGCTTGTAGGTGCTCATGAACTCCGCGGCCTCGGTCTCGGCCGTACCGGTCATTCCTGAAAGCTTGTTGTACATACGGAAGTAGTTCTGCAGAGTGACGGTTGCCAGCGTCTGGTTCTCCGCCTTGATCTCCACGCCTTCCTTGGCCTCGATGGCTTGGTGCATGCCCTCGTTGTAGCGGCGGCCGGCCAGGATGCGGCCGGTGTGCTCGTCAACGATGAGGACTTCGCCGTCCAGGATGACGTAGTCCTTATCCCGCTTGAAGAGCTCCTTGGCCTTGATGGCGTTGTTGAGGAAGCCGATCAGCGGAGTGTTGGCGGACTCGTAGAGGTTGTGGATGCCCAGGTAGTCCTCGACCTTTTCGATTCCGCTTTCAAGGACACCGACAGTACGCTTCTTCTCGTCCACCTCGTAGTCGGCTCCGGGCTGGAGGCGCAGCACCACCTTGGCAAATTCGCTGTACCAGCGGTTGGTGTCACCCTGCGCGGGGCCGGAGATAATCAGCGGCGTCCGGGCCTCGTCGATCAGGATCGAGTCCACTTCATCGACGATCGCGAAGTTGTGGCCGCGCTGCACCAACTCGTTCTTGTCCCACGCCATGTTGTCGCGCAGGTAATCGAAGCCGAACTCGTTGTTGGTGCCATACGTAATGTCTGCGGCGTACTGCTGGCGGCGGACGGACGGGTCCTGGTTGGACAGGATGCAGCCGCTGGTGAGGCCCAGGAAACGGTAGACACGGCCCATAAGATCCGACTGGTATTCGGCAAGGTAGTCGTTCACCGTGACCACGTGAACTCCCTTGCCCGAAAGCGCGTTCAGGTAGGCCGGAGCGGTGGCCACCAGGGTCTTGCCTTCACCGGTCTTCATTTCCGCGATGTTGCCAAGGTGGAGGGCGGCGCCACCCATCAGCTGGACATCGAAGTGCCGCATTCCCAAGGTCCTGGATGACGCTTCCCGGACGGCAGCAAACGCTTCCGGGAGCAGGTCCTCCAGCTTCTCGCCGTCCTGGTGCCGCGCACGCAACCGGCCAGTCTCGGCGCGGAGCTCGGCATCCGTGAATGTCTTAAAGGAATCCTCAAGGGCATTGATGGAGTCGGCATAATTCCTCAGCTGCCGGAGTGTTTTCTTGTCACCCGTGCGGAGAAGTTTTTCGATAAGTGATGCCACGTGAAGATGCTCCCAGTCTGATGCCGCCGAATTCTGGCGTTTTTAGTCTACGGGAGAGACCCGCCGCACATGCCACCGTTCAGGGGCAGGTTTCCCTGAGAGCGAAGAACCGGTCAGGAGCCCGCCACAACCCTGGCCAAGGCACCGGAAAGGTCCCCCATCGGATGGACCTCCACCGCGTCGAGTCCCAGCCAGCCTGCCATCAACGCCAGTTCAGCAGCGAGTTCGACGGCGGTGTCCGCCGGTGCGTGCGGCTCGGCAAACGCCGATCTCACCAGCAGGCGACCTCCCTGCCGGTCCGCCTTCAGGTCAACGCGGGCCACCATGGTGGCCCGAAGCAGGAACGGCAGGACGTAGTATCCAAAGCGCCTCTTATGCTGCGGCGTGTAGATCTCAATCCGGTAGTGGAACCCGAACAGTTCCTCCAGCCGGCGCCGTTCGAACACCGCGGAGTCGAAGGGGCTCAGGAGCGCGCGGCCCTCCGCGCGCCGGGGCAGCCGTGCCGCAACGTGCCGGAAGACAAGACGGTTCCATCCCTCCACTGCCACAGGTTCCAAAACTCCCCTGCCCACCAGGAAATCCACAGACTCCGCCGTGGCCTTCACAGGCGTACGGAAATAGTCGGCGAAGCAGCGTACCGTGCCGATCCCATGCGCCTGTGCTGCCGCCTCCACGAGCCGATGGAGCGCCTCGGCCCGGTCAAGGGGGGCGGCGGTGTCCAGTGGAGGCATGATGCGTTCAGCCAGGGTATACCTCCGCTCGAACTGTTCCGTCCGGGACGCTGCCGCCACCACGCCTGCTTCAAACAGGTGCTCCAGAACCCTCTTGACCGTGTTCCATTTCCAGCCCCAGCCGTCGGCAGGTTCGGTTTCGACATGCCCCAGCCGGGCAGTGAGTTCAGAGGCAGTGAGGGGCCGGGACCGTTCCAGGACGCCGAGGATTCCTGCGGCGACGGAGTCCCGCACCTCCGGGTTCAACCGTCCTGCGCCCACCCATTCACGCTTCTGCCACAGGAGCAGATCCCGGTAATGTCCCGGCCGGATAAAACTGGCTTCGTGCGCCCAGTACTCCATCATCCGGCGGGGGTGGCTACCGGCCATCCGCTGCAGGATGGAGCGGTCATACGGCCCTAACCTGGAGAAAAACGGGAGGAAGTGGCTCCGCGCCAGGACGTTGACGGAATCAATCTGGACCAGCTGGAGCCGGGCAAAGGTACGGCCCACCGCCCGTGCTGTCACGGGGCCGGCGGGCCGTACCTTGTCGAGTCCCTGGGCTGCCAACGCGATCCGCCGGGCCTGGTTCAGGCTCAGCTTTGCGGGCACATCAGTCCTCTCTTGAGCGGGTTACGCCACCCTAGGCGTTCGCGGCGGCGTCATCCGAACGGTAGGCGAGGATCTTTTCTTCTACGACGGTGTCTCCCGGCTCGCATTCGTGGTCCAGGGTGATCACGCCGTAGGTCCAGCCACGGCGGCGGTAGACCACCGAGGGAGTGTTCGTGGCCTTGTCGACGAACAGGTAGAAGTCGTGGCCCACAAGTTCCATGTTGTCCACGGCATCATCCAGGGACAGCGAGGCAGCCGGGAAGACCTTCCGGCGGATCAGAACGGGCGAATCGCCGGCCGGAATGTCATTGTCCACGTCGTAGGGTGATTTCTCTGCCGGGGCCGCAGCTGCGTCATTGCGGTGGCTCGCTTCAAGGTACAGCGGCTCCTGGGTACTGGCGGGCTCAAGGGAAGCAGTTGCTTCGCGGACGGCCTTGGGCGTGTGGCGCCCGTGGTGGACCTTCTTGCGGTCCTTGGCACGGCGAAGCCGTTCCAGCAGCTTGTTGTAGGCCAGGTCGAATGCTGCGAACTTGTCAGCGGCGCTCGCTTCGGCGCGGATCACGGGCCCCCTGCCCAGCACCGTCACTTCGACAGTCAGCTGGTCGCCGGTCTGCCGGGCATTGGTCTCCTTGGACACTTTCGCGTCGACGCGCTGGACCTTATCCCCCAGCGATTCGATCTTTGAAATCTTTTCCCCGGCGTATTCACGGAACCGGTCTGAAACCGTCAGATTTCGTCCGCTGATCATAAACTCCATGGTGCCCTCCAAATGACTTCGGTGACACGACGGCGGAACATCCCTGGGCCGATCTGCCTGACAGTCGAGCCCCTCTCCGAGCCGCCATCGAAAGGTACATTCTGTTCTTTGTACCCATCACCGACGTTAGTTCATCGCCACGCGTTATTCATCTTTTCTTGGTTTATTTTTTCCGGGCCGGCAGCCTCGGCACGCAAGGGCGCCCTGCCCACCCCGATCTGGCCGGCGACGGCGGCATCCGGCGGCCGGGCGGCAGCCAGCACCACCGCTCCGGACACTTTGGCCCCTCCGGCGTGCAGTGCCCGGGCAGCCTCGGACAGGGTTGCCCCGGTGGTCAGGACGTCGTCGACGATGATGCAGCGGAGACCCGCGACGCCCGCCCGGCGTACCCGCATGGAACCCCGGACGCGGCTGGCCCGGGCGCCCCGCCCGAGTCCTTTTTGGCCGCCGCCGGACAGACCACGCAGCGGTCGGGGCGGCCAGCCCGCCGCCGTGCGTGACTTGGCGAGCACGTTGGCGACCACCATCCCGGGGAGCTGCCGCCCCGCAGCCGCAAGGAGGAGGTGGACGGGACTGAAGCCACGGCTCAGGTAGGCGGCCGTGCTGGTGGGCACAGGCACCAGGGCGGTTCCTCCGGCGTCGTGCGGGACCGCTGCCTGCACCGCCCCTGCCAGGGCCCGGGCCAAGCACTCCCGCAGTTGATGCTGACCGTGCCGCTTGAAGGAAAGGAGCGATTGTGCCAGTTCCTCGCGGTAGACGCCTGCGGCAACCACCGGCAGCAGTACCGCCCCGTCCACGTCCATCAGGGCGGGCGCGCCGGACTCCGCCCTGAACGGTTGCCTGGTCAGGAGCCGGAGGCGGCGTTGGCATGGAACGCACAGGGTGTGGTCCTCTGCTCCGCAGGCCACGCAGTCCACCGGGACGGCCAGGGCCAGCAGGTCCGCGCAGGCACCGGCCGCGTGATCGGCAAAACGCAGCATGGCGGAAGGCTGCGCCGCCCGGTGGCGGCCTGCGGGTTCAGGCGGGGGCCCAAGGTCGGGGTCCTGGCCGGCCGGCCGGCCGGACCTCCCGGGCGGGTTCTGCGGGGTGCTCATTCCTGCATCATGCCCGGGCCACCGGGCATGATGCACGGAGGTCTGTCCCTATGTGGATAAACCCTCCGGCGTCTGGTCAGGCCGGGGAGGTCGGATCAGCCGGGAAATGCCGGATCAACCGGCCCCGTGATCTGGGGCGACCAGCCGTTGCCCAGACGCTGGAAGATGCCCTCGGCTGACTGCCCGTAGATCTCGTCTGGCCCGTTTCCGGCGCTGAGCGCAACCAGGCCGGGCCACGGCGCCAAGGGCTGGGGTTCGCCGGAGGTGAGAGACAGCAGCTCCGGCGTGACGTTCGCAGCCTTCGAGCCCTTCATCACAGCCACCGTGGTGTCCGTGACCCATATCCCCTGGTCCGGCTGGCCGGAAGCAGCCAGCGTCACCGGCGTGGTCAGCTCCCGCGGAGTGCCGTCCCTGCCCCGGATGATGCCTGCAACCTGAACGCGGGTCTGGCCGCTTTGTTCGGAAATCACCAGCGCCCGCACTCCTTCGCGGGAGATTCGGAACTCCTTGACCGTCCGTCCGGCCAGCCAGGCCGGCCGCAAAGTCACGGCAGGTGCGGCCAGGCCCGGGGCGGTTCCTGCGGGCCTGAAGGCGGCCACCTCGGTTCCTCCGGAAGCACCGGGGCCAGCTGTCCACACCCAGTCCTGGAGGTCGAACGAGGGCCTGGTCAGAGTGCTCCGCGTTGTGAGGGCGCGCGGCGTCTCCCCGGGAAGGAGGCTGTAGAGCGTCGACCGGCCCGCGTTAAGGAACGCGGCCGCCTGGGATACAGGCGATTCCGCCGGGTAGCGCGGACCGAAGGACGAGACGGGCTGCATGTCCGGCAAAGGCGAAATGCGGTTGTTCTCGTACCGGGCCAGTTCCCTGTCGCTGATGGCGATCTGGCGTGAGGGAACGCTCTTGTTCTGCACGGGCGGCAGGACCGTGCCATCGTCCTCCACCCGGACCAGGTCCTGGTTGGCCCGCAGCTCCACGTTGACCACATCAGGCTGGCTGCGGAAGGTAAGTGTGAGCTGCATCTGCATCCGCAGGCGGTCCTCCGCGGATGTGGCCATCAGTTCCTTGGCGCTGAGGTCCACCTGGGCCGCTCCGGACACCACCGGCACGGATTCGCGGGCCAACTTGATCCCTGACGGAAATGCGCTGGCCACGGCCCCCCGAAGGTACGGCGCGGGCCCGGCCAGCAGTGCACTGGTCATCGCTTTGACCGTCTTGTTCTTGATGAACCAGCGCACATCCGGAACCGCGTAGGTGAAGCTGGGGTCGTAGAAGTAGATGGGAAAGGCTCCGTAGATGACTTTGAACGTCTCTTCGGGGATGGCCGTTCCGTCCGGGATTTCGGAGATGCGCCATTCGCCATCCACCTGGGCCACCGTCACCGGGATTTTTTCGATGGTTCCCTCCGGTGACTGGGTTGCGATGCCGTCCGCATCCACCGTGTATGCCACGTCGAGCTCGTAATTGTAGACGTTCTCGGTCTTCGTCGGGACCACCCGCGCGTCCCGGTAGACGAGGGCCCGCTGGTCCGGACGCCAGGACACGGACGAGGCCTGCGTGAGGTACTGGCGCGCCACGGCGTAGTCGTCTTCGTAGCCACTGCCTGCCCGGTAGAAATAGTCGATGATGGTGTCCGGCGATGCCCCCTTCTGGGGTGCGGCAGGCAGGAAGACGGGCGCACTGACGTTGCCGGCGCTGCCCTCGCTGCTCTTGCCCACAGGCCCGGAGGTGGGAATGCGGGCGCAGGCCGGCAGCAGCAGGACCAGCAGGACCAGCACGAAGGCCAGCAGCGGCGCCTGCCTCGGTCCGGGGCCGTTCATTCCTTCTCCTTCGACGTAGCGGCCGGGGCCAGCGACCCGGGCTCCAGCAGCACCATGGTGCGTGATTCCGATCCGCCCGGAAACATGATGTCCCCGGGCTCCAGCTGGACCGGGGAAGCTTCGATTTCTTCGCCCTGGCGCAGTGGCAGGGTCAGCCGGAAGTTGGCGCCGCCGCCTTTCCTTCCCCACGCCTGCAGCCAGCCGTTGTGGAGCTTGGTGTCCTCCATCGCGATGGAAAGGCCCAGGCCGCTGCCGCCGGTGGTGCGGGCGCGGGCAGGATCGGCACGCCAGAAGCGGTCGAAGACCCGCGCTGCCTCGGCCGGTTCCATCCCGATGCCGTGGTCCCGGACGGCGATACCGACGGCGTTGCCGTTGGCAGCCACCGTGACTGTGACGGGCTTGCCTTCCCCGTGCTCCACGGCGTTCAGGATCAGGTTGCGCAGGATCCGGTCGATGCGGCGGGCATCCATGTCAACGACAATCGGCTCCGCGGGCGCACGAAGGATGATCTCCGAGCCGTATTGGGCCGCAACGGGCGCGGCGCCGTCGATCACGTGGGAAATGACCTGGACGATGTCCTCCGGCTCGGCATCAAGAACTGCCACGCCGGCGTCGAAGCGGGAGATCTCCAAGAGGTCCGAGAGCAGGGACTGGAACCGTTCCACCTGGTTGTACAGCAGCTCGGCCGACCGCTTGTTGATGGGATCGAAGTCTTCGCGTGCGTCATACAGGACCTCCGCGGCCATCCGTACCGTGGTCAGCGGCGTCCGCAGTTCGTGCGAGACGTCCGACACGAACCGCTGCTGCATCTGTGACAGGGTGGCCAACTGCGTGATCTGCTCCTGCAGGCTCGCAGCCATGTGGTTGAAGGACGCGCCAAGGCGGGCCACCTCGTCTTCGCCGCGGACCACCATGCGTTCCTGCAGCTGTCCGGCGGCAAGTTTCTCCGAGACGGTGGCCGCATGGCTGACGGGACTGACCACGTTCCGCGTGACATACCAGGCGACGGCGCCGATCAGCAGGACCAGGACTGCGCCGCCGGCCCACAGCACGCCCTGGATTTCGTCCAGGGTCTGCTGGGCGGTGTTCAGGTCGTAGATCAGGTACAGCTCGTAGACAGTGCCGTTGAAGGTCACCTTGTTGCCCACGGCGATTCCGGGGCGGTCCTCTGTGCCGACAGGTATCACGGTGGATGCCCAATACTGGTCCTTGCCGGACTGCTGCACGGCCTTGCGCAGTTCGGGCGGAATCACGCTGACGGTCAGCTGGTCCGAGGCCCGGGATTCAACCCAGCGGTTCCGCGGTTTGGTCTGCTCGGGAACAGCTTCGAACACGTAACGGCGCTGGATTACCGAGCCGCGGCCTTCGACCGCGTTGAGCGTGTCGTAGACCAGGGTGATGACGCTGGACTGGTCGGTGACCTGGGCGCCGTCGAACGTTTCCTGCACCTGCTTGACGTGGTAGCGGGTTTCGGATTCCGCCTGGGTAAGGCGTTCCTGGAACAGGTTGTGCGCGATCTGGTTGGAGAGGTACGCGCCCACTACGGCAAAGGAGGTGACGGCGAGCAGGAGCGTGGTGAGCACCGTGCGGAACTGGAGGGAGCGCCGCCACCGGCGCTGCAGCATGCGCGCCACATAGCGGAGGCCGGGGAGAAAACGGCGGACGCCCATCCGGACCAGACGCCATACGCGGAGGCCCACGATCAGGGCGCGCCGCTGCCAGATCCTTGAACGAAAGGCCAGGCGGCGAAGGCGGAGCATCACCGCTTCAGGGTGGTCCGGCACGCGCCGGGGATCAGGCCCCTGCTTTGTAGCCGACACCACGCACCGTCAAAACGACCTCGGGAGCTTCCGGGTCCTGCTCGATCTTGGACCGCAGCCGCTGCACATGGACATTGACCAGGCGCGTATCCGCGGCGTGCCGGTAACCCCAGACCTGCTCAAGCAGCAGCTCGCGGGTGAACACCTGCCACGGCTTGCGCGCCAGTGCCACCAGCAGGTCGAACTCCAGGGGGGTCAGCGAGATCCGTTCGTTGCCGCGGCTCACGGTGTGGCCCGCAACATCGATGGTGATGTCCGCGATGCGCAGGGTCTCGGGGGCCTTCTGGTCCCCGGGACGGAGCCGAGCGCGCACGCGGGCCACGAGCTCGGCCGGTTTGAAGGGTTTGGGCACGTAATCGTCCGCACCGGACTCCAGTCCCCGGACGACATCCGAGGTGTCCGACTTGGCGGTCAGCATCACGATAGGCACATCCGATTCGGCCCGGACCTGCCGGCAGACCTCAATGCCGTCCGCACCGGGAAGCATCAGGTCCAACAGGACCAGGTCCGGCCGGGATGAGCGGAATACGTCAAGGGCCTGTGCGCCGTCCGCGCAAAAGACCGGTTCAAATCCGTCGTTGCGGAGGACAATCCCAATCATTTCGGCCAGCGCTTCGTCATCGTCAACAACCAGAATGCGTGCCTTCATAGTTATATATTCCCTTATCAGCGAGCCTTTGTCGTGTTGAGCGGCGCCCGGCATGGCGCGGGCGGGAACGTACGACGCCGGAACTATAGTCTGGGGGCATGCGCACTTGTGCGCGGCGGAGGAAGCCCGTACCCGGCACACGCGGGCACCCCCGGTCCCCGGCCGGCGGCGCCCATCAGGAGGTCAACGATGAACATCCCCATCTACCGGCAGGCGCTGGGTGCGGACTATGCCCGGCTCCAGCCCGAACTCCAGGAGTACTTTTCGCTGGTTCCCGGCTCCGGCCAGTACGGCGTGGGCGAAGGAACCTTCGACGTGGTGGGTTGCCGGCAGGAGTGGCTGCGCCCGCTCCTGCGGCTTGCCTCCGGGGAGCAGGCGTTCTTCCCGGAGTACGGCGAAAACATCCCGTTCCGGATCGAAAACCATGCACACCAGGATCCGTTCGGCCGGTCCAGCCTGACGGCGCGCCGCGAGATCCGTTTTCCCGGCAGGACCCGGATCTTCCAGGACACCACCAGCGCAGTCACGGACCGCGGCAGCGGGGTGCCCCGGCCGGATACGCGGCTGGTTGACTATGTGGGCCGGCGCCGGAACATGGTCACCGACCTGAACCTCTCCGTCACTCCGGAAGGCCGGCTCCGCGGAGTCTCGGAAGCCGCGAGACTGTTTGTTGGCCCGTTCCGGCTTGCCCTTCCGGCAGCCCTGGACGCCAAAGCCTACGCGGAGCAATGGTGGGACGGTGCCGCGGGCAGGCACCGGATCCAGGTCAAGGTCATCCAGCCCCAGGCTGGCCTGGTGCTGGTCTACGCGGGCAGTTTCGACTACCGGCTCCGGCCCTACAGCGGTGCCAGCCAGGCCCGCAGTTTCCTCCCGCGCTACGCGCAGCCGGACCGGTGGGAGAACCGGGTCTGACAACGTCCGGCGCCAGCCGGGACGGGCCTCACGGAGAAAGTCGGGAATACCCACCGGCCAAGCCGGCTGGCGGCCCTTAGTGCGCCAGCTGGTTGAGCCCGTCCGCCACCTGCGTGAGCCTGCGGAGCACCGCCGTCGCCTGCGCCGGTGTGTGGCCGGCAAGTCCCGCCGAGGGAGTGACCCGCAGCGACGCAAGGCCGGAGGCCGAAAGGCCGAGCTCCCGCCACGGGCGCCATACTGAGTCCACCGCAGCCGCCGTGGACTGGAGCTGTGGGCCGGAGACGTCCAGGGCGCCAAGCCACAGCCGGTGCCCGGCTTCCACGGCCCCGGCCAGCTGTTCCCACTGGCGGAACGTCAGCGCCCTGACCGGCACCGCTATCCCGTCCGCACCGGCGGAAAGGACCTGCCCGAACGGTGCTTCGATTTCGGGGACTGCCACCACGACTTCGGCAGCTCCGGCCTCCCGCAGCGCCGCAGTGACCAGGCGCCAGGCTTCCCGGGCTTCAGACTCAGGCACCGCCCGCAGGGTGCGATAACCGCTGGCAGTAGGAATGGCGCCGGCCAGGACAGCGGCAATATCCGGTTCATCCAGCTGCACCACCAGGCGGGCGCCGGGAACCGCCGCAGCCACCCGGGCCAGGTGGCTGCCCACGCCTGCCGCCAGGGATTCTGCCAGGTCACGACGGGCGCCGTGATCGAGCAGCGCCCGTTCACCGTTATGGAGGTGCAGTCCGGCGGCAAGGCTCAGCGGCCCCACCAGCTGGAGCTTGATGTCGGCGGCAGGCACATCCTCGGCGCCTGCCACGTCCGCCAGGATATTGATGTCCGTGGAAAGCGCTGACGCCGCCCGCTGGAAGTCCTTGCCCGGCCGGTCCACCAGCCGCCAGCCATACGGCTGCACGTCAACAGCCAATTCCTCAAGCAGGCAGGCTGTCCGGCCCAGCGCATCGGAGCCGATGCCCCGGGCCGGGAGTTCGGGGAGGAAGGGCAGGTGCGGCCTGCCGAGTTCGCCGCGGATGATGCGGGCCGCCTCAAGGGGATCCTCCCCCGGCCACGGCCCCAGCGCGGTGGCCGTCACTTCAGCCGGGGGTGCCTGCATACCCGTCCCGCCGCCGCCGCGCTGTTCTTCGAGGCTCACGCGCGGGCCGTCGCCTGCGGGTGCTGCCCGGCCGCCGCCTGGTGGTCCTCGGCGATGGCCTCATGATGGCGGATCACTTCGCCGATGATGAAGTTCAGGAATTTCTCCGCAAACGCCGGGTCCAGGTGCGCATCTTCCGCGAGCCTGCGGAGCCGGGCAATCTGGGCGGTTTCCCGGCCCGGGTCCCCTGCCGGCAGCCGGTGGGCCGCCTTCAGGAATCCCACCTTCTGCGTCGCCTTGAACCGCTCCGCGAGGAGATACACCAGCGTGGCGTCGATGTTGTCGATGCTCGAACGGATGGACAGCAGTTCAGCCATCACCGAATTGTCCACCTGGCCAGCCAGCGAACTCGCTGAGGGGTCGTACTCGTCAGGCGCGGGAGAAGGAGGATTGTGCTGCGTCATGATTCCAGTCTATGGGCAGCGGGTGAACCGCCGCGGGTGTTAAGCGCCGGCCCGGACAGGTGTCCGGAACCGGCGCCCAACGCCAGGGACCTCAGTGTGCCAGGAGCGCCCGGTGCGCTTCGCGCCGCGCCTGCTCGTCCGGATCGGGCACGGGCAAAGATGCGAGGAGGCGCCGCGTGTAGCCATGCTGCGGATTGCCCATCACTTGGCTGCCGATGCCCTGCTCCACCATCCGGCCCAGCTCCAGCACCTTCGCCTGCACCGATACGTCGAGGGCCGACGTCGGCTCATCGGCGATCAGGAGCCGCGGGTTGAGGCTTAGTGCGCGGGCAGGGACGCGCGCTGCCGCTGCCCACCCGAGAGTTCGTGCGGATAGCGAGCAGCGTACGACGCCGGCGGCTGGACTGACTCGAGCAGCTCAGCAACGCGTTTACGCCCCTCCGCCGCAGAAGGCCGGGTGTGGATCAGCATGGGCTCGGTAATGCATTCGCCGATGGTCAGCTGCGGGTTAAAGGACGCGGCCGGGTCCTGGAAGACGAACCCGATATCCTTGCGAAGGGGCTTGAAGGTGCGTTCCCTCAGGTTGAGCATCTCGTACCCGAGGACCTTCAGGCTTCCGCCCGTGGTGCGGTTAAGTCCGGCGATGGCCCGCCCGATGGTCGTCTTACCGGAACCGGACTCCCCCGCCAGGCCGAACACCTCACCGCGGGAGAGCGTGAAGCTGACGCCGCCCACGGCACGGAACGTGCGGGTTCGCAGCCTGCGAGGCCACGCGGTCGGCGAGGTCCGCCGCTACTCCCATGTTGTGGGTAATCAGCACGATGGAGGTACCGCACTTGTCCCGCAGGTCCCTCAGCAACTCCAGGATTTCCGCCTGCACGGTGACATCCAGTGCGGACATCCTGTGAGTTGAGACACAGCCTCAATTTTTAGAGCTCAGCCCGCTGCAGGGACCTGGCGGCGTCGATGGTTGCCTGCCCCAGTACGCGGGTGCCCTGGTAGAGCACCACCGTCTGGCCGGGGGCAACACCACGCAGCGGCGTTTCCAGGCGCACCACCAGGCCCCCGGCACCATCAGCCCCGGCGTCCATGCGGGCCCGGGCAGGGACCGGATCACCGTGGGCACGGACCTGGGCATGGCAGTCGAACTCAGCGCCGGTGGCAACCTCGGCAATGGGCAGCCCGGCCCAGGAGACCTTGATGCCCTTGATCTCGTCGATGGCCAGCAGCGCCTCGGGGCCCACCACCACCTTGTTCTCCTTGGGGCGGATCTCCAGCACGAACCGGGGTTTGCCATCGGCTGCCGGCGTGCCCAGCTTCAGACCGCGCCGCTGACCCACGGTGAAGGCGTTGGCGCCGGCATGCTCGCCCACCTTGGCGCCGGACTCGTCCACGATGTCGCCCGTGGCCATGTCGATCTTCTCTGCCAGCCAGCCTGCGGTGTCTCCATCCGGAATGAAGCAGATGTCGTGGCTGTCCGGCTTGTTGGCAACGGACAGTCCGCGGCGTTCGGCTTCGGCGCGGACATCGGCCTTGGATGGGGTGTCCGCCAGCGGGAACATCGAGTGCTTGAGCTGCTCGTGGGTCAGCACGCCCAGGACATAGCTCTGGTCCTTGGCCCAGTCGGCGGCGCGGTGCAGTTCGCGGTTACCTTGGGCGTCCTCGATGACCTTGGCATAGTGGCCGGTGCACACGGCGTCAAAGCCCAGCGCAATGGCCTTTTCCAGGAGGGCGGCGAACTTGATGCGCTCGTTGCACCGCATGCAGGGATTGGGGGTGCGGCCGGCGGCGTACTCGTCGATGAAGTCCTGCACGACGTCTTCCTTGAAGCGCTCCGAGAAGTCCCACACGTAGTAGGGAATGCCCAGAACGTCGCAGGCGCGCCAGGCATCCCGGGAGTCTTCGATGGTGCAGCAGCCGCGGCTTCCGGTGCGCAGAGTTCCGGGCATGCGGGACAGCGCCAGGTGGACACCGACAACATCGTGTCCGGCCTCGACGGCGCGGGCGGCTGCTACGGCGGAATCCACGCCGCCGCTCATTGCTGCTAGAACTCGCATACTGGCTTTCTGTTGGGGGTCGGCCCTGTGGCCTGAGGGGAACGGACCGCCGGCTGTCTCCGGGAAGGTCCTCGCCCCTCTATTCTACGGACCGGCGCAAATTTACAGACCTGTACAAGTCCCCCGCTGGCCCTCGGCTGCCCTGCCACCATCGTGGAGAATGGTTCAGGGCTCTCCCCCGGCCCTCCTGGCAGCGGTTGCCGCTGTCTGGATGGAGGATTCGTGCCCGGCCATCCCGGCCTGCCTGGCCCGGGCGTAAGCGTCAGGCAGGGCTGCGAGGAGGGCATCGACGTCGGCCGCTACTGACGCGTGTCCCAGCGAGAAGCGCTGCGCGCCCCGGGCGGTCTCCTCGTCCAGTCCCATAGCGAGCAGCACATGGGACGGCCGCGGCACACCGGCAGTGCAGGCAGAGCCGGTGGACGACTCGATGCCGGCAAGGTCAAGCAGGAAGAGGAGGGAATCGCCCTCGCAGCCGGGGAAGGTGAAGTGCGCGTTGCCGGGCAGGCGCCGGCTGCCTGGGGCGCCGCGCAGGACGGCTTCCGGGACCCGCTCCCGCACGCCGTCGATCAGCCGGTCGCGGAGCGCGCTGAGCCGCGCACTCTCAGTGTCAAGGTTGGTGGTGACTATCCGGGCAGCGGCGGCAAAGGCCGCGATGGACGCGGTATCGAGCGTTCCGGAGCGGACGTCGCGTTCCTGTCCGCCACCGTGCAGGACCGGCGTCAGTGTGACGGCGCGGCCCAGCAGCAAGGCACCGACGCCCACCGGACCGCCGATCTTGTGCCCGGAAATGGACATCGCGTCCAGCCTCGAGGCCTTGAAGTCCACCGGCAGCGACCCGAAGGCCTGCACGGCATCGGAGTGCACGGGAACGGCTACCGCATGGGCCAGCTCCACGATCCGGCCGATGGGCTGGACGGTGCCCACCTCGTTGTTGGCCCACATGACGGTGACCAGGGCGATGTTTTCCGGCTCACGTGCGAGTTCGCCCTCAAGGAATGCCAGGTCCACCGTGCCCTCAGCGTCAACTGGCAGCCAGCACACCTCCGCCCCTTCGTGGCGTTCCAGCCACTCCACGGTGTCCAGGACGGCGTGATGTTCGACGGCGGAGCACAGGATCCGCCGCCGTGCCGGGTTTCCCGCCACCCGGGACCAGTACAGGCCCTTGACGGCAAGGTTGTCCGCCTCGGTACCGCCTGATGTGAAGATCACCTCGGAAGGGTGGGCGCCGGCGGCGGCGGCAATGGTTTCCCGCGCATCCTCCACCGAACGCCGGGCCCGGCGGCCGGAACCGTGGAGCGAGGACGGATTGCCGGTACGCGCGAGCTCCCTGGTCAGCGCGGCGAGTGCCTCCGCCGCGAGGGGCGTGGTGGCTGCATGGTCGAGGTAAACGGACACCTTGTAATTCTAGCCGCCCGCGTCCCGGCAGACCGGGCCGGGGAACCTGGAGCCGGGAGGGATTCGTTGTCTGGAAGGACCCATAAACTGGGCACACGGCCGGCCCCGGCACGGCGCCCGAACAAAGGATGAGTGCTTGACCCAGAGCAGCAGCCACTACCAGGTCCTGAAGGTGGCAGTCACCGCCACCGAGAAGGAAATCAAAGTGGCCTACCGGCGGGCAGCCCGGAGCGCCCATCCGGACCATGGCGGGGATCCCGCGGCGTTCCGGAGGGTCACTGCGGCCTACGAAACGCTCATCGACCCACAGCGGCGCAGGGCCTACGACCGGTCCTACGCTGCCGGCTCAGGCGCAGCCGTGCCCGAGGAACCGCACTTCGACGCACCGGCGGCGGGAAGCCGGGCTTCGGCCACCGTGCACCGGCCCGGGAAGCAGCGCAACACAGCCGGCGACCCGCCGTCGTATCTTCCTCCCTACGACGCTCTGGCACCTGGAACCGTGCCGCTCATTCCCTTGTCCGTGGCGGCACGGCAGGTTCATGGGGAACCCCGGAAGCGGGGCATTTTCGGCGCCGAAGCCCGGATCCAGCGCGAACTGCGGACCGTGCAGCTGATTACCCGCCAGGTCCTGCCTGCCATACCGGCGGCACGGCTGATCAACGGCCTGCAGTCCCCCGCCGACAACAGCCATATCGACCACGCCTTACTGTCCGGATATCGGCTGGCCCTCATCGGCTCCATGCTCCTGCCCAAGGGCGCGTACGCCTGGGACGGGCAGACCCTGAACCACGGCGGCCGGTCCATTCCTCCGCCGCGCCTGGCCGGAGTGGTGCGGGCGATGCAGGACATCTTTCCCGAGTTGAACGTGACCGGGTGGACCGTGGTGTTGAGCCCCGGCGGCAACCTGCACGAGCCCGTGATCGACCAGCACCGCCGGGCCGCGGGCGCGCTGGAAACCGTCCACGTGGTCAACGCAGCCGGGATGGTGCGCGGAGTGAAGGAGTTTCTTTCTTCCGGGCCGGCGCCGAACACGGTGAATGTTCCGGTCCTCGCGCGGCTGCTGCGGGGAATGCACTGAATCCGCTGCGCCGGCGGCTTCCGGCGCACCGCTTTCCTGCGCGGCTAGGATGGAACGGTGTTCCGCATCCTCTTCCATTCCCCCGAAATCCCCGGCAACACGGGAAACGCCATCCGGCTCGCCGCCATCACCGGCGCCGAACTGCACTTGGTGGAGCCGCTGGGTTTCGACTTCTCGGACGCCAAGCTGAAGCGCGCCGGACTCGATTACCATGACCTCGCAGTCGTGACGGTCCACCGCAGCATCGAGGACGCCTGGCAGCACCTGCAGCCTGAACGGGTCTACGCCTTCACCTCGGACGGTTCCGTGAGCTACACGGACATCGCCTACCAGCCCGGGGACGTCCTGATGTTTGGACAGGAATCCGTGGGGCTGCCGCCGGAACTGAAGTCTGATCCGCACGTGACGGCCACCGTCCGGCTGCCCATGCTCCCTGCCCTGCGCTCGCTGAACCTGGCCAATGCGGCTTCGATCGCCGTCTACGAGGCCTGGCGCCAGCAGGGATTCGCAGGCGCGCAGGTCTGAGGACGCCGGCAGGACCTGTACCGGCGCGCCCGGCCGGCACGCACCCATCCGCCGGGCTCTCCGCACCGAATGACATCCGAGGACATTCCACACGGGAATGTTCCCGGGAGACGCAGGGAGGTGCACGTGACGTTGCTGGGAACGGATCTGCGTGCACGAACACGTCACGCCGGGGCAACTGCCCTGGAATCACCGCAGGGAGACTTATGCTTGGTAGTAATGGAAACTCCCAATGCTCCCAACTCCGAGGCCGCGGCCGCGGTGACAGAGCCTCCGGCCGACCTCAGCCAGCGCCTGACGGAACTGCTCGAACGCACGGGCAGGGGCGACCAGGCGGCCTTCTCGGAGTTCTACCAGCTGACTTCACGCCGGGTCTACGGCATGGCGCGCCGCGTCCTTATCGACCCGGAATTGAGCCAGGACACCACACAGGAGGTCTTCCTGCAGGTCTGGCAAAATGCGGCCAAGTTCGATCCGCGGGCCGGCAGCGCGCTCTCGTGGCTGATGACCATCTCGCACCGCCGGGCCGTTGACCGGGTCAGGTCGGCCCAGTCAGCAACGGACCGCGAAGCCAAGTACGGGGCGACCACGCAGGATATCGACCATGACTCGGTCTCGGACGAGGTTGGCAGCAGGCTCGAGGCCGAAGCCGTGGTCCGGTGCCTGGGCACGCTCACGGAAACCCAGCAGGAGTCCGTGCGTCTGGCCTATTACGGCGGCCTGACCTACCGGGAAGTCGCCGAAAAACTGAACGCCGCAGTACCCACCATCAAGTCGCGCATTCGCGACGGACTGATACGACTAAAAACCTGTTTGGGGGTGAGTTGAGATGACAGACATGAACAAGGGACGCTCCACTGGATCCTTCGGGGACGCGATAGCCACTGACCTCGCCTCCGGACGGGCCGTAGACCTGGCCGAACTTTACGCCCTGAACGCGGTCACGGAGCAGGAACGGCAGGCCATTGACGGGTACCTCTCGGCCGCCCCCGAGGCCGAACGTACTGCATTCTTCGAGCGTGTCCGCGTTGCCAGGGAGACGCTGGCCATGACGTTCCGCGCCGAGGAAGAACCACCGGCAGACCTCTTCGACCGCATCGTGGCCCAGCTTCCGGCCTCTGTGCCGGCCCCTGCGCCGGGGCACGACCCGGCCACGGACGAACTGTCGCTGGCCAGGGAACGGAAGCTCCGCCGTCGGCCCACGGGCACGCGGCGCTGGTTGGCCGGCGTGGCCGCAGCGGCCGCCATCGCACTGGGGGGCGTCGGTGTCGGCTCCTATCTTGCCGACCAGAACGATCCCATGAACCAGGTGGCCCGGGCCCAGGACGTCCGCCAGGCATCGGTGCAGGTTGCCGGCGGCGGCACCGCCACGGTGCTCATCTCCTCCGAGAAGGATGCCGCCGTGGTGAAGATGAACGGCGTCCCGGCTCCACCCGAGGGCAAGGTCTATCAGATGTGGCTGATACCGAAGGACGGTTCCGCACCGGTCTCGCAGGGGCTCATGGACGCCGAGGCGCTGTCCAAGCCGGCCATGGTCAAGGGCATTTCCTCGGCCGCAGCGCTCGGCATCACGGTGGAGCCTGCCGGCGGTTCCACGTCCCCCACGCTTCCGACTGTTGCCGCAGCTCCGCTGGGAGCCTAGAAACCCGCGATGGTGCCCGGGCCGTTGATTTCCACCACGTGGAACGCTTCGGCGCTGGCACCGTCCGGCAGCCCGGCTCGTGCGGCGTTGCGGCGCATCCCCTGGCGGACCGTTGCTTCCATCGCCGCCACGTCCGGATGCTGGCTCACGTGGACGTGGATGGCCTGCAGCTTAGCTTCGACGTGGACCGTCACGTCAACGAAGTGGTTTTCCCGTTCCTCCGGCCCCGCGTAGAGCCACAGCCAGGGCAACTTGTATGCGGCCAGCCCGGCCTCCGCCAGTTCCGGGTAGGCGAACGGGTTCTCCAGTGCCGGATACACGGCCCTCGTCACAGCTTCCCCCGCCGCCAGGTGATCCGGATGGCTCTTCTGGATCCGCTGCCAGTTCCGTTCGGGGTGCATGGCGAGTACGACGTCGGGACGGACCTCCCGGATAAGCCTCACCACGGCCTTCATGACCTCGTGCGAGGGCTCAAGGTAACCGTCCCGCTGGTGCAGGTAATGGATGTCGGTGACGCCGACCAGTGCGGCGGCGCGGCGCTGCTCGGAATCGCGGAGTGCGATGATGTCCGCGCGGTGCGCGGGGTCGAAGCCGCCCGCGTCGCCGTCGGTCATGATGCAGTAGCTGACCTCAATCCCCGCGGCGGTCCAGGCGGCGATGGTTCCCGCAGCGCCGAAGTCGATGTCATCCGGGTGGGCCGCGAAACAGAGCACCCGCCCAACCCGGTGGATCTCCGGGTTGAACGGGCTCTGTGCGCTGGCCGTCGGATCAGCCAACAATCAGCCTTTTCGCTTCTTGATCTCAGCGGTGGCCTGCGGCAGGACGTCGAAAAGGTCGCCCACGATGCCGAAGTCTGCAATTTCGAACACGGGCGAGTCGGCATCCTTGTTGATCGCGACGATCACCTTGGAGGTCTGCATGCCCGCTTTCTGCTGGATAGCTCCGGAGATGCCCGCGGAGATGTAGAGCTGCGGCGAAACGGTCTTACCCGTCTGCCCCACCTGCGCGTCGTGGCTGATCCAGCCGGCGTCGGTGGCTGCGCGGGAAGCGCCCACGGCTGCGCCCAGGGCGTCCGCAAGCTCTTCCACCGGTCCGAAGTCGCCGTCAAGGCCACGCCCGCCGGCCACGACAATGCGGGCGTCGGTCAGGTCCGGGCGGCCGCTGGCCACTTTTTGTTCGCGCCCGGTGATGCGGGCTGCCGTTGCTGCTGCGTCCGCCGGAACCTCTACGGTGGAGACGGCCGGGGCCGCCGCAGGGGCCGGCTCCGGGGTGACATTGTTGGCCTTGACCGTAAGGACGGTGACGGGCGTAGTGGCTTTGCAGGTTGTGTTGTACGAACCGGCCAGGACCGACTTGTGCGCGGTGCCGTCAGGGTCCACTGCCACGACGTCGGTGATCACGCCGGCGTTCAGCCGGATCCCGAGCCGGGCTGCAATTTCCTTGCCTTCCGGAGAGTTGTCCAGGAGGACGATGCCGGCGCCGGCGCTTTCGACTGCGGCGGCCAGGAATGCCGCCTTGGGTGCCACCAGGAAGTCGTCGAGGTCTGCAGAGGAGGGCCGCAGCACCGCAGTGGCGCCGTATTCGGCCAGGGTGGCGGTGGCTGCCTCGGTCAGATCACCGTTGACGGCTACCGTGCTTGAACCCAGGGTACGGGCCAGTGTGAGCAGCTCCAGATGGGCCTTCTTCAGCGAGGCACCGGGGTTGTCAATGAATACGAGTACGTTTGCCATGTCAGTGATCCCTACTAGAGCAGCTTCTGGGCGGCCAGGAAGTCGACCAGCTTGATGCCGGCGTCGCCTTCGTCCGTGATGATGGTGCCTGCGGTGCGCGGAGGGCGCTCCTCAGCGTTGGCTACCGTCGTCCAGGAGCCGCTGCGGCCTACCTGGCCTGTGTCCAGACCTATGTCCGCCAAAGACAGCGTGGTGATGCTCTTGCGCTTGGCGGCGATGATGCCCTTGAAGTTGGGGTAGCGGGGTTCGTTGATCTGGTCCGTCACGGACACGACTGCCGGCAGCGGTGCTTCGACGGTTTCCGAAAAGGTGTCCGCGTCACGGCGCGCGGTGAGGCGGCCGCCGTCCACGTCCAGCGAGGACGCGAAGGTCACCTGCGGCAGGCCGAGGCGTTCGGCGAGCTGCGCCGGAACCAGGGACGTCTCGCCGTCGGTGGACGCCATGCCGGTGATGATCAGGTCCGGCTGGCCGAGGTGCCGCACTGCTGCTGCGAGCGCCAGGGACGTGGCGGCGGCATCCGAGCCGGCCAGCGCGTCGTCACTGAGGTGGACGCCTTCGGTGGCACCCATCTGCAGGGATTTCTTGACAGCGTTCACGGCTCCGGCGGGACCCATGCTCAAGGCAATGACCTGGTTGCCCGCCTTGCTGCCACCGCGGGCCTCGGCGAGCTGCAGTGCTGCCTCCAGAGCGTACTCGTCGAGTTCAGACAGGATGCTTTCACTGCGGTCCGCGGTGAAGCCCTCCCCGTTGAGGTGCCGGTCGAACTGGGCGTCCGGGACATGCTTGACCAGGACGATGATTTTCAATGTCTCTTCCACTGTATTTACAGCAGCCTTCCATGCTTGTGGTCAGCCAGCCGGGTAAGGTCATGGCCGCGGAAACGCCCGGCGTACGGGTAGCTCCTAGCTAACCATATAGGCCCGTGCGGGTGCCCCCTTCCGTTAACCCCCGTGTCAGCGGCACTTGCAGCGGCCCGGCAACGGGCGACGGCGGGGCCCCCACCCAGGTGGGGACCCCGCCGTCGTCCGCCCCTCGTCTCCCGGGGCCAGGGGATGGTGCAGGCCGGTTAGCTTGCCGCCTCACCGAGGGTGACCTCCAGCGTCCGCTCCTGGCCGTTGCGCAGGACGGTGATGTCCACCTTGGTGCCCGGGGCCTGTTCCCGCACAGCGGCGGTCAGCTGGTTGGGTTCGCCGATGGAGAGATCGTTGAACCGCGTGATCACGTCGCCGGTCCGGATTCCTGCTTTGTCGGCGGCGGAGCCCGGCTCCACGCTGGCCACGTCGGCCCCGACGGAGAAGCCCGAGTTCGAGCCCGAGGCGGTCTTGCCCTTCACGCTGACACCCAGTTGGCCGTGCGAAGCCTTGCCGGTGTCGATAATCTCCTGAGCAACACGCTTGGCGTGGTTGATGGGGATACTGAAGCCCACTCCGATGTTTCCGCTCGTTGAGGATGCCTCGGATCCGGCGGAGGCGATGGCCACGTTGACGCCGATGACCTCGCCCTTGGTGTTGACCAGGGCACCTCCCGAATTGCCGGGGTTGATGGCCGCATCGGTCTGGATGACATTGATGGAGATGGACCCTTGGCCGGACGACGGCCTGCCCTGCCCGCCGCCCGGGGGCGCGAACTGGAAGCCGCCCTCGTCGTCTTCTGCGTTGTCCCCTTCCTCGGGCGCTGCGGAAGAAGCAACGCTGATGGTCCGGTTGAGCGTGGAGACGATTCCGTCAGTCACGGTGCCTGTCAGGCCCAGCGGCGAGCCGATCGCAATGGCGGTGTCGCCCACGTTGAGTTTGCCTGAGTCGCCCAGCGTGGCGGGGGTCAGACCGGAGGAGTCCTCGACCTTGATCACAGCGAGATCCGACAGCGGGTCGGTTCCCACCAGCTTGGCCGTGACGACGCGCCCTTCGCTGGTCCGGACTTCCAGGGAGGCGTTGGCCGTCTGGCCGTCCAGGGTGACCACGTGGGTGTTGGTCAGGATATGTCCCTCGTCGTCGAGCACGATACCCGAGCCGGTGCCGCCTGCGCTGCCGCTGGAAGCGCTGATGGTGACAACGCTCGGTGTGGCCTTCACGGCCGCTGCCGTAATGGCGTTCACTTCGTCCTGGTTGTTGACGATGACGGTTCCGGGCTGACTGCTGCCCCCGGCCGAGGACTGCCCCGCATTGCCGAACAGCTCTGCCGAGCCCACCGTGGCCACTCCGCCGCCCACCAGGCCGGCCGCGAGGATGCTCGCCACAAGAGTCCCGACGCCGAAGCTCGCCTTGCGTCGCGGCGCATCCTTGGGGTCGGGTACATAACCTCCTCCGTGCTGCGGACCATGCTGGCCCTGCTCGCCGGAGAAATGGGCTGGCTGCCCGTAGAAAGGCTGGTGCCGTGGATAATCCGGGCGGCCGGCAGCCGGGATTTCCTGCGTGGGCTGCTGCCCATAGGGCTGTTCCATGCGCCGGGTGGGATGCTGGTCCGCTGGCTGCCCCGCCGTCCGGTCCTCCCCGCGGCCGCCCTCGGGCGCTCCACCGGGCGTATGGTTCTCAGTCATGGGACTTCCTTTCATCCTCGTCTGCACTTAACTATGGACCCCCCGGCTGGAACAAGTTCGGATGTTTGCTGAGAGCTTGCTGAAGGAGTGTCCGGTATCCGGCGGCGCTGCTCCGGCGTTTCGCTGGTGGCATATCCAGCGCGATGGACGGTGCCTTCGGTGCACCATAGAATCAACATGAATTGCCACAGCGACCTGCGGCTTCACCTTTGACGCTTGGGGGCGCTGCTGCATTCCGGGAGCCTGATTCGGCCCGAATCAGCGTGAAGCGTGCTGAAGGGTTTGCACATGCGGTCAAAGTTCAAGAATTTCCTCGCTGTGATGGGCGTCGTTGCGCTCCTGGCCTTGCCGGCCGGCGCGGCGCACGCCGAAGATCCCGTGGAGATCCCGTCCGGCACCAACGTCGTGGACAAGGCCAATGTCCTGGGCGCGCGCAAGGGCGAAGTCCAGGAGGCCGTCCAAAAGCTCCTGGCGGACCACAAGTACAACCTGTACGTGGTAACGGTTGACTCGTTCGAAAATCCGTCGGACCCCGCGGCCTGGGGTTCCGCGGTTGCCAAGCAGAAGGGCATGGGAACGGCTGACGTTATCCTGGCCATCGCCACTGAGGGCCGTTACTACTTTGCTCCCAACTCGGCCAGCCCCATCTACTCCAAGCGGACCAACATCACGCAGAACGCGGTGGTGGCCAACCTGGCCGGCGGCAAGAAGGACTACGCCCAGGCGGCCATCGACACTGCGGCCGCCATTGGTGACGCCGCCGGTGGCGGCAGCGGCTCCGTCCCATCCGGTGATGGCGCCGGCGCCGCGGTGTTGGTGGGAACCGGCGTGGTGGCCGCTGGCGGAGCGGCCGCCTACCTCTACTTCCGCAACAAGCGCCGAAGGACGCAGGCTGCAGAGGCGTCCCGGGCCCAGCAGGCACCAGCTGACCCGCTGGCAGGACTCAGCATCCCGGATCTCCGCAAGAAGAGCGGTTCATTGCTGGTGGAGGCAGACGACGCCATTACTTCCAGCGAGCACGAGCTTGGCTTCGCACAGGCGCAGTACGGGGACGCCGCCACCGGAAACTTCACCAAGGCGCTTAACGAGGCCAAAGCCCACATGACCGAGTCGTTCAAGCTCCAGCAGCAGCTGGACGACCACATTCCGGATACCGAAGAACAGCAGCGCACCTGGCTCACCGAAATCATCCGGCGGTCCGAAGCAGCCCTCGCCTCCCTGCAGGAGCAGAAGGCGGACTTCGATGCGTTGCGTGAACTGGAGAAGAACGCGCCGCAGGCCCTGGCCACAGTGCAGTCCGGTGCCAGCGAAGCGGGCGCGAAGATCACCAGTGCAGAGCAGACCCTCAGCGCCCTTCGCAGCAAGTACGCGGACAGCGCTTTGGTGCAGGTTTCCGACAACATCCTGCAGGCCAAGGAACGCCTGGCGTTCGTACAGAACGCTGCGGAGACGGCAGGCCAAAAACTTGCCGACGGCGAGCCGAGCCTCGCAGCCGTGGCGGTCCGTGCCGCGGAAGAAAGCCTGCACCAGACCAATGTGCTGCTCGACGCCATCGCCAGAGTGGCCACACACCTGGACAAGGCCCGCAGCGGCGTGGACAGCGCCGTAGTGGACACCTCGCAGGACCTGGCACAGGCACGGGCCATCCTCCAGGCAGGTTCCCATCCGGAACTAGCCGGCCCGGTTGCCGGGGTGGAAGCAGCGCTGGCCCAGGTCAAGACCGAAATCCAGGGCGGCAAGATCGACCCCATCAAGACCCTGGAACGCGTCGAGGCAGCCCACCAATCCCTGGACCAGGCACTGGGCGGGATCCGGGACCAGGAGGAACAGACCCGGCGCGCCCAGGCTTCCCTCCAGCAGACCATCATGTCCGCCCAGGCGCAGATCAGTGCTACGTCGGACTACATCGGCGCCCGCCGCGGCGGGGTGGGCACCGAGGCCCGCACCCGGCTGGCAGAGGCCCAGCGAAACCTCGACTACGCACTGTCCATCTCCCGGCAGGACCCGGTGACCGCACTCACCTACGCCCAGCAGGCCCACGGGCTAGCAGCGCAGGCAGCCCAGCTGGCGCAGGCGGACGTGGACCACTTCGGCGGATATGCACAGCAGGGCTACGGCCGCGGCGGCATGTTTGGCGGTGGCGGCGGCGGCGGACTGGGCGGCGCCATCCTGGGCGGGATCCTCATCAATTCCATCCTCAACGGGGGCGGCAGCGGCTGGGGCGGGGGCCATGGAGACGGCGGCGGCTGGGGCGGCGGGGACTTCGGCGGCGGCGGTTTCGGCGGCGGAGATTTTGGCGGCGGGGATTCCGGCAGCTTCTAGCTGCCGGATCGTCCAGCGGCTGGACCAGCACAACACTTTTGAAAGTTCGACACGGAGCAGGATGAAAGGTATCACCATGGTTAAGCAGTCCATTTTCGGCCGCATCGCACAGCTGGCGAAAGCAAACATCAACACGTTGCTGGACAACGCAGAGGATCCGCAGAAAATGCTGGACCAGATGGTCCGCGACTACACCAACAACATTGCCGAGGCCGAGTCAGCCGTCGCACAGACCATCGGAAACCTGCGCATGCTCGAGGACGACTACAACGAGGATGTCCGCAACGCCCGTGACTGGGGCAACAAAGCCTTGGCCGCCTCACGCAAAGCTGATGAATTCCGTTCCGGCGGCAACATCGCTGATGCCGAAAAGTTCGACAACCTCGCCAAGGTGGCGCTGCAGCGACAGCTGGCAGCCGAGAATGAGGCCAAGGGCGCAGAGCCATCCATCGCCTCCCAGCGTGAAGTGGTGGAGAAGCTGAAGACCGGCCTGGAACAGATGAAGGGCAAGCTGAACCAGCTGACCAGCAAGCGCAACGAGCTGGTAGCCCGGTCCAAGACCGCAGCTGCCCAGTCCCAGGTGCACGACGCCATCAAGAGCATCGACATCATGGACCCCACCAGCGAGGTGGGCCGGTTCGAAGAAAAGATCCGGCGCGAGGAAGCAAAGGTCCGCGGCCAGCAGGAGCTCGCAGCTTCCAGCCTGGACGCGCAGTTCAACCAGCTTGAGGACCTTGGGGAGCAGGTGGAGATCGAGGCACGCCTGGCGGCCCTCAAATCCGGAAACGCTGCACCGGCCCTCGGGGCTTCCACCACGTCCGGCACCGGCTCCACCGTGGACGAAGAGGACTACGACAAGCTCTGACACGAACATGCCCTCTGGGGCAATGGGAACCGTGGGCCCGGAAGGCATGTCCTTCCGGGCCCACGGTTCCTTTGTGTGCCGCTTCCCCTAGCCCTGGTGTGTAGCGTGGAGCCATGCCCTCTTCAGGTTCCCTCGTCTGGCTGCGCGACGACCTCCGCCTCGATGACAACCCGGCACTGGCGCAGGCCGCCGGGCTGGGCAATCCCGTGACGGTGCTCTTTGTCCTCGACGAAGAATCGGACGGGATACGCCCGCTGGGCGGCGCCGCGCGCTGGTGGCTGCACCACTCGTTGGCCGCCCTCGGGGCATCACTGGAGGCCGCCGGATCGCGCCTGCTCCTCCGCCGCGGGCCCGCCGGGGCAGTCGTGCCGCAAGTTGCGGCAGCCACAGGAGCGACCCACCTGTTCTGGAACCGCCGGTACGGGCTGCCCGAACGCGCCGTCGACGCCGCCATCAAGACCTGGGCCGTGGAGCACGGCCTGGCCGCGGCCAGCCTGCAGGCCAACCTCCTCTTCGAGCCCTGGACCATCCGGACGGGAACAGGCGGCCCGTACAAGGTCTTCACCCCGTTCTGGCGCGCCTGCCTGGCAGCGGACGGCGTCCGTGAACCGTTGCCTGCCCCGTCCGCGCTGCCCGCTCCCCCGGCGGGCGCCGGCGCCGGTGATGACCTGGGGACTTGGGACCTGCTGCCCTCCTCCCCGGACTGGAGCGGCGGCCTTGCAGCGGAGTGGTCCCCGGGAGAAGACGGCGCGCGGCAACGGCTTGAGGATTTCCTGGCCGGCCCGGCGGAAGAATACGGAACCGGGCGAAACCTTCCCGGTGTCGAAGGGACCAGCAGGCTCTCACCGCACCTCCGTTTCGGCGAGGTCAGCCCGTTTCGGGTATGGCGGGAAATCAGCCGCCGGTTCCCCCGGCAGGTACCGGCCGACGTCGGGATCTTCCGTTCCGAACTTGGCTGGCGGGAATTTTGCTGGCACCTGCTCTACGCGAATCCGGATCTCGCTACCCGGAACTACCGCGCCGAATTCGACCGGTTTGAATGGAACCATCCGGGTCCGGAGGAACTCGGGGCTTGGCAGCAGGGCAGGACGGGGTATCCGCTGGTCGACGCCGGCATGCGCCAGCTGTGGACCACCGGCTGGATGCACAACCGGGTCAGGATGGCGGCCGCCTCATTTCTGGTGAAGAACCTGCTGGCGGACTGGCGCACGGGCGAGACCTGGTTCTGGGACACGCTCGTGGACGCCGACGCCGCCAGCAACCCGGCAAACTGGCAGTGGGTGGCCGGATCGGGCGCCGACGCCTCGCCGTACTTCCGGATTTTCAACCCGGTGACCCAGAGCCGGAAATTCGATGCCGCCGGAACCTACCTGCGCAGGTACCTCCCGGAGCTGAAACACATGGACCCCAAGGCAATCCACGAACCATGGAAGTCCGGCACCGCAGGATACCCGGCTCCCCTCGTGGACCTTTCCGTGTCGCGTCAGCGCGCCCTGGACGCCTACCAGCGGCTCAAGGACGGCTGAGGCCCTGGCCGGTCACAGCCGGAAGGTCTTAGTGCGGTGGGTGCAGATTCAGCGGCTGACCTTGCCCATGAGGGACGCTATGGGCCGCAGGAACAGCGGGCGGGCCAGGAACCAAGCGGCGGCCATCACCACAACTGAGGCCACGAACACCCAGAACCCGAACCAGTCGGTGGAATCCCGGACACCGTACATGTGGTTCAGGTTACGCAGGAAGCCGGTTGCCAGGACCAGGAACACATGGACGGCAATGAAGGCAACGAAATAGACCATGACGGGAAAATGCACGGCACGGGCCCATTCGATGGGGAAGGCCCTGTTCAGGGCCACCGCCTTCTTGGGCCACGCCCCGGACATCCGCAGGCCGGTAATGAAGGCCAGCGGCGCAGCGAGGAACACGGTGGCGAAGTACGCCAGGAGCTGGAGTGCGTTGTAGTTGACCCAGCCGTTTTCCGTAGGCCAGTTAAGCGAGGCATACTGCAGCGCCGCCGAAAGGGCGTTGGGGAAGACATCCCAACTGGTGGGGACGATCCGCATCCACTGCCCGGTGGCGAAGAGCAGCACTGCGAACACCAGGCCGTTGAGGATCCACAACGCGTCGAGTGTCAAGTGGAACCAAAGCTCCAGGGTGATCTTGGTGGGCGCATTCCGGGTCCGGATAAGGCCCTTGTTGTTGCGTGTCCAGTGCCCGCTGGGCTTGGTGGTGGTCCGGACTTGCCAGCCGCTGCGGATGATCAGGAGCAGGAAGAAAGCATTGAGGAAGTGCTGCCATGCCAGCCACGCCGGGAAGCCGACAGGCGCCCCTTCCGGCAGTTCCGAGTGGCCCGGATATTCCGCCACGAACGAGGCCACCGGGCCCAGGCCCATAAGGAGTTTGGCCAGGAGAACCAGGACCACCAGCGCCGCCAGGACCGCGGGTACGGCCCAGACAAGTTTCGACCTCTGGCCGGCCGCGCTGCCGGGCTTCTTCGTGGGTGTGGACATCGAACAACATTCCTCTCGAGAATGACTGGCCAAGTGCTCACGGACGCGTGAGGCTCCGCGAAAGAGAATACTAGGAACCGCAAGTATATCCGGCCAACAAAAAGCCCCGGCCGGCTGTACCGGTCGAGGCTTTTGCATAGTTGCGGGGACAGGATTTGAACCTGTGACCTCTGGGTTATGAGCCCAGCGAGCTACCGAACTGCTCCACCCCGCGTCGCTTGATCAACACTACCCTACTTTGGCGGTCACGTTCACCACATGGATTTCAGGGCAGGAGACACTCAGCCACAATCATCGGGCCTGCCCCCCGGAAACAGAAAAGTCCGGATACCGTTTCCAGTATCCGGACTTTCCATCCAGTTGCGGGGACAGGATTTGAACCTGTGACCTCTGGGTTATGAGCCCAGCGAGCTACCGAACTGCTCCACCCCGCGTCGCAAGAACTACTTTACCGGGAGGTGAACACGAGGCCAAATCGGGAGGCCGTGATGTCCGTCTCGCCAGCCGCGCCCCGGCACCCGCTCCGCGTGGGAGCAGGCGCCGGGCGCCGCCGTCGTCCTTAATTCCCTTCAGTGGGCGACGGCGTCGGCTCGGCGGTGGGTGCCGGAGCTTCCGGAGCAGCCGCCGGGATCTTCGCCTCAGCACTGACCGCCTTCTGCAGTGCTGCCGCCAGCTTCTTCTGCGCCTCGCCGTAGGCCGCAAAATCGGCTGCGGCCAGGGCCGCCTGTCCATCCTTGATGGCCTTGTTGGCTTCGTCCAGCGCTGCCTTCAGCTCAGCCTTGGCATCCGCCGCCGGTGCCCCGGGGACGGGATCCGCGGGCGCCTGGCCGTTGTTGTCCGAGTCGCCGGCAGCCGCCCCCGAGTCTCCGCCGAACAACTGCTTGAGTGCAGCGTCCAGCGTGGGCGCGAAACCGACCTTGTCACCGAATGCCACCAGGACGCGCTGGAGCGTGGGGTACGACGTTTCACCCGTGGACTTCAGGTACACCGGCTGCACGTACAGAATGCCGCCGCCCACGGGAAGGGTCAGCAGGTTGCCGCTGAGCACGTCCGAGGCACCCTGGCGCAGCAGGTTCAGCGCCTGGGACACGGTGGGATCGGAGTTGAACTTGTTCTGCGCCTGGCCCGGACCTGGGACCTGGATTTCCGGCGGGATCTGCAGGAGCCGGAGCTTGCCATAGCTCTCGGCCTTCACTCCGGCCTCATTTCCGGCATCCGAATCGGCAGCCAGGAAGCCGTAGAGGACGTTGCGCGCTGTGCCGTTGACGATCTGCGGAATGTACGAGGACGTCAGCTGGAACGCCGGCTTATCCTGGTCCGGCATCTGCAGCGACATATAGAACGGCGGCTGCTTCACGTCGGTGTCCACCGTGGGATCGGCAGGAACGCTCCAGGCGTCGTTCGTCTTATAGAAGCTGGAGGGATCCGTTACGTGGTAGCGGCCCAGCAGTTCCCGCTGGACCTTAAAGAGGTCCTCGGGGTACCGGACGTGGCTCATGACAGCCCCGGACATCTCCGAATATGGCTTCAGGGAAGCAGGGAACACCTTCTGCCAGGACTTCAGCAGCGGATCCTGGTCATCCCAGGCGTACAGGGTGACGCTGCCGTCGTAGGCATCCACCGTGGCCTTCACCGAGTTGCGGATGTAGTTGACCGTGCTGTTGGGAAGTGCCACGGCGCGTCCCGAGGTGGTCTGGGAGTCCGCGGTAGCGTCCGAAAGCTGCTGCTGCTGCGAGTACGGGTAGAACTGGGTCGTGGTGTAGCCGTCCACGATCCACTTCACACGGCCGTCCACCACCGCCGGATAGGCGTTACCGTCCACCGTGAGGTACGGGGCAACCTTCTCCACGCGTTCTCGCGGGTTGCGGTCGTACAGGATCTGCGACTCCGGGTTCACACCGTCCGAGAGCAGCAGGTCCGAGGACTGGAACTTGATGGCATAGAGCACCTTGTTGAAGAACGTGCCGACATTCGGCCCGCCGTTGCCCTGGAAGGTGTACTGGGTTTCGCCTTCGCCGGATGGCCTGTCCTGCTCACGCTTGGGCGCACCCTCCGGGGCGCCGACGATCGAGTAGTCCGGAGAGAACTCGCCGAAGTAGATGCGGGGTTCATAGCTCGAGTCGTCCCCCAGGACCCCCGTGGAGGGGATGCCGGACTGAAGGAACTCGGGCTTGCCGTCCACGGTGAACTTGTTGCCCTTGGCGGCCACCACGCCGTAGCCGTGGGTGTACACCACGTGCTCGTTCAGCCAGCCCTGCTGGTTCGTGGCCACGTTGTCCGGATTCAGTTCACGGACTGCGATAACAGTGTCCTGAATCTTGCCGTCCACCTCATAGCGGTCAACGTTGAGGGCCTCGGGGAACTGGTAGTACGGCCGGTACTGTTCCAGCTGCGAAAACGCGTCGGAGATCAGGTTCGGGTCCAGGAGTCGGATGTTGGCCGTGGTCTGGGCATCCGGCGCCAGTGCACCCGTGGTGGCCGTGTTGGTCGCGTCGTAGCGGTCAACCTGGATGGTATCGAGGCCGTACGCTTTGCGGGTGTTGTCGATGTTGCGCTGGATAAACTGCTTCTCCAGCGTCTCCTCGGACGGACGCACCTGGAACTGCTGGATAACCCAGGGATAGACGCCGCCGGCCAGGATGGAGGTGATCACCAGCATGGCGGTGCCGATCATCGGCAGCCGCCAGCGCCCGATGACCGCCGCCACGACGAACAGGATGGCCACCAGCACCGCGGCCACGGCCAGGATGGCCTTGGTCGGGATCACGGCGTTGACATCGGTGTACAGCGCACCGGCCCACCGGCCGTTATTGCCCTGCAGCGCCGCATAGCGGTCCAGCCAGAAGTTGATGCCGAGCAGCACCAGGAAGGCCGCGCCCGTTACCGCGATGTGGATCTGGGCAGCGCGGCTGGTGAAGACGCCCCGCTCCATAAGCCGGATGCTGCCGTAAAGGTAGTGGGTCAGGATTCCTGCGATGCCGGCGATGACCACCACGCTGAGCAGGAAACCGGTAATGAATCCAAGGAATGGCAGGGTCATCACGTAGAAGCTGATGTCCAGTCCGAACTCAGGATCGGCCTGGCCGAAAGGCTCCTGGTTGAAGAAGAGCAGTACCTTCTGCCACTGGCTGGCGGCGGCACTGCCCGCGAAGAGCCCGAACAGGACCGGCAGCCCCACCATGACCACGCGGCGAACGGGTTCAAGCTGGGCCTGGTACCGGTTGAGGTTGTCGCGGATGTCCGAGTCCGGTGCGTAGACCGGGCGGGCATTGTAGGCGATCCGGATGGCGAAGTAGACGGCCAGGAACATGGTCGCAAACCCGCCGGCGAAGATGCCCGCGCGGGAGAGGTTTTCCGTGATGAAGACTTCGATGAAGCCGAGCTGGCGGTACCAGAGCACATCCGTCCAGACATTGGCGAAGAAGATGAAACCCACCACAACCAGGGCAACAACCACCAGTGTGGGTGTCAGGGTCCCGCGTGATGAGGGGGGTCTTCCGGTGGGCATGGGGCTGGCAGGACGGGACAAACTCGATACCTCATAGCTGCTGGTCAGGAATGCTTGGTTCCTGCCAGTCTAGTTGCTTGCGCAGGCGGGAAGGGCGGCCGTGTCCAGGCCGTTACCTGCGCGTTCAACTGCGGAGCGCGCCTCCGCCAGGGTCTCCACGCGGACCACCTGCAGGCCATCAGGAACATGGTCCACCACTTCCCCGCAGTTCTCGGCTGGAGCCAGGAACAGGGTGGCACCCGCCTCGCGTGCGCCCTGCATTTTCTGACGGATTCCGCCGATGGGGCCAACCTGGCCATCCGGAGAGATGGTCCCGGTGCCGGCGACGTGCCGGCCACCGGTCAGGTCCCCGGGCGTAATGGTGTCGATAATGCCCAGCGAAAACATGAGGCCGGCGCTTGGCCCGCCCACCTTCTCCAGCGAAATCGTCACGTCCAGGGGGAACGTAAACAGGTATTTGAGCATGACCCCGAGGATATGCCGGCCCTCCACTTCCTGCGGGGTGATGCTCACGGTGACCGGTTTCCCGTCCCGGTCCACCACGACGGTGGCGGGGGCTCCGGCGCCGGCCGCGAGTTCCTGCTGGATGACGGACAACGCCGTCACCGGCTTCCCGTTGATGGAGGCAAAGACATCCCCCGGGAGGATCTTGCCCGCCGAGGCGGAACCCTCGGGGATCTCAGCGGCCTGGAGCTTCTGGCCGAAGGGGATATCCAGCTCGTTCAGCGCCGACGCAACAGCGTTTTCCTGGGAGGAAGCCATCGCCGTGGAGCTCTGTTCCTCGGCCTCCTCCTTGGTAGTGCCCGTGGGATACAGCAGTTCCACCGGGTGGACGCTCTTGGCCGGATCCAGCCAGGCCGAGAACGCACCGAGGATGCTCACCGGACTGTTGGGGCCGCCGTCGACATACACCGTGGTGAGGTCCAGGTTCCCGTTGGCAGGGTAGGCCTGCCGGCCCGTGACGCTGATGACGGGGGCGCCGTTGACGCTGCCCAGGGTGTTGTAGGTGGGACCCGGCGATTCGACGACGTACGGCACCGGAACGGTACCGACCGCTATCCCCAGTCCGAGTGCGGTCATGCCCGCCAGCATCATGACGGACACTTTCCTGTCCCCGGGCTCCCTGTCCATGGATTCACTGTCCCTGGGTTCGGCTATCAACGTCACCCACCAAGAGTACGCGCTGGCACCGGACGGCTGTCTTTGCCCACAGCGAACGGTGCCGCAGGGCGGCAGACAGCCGCCTGCGGCGGGGGTACCGTGAAGGTTGATCAACAGTCACACCGACGATCGGCAGGACCATGACCTCCAATCCACTTAATTCGTCCAACGGCGATGACACGCCCAAGGATCCACTGGCCGAGATGCTGCAGAACCTGATGGGCGGCAAGGGGATGGAGAACTTCGACCCGGCCGAGCTGGCCAAGGCCGCGGGCCTGCCAAACGATCCCAACCTCCTGGCGCAGATGTTTTCCCAGGTCCAGGCCATGATGAGCGCCCCCTCGGAGGGTCCGGTGAACTGGACCCTGGCGCATGAGAACGCCCGCCGCGTGGCGGCAGGCAGTGCCGACCCGTCCGTGACCGCCCAGCAGTCGCGTGAGGTGGACGAGGCGCTGCGGCTCGCGGAGCTGTGGCTCGATCCGGTGACTGACCTGCCCGGGACGGGGCTGATCGGACACGCGTGGTCGCGCGCCGAGTGGGTCGAGGCCACCCTGGGCACGTGGAAGCGGCTTACCGAGCCCGTGGCCAACAGCATCGCCAACGCACTGTCCTCAGCGATGACGGAGCAGATGCCTGAGGAGATGAAGTCCATGATGGGCGGCGCATCCTCCATGCTGCAGAACATGGGCGGAGCAATCTTTGGCATGCAGCTTGGCCAGGCGATCGGGGCGCTGTCCACGGACGTCGTGAGCTCTACCGACATCGGTGTGCCGCTGGTGGACCTGGAGATGGCCCTCCTGCCTACCAACGTGGCGGCCTTCGGCGAAGGGCTGTCCCTGCCGGAGAACGACATCCGGCTGTTCCTGGCCGTCCGCGAAGCCGCCCATGCACGGCTCTTCGTGCAGGTTCCCTGGCTCCGCAGCCACCTTCTGGGCGCCATCGAAGCCTACGCCCGGGGCATCCACATCGACACCACGCGCATCGAGGAACTGGCCAGGGACCTTGACCCCGGAAATCCCGAAGGCATCCAGGAAGCACTCTCGCAGGGCGTCTTCATGCCCCAGCGCACACCGGCCCAGGACCAGGCCCTGGAGAAGCTGGAGACGGCCCTCGCCCTGGTGGAAGGCTGGGTGGACGAGCTCACGGCCGCCGCCACGGAGAATGTCCTCCCCTCCGCCGCAGCGCTCCGCGAAACGGTCCGCCGCCGCCGCGCCACGGGCGGCCCGGCCGAGCAGGCCTTCGCCTCCCTGGTGGGGCTGGAACTGCGGCCGCGCCGCCTCCGGGACGCCGCCACGCTCTGGGCGACGCTCAAGGAAGAGCGCGGCATCGAGGGCCGGGACGCCATCTGGCACCATCCGGACCTGTTGCCCACAGCCGAAGACCTGGACGATCCCCGCGGCTTCAGCAGCCGCCGCAAGCTCGCCGAAGCCAGCGACAGCGAGGTGGATGACGCCCTGCAGAAGCTGCTGGACGGCGGCTTCGACGACGCGCCGGACTCCGGCGAAGCACCCGGCTCAGACGATAAGTAGCCTGGGTCCACCGGCAACCGCCCGGCGCCTGCCGTCCTACTGGCAGGCGCCGGGCGCTTCAGGCAAAGACCTGGACGTGGCAAACGCGACGCCTTCCAGGAACGCCTTGGCCCGCTGCGTTTCCGGATATGCCTGCAGGAGCCGCCAAAATGCGGCATTGTGCGAAGGGACCAGCAGGTGGGCCAACTCGTGGAGCAGCACGTAGTCGATGACCCACTGCGGCATGGGCCGCAGCTTGTCCGAAAGCCTGATAGTTCCATCCGCCGGTGTCGCCGAACCCCAGCAGGAGTTTTGGTTGCCCACCCACCTGACGGAGGACGGCACGGCGCGGCCCTCGAGGTAGCGCGCCGAAAGCGCGGCAGCGTGCTCCGCCAGCGCAGCGTCGCTGGCGGGACGGCGGCGGCCGCCGGCAGCGCGCTTCTCCCCCTGCCGCTGCAGCTTGGCCAACATCCGGTGCACCCACTCGGCTTCCTGGGCCGCGGAGAAGCGCGCGGGGATGGCTACCACGGCGGTGCCGTTTTCCCAGAAAGCAGCCACGGTGCGGGTGCGCCGGGCGGACCGGCGCACTTCGACCGGGGAACCGTCCGGGGTGGTGAGCACAGTTGCAGTACCCGGGGCAAGCGCCTGGCGTGCCCGGCCGCTGCTCACAGGACCTGGCTTTCCGCGAGCACCCGCAGGACGTCTTCGCCGTAGCGTTCGAGCTTGGACGGACCTACGCCGGGCAGGGCGGCGAGCTCCTCCAGCGCTGCGGGCCGGGCCTCGGCGATAGCCGTGAGCGTCGCATCAGTGAACACCACGAAGGCGGGCACGTCCGCGGCCTGCGCTACTTCCAGGCGCCAGCTCCGCAGTGCATCGAAAGTCTGTTCCTCATAG
Organism: Pseudarthrobacter sp. NPDC058362; assembly: GCF_042723515.1. Taxonomy (NCBI): domain Bacteria; kingdom Bacillati; phylum Actinomycetota; class Actinomycetes; order Micrococcales; family Micrococcaceae; genus Pseudarthrobacter; species Pseudarthrobacter sp. NPDC058362. The sequence goes on along the minus strand of NZ_JBHXIW010000001.1, from coordinate 880,555 downwards.
CTGGGCGGGCAATTATTGCACCTGCCCACCTTGCGTTCCGCTCCCGTGGCCAACATGCTCCCGCAGACGCGGCAGACGGCGGGAGCAGCAGCTTTCCGGCGGACGACGGCGGCCCTCCCCCGGGTGCCGGAGCCCGCCACGGAGTCCGGCCGAAGACCATCGAGGAAGCGGGAGGGTTTCCGGTTGGCCCGCCCGCCCGGCGTGCGGGCGGTTGACCAGGAGAGCGACAGGTGTTCGCGCGCTCGGGTGATGCCGACGTAGAGCAGGCGGCGTTCCTCGTCCACAGCCTCGGGGGTATCGGCAAAGGAGATGGGCATCAGCCCTTCGCTGAGGCCCACCAGGAACACGGCGTCCCATTCCAGGCCCTTGGCGGCGTGCAACGAAGCCAGCGTTACGCCTTGGACCGTGGGGGCATGCTGGGCCAGTGAGCGTTCCTGGAGCTCGTTCACGAAGTCCGCAAGGCCGAAACCGGCTCCGCGGGCCTGGACGAGCTCATCGGCAAGCGCCACGAGGGCTGCCAGGGACTCCCACCGCTCCCGCAGCGCCCCGCCGCTGTGCGGGGCCGCCTCCGTATAACCAAGGGACGAGACTATGTCCCGTACCAGCTGCCCCAACGGCTCCGCAGCGTCTGGTGCCACGGCACGGGTGGCGGCGCGCAACTGGAGGATCGCGTCGCGGACCTCTTTGCGGGCGAAGAACCGTTCGCCGCCGCGCAGCTGGTAGCCGATGCCCGCGGCTGCGAGGGCCTGTTCGTAGGCTTCCGACTGTCCGTTGGTGCGGAAGAGGATGGCCACCTCGCTGGCGGGGGTGCCGGCGTCGAGGAGCTGCCTGATTCTTTCCGCAACGGTGGCGGCCTCCGCCTCATCGTCTGTGCATTCGATGAAGCCCGGCACGGGACCGGCGGGCCGCTGTGCCACCAGTTGGAGCGGCGGGGCCCACGCGGCGTCCGCAGCGGGACCGCCGCTCCGGCGCGCGGCCAGCAGGTCGTTGGCGAGCCTGACCACCTGCGGGGTGGACCGGTAGTCGCGGATGAGTTTGACGACGCTGGCCTGCGGGTACCGCGCCTTGAAGCCCAGCAGGTGCTTCGGTGACGCCCCGGTGAAGGAGTAGATGGTCTGGCTGGCATCGCCTACCACGCACAGTTCGTCCCGGCCGCCCAGCCAGAGTTCCAGCAGCCGCTGCTGCAGCGGAGACACGTCCTGGTATTCGTCCACGACAAAATGCCGGTACTGCTCGCGTACCGTGGCGGCAACCTTTTCGTCCTCCTGCAGGATGCCGACGGTGATGAGCAGGACGTCCTCGAAGTCGATGACATTCCGGTCTGTCTTGACGTCCTCATAGGACTGGAACACCCGGGCCACCGCGGTGAGGTCGAACCCTCCGGGCGTCCCGCGTCCCTGCGCGTTTTCCAGGTAATTGGCAGGGGTGAGCATCGAGACCTTCGCCCATTCGATCTCCGATGCGAGGTCGCGGATGGACGCCCGGTCCGTGCTGAGCCGGAGCCGGCGGGCGGCCTCGGCCAGCAGCTGGGCCTTGTGGTCCAACAGGTGCGGCAGGGTGCCGCCCACCGCCTGCGGCCAGAAGAACTGAAGCTGCCGCAGCGCTGCTGCGTGGAAGGTCCTGGCCTGAACATTGCCGGCGCCCAGGTCACGGAGGCGGCTGCGCATTTCGGCCGCCGCACGGGCGGTGAAAGTTACGGCCAGCAGTCGCTGCGGAGTGTAGACACCTGAGTGGACCCCGTAGGCGATCCGGTGCGTGATGGCCCGCGTCTTGCCTGTCCCGGCTCCGGCCAGCACGCACAACGGCCCATTGAGGCTACTGGCGACTTCGCGCTGTTCCGCGTCCAGGCCCCCAAGGATCCGGTCCTCCAAGGATGCTGCACCGTCAAAATGTTCTGGAGTCACTTCTGCTGTTCTTTGTCTCGAGTGCCGTGCCGGGACCCGGCAGGGCCGCTAAGCCCCGGCGCGGTCCTGGATGGTTCCGCCGAACCAGTGTTCGATCAGTGCCCGGGCGATGGAAAGCCGTCCCGGTATGGTGATTTCACCGGCCAGGATGGCTTCCTGGAGTGCCTCGCGGCTGAACCAGCGCGCCCTGGTGACCTCCACGCCGTCGGGCGTTGCTTCCGAGTCTTCCGTCACGGCGGTAAATCCAAGCATAAGCGAGGCGGGGAAAGGCCAAGACTGCGAGCCAAGGTACTGGCATGCGGTGACCTTGACTCCCACTTCCTCGAAGATCTCCCGCACTACCGCCTGTTCCAGGGACTCCCCCGGCTCTACGAAACCGGCCAGTGTGGAGTAGTTGCGGGCGTCCACCGGACCTCCACCGCCCAAAAGTACCCTGCCGTCCGGGCCGACCACAGTGACGATAATGGCTGGATCCGTCCGCGGGTAGTGCTCCGTGGAATCCGCCGGGCAGCGCCGGATCCAGCCGCCGGCCTCCACCCGGGTGGGCGCGCCGCAGCGCGGGCAGTGGGTGTGCCCGGCATGCCAGTTGGCAATGGCGCTTGCTTCGATGAAGAGCGCGGTGTGGGTGGCGCTGAGGCCGGCAGCGACCTCGCGGAAGCCCTGCCACGCACAGTCAGCCGGGATTCCTGCCGTGCCGGGGGCTGGGGGCGTGGGCAGGACGAACAGGAGGAGCTGGGTGCCGGGCGGCAGGTCCGATCCTGCGAGGGCAGCCCCGAGGTAGACGACCAGGCTTGGTTCGCTCCCGGCGCTGGCCAGGCGTTCGCGGAGCTCTCTGGCGCCGGTGAGGAACAGGGCGCCGTCGCGGACGAGCCCTTCCCGGCCGGCGAGGACCATGGCCAGCGTGCTGTGGTCCTCCAGCAGTTCGGCCACCATCCCGGGCCGGGTGCGGACGACGGAACCGCGGTCCACGAGTGCGGGCGGGACCGGCAGCACCGTGTCCATCAGGTGGTTGGCGGGGAGCCGCGCCGGGTTATCCCGGCGGGCCGGTGCAACAGACTCCGCGTGGCTCATGGGTCCACCGTACTGACTGGCGCCGACAATTGACATTCTCGGCCGCGGAAGCCCGGCCCGTGACATTTGCACGTATCTGGAGACTCGCCGCCGCCACACCGGCTTCTTGGCGGGCGGGCAATCTACCGTGGAACGGTGAGAAGAGAACCAATGGAACTGGCAGCCGTTGCTACCGCGGCTGTCCCCGGACTGACCCCGACGGCTGTCAGTGCTGCCCCGGATGATCCGGCGGACTTCGATTCTGCCCTGTTGCTGGATTCGGAGGGCAAGAGGTGGCGCGTCAGGTCTCCGCGCCATGCCGAGGCAAGCGCCCGGCTGGAGACCGAGTTCCTGGTGCTGAGGGCCTTTGCCCCGGCCGTCCGCGCCGAACTGCCGTTCCTGATGCCGACGGTAGCCGGAAGCGTGCGCCTTGGAGCCCTGAGCACCTTTGTCTATTCGCATCTGGGCGGCTCCACCCGCAGCGTCGAGGACCTGACGGGCAGTTCGCCGGCCCTGGCCAGGGAAATAGGTACGGCGCTGGCTGCGATCCACGACCTCCCACTGGACCTGGTCAACAATGCCGACCTGCCCAGCTATACCCCCAACGAGTTCCGGCAGCGCCGCCTGAACGAACTTGACCAGGCCGCGACCACCGGAAAAATCCCGGCGGGCCTGCTCCTGCGCTGGGAACACGCCCTCGAAGACGTCTCGCTGTGGCGGTTCAACCCGTGCGTGGTGCACGGGGACCTGCACGAAGACAACCTCTTGGTGGAGGGCGACCGGGTCAGCGCCGTGACCGGCTGGACCGATCTGCGCATCGGCGACCCGGCGGACGACTTTGCGTGGCTGGTGGCGTCAAACGAGCAGGACTTCGTGGATGCGGTGCTCGCCGCCTACAGCTCTGCACGCCGCGACAGCACCGACACCCATCTCCTGCGGCGGGCGGCGCTCTCGGCAGAGTTTGCACTGGCACAGTACCTGGTCAAGGGCATCGCGGCCAACGACGCCGGGATGATCGCCGAGGCGGAGGACATGCTCAGCTCGCTCGACGAGGATATCCTCCGCCACGGCGGCCAGCCCCTCTCGGTGGAACCTGTGGTGGCCGCTGAGCCCCTCCCGCTGGCACGCCCCGTCCCTGGTGTTCAGCCTGCCACGCCGGTCCAGCAGGTTCCACTGAAGGCGGTACCGGCGGTACACGTGACACCGATCCCTCCGGAACCCGGCCACGGCGCCGGCGACGCGCCTTCGGCGAGTGCGGAGGACACCTCCACGGCTGCCCTCTCCGTGGTGGAGATCAGGAAGAACTGAACGCGGCCGCCACCAGCTCCTCCAGGTGCGCGGCGTTCCCGAGGTCGTGAGGACGCACCACCTGGTTGTCCGCAACATAGAAGAACGCCGCACGGACGTCTTCCAGTCGAACGCCCTTCAGCCTTGCCCAGGCAAGCCGGTAGACAGCCAGCTGAACGGCGCGGGTCTTGAGCTGGGCGGCGGAAGGACGCCGCCCGGTCTTCCAGTCCACCAAGTCCCAGCGGCCGTCAGGGTCCTGGAATACCGCATCGATGCGGCCCCGCACCACGACGTCGCCAACGCGCGTTTCCACAGGCACTTCAACGAACGCCGGGGAGCGGTCAGCCCATGGCGAAGACTTGAACGTGGCCACCATAGCGTCGAGGTCGTAGGCCGCATCGATGTGGTCGTCCGAACCCGGTGCCTCCTCCAGGTCCAGCATCCCACTGGTTCCGTAGTACTCCTCCACCCAGGCGTGGAAGGCGGTTCCCTTGCGGGCGGACATCCCGGGTTCGCGCGGGACAGGCCGCCGCAGGCGCGCCAGGACCGCCGAAGGATCATCGCTGAGTTCCACGAAGGTGGAGGCAGAGATGTGGCCGGGAAGGTGGACGTCCTGGCCGTGTGACCGGCGGGCCCTGCGTTCCAGCAGGAGCGCGGCTTCCTTCGCCCACGGCGGCGGAGTGCTTCCGGTGGGGCCGGCGCCATTTCCTTGGGGTAGCAGGGGCGCCTCTGCTACGGCTGTTAGCTCCGCCCGGACACGGGCCGCGGCCGCCTCCATGGCGTCCCGCCGCCCTTCGGCGGACCGCAGGCGTGCCCCCGTGCGGGGGTTTACGGGACCTTCGAGCGGATCGTAGGGCCAGGAGGCCACTTCTGTGTCGAGTGTCAGCGGACTGGACTCGGGCAGGGCGGCCTCCTCAAGGGAAGCCGGATGCACCATGGCTGCGGCAGGCTCACCGCCACTGCCCTGGGTGAGTGATTCGAGTTCGGCGAGGAAGGGAGACATCACCGCCAAGCCGGCCCGGGAGCCCACCCATGCGGCGCTGGACAACCACAGGACGTGCTTGGCGCGGGTATAGGCCACATACGCCAGCCGGCGTTCCTCGGACACACCGTGTGCCTGGACGGCCGATTTAAAATCCTTCTCCGCGTCGATCCAGCCCTTTTGGTCGGGCTGGTCCAGGTCCCATTGCGGCAGGTCCGCCCGGTCGCCGCGCAGGGGCCAGGGAAGCGCTGCCGCGCCGCTGCTCCACCGCGAGTCCCGGTCGCTGGGAAAGGCGCCGGCGTTGAGGCCGGGCACGAACACGACGTCCCACTCCAGGCCCTTGGATGCGTGGACCGTGAGCAACTGGACCGCTTCCCGGTTGACCTCGCTGGGCGGAGATTCCAGGCCGTTCTCTTCAGCGGCAGCGGCCTCAAGCCACGCCAGGAAGGCAAGGACATCCACGCGCTGGGAGGTGCGCAGGAATCCGGCGGCCGCGTCCTGGAACGCGTCGAGGTTGCGCCGCGCCTGGTGGATGCTGACGCCGGGACGGGCCGCTACCTCGATGTCAAGCAGCATGGCCCGTTCCACCTCACCCAAGAGGGTGGTGAGATCGTCGGCCAGGTAGGTCCGCAGCTGGCGCAGCTCGGCGGAAAGCCGTGCCATCCTGCTGCGGCCTTCCGGCGTTAGGGACCGGCCGTGCGTGGACGTCCAGCCTTCGCGGGGCAGCCAGTCGAGGGCCTCCACCAGGCTGGCGCCGTCCGTCAGGTCCCCCTCAAGGACCGTACCGCCGTCGTCAGTTCCGTCCTGCGCCGGGCCCTGCTGCTGGTGCGGCGCTGACTCCCCCGATGCGCTGTCGGGGCGTTGGGCGGCCTGGCTGCGCCGCCCAGCCAGCTGGCCTGACCAGTCACGCAGCGCCATGAGGTCTGCCGGGCCTATCCGCCACCGCGCCCCTGCCAGCAGGCGCATCAGCGCATCCGACCGCGTCGGGTCGGCCAGGACACGGAGCGTGGCGACCAGATCCACGATTTCCGGGGTGTCCAGCAGTCCGCCCAGGCCAACGATCTCGTACGCGATTCCGCGTGCGTCGAATTCGCGCCGGACGGCCTCCATCTGGGCCCGGCGGCGGCAAAGGACTGCGAGCGCGGGTGGTACCGGTGAACCGTCCGCCTTCATCTCGAAGTCCGTCACACGGTACTTCAGGACGTCCTGCACCAGGGCCTCGGCCTCCGAGGCGTCGCTGGCAAACCGGCCCATGACCACCTTTCCATCGGCCGCGAAGGGGCTGGGTTGCAGCGGCGGCACCTCGGGAACCCCGGTGGCACCTGCGGGACCGCCGGCGCCGTCCACCCCGCCGCCGGCGGGCCCCCGCTGGGCAGCCTCCCTGGCCAGCGCCTGGGACATGACGTTGGCCGCAGCCAGGATGTTACGGCCGTTCCGCCACGCCGTGGTGAGGTAGGAAGTGGGGGCCGGGGACCAACTGCCCGGTTGGCCGGCCGGATGGTTGCGGACCGGAAACTCCCGGACAAAGTGGAAGAGCTGGCCCGCGGACGCGCCGCGGAAGCCATAGATCGACTGATTGGGGTCGCCGACCGCCGTCACGGCATGTCCGCCGCCGAACAGTCGGGAGAAAAGGACCAGCTGGGCGTACGAGGTGTCCTGGAACTCGTCAAGAAGAACCACTTTGTAGCGCTGCCGTTCCACGGTGGCCGCCAGCGGAACGTCGCGGGCCACTTGGGCAGCCAGGGCCACGAGGTCACCGAAGTCCAGTGCTCCCCGGGCCCGTTTCGCTGCCGCGTACCGTGCCACCATGTCAGCCACGCTGGCGCGGGTGCGCAGCATGGCAGCGAGTTCTCCTGCGGCCTGCGGCGCATTCTTCGCTTTGCCATCCAGGTATGGCAGGGCCTGGAACCCCGCCAGCCGCGCCATCAGCCATGCCTCGACCTCACGGGGATCCTGGAGGTGCTCGGCGCATTCACCGGCAAGCTGGATGACGGCCTTGACCAGCGTGGACTTGGCTGTTCGGAAGTGGGCGTACTCGCCGTCGTAAGCCTCCACCACCTCGCTGGCCAGCTGCCATGCCTGCGCCCCGCCCAGCAGGACCACATCGCGCTCCACGCCGAGCCGTAGCCCGTAATCGGAGACGATTCCGCTGGCGAACGAGTGATAGGTGGAGACCTTGGGCTCCGGGGCCTCGCTGCCGGACAATCCCTCCGGGAAGCCGTGGCTCCCGTCCTGGCGGGCCACCTGCTGCAGCGTGGCCAGCTTGGTCCGGATCCGGGAGGCCAGCTCCCCCGCCGCCTTGCGGGTAAACGTGACGCCGAGGACTTCCTCCGGCCGCACCCACCCGTTGGCCACCAGCCATACCACGCGGTCAGCCATGGTGGCCGTCTTGCCCGACCCGGCACCTGCGATGACCAGGCGCGGCTCCAGCGGCGAGGAGATGATGGCGGACTGTTCCGGCGTGGGCACGTTCTTCTCGCCCAGCAGCCCTGAAAGCTCTTCGGGGGTAAACCTCGGTTCCTGCACAGCGGAATGCACCTCGCTCACTCGGTCACCTGCCGTCCGCGGACGCAGAGAGGGCAGACTTCCGGCAGCCGGCAGCCATGACCGCCGTGCCCTCCCTTGGCAGGATCGTGCCGTGCTTCAAACGTGCTGCCTGCCATCACGGCCGCTGCCGCCTTCACCATGTCCATGGCCCAGTTCTCCTGCGGGTCCAGCGCGTCCTGGTGCTGGATGGCCGGCCCCTTCGTTCCCGTTCCCAGCTGCGCCAGGACCGCACCGCCGGGCGTTCCGCCGCTGCCGTCCTCCGCAGCGAACCCGCCCGCCAGTACGGCCGCCTGGTAGGCGCCGAGCTGGGGATGGCGCGGGACATCGCCCTTGCCCGGCTGCCGTTTACCGGTCTTGAGGTCAACGATCACCAGACGGCCGTCACCGTCGATTTCCAGCCTGTCCACTTGGCCGCGCAAAACGCCAAGGCGAGTGCCGCCGTCGTCCGCGGTGACCGGACCCAGCGGAACCTCGAAGTCCTGCTCCACGCCTACCAGGCTCCGCCCCTCCGACCTCATGGCCAGCACATACAAGGCGAGCTTGCGGACCATGGCCTCGGCACGCTGGAAATCCAGCCGCCCTTCCCAGTTGTCCTTCATCCCCAAGGCCGGCCAGCGTTTAATCAGCTCCGCCACATATTCGGAACCCGAGGCCTCCGGAAGTTCCTGCGCAATGGTGTGGACCAGCGTGCCGAGGCTGCGGGCAAAATCTGTGGCGGCCTCGCCCCCGGCTGCCTGGACGAACCAGTCGAGCGGGGATTTCTGCACCGTTTCCACCTTGGACGGCGAGACAAACACTGTTCCGTCCGGCGGTACCACCGCCTGGTCGGAGCTGAGGGGGGCAAGCCCCCACCAGGAGCCGGGGTGGGCCCCCGCTACGGGCGGGTCCGCTACGGCGAGGTGTGCCAGGACCCGGGCGGCCTCCTGGCCTGCGGTGCCGCCGAGCTGGGCATGCTGCCGCAGTTCCGCCACGAGGGCGCGCAGCGTGGTGGGACGGTCGACGGGAGTGTAGCCCCGGCCGGTGCTCCCGGCGGGCAGCGGCGCGATGTAGTCCAGGAACGAGGAAGGCTGGTCGTCTTCGGACGAAACTGCGGTGCAGATGAGCAGGTCCCGTGCCCGGGACACCGCCGTGGAGAAGCTCCGCAGTTCGTCGTAGCGGATGTCCCGCAGCCTGCTCAGCGGGTCGCGCTGCAGGGCGTAGGGAACCCCGTGCTCCACGGCATCCGAATACAGGGTGCTGCCCAGGAGTTCGCCTCGGAGCCTGGTGTTGGGCCACACGCCCTCCTGGAGGCCGGCAACGATCACCACTGGCCATTCCCGGCCGGCGGCGCTGGCGGGCGTCATCAGTTCCACGGCATCGTCGACCTGGGCCCGCGCGGCCAGAGTGTCCATGGGGAGCTCCTGGTTCAGGAGGTACTCGAGGAACTGTTCCGGGCCGGCGCCCGGCATCTGGTCGACGTAGCGTTCAGCGGTGTGGAACAGGGCCATCATGGCGTCAAGGTCCCGGTCAGCCCGGGCGCCGTGGGGGCCGCCGGCGAGCGCCGTACGGGTCCACTCCGCGGCGAGGCCGGTGGCGCTCCAGATAGCCCACAGCACCGACTCGGCATTCGCCCCGGGCTCCAGCGCCGCGAGCTGGCCGGCTTGGATCATCCGGGCCGTCCTGCGGGCCGAGCGGCCTTCGATACCGAGGGTGGACAGCGCGCCGGGCTCCAGGAGCGCTTCGACCAGGAGCGAGTCGCTGGTCCGGCCTCCGCCGCCCTGCAGTTCCTCGCGCCGGAGCGACTGCCGGACCCGGCGCAATTCTATGGCCGAGGCACCGCCGATCCGCGACGTCAGCAGTGATACCGCTGCCTCGGGCGTGAGCCGGGAGCTGTCCAGGGCGATGGCAAAGGCGTCCAGCAGCGGCCGCACCGCGACCTCGTCCCTAACCGCAGATTCCGCCACCGGGACGCGCACGGGGACACCCTGCCCGGCAAGGTAGCGCTGGAGTTCGGCGACCTGGCCGCCGTTGCGCACGATCACGGCCATGTCACTGAGGTCCCGTTCATGGTTGATGTGCTGGTCCAGGATCCGCTGCGTGACGTACCGGAGTTCATGCACGGCGGAGGGAACGAGGTGGGCCTCCACTGCACCGGCCCCACCCGCGTCGCGGTGGGGATCGAGCCGCCGGGCCAGCTGCCCGCCGGCACGTTGTGAGATCCTGCCCGCCACTCCCTGCCAGGCCCGGGCGACGGCCGGGGCATGCCGGTGCGCGAACTGCAGCGGCCGCTCCAGGATGGGGGCCTGCGGTGACAGCAGGCCCGGGAGGTCCGCCACGAGGTCCGGGCGGGCACCACGGAACCCCTGGACCACGGTGTCCGGCGATGAGGTGATGAAGGCATCCCGTCCGGCGGTGATGTCGGCCAGCAGTTCGAAAACAGCGGGGCTGCCTTCCTGGATGTCATCAGCCAGGACCAGCTGGAGGCGGTCCCGTTCCGCGGCCAGGAAGTCCGGGGCGTCCTGGAAGACGTGCCGTGCCGCTGTCAGGATCCCGGCAGGGTCGAAGGCTTCCGGCATCCTAAGGTCCAGGACGTCGCGGTATTCGGCGTAGAGCCGCGCGGCCGCCACCCAGTCCGGTCGGCCGCACTGTTCACCCAGCAGCGCGAGGTCCTGCGCGGTCCTGCCCGATTCGATGATGCGGTCAAAGAGCTGGCGGACCTCCTGCCGGAAACCCCGGGTATCCAGGGCCTGGTCCAGATCCTCCGGCCAGGGCAGTTCAAGGCCGGGCAGCCGGTGCCCCTCGAGAAGTTCCTTGATGATGAGGTCCTGTTCCGGCCCGGACAGCAGGCGGGGCGGCCGGGACAACGCAAGGATTCCTTCAGCCTTGGCGCGGCGGAGCACGTCGAACGCGTAGGAGGCCCAGGTCCTTGCCGGCGTGGTGCTCAGGCTCCGGTCCAGCCGCGCAGTGAAGCTGTCCCGAAGGAAGTCTGCGGCCAGCCGGGTAGGCGCCAGGATGAGCATGCGTTCGGGGTCCACGCCGTCCCGGACCGCGCGCGTCACCGCCGCCTCTACGAGCACTGTGGTCTTCCCCGTTCCCGGGGCGCCCGGCACCAGCACGGGGCCCGAACCTGCCGGGACGTCCACTACGGCCTGCTGGTCCGCCGTCAGGACGGGTGCGGCGGCGTGGACCCTGGCCGGGGGAAGCAACCGGAGTGCCGGCCCGGCCTCCTGTGCCAGTGCCAGGCTGTGTGCATCTGCCGGGTCCTGGTTCGGAACGTGGCCCTGGTCCGGAAGGCCTTGAAGCGAAGCTGTTAACGTCACCCGGACATTCCATCATCAGCCAGTGACAATTCCGGCAGCGGCGCCGCCAGGCCGCAGGCCAAAGCGTCTATTCGGGCGAAGTTCTCTTCGGTGGGCGCCCAGCGCGCCGCTGCCAGATCCACGCGCCAGCTGCCTTCGCCGGTCCGCAGGTATCCGACAATATCGCCGCGCAGCGCTGTTTCCTCTTCAAGATAATGGCGCAACGCCCCGGCTTCATGCCCGGCCGGCGCGCGGCCATCCGCCCTCAGCACCCGCCACCAGGGCACGGTGCTGCCATGATGGCTCATGACGGCACCCACCTGGCGCGGGCCTCCGGCGCCAAGGAGTTCGGCAACGTCGCCGTAGGACACAGCGGAGCCGGCAGGAACCATGTCGACGACGGCCAGCACTGCCTCCACGTAGTCACTCCGCATTGGTCCAATGTAGCCGCAGTGGCGTTGAGCCGAATTGTCGGCCGGCCCCGATAGCGTTGGACCATGAGCACCTGGAACACCCTCCCCCGCGCAGCATTCGACCTCGAGACCACCGGCCGCAATTCGCGCGCGGCCCGCATTGTCACGGCGTCCGTCACGGTGGTGGACCAGCACGGGGAGCTGGTAACCGAGCATGAATGGTTGGCGGATCCAGGGGTGGAGATTCCCACGGAGGCCAGTGACGTCCACGGCGTCACCACTGAGCAAGCCCGCAGCCAGGGCCGCCCCGCCCACGAAGTCACCCGGGAGCTGGCAACAGTCCTGCAGGACCTGTTCGACGCCGGCGTCCCCGTCATCGCCTTCAATGCCAGCTACGATTTCACGGTCCTCGCGGCCGAATCCGCCCGCTATGGCGTTCCACAGCTCACCCGCTTCCCGGTCCTGGACCCGTACATCATGAACAAGCAGGTGGACCGGTACCGGAAGGGCAAGCGGACGCTGACGGCGCTCTGCGAGGAGTACGGCGTGGTGCTGGACAACGCCCACACCTCCGCGGCGGACGCCCTGGCCACCTTGAAGGTCCTCGACGCCATGGCCGGCAAGTTTCCCAAGCTCGTCATGCCCGCCGGCCAGCTCCACCAGCTTCAGGTTGACTGGGCCGTGAGCCAGGCCGCGGACTTCCAGGGCTACCTGCGCAAGACCAAGCCGACGGCCGTCATCGAAGGAGACTGGCCCGTCCTTCCTCCGCAGGACGCCACCACCGGAGGTTTCTAGCCTCGCCGTCCGGTGCCCTGACGCGGGGACGGGCCATCGCGGCCCTGCGCCGGGCTGCTGCTGCTGCTGCTGCTGCGACGAGTATCACACGCATGCACCTCTGGCGGCACCTGCCGGGATTCGTATGGCAATTTCCCAATGCCGCCACTGCCTGCAGGACAAAATGACGCTTCGACCTGAACTGGAACATTGTTCGGTTAAGCAAGCATTCAGCGAAATCCTGAACGGAAGTGACGGCTCCATCGGCCCGCTGACATAATTAAGTTCAAACGGGTGCCTGTGCTATGCCACTGCCCCATGCCAATCTCCTGAGGACAAATGATCACTGTTACTGACCTGCGCAAGGTCTACCGCCAAGGGAAAAAGGAAGTAGTGGCCCTTGATGGCGTTTCACTTTCCGTTCCCAAAGGCTCGATCCACGGAATCATCGGCCACTCCGGCGCCGGCAAGTCCACGCTGGTCCGCTGTCTCACGCTGCTTGACCGCCCCACGTCCGGATCCGTCAGCATCGACGGCACCGAGCTGAGCTCGGTCAAGGACTCGGAAATCCGCTCGGCCCGCCGGCGGATTGGCATGGTGTTCCAGCACGCTAACCTGATGGATTCACGGACTGCCGCCGGCAACGTGGCCCACCCGCTCGAACTGGTCAAGGCCCCCAAGGATAAAATCCGCGCCCGCGTTACGGAACTGCTGGGCCTCGTGGGCCTCACCGGCTTCGAAAACGCCTACCCTTCCCAGCTCTCCGGGGGCCAGCGCCAGCGCGTCGGCATCGCCCGGGCCCTGGCCGCAGACCCCGACGTCCTGCTCTGCGACGAGCCCACCTCGGCCCTTGACCCCACCACCACGGACGAGATCCTGGACCTTATCCACGACCTCACCACCCGGCTGCAGCTCACCGTGCTCATCATCACCCACGAGATGAACGTCGTGAAGCGCGTCTGCGATTCCGTCTCGCTGCTTTCCAAGGGCCGCATCGTGGAGCACGGCGCCCTGGAAGACGTGGCCGGCAACCTGGAAAGCCGGCTGGCCAAAGCGCTGCTGCCGCTCCCTGCCGCCGAACCCCTGAAGGGGGCGCTCCAGAGCGGTCCGGTGCTGGAGATCCTCTTCTCCGGCGAGAGTGCCCGGGAGCCCGTCCTGACCGGCGTCGCACGTCATTTCGATATCGACCTCAATGTCCTGGCCGGCAGCGTTGAAACCCTGGGCGGACAGCAGTTCGGCCATCTCCGGGTCCAGCTTGCCCGCGAAGCAGACCGCGACGCGGTCATTGCCTATCTCGCCGAACGCGGCATTGCCGTCAAGGCCGCAACCCCCGGGGACGAACCCGAGGTTAATCAGGCGGGAGAACTCCTGTGAACGAACTCTTCAGCAATCCGGTCCTGGCCAAGGCGCTGCCCGAGGCGATCGTGGAAACCCTGCAGATGGTGGGAATCTCTGCCTTCTTCACGGTCCTCGTGGGGCTGCCCCTCGGCGTGTTCCTGCATGCCACCGCTCCCGGCGGCCTGCGGCCCATGCCCGTGGCCAACCGGATCATGAGCGACGTGGTGGTCAACATCACCCGGTCCATCCCGTTCGCGATCCTCATGGTGGCGTTGATTCCGGTGGCGCGCCTCCTTACCGGAACCAGTCTGGGTCCCGTAGCGGCTTCGGTGTCGCTGTCCATCGGCACCATCCCTTTCTTCGCCCGACTGGTGGAAACCGCGCTGCGTGACGTCCACCACGGCAAGATCGACGCCGCCCAGGTCATGGGCTCCACCCGAATGCAGGTCATCAACAAGGTGATGCTGCCCGAGTCGCTTCCCGCCCTGGTCGCAGCCACCACCACCACCGTGGTTACCCTGGTGGGCTACTCGGCCATGGCCGGACTGGTGGGCGGCGGCGGCCTGGGCAAGCTGGCCTACAACTATGGCTTCCAGCGCTTCGATGTCACGGTCATGATGGTCACGATCGTCCTCATCATCGTTCTGGTCCAGGTCATCCAAGTCCTGGGCGAATGGATCTCCAGGCGCCTGGACCACCGCTAGGCGCCAGCCACCAGGCCCGGACGCCCCGGCCCCCATTCCCATTTCAGCAGTTGAAAGGAACGCATCCCATGCGTAAGAAACTCTCCCTCCTGGCCACGGGCATCGTCACTGCGCTGACGCTGGCTGCCTGCGGTGGTTCCTCCACCCCGAGCGCCGACGTCGCCACCCTCGACCCTGCCAACCCGGCAACCCTCACCGTTGGGGCCAGCCCCGTCCCGCACGCCAGGATCCTCGAATTCGTCAACCAGGAACTCGCCCCCGAGGCCGGCCTGAAGCTCGAGATCAAGGAAATCGAGGACTACCAGACCCCCAACACCGCACTGAGCGACGGCTCGCTGGATGCCAACTTCTACCAGCACCTGCCCTGGTACGAGGACCAGGTGGAGACCAAGGGCTACAAGTTCGGTCACGGCGAAGGCGTCCACATCGAGCCCTACGCCGCGTTCTCGGAGAAGGTCAAGGACATCAAGGACATCAAGGACGGCGCGAAGGTGGCCATCACCAACGACCCCTCCAACCAGGTCCGCGCCCTGAAGGTCCTGGAAGTTGCCGGCCTGGTCAAGGACATCGAGGATGACTCCGCCGTCCTCACCCTGACTGACGAGCAGAACCCGAAGAAGCTGAAGTTCTCCGAGAACCAGCCGGAACTGCTGATCAACGACCTTAAGGACCCCTCGGTGGACCTGGCCCTGATCAACGGCAACTTCATCCTCAAGGCCGGCCTCAGCACCGAGGACGCCCTCGCCGTGGAATCGGTGGAAGAGAACCCCTACGCCAACTTCCTGGCCTGGCGCGAGGATTCCGCGGAGGACGCCCGCATCCAGAAGCTGGAAGAGCTCCTGCACTCCCCCGAGGTCAAGGCCTTCATCGAGAAGGAATGGCCCAACGGTGACGTGACCCCCGCCTTCTAAGGCAGCAGGGACCACAAAGATCCCCGCCCCCTGGACTTCTCCCCCGCGAATGCGGCGGGGAACGGTCCGGGAGGCGGGGATTTTTCGTGGCGCGTACGACGCCGGAACTAGCCTTGCGCTGCAGCGGCCGCTTTCGCAGCGGCCGGCAGGGCATCGAAGATCCGGTTCATGGCTGCATCGTCGTGCGCTGCGGACAGGAACCAGGCTTCGAAGACGGACGGCGGCAGGTAGACGCCGGAGTCCAGCATGGAGTGGAAGAACGGCGCGTAGCGGAAGGTCTCCTGTGCCTGGGCGTCGCCGTAGTTGTGGACGCCGCGGGCCGAGGTGCCGAACGCCACGGAGAACAGGTTGCCGGCGAACTGGATGGAGTGGTCCACGCCGGCCGCGTCCAGTGCGGAGGACAGTGCTGAAGACAGTTCCAGGGACCGGGAGTCGATGGCCTCATACACGTCCCGTGTGGCGTGGGTCAGTGTGGCAACGCCGGCGGCCATCGCCACCGGGTTTCCGGAGAGCGTGCCGGCCTGGTAGACCGGGCCGATGGGTGCGAGGTAGTCCATCACGTCGGCACGCCCGCCGAGGGCCGCCGTCGGCATTCCCCCTCCGATCACCTTGCCAAAGGTGAGGAGGTCCGGGGTCCAGGGGTCGGCCGCGTCCGGGGCTCCGCCGGTCAGGCCCCAATAGCCGGAGTATCCGGTGCGGAACCCGGTGAGAACTTCGTCGACGATCAGCAGCGCACCGTGTGCGCGGGTAATCCGGGCCAGGCCGGCGTTGAAGCCTTCGGCGGGGGTGACCACGCCCATGTTGGCGGGCGCGGCTTCGGTGATCACGGCGGCGATGTCCGTGCCGTGGGCGGCGAAGGCAGCTTCCACCGCGGCAAGGTCGTTATACGGCAGCACGAGCGTCTCCGCGGCGGTCGCTGCGGTGACGCCTGCCGAACCCGGCAGCGCCAGTGTTGCCACGCCGGATCCGGCCGAGGCCAGCAGTCCGTCCAGGTGGCCGTGATAGCAGCCGGCGAACTTGATGATGAGGTTCCGGCCGGTGAAGCCGCGGGCCAGGCGCACTGCTGTCATGGTGGCTTCGGTACCGGTGGAAACCATGCGCAGGCGTTCCACGGCCGAGACCCGCTCCTGGACGATCGCGGCCAGGTTGGCTTCGTCCGGCGTGGAGGCACCGAAGGACAGTCCGCGGTCGACGGCGGCGTGGACGGCTTCGAGGACGGCGGGGTGGGCGTGGCCCAGCAGTGCCGGACCCCACGAGCAGACCAGGTCCACGTATTCGTTGCCGTCCGCATCGGTCAGGTAGGCGCCCTTGGCCGAAACCATGAACCGCGGGGTCCCGCCCACGGACCCGAAGGCCCGTACCGGGGAGTTGACGCCGCCGGGCATGAGCTGCCGCGCCCGGTCAAAAAGTGCCTCGTTACGAGTGGTGGTGGAAGTCATGGTCCCTATTCTCTCAGTTGGCCCGGCCGTCACTGGCCGAGCAGTTCAGCCACGCGGGGGGCCACGGCGGTTCCCATGAGCTCGATGGATCGCATCATGGCGAAGTGCGGAAGCGGGCCGCTGCTGTACTTAAGGTCGAACCGGTCCACGCCCAGGTTCTTCTTCAGCATGGCGATCTTGCGGGCCACCGTGTCCGGCGAGCCCACGTACAGCGCACCCTCGGGTGAGCAAAGCGCGTCGAATTCGGGGCGCCCGGCGGGACCCCAGCCACGCTCGGCACCCAGCCGGTTGCGCAGCTTGAGCCAGTGCGGGAAGAACTCCTCGCGGGCCTGCTGGTCCGTGTCCGCCACATGCCCCGGCGAGTGCGTGGCCACCTGCTGCGGGGCATGCCCGTATTTTTCCATGGCATCCCGGTAGAGGCCGGCCAGCGGACCGAACGCGGCCGGCTGCCCGCCGATAATGGCGAAGATGATGGGATAGCCGTACTGGGCGCAGCGCAACACGGACTCCGGCGTGCCGCCCACACCGATCCAGGCCGGCAGCAGGTGGTGTTCCAGGGGCGGGTACACGCTCAATCCGTGCAGGGCCGGCCGGGTGCGGCCCTCCCAGTGCACGGGCTTCTGCGCACGGACCTTGTCAAACAGTTCCAGCTTCTCCTCGAACAGGACCTCGTAATCCGCCAGGTCCAGGCCGAAGAGGGGGAACGATTCCACAAACGACCCGCGCCCCAGCATCACTTCGGCGCGCCCGTTGGAAATTGCGTCCACGGTCGAGAACCGTTGGAAGACCCGGATGGGATCGTCCGAGCTGAGCACGGTGACGGCTGAGCCCAGCCGGATCTGCTGCGTCCGGGCCGCCGCTGCCGCCAGGAACACTTCCGGAGCGGAGATGGCGTAGTCCTTGCGGTGGTGCTCCCCCACGCCGAAGGCGTGAAGTCCGACGGCGTCCGCCAGTTCCGCCTGTTCCAGCACCTGCCGCAGGACGTCAGCATGGTGTTGCGGGCTGCCGTCGGGGTTCTCGCCGACGTCCCCGAAAGTGTTCAGGCCCAGGAGGATCCGGTCCTGGCCCACGGGCGCCGTAGGCCCGGCAGCCCGCGCGGCACTCACCGGGATTCCTGCAGCCAGCCGGCCAGCTCCGCTGCCCAGTAGGTGAGGACCATGCCGGCGCCGGCGCGGCGGATGCCCAGCACCGATTCGGTGATCGCCGCACGCCGGTCGATCCAGCCGTTGGCCGCAGCGGCCTCGATCATCGCGTACTCGCCGGAGATCTGGTAGGCCGCCACCGGCACCGGGCTCCCGGCGGCGACGTCGGCCACGATGTCCAGGTAGCTCATGGCCGGTTTCACCATCACAATGTCCGCGCCTTCAGCGAGGTCGAGTTCCACCTCGCGCAGCGCTTCGGTGCGGTTGCCGGCGTCCATCTGGTAGGTGCGCCGGTCGCCGGTGAGCTGCGAATCCACGGCCTCCCGGAAGGGCCCGTAGAACGCGGACGCGTATTTGGCGGCATAGGCGATGACGGACGTGTTGACGTGTCCGGCCGCATCGAGGGCGGTGCGGATGGCGGCGATCTGGCCGTCCATCATGCCGGACGGGCCCAGCATGTGCGCGCCTGCTTCTGCCTGGGCCACAGCCATCTGCGCGTAGATCTCCACGGTGCGGTCGTTGTCGACATAGCCGCTGGCATCCAGCACGCCGCAATGCCCGTGGTCGGTGAATTCATCGAGGCAGACGTCGCTCATGATCACCAGGTCATCGCCCACCTCGGCCCGGACGTCCCGGATTGCCTTGTTCAGCACGCCGTCCGGGTCCAGGGAAGCGGAACCTTCGGCGTCGCGGGTTTCCGGAATTCCGAAGAGCATGATGCCGCCCACGCCCAGTTCCACGGCCTCCGCTGCGGCCCGTTTGAGGGTGTCTGTGGTGTGCTGCACCACGCCCGGCATGGAGCCGATGGGGTGGGGTTCGGTGAGCCCTTCACGGATGAACACCGGCAGGATCAGCTCGGCAGGCGCCAGCCGGGTTTCGGCGGTAAGGCGTCTCATGGCCGGGGTGGTGCGCAGGCGGCGGGGGCGTTGGTTGGGAAAGCTCATGGTGCTGTCCTTCGCGTCGTGGGATTGGTGGCTGGTGGCGGGCAGCGGTATCAGGGCGGGTTGAGGGCACGGGTTACCGCGGCAACCAGCCCCGCCGGGGTGGGCTCAGCCGCCACTTCGGCAACCCGAAGGTCGAGTGCGGCCGCCTGTTCCGCCGTCGACCGCCCGATGACCACCAGCCGGCAGGCTCCGTCCGGCAGCAGCTCCGCGAGGCGCCGCACGGCGCTGGGTGAGGCTGCAAGGGCTGCGTCTACACGGCCCGCGGCAAGTTCAGTGCGCGCACCTTCCGGAGTGAGCAGGACGTACGACGGCGGCCCCTCCCCGCCTGCCCTGGCTTCCGGACCGACGGCGAGCCTGCGTTCGGCGGCCGCCGGGTACTCAACCGTGTGGTAGGCGGTCACAGCCGTGACACTGCTGCCGGCCGCCGACAGACCCTCGGCCAGGAGCGGCGCTGCGATGTCCGCCTGCGGCAGGAGCACAGTGCCGCCCCCGGGCCATACTTCCAGGAGGCCTGCGGCGGACTGCCCGCCGGCCGGTACCAGGTGTGCCTGCAGGCCTTCGGCCTCAAGCTCGCGGCGGGTGGCGGGGCCTACCGCGGCGATCCGCGTGCCCGCCGGCACCAGCTGGCGCAGCGCCAGTCCGCGCTCCCGCGCCTTGCCCGCGAGGGCATGGACCGTGGTGGCGCTGGAGATTACCAGCCAGCCGTAGGCTCCGGCACTGAGGGCGTCGCAGGCAACGTCCAGCGCGTGCTGGTCGGCTGCGCGTTCGAAGTCGATCAGGGGAAGCAGCAGGGGTGTGGCGCCGGCCGCTGCCAGGGCGGCGGCGACCGGCGCGGCGCGCTCCGGGCTCCGGGTAATCAGCACCCGGGCACCATTCAGCGCGGCGCCGGGTGCGGATCCACCGGGAGGCTGCTCCATCCGCGTCAGGAAGCCTGGAGGTCGGCGATGTCAGCGGCGCCGGCAGCCAGCAGCGCCTCGGCCAGTTCGATGCCCAGGAGAGTGGCGCCCACTTCGGTGAGCCCGTCCGTTGCCCGCTTATCCCGGACCGTGGCCGTACCGTCCACCGCGCACACCACGGCTTCAAGGTGGAACATGCTTCCCTTGCGGTAAGCATAGGCGCCCACCGGCGCGGCGCAGCCTGCTTCCAGGCGGGCCAGCAGTGCGCGCTCGGCTGTCACGGCGAGCCGGGTGTCGGGGTCATCCAGTGCAGCCAGGGCCTGGGCCAGGACTGCCTGGGACCCTTCGGTGGAACCGGCCTTGCGCGGGGCATCGGCCGTCCGGCATTCGATGGCCAGGGAGCCCTGGCCCGCGGCGGGCAGCATGACGTCCGTGTCCAGGAACTCGCTGACGGCGTCGAGGCGGCCAATGCGTTCCAGGCCGGCGGCGGCAAGCACCACGGCGTCCAGGTCGCAGGACTTCCCCGGAACAACCTGGTCAGTGGTGTTGCCCGGAATTCCGGGCACGCGCCCCAGCCGGGTATCCACATTTCCGCGGATATCGACGATGGCCAGGTCCGGACGGGCGGCCCGGAGCTGGGCGGCGCGGCGGGGTGAGCCGGTGCCCACGGTTGCTCCTGCGGGCAGGTCGGCTAGCTTGAAGCTGTCGCGGGCGCAGAGCACGTCCCGGACGTCCACGCGCCGTGGCGTCGCGGCCAGGCTCAGGCCCACTGCCGCACCGGTGGGCAGGTCCTTCAGGGAATGCACGGCGACATCGCACTCATCCCGAAGCAGGGCGTCGCGGAGAGCGGCTACGAAAACCCCGGTGCCGCCCATCTGGGAGAGCGGGCCGGTGAGGACGTCGCCGTCGGTCCGGACGTGGACGAGCTCCACGGGGAAGCCGCCCACCGCTGCGAGCTGGTCCGCGGTCTGCTTCGTCTGGGTGAGCGCCAGCTTGCTGGCGCGGGTGCCGATGCGGACTGTCACTGCTGCGTGGCTCCCGCCTCGGCTCCGGACTCCGCCGGGTAGGGGTCGTGCCCCGTTCCCACGGTGGTGTCCGCACCCGCGATGGTGGGCTTTTCGCCGCGGAAGTTCGCGCAGCAGCCCGGGCGGCAGACGTCGTACCAGGGTCCCAGGTCCGTCATCGCGGGACGGTCGCTGATGGTGTGGTCCACGGTCCGCTCGGCGATCAGGTCCACAATGCCCTTGACGAATTTGCGGTGCGTTCCGGGGGTGGGGACACGGGTGGCGGCGAGGCGGAGGTTGGCGCAGGTTTCCATGGCTTCGGTGTCCAGGTCCCAGACAACTTCCATGTGGTCGCTGACGAAGCCGAGCGGGACGATGACGACGCCCTTGACGCCCTGGCCGGCCAGCTCCTCGATGGCGTCGTTGATGTCCGGCTCCAACCATGGCACGTGCGGGGCACCGGAGCGGGACTGGTACACCAGCGACCACGGAGCAGTCAGGCCGGATTCCTCCTCCACCCGGGCCATGACGGCCGCAGCGGTGGCCAGGTGCTGGGCCACGTAGGCCGAGCCCTCCTCGAATTCACGGGGCTCGCCGTCGGACTTGCCTGCAGCTTCTGCATCGCGGGTGGGGATGGAGTGCGTGGCGAACAGGACCTGCATCGGGGCGTCAGGGGCGCCCATCCCGGCCAGCTTGGCGCGGACCTCGGCCAGGCCAGCGGCCGTGCCTTCAATGAAGGGCTCCACGAAGCCGGGGTGGTCGAAGTACTGCCGCACCTTGTCCACCTCGAGGCGGCCGTCCAGGCCGGTCTCCGTCAGGGCCATCCCAATGTCCTCGCGGTACTGGCGGCAGCTGGAGTAACAGGAGTAGGCGCTCGTGGTGACCATGAGCAGCCGGCGGTGGCCGGCGTCGTACGCGTCCTGGAGGGTCTGCGGGATATAGGGGTCCCAGTTGCGGTTGCCCCACAGCACCGGCAGGTCGATGCCGCGGGCGGCGAGCTCGGCCTCCATGGCTGCCTTGAGTTCGCGGTTCTGCTGGTTGATGGGGCTGATGCCGTCATTGGCACGGTAGTGGTGCGAAACTTCCTCGAGCCGCTCGTCCGGGATGCCGCGGCCACGGGTCACGTTGCGGAGGAACGGAATGACGTCCTCCTGGCCTTCCGGTCCGCCGAAGGAGGCCAGCAGCACCGCGTCGTACTGCTTCGGTGCCATCCGGCCTGCTTCCGTGACCGGATTAACGGGGGTCATGCCAGGACCTCGGCAATCTCCGTGGCGGAGATGCGGCGGCCGGTGTAGAACGGAATTTCCTCGCGGACGTGGTTGCGGGCGTCGGTGGCCCGCAGGTGGCGCATCAGGTCCACGAGGTCCACCAGCTCTGGGGCTTCGAGGCCCAGGATCCATTCCCAGTCACCGAGGGCGAAGGAGGACACGGTGTTGGAGATGACCTGCGGGAACTCGCGGCCAAGGAGGCCGTGTTCGCGGAGCATCGCACCCCGCTCTTCCTCGGGCAGGATGTACCACTCGTAGGAACGGACGAACGGGTAGACGCACAGCCACTCAGCCGGGGAAACGCCGCGGGAGAAGGCCGGGGTGTGGTTCTTGGCGAATTCCGCCTCGCGGTGCACGCCCATGGCGGACCAGACGATGTCGGTGCCTGCGAAAAGGGTGCTGCGGCGGATGTCGCGGATGGCCTGCTGCAGGGCCTCCGGTTTGGGCCCGTGGAGCCACACCATGACGTCCGCGTCGGCGCGCATGGCCGAAACGTCGTAACTGCCGCGGTGCGTCACGCCGCCCTCGGCCAGCCGTTCCAGCAGTGCTTCGAAGTCGGAGGCCGCCTGACCGCTGCGGGCAACCGTTTCGGAGCGCTTGAAGACCGTCCAGAGGGTGAAGAACTGCTCGGCTGATTCTTCGGTTTTAGTGACAGATTCGGCAGAAGTGTGGCTCATGGTTACCAGTTTGCCCCCTAAATGCGCCAAGCCGAAACCCAGAACTTCTACAAGGCGTAGAAGTGATGGAAATCACTTCTGGGCGCTGCCTCCGGCGGGCGTTCGCGCCTCATCGGGTCGTGGCGCCCCAGCGTCCGCGGGTGGGGCCCGGTCAGGCGCCGCGAAGCCGTGCGTACAGCACGGCGGCAGCGGCGGCGACCCCGAGCAGGCCCAGGCCAAACCCTGCGAGGACCATGCTGTGGACCCGATCGGCCGGATCATCCCGGCCGCTCTCCGGGGTAATCCCGCCGGCCTGCACTGCAGCGTCCCCCGTCCGGCGTGCGGGCGCTGCTTCAGAGCTGGCGGGACGCCCGATGGCGGCGGCGGACGTGGCGGCCGAAACTGGCTGGCCCGGGGCCGGACCGGCGGAGCCGTCGGCGGTCCCGGTACCAGGCACCGTGGCGGGCGCCGTGGGAGCCGGGACAGATGCCGTCGGGGCGGGGCTCTCCGTCGCGGGCGAAGGTTCCGGGGGCAGAACGACGCCGAGGGGCGGCTGGATGAGTCGGCCCGGCGGGGTGGCGGGAACGGTGGGGACGGGGATCAGGGTGCCTTGGGCAGCCGGCGCTCCGCCGGCAAGGACCAGTACCGCGCCAATGGCCGCGGCTGCGGCGCCGCGCCCCATTCCCCCATGGATACCGGTCCGGGACTGTGCGAGTTCGGACCTGTGTTGAACCATAGTCATCGACCCTAGCCAGTTGCGCTCACGGTTGGCTATTCGGCACCGCGGGCACCGGGAATCAGGCGGTGAGCCGGCGGATCTGATCCCTGGTGTCCGCCACCACCGCGGCCAGGCCGTTTCCGGCAACCCAGCCGCCGACCAGCGCCAGGCCTCCCGCGGCGGCACACGCCCCGCGGATGGCGGCCACCCTGGCGCGGTGTCCCACGGCTGCGAACGGAAGGGACCCGTGCCAGCGGACCACGTCCCAGTCCACTATGTCCGCACGCGAAAGCGGCACGCCCAGCAGGTTCGCCGCGTCCCGGAGGGCGGCTTCGAGGAGTTCCTCCTCCGTAGCCGGACCATCGCCCTGCAGGCCCAGCCCGTCCACCCGGCCGTAGGAGAGCCGGACCACGTGCCGGCCAGGGCCCGCGGCCGCGGCAAGCCAGTCCCATTTGCCGGTGGCGTGCGTCAGCGCCTTCGCTTCGATACCCGGGGTCTGAGGGGCCACCAGGACCCCGGTGCCGCGCGGGCGGGCGTCGAGCTGGGGTTTATCAAGCACCAGCGTGACCAGCCTGACATCCGGTCCGGACAGCGGGGCGCTGCCCGAAATCCCCGGTACCGCGTACTCAAGCAGCCCGACGGCGGCGGGGCCTTCCACTGCGACCGCCAGCAGGCCGGCGTCGTACGTTTCTTCCCCCGAGGTGACGCGCCACCCGTCCGCGGTCCGCGTCACAGCGGTGGCAGGTGTCCCCGCCAGGAGCTGCACGCCGCGGTTGCGGAGGTCGGCCACGAGCGCGGAGACCAGGGTATGCATGCCACCTTCGAGGCCGGCGACGGCGGACCCTGCCTTGGCGGGTGACGGCCGGTCCGGCCCGGCAGCGCCTGCCGCACCCCGGCGCTGGGCGGATACCGCGCCGGCCAGGGAACCGTACTTCCGCAGCCCCGCACGCAGCCCGGGTGCGACCATGTCGACGTCCAGTATGCCGGGGTCGGCCGAGTGGACGCCGCCCACCACCGGAGACACCAGGCGTTCGAGCACGCGGGAGCCCATGCGGATCCGTACCAGGTCCGAGACACTGGTGACCTCCGCAGCCCCGCCGATTGAAGCGGGCAGGAACCGGTCCAGGCTGGCGCGCAGGGAGCCCGCCAGGCCCAGAGAGCGCCGGACCTCCGGGTCCCACGGATTGGCCGGAATGCCCAGAACGCCGGTCCGCGGCAATTCACGCGGCCCTTCCGGCAACTGCACCCAGGCGCCGCCGGGGCGCGGGGCCACGATCCTCCTGGCCAGGTCCAGTTCGGTGATCAGGCCCGACACCGCGTCCGTCCGGGTGGCGAAGGACTCGGCACCGCTGTCGAGAGTGAGGCCGGCGAGTATGTGGCTGCCCACGCAGCCGCCCCACCGCTCCGAGGCTTCCAGGACCGTAACGGCATGCCCGGCGGCGGAAAATTCCCGCGCGGACAGCAGCCCGGAGATCCCTCCACCCACCACGAGTGCGGTGGCAGGCACAGCCTGGGGCACGGCCGGGGTGCTGTCCATCGCTGTTACTCGGGTGAGATGGAGTGGATGAGGCTGACCACCCGGGTGAGGACGTCCGGGTCGGTTTCCGGCGGGACACCGTGCCCCAGGTTCAGGACGTGGCCGGGCGCGGCGGAACCGGCAGCGATGACCTCGCGGACGTGGGCTTCGAGGACCTCCCACGGAGCGGAGAGGAGCGCCGGGTCGATGTTGCCCTGTAACGGACTGGAGCCGCCCAAGCGACGGTTGGCCTCATCCAGCGGGAGCCGGTAGTCCACTCCCACCACGTCGACACCCACGTCCCGCATGGCCACCAGTAGCTCGGATGTGCCGGTGCCGAAGTGGATCAGCGGAGCGCCGAGATGGCGGACGTGGTCCAGAGCGCGGCGCGAGGCGGGGGCAACGAAACGCGTGTAGTCGGCCAGGCCGAGGGAACCGGCCCAGGAATCGAAGAGCTGACCTGCCGAGGCACCGGCCTCGAGCTGGGCCTGCAGGAACATTCCGGAGGCGTCAGCGGCCCAGTTGGCCAGGGCTGTCCAGGTCTCCGGGTCGGCGTGCATCATGGTGCGCGGGCCCAGGTGGTCGCGGGAAGGCTTGCCCTCGACCATGTAGGCGGCCAGGGTGAAGGGGGCGCCGGCAAAGCCGATCAGCGGCGTCTTGCCCAGCTGGGCCACGGTGAGGCGGACGGCTTCGCGGATGGGTTCCAGGGCTTCCCAGGTCAGCTGCGGCAGGGCAGCGACGTCTGCAGCCGTCCGCACCGGTTTGTCCAGCACCGGACCAACGCCCGGGACGATGTCCACGCCCACGCCGGCCAGTTTCAGCGGAATGACGATATCCGAGAAGAAGATCCCGGCGTCCACGTCATGGCGGCGGACCGGCTGGAGGGTGATCTCAGACGCGAGTTCAGGCCGAAGGCACGAGTCCAGCATGGCGATGCCTTCACGGACCTTGAGGTACTCCGGCAGCGAACGGCCGGCCTGGCGCATGAACCAGACGGGGCGCCGGGACGGCTTCCCGCCACGGTAGGCCGTGATGAGCGGGGAGTCCCCGGTACGGCCATCCACTAGCGGATGATCTGCGGCGAGCTTGCCGGCAGCGGACGTGGCGGGGCTGGAAGTCATGCCTTTGATTGTGCCGAAAATCGGGCCCAAAAGATAACGACAGACTGTCATCTGCGCACGCCCGGCGGGACCCGTGGCAGGAATCACAGCCGCAGCTGCCTGCCGGACGAGCGGGGAGTTGTTCTACGGGGCCGCGAAAAAGCTATGATTGGTCTGCTGTGGTTCTTTTTTCTCTGGTGGCTACACACGCCGACATCGACCTTGAGACTGTTGCTCACCTGAGCAACGGTTCCTCCGGGATTGCCACATCCGCACTGACCGGATCGCCGGCAGTGACGGGTGCCGTTGTCCTCGCCACCTGCAACCGCTACGAAATCTACGGCGAAGCCCCCAACCCTGACGACGTCGAGGCCGCCCGAGCTGCGCTCGTGGCCCAGATCAGCGAGGCCAGCGGACTGAGTGAGTCCATCGTCTCGCGTTCCTTCAGCACCCGGGTTGGCCCCGAGGTGACCCAGCACCTGTTTGCCGTGAGCGCGGGACTGGACTCCGCCGTCGTCGGTGAACGCGAAATCGCCGGGCAGGTCCGCCGTGCCCTGATCACCGCCCAGCATGAGGGAACCGCCAGTTCCGGCCTGGTCCGGCTGTTCCAGGCCGCGTCCAAGACGGCCAAGGACGTCGGCGCCCAGACCGCGCTGGGATCCCGCGGCCTCTCCATTGTTTCCGTGGCGCTGGACCTGGCCACGGACCTGTCCGAGAACCCGGACTGGTCCTCCAAGAAGGTCGTCGTCTTCGGCACCGGCGCCTACGCCGGCGCCACAATGGCGCTGCTTCGCGAGCGCGGCTGCACCGACATCTCAGTCTTCTCCTCCTCCGGCCGTGCCGAGGGTTTCGTGGCCACCCGCGGGGGCACGGCCCTGGATGCGGACACGCTGCACCCTGCCGTTGCCGCCGCGGACGTCATGATCGGCTGCAGCGGATCGGACACCCGTGTCGAGGCCAGCGAGCTGGCACAGGTCCGGGCCGCCTCGCCGCAGCCCCTGATCGCCATCGACCTGGCCCTCACCCATGACTTCGACCCCGCCGTCGGCGAGCTGGACGGCGTGGAACTGCTCACCCTTGAATCCGTCCGCCTCGCCGCGCCCCAGGAGCAGGCCGAATCCCTGGCCCAGGCCAGCGGCATTGTCACCGGAGCCGCCAGCGCCTTCGAGCAGGAGCGCGAAGCCCGCTCCATGGACTCCGCCATCGTTGCCCTCCGCCGGCACACTATGAACGTGCTGGATGCCGAAATGGAAAAGGTCCGCGCCCGGCACGGCTGCACCGCCGCCGCCGAGGAAGTGGAGTTCGCGCTCCGCCGCATGGTCAAGCAGCTGTTGCATGTGCCCACGGTCCGCGCCCGCGAGCTCGCCGCCAACGGCGAGCAGGACAACTACATCGCCGCCCTCGAAGCGCTTTACGGCATCACCGTGGAACAGCCCGCGGCACCGGCTGCCGCACCGGCCGAATGCCCGGTAGACCACCAGGGCCGCGAAACCGCCTGAACCCACACCTGCCTAGTAGACGGGCTTCTGCGGCTCCACCTCGCGCACCCAGGCCAGGATGCCGCCGTCGAGATGGCTCACCCGTTGGTACCCCGCTTTCCGTGCGGCCGCGAGGACGTTCCCGGACCTGGTGCCGCCCTTGCACAGGAAGACCACGTCCTTGTCCTGCGGGATCTCCTGCCATGCCTCGCCTGCCAGTATCCTGCCCTGCGGAACCAGTACGGAGCCGTCAATCCGGACGATGTCGTACTCGCCCGGCTCCCGGACGTCCACCAGTTCAAAATCCTTCAGGCCGGCCTTCCGTGACGCCAACATGGTAGCCAACTGGGTTGCGGTGACGGTGTGCTCGGTGTCCGTTTCCGGCTCCGGTGCAATGCCGCAGAACGCGTCGTAGTCGGTGAGTTCGGTGATGCGCGGTGCCGCGGGATCCTTTGCCACACGGATTTCGCGCCAGCTTCCGCCCAGCGCGTCGAAGAGCGCCACGCGCCCCAGCAGGGAACGTCCGACGCCGGTAATAAGCTTCACTGCCTCCGTCACCATCAGCGATCCCACAGCCGCGCACAGCATCCCGAAGACGCCGCCTTCTCCGCAGGACGGGACGGAGCCTGCCGGCGGGGCCTCCGGGTAGAGGTCGCGGTAAGTGGGCCCGTGCTTTTCCCAGAAGACGCTGACCTGTCCGTCGAAGCGGAAGATGGAACCCCACACGTAGGGCTTGCCCAGGATGGCGGCGG
The DNA here is from genome assembly GCF_042723515.1 of Pseudarthrobacter sp. NPDC058362. Taxonomy (NCBI): domain Bacteria; kingdom Bacillati; phylum Actinomycetota; class Actinomycetes; order Micrococcales; family Micrococcaceae; genus Pseudarthrobacter; species Pseudarthrobacter sp. NPDC058362. Next base: position 852,454 of record NZ_JBHXIW010000001.1, on the reverse strand, counting down.
CGTCGTTGACCAGGTAGCGGGTGGCAAAGTTATCGGCCCCGTCGAGGATCAGATCGTAGCCGGCGAACAGTTCCAGCGCGTTGGTTGCGTCGAGGCGGATGTTGTGCAGCCGGACATCAACGAGGGGGTTCAGGGCATGAATTGCGTCACGTGCGGACTCGATCTTGGGGCGGCCCACGTCCGCCACGCTGTGAATAACCTGACGCTGGAGGTTGCTGAGGTCCACCGTGTCGTCATCGACAATCCCGAGTGTTCCAACGCCGGCCGCGGCGAGGTACAGCAATGCGGGGGAACCCAGTCCGCCTGCGCCGATCACCAGCACCTTGGCGTTCTTGAGCCTGCGCTGCCCCACCGCGCCTATTTCGGAAATAATGATGTGCCGCGAATACCGTTCCACTTCCGCCGGCGAAAGTTCGCCTGCCGGTTCCACCAAGGGCTCCAGGGAAACATTTGCAACATTTGCGGTCAAAGAAGAGGCCATACTTCAATGTAGGCCCCGGGATACCGCCGGGTCATATTACCCCGCAGTAAAGTGGAAGTACCCCGCAACGGAAAGAAGGACAACCGTGGTCCCAGAAGCACGTGCAGACCGCCCGTCCGCAGCCCCGGAATCACCTGCCCGGCCGGCAGGCCAGCGCTCGGCACGGCTGCCGCGGGATGAGCGCCGTGCCCAGCTCCTGACGGCAGCCCAGGAAGTGTTCGTGGCCAACGGTTACCACGGCGCCGCCATGGACGAAATTGCTGAGACTGCACGGGTCAGCAAGCCGGTTCTATACCAGCATTTTCCGTCCAAGCGCGAGCTCTACCTCGCCCTTCTGGACAGCCACCTGACAGCCCTGACGGAACTGCTGCTTGGCGCCCTGAATTCCACCACGGATAACAAGGAACGCGTCCAGGCCGTCATGCGCGCCTACTTCCGGTTCATCGCCAGCGATGACCAGGCACACCGGCTGGTTTTTGAGTCAGACCTTATTAACGACGCGGATGTCAGTTCGCGGCTGGAGACCCTGAACCGCACATTCGCGGACGCCATCGCACGGGTGATCGCGGAAGACACCAAGCTGCCGCAGCTTGAAGCGCAGCTTTTGGGCCGCGGCCTGGCCGGAATGGCCCAGGTCAGCGCGCGGTATTGGCTGGAAACGGACGGAAACCTGGACCTCGATGTGGCCAGCGACCTGATCTACCGTTTAGCTTGGCGCGGAATCTCCCGTTTTCCCAAAGAGTCCTAGACTACAAATAAGACATCAACGGGTAGAGATACCTGAGCACTTTGACCGGCTGGGAGGCCCCTGTGGAAATTAAGATCGGCGTGCAGAACGTTGGCCGCGAAATCGTCCTCGAGTCCACGGAGGACGCGGACTCCGTGGCCAAGGTCGTCGGCGAAGCCATCAACACCGGAAGCGAGCTGCGCCTGAAGGACGACAAAGGACGCCTGATCATCGTTCCCGGCAACGCCCTTGGCTACGTGGAAATCGGTGCCGAGGAAGTCCGGCGCGTAGGTTTCGGCCAGTTCTAGGACCTAAGCCGCGGCGGCCGCCAGTCCGCCGCGGCTTACAGTCAAAGGAGATCCATGCTCTCGCTCAGCATCGTCGTGCTCGCAGCCGTTGCCGCAGGGTTCCTTGTGTGGGCCAATGACAGGCGGCACGCCAAGTACGGCGCCGCCCTCCCGGCGGGGGTGGCCGTGGCCGCGGCGTCCGTGGCCTGGATAATCCTCATCGCCGCCGGGTTTGGCTACCTGCCCGGCCTGACCTGGCTGCCGTGGGTCCTGCCCGTGCTGCTCGGAACCTGCGCGGCCCTGGCCGTCGTCATCTACTTGGGACGCACACGCGCCCGGCAGGACACGGAGCGCCTGACCGCAGCCCTCCGCCTTTAGAGCTAGAGAAACTCCGCCCTGCCCTCCATGGCGGAGGACGCGAGTGCATGCTCACGCCGCGGGATCCGCCCCGCAGCCCTGGCCATCCTGCCGGCAGCCACCGCGTGCTTGAAGGCCGCGCCCATCAGCGCAGGGTTCTGCGCCCTCGTCACCGCCGTCGCCAGCAACACAGCGTCGCAGCCCAGTTCCATGGCCAGCGCGGCGTCGGAAGCGGTCCCGATTCCCGCGTCCAGCACCACGGGAACCGAAGCGCGGGAGACGATTAGCGCAATGTTGTGCGGATTCAGGATGCCCAGGCCTGTTCCGATCGGTGCTCCCAGCGGCATGACGGCCGTGGCGCCCAGGTTTTCGAGCCGGAGCGCCAGGACAGGATCGTCATTCGTGTAGGCAAAGACCTTGAAGCCACGGGCCACCAGCTGTTCCGTGGCGTCGACCAGCTCCACGGCATCCGGCAGGAGGGTCTGTTCGTCAGCGATGACTTCCAGCTTGACCCAATCCGTCTCCAGGGCTTCGCGGGCCAGCTCAGCGGTGAGGACGGCATCACGGGCTGTAAAGCAGCCCGCCGTGTTGGGCAGCACCCGGATGCCGTGGTCCACCAGGAGCTGGAACAGCGAGCCGGTCTCCGCAGGGGAATAACGGCGCATCGCAACTGTGGTCAACGCTGTACCGGAGGCGAGCAGCGCAGCGCCGAGCCCGTCCAGGCTGGGCGCTCCCCCGGTCCCCATGATCAGCCGCGAGTGCAGCGGGACTCCGTCGATCACCAAGGTGTCGGCAACGTCGGATTCTGCGCCGGCGGGTGCGTTCGTTATTTGGGTCATGATGTCAGCCTCCCTGGACTGCGGTGACAAGTTCAACGTCGTCGCCCTCGGCGAGCGCCGTGGCGGACCACTGGCTCCGCGGCACCACCTGCGCGTTCTGCGCCACCGCCACGCCAAGCTTCCGCCCGTCCGCGGCCTGGCCGTCTGCTGCCAGCGGCCGGCCGGTGATATCGCTGACCAGCGCAGCAATGGAGGCGCCGTCCGGCACGGCGCGGAGGCTTCCGTTCAGGATGATATTCATGCTCTCTCCTTGGTGTCGTGGCGTGATGCGGCTGCGGAAAACCGGGCAGGGTTGAACGCTGCCCAGCGGGGGTCTTGACTGCCATCCAGCAGGGCGCGGCAAATAGCCGCGGCAGCGGGTGCCAGCAGCACGCCGTGGCGGAAGAAGCCGGTGGCGACGATGACCCCGGGGACGTGTCCCACTGCGCCGTCAGGCAGCGGGACCCGGCCCAGCAGTGGCGCATTGTCCGGGGTTCCGGGACGGGCCCGCACTGTGCATTCGAGCAATTCCAGTTCGGCGACGGCGGGTACCAGCGCCTGGGCGTCCCGGAGGAGCTGGTAGACCCCGCCGGCGGACACCGCACCGTCGGACGCGGCGTCCTGACCTGCACCGGATTCCAAGCGAGCCGTTCCGCCCAGGGCGTCCTCGCGCTGGGTGGCGCCGATCACCACGGTTCCGTCCTGCCGGGGCACCAGGTAGACGGGCACGCCATGGACCAGGCCCCGGACCGTGGCGGTCACCAGCGGGCGAAGGTGTTCCGGCACGGCGAGCCGCAGGATGTCGCCGTGCACGGGACGCAGCGGCAGGGCCAGCCCGGCTGGCAGTCCGCCGAGCGCTCCTGCGTAGAGGCCATTGGCCACCACGGTCTCCCCCGCGAAGACCTTTCCGCCGCCTTTCAGCAGGGCTCCGGCCACGCCGTCGTCCTTCCAAAGCAGTTCAGCGGCCCGGGCCGGGACCGCGTAACCGTCGACGGCGCCCGCCACCCGGGTGCCGGCCCCGCCGTCGCCGTCTGTATGCCGGGAGAGCGCCAGCCGGAGGCAGGCCACCAGCTGCCGCGGATCCACCTGGTGGTCGGCAGGGGTGTCCAGGGCGCAGGCGATCGCCGGGCTCAGGAGCGGCTCCCGGCGGCGGGCCTCCCGGACCGTGAGGGGCTCCACGTCGAGGCCGTTGGCCTTTTGCACGGCCCGAAGGTCCAACAGCGCCCGCCGGTCCGCAGCGTCCACGCCGACGGCGAGGGTCGGCGTCGTGAGGTATCCGGGGTCCATGCCCGCGGCGGTGGCGAGGGCGGCCGCGAAACCCGGCCACCGGGAGGAGGATTCCAGCATCAACTCCAGGAGGCCTTCCTCCTGGTAGTGAAGCTCGCTGACGGGGGCGAGCATCCCGGCCGCCGCCCAGCTGGCGCCGGTGCCGGGGGCGTCATCGACCAGCACCACGGACCGGCCGGACCGGCGGGCCTCCCAGGCAATGCTGTGGCCGACCACCCCGCCGCCGATAACGGCGACGTCGGCACGCACCACGCCATCCGCGGCAGCGCCGGACCCAACGGTGGGGTTGCCCATATGGTTCCTTCCCTACGCCGGTATTAACCGGATCAGGTCAAGCGGTCGGCTCTGACGCCCTCTCAGCCCGGCGCTTTTATGACAGCCGCCGCAGGCTCCCGCAGTACGAGGCCAGTTTAGAGGAACTAGGCTTGCAGCCATGAATGTGTCCCCCGCTGCCGCCTTGGCGTCCGCCCGCCTGTACCTCTGCACCGATGCCCGACGCGGCCAGGGCGATTTTGCCCGTTTTGTCGATGAGGCCTTCGCCGGCGGCGTGGACATCATCCAGCTCCGGGACAAAACCATCGAGGCCTCCGAGGAGCTCGAGCTGCTCGACGTGCTGCGCGAAGCTGCCGAACGCCACGGCCGGCTGTGGGCCGTCAACGACCGCGCGGACATCGCTTCCCTTTCCGGGGCGCCAGTGTTCCACGTCGGCCAGAAGGACCTCCCCCTCAAGGCCGCGCGCAGCTTCCTGGGCGGCGCGGCGATCGGGCAGTCCACGCACGCGCCGGAGCAGGTGGATGCAGCGGTGGCCGCTGCCTCGGGACCGGCCGGGCTGGACTACTTCTGCGTGGGTCCGCTGTGGGCGACGCCCACGAAACCCGGCCGGGCCGCCGTCGGCCTCGACCTGGTCAGGCACGCCGCGGCCGCCGCGCCGGCCGGCCTGCCCTGGTTTGCCATCGGCGGAATCGACCACGGCAACGTGGACAAGGTGGTCGCTGCAGGGGCCCGCCGGATCGTGGTGGTCCGCGCCATCACGGAGGCGCCGGACCCGGCCGCGGCTGCAGCCTCGCTGCTCGCGGCGCTGGACGCCGCGCGCTAGCCCCGCTGTTCCTCGTTCCGGTGGTTTCGGGCTAGGCTGATTTTCGTGTCGCATCATCGGTTGGCCCCCAATGTCCACGAGCACAAAAACGCGCTCGAGGAGGCCTTGAGCGCGCTGCGCACCGAGCTGGAACTGCCCGCCGGCTTCCCAACGGAAGTCCTCGCGGACGCCGAAGCGGCCGTGGCCTCATTGGACATGCCCGACTACGACCTGACGGACGTCGCATTCATCACTATTGACCCGGAATCCTCCACGGACCTGGACCAGGCCCTGTTCATTGAGCCTGCCGAGGACGGCTACCGGGTGCTGTACGCCATCGCCGACGTTCCCGCTTTTGTCCGGCCGGGAGGGCCGCTGGATGCCGAAACACGGCGCCGGGGGCAAACTTTCTACGCCCCGGACGGCCGGATCCCGCTGCACCCGGAGGTCATCAGCGAAGGTGCCGGCAGCCTGCTGCCGGACCAGGACTGCCCGGCGTTCGTCTGGGACTTCCAGCTGGACAACGCCGCGGAAGTGACTGCCGTGACCGTGCGCCGGGCGCGCGTCCGCAGCCGTGACAAGCTCAGCTACAAGGGCGCCCAGAAGGAGCTCGACGCCGGCACGGCGCCGCCGGTCCTCCAGCTGCTCAAGGAGGTAGGGCTCAAGCGCGTGGCACTGGAGCGCGAGCGGGGCGGCGCCAGCCTGAACATGCCGGACCAGGAGATCGTCCAGCTCCCCGACGGCGGCTACCGGATTGCCGCCGCCCCGCAGCTTCCCGTGGAGGACTGGAACGCACAGATTTCCCTCATGACCGGGATGGCCGCCGCCCGCCTCATGCTGGACGGCAAGGTGGGTATCCTGCGCACCATGCCCGAGCCCGACAGCCGATCCCTGGACCACTTCCGGCTCCAGACCGAAGTTCTGGGAAAGCCCTGGAACGGAAAGATCAGCTACGGCGAATACCTCCGCACCCTGGACCCCACGGAGCCGCGCCAGCTTGCCATCCTGCACTCCGCCGGAATGCTGTTCCGCGGCGCCGCCTACACCGCCTTCGACGGCACTGTCCCCGGGGATGCGGTCCAGTCGGCCATCGGTGCGTCCTACGCCCACACCACGGCTCCACTGCGCCGGCTTGTGGACCGTTTCGTCCTGGTGATCTGCGAGTCGCTATGCAGCGGCGGCGGAGTCCCCGACTGGGCCCGTGCGGCCCTGCCGCTGCTGCCCGGGATTATGGCCGGTTCGGATCAACTGGCAAACCGCATGGAGCGCATGGCGCTGGACACCGTGGAAGCTGCGCTGCTGGTCAACCACGTGGGGCAGGAGTTCGACGCGATTGTCATTTCCGGCTCCCGGCCGTCCAAGGACAATGGCGGGCCGTCCAACGGCAAGAACGGCAACGGGAACGGCGCCTCCGGCATCATCCAGATCGCGGAGCCTGCGGTGACCGCCCGCTGTGCCGGCGAACTCGAATCGGGCACCAAGGTACGGGTGCGCCTGGTGTCCTCGGACATCGCCGCGCGCCAGGTTCATTTCGAACTCGTCAGTCAGCAGCCCACCACCAAGGAGTCATGATGAGCTACACCAACAGCGTCACCGTCCCGCTCGCCTGGGAAGAGTCCGTCCAGGCCACCAGGGATGCGCTGGCCAACCAGGGTTTTGGAATCCTGACGGAGATCAACGTCCGGTCCACCTTCGAGGCAAAACTCGGCCCGGAAGCGGCGGAGGCTGTGGGCGACTACATCATTCTTGGTGCGTGCAATCCGTCGCTGGCCAGCCGCGCCCTGGCGGCCGAGCCCGAAATGGGCGCGCTCCTGCCCTGCAACGTAGTGGTCCGACGCGGCAAGGAGGCGGACGCCACCACGGTGGAGGCAATCGACCCACAAACCATGGTGCAGCTCAGCGGTGCCCCTGCGGTCCGGGAGGTAGCGGACGACGCCGATGCGCGCCTGCGCGCGGCCCTCGCCGAGATCGCGGGCATTTACGGCTAGACTGGTGCCTGTAGAAATGGATGCCCGGTCGTTGATTTCCTTTTATTGAAACCAACAAGCCCGCCCCTACGCGATCTTGAGAAACACCCGCCGGTCCCCAGTGCCGGCATTAGATAGCCCGCGATCGGCTTCCACTGGAATTGCTTGTGCGCCTGAGCGTGCTCCGGCCCCGCCACCGGCGGAACCGTTGAGCAGGCAGCGCCATTGCCCAAATGAATAAGGAAACTCCACGTGAGTGAATTGCACACCCACCAGCTTTTGACGGACGAGTCCGGCACCGAAACCATCGAGCCGGAAGAGACCATCATCTCGGACGAGAAGCCGCACGAGATCGAGGAAAAGTCGTTCGCCGACTTCAACGTCCGCGAAGACATCGTCGCATCCCTGGCAGCAGCCGGGATCACCCACCCCTTCCCCATCCAGGCCATGACCCTGCCCGTGGCGCTCTCCGGCCACGACATCATCGGCCAGGCCAAGACCGGCACCGGTAAAACCCTCGGTTTTGGCATCCCAGCCCTGCAGCGCGTAGTTGGCCAGGACGATCCCGGCTACGACAAGCTGGCCGTCCCGGGCGCGCCCCAGGCCCTGGTCATCGTGCCCACGCGCGAACTTGCCGTCCAGGTGGCCAACGACTTGCAGACCGCCTCCAGCAAGCGCAATGCCCGCATCGCCACCATTTACGGTGGCCGCGCCTATGAGCCCCAAGTGGAAGCCCTGAAGAACGGCGTTGAGGTCGTGGTGGGCACGCCCGGCCGCCTGATCGACCTGTACCGGCAGAAGCACCTGAGCCTGAAGAACGTCCGGATTGTGGTCCTGGATGAGGCCGACGAAATGCTGGACCTCGGCTTCCTTCCCGACGTTGAGACCATCATCGCCGGCACCCCGGCTGTCCGCCAGACGCTCCTGTTCTCTGCCACGATGCCCGGCCCCGTCATCGCCATGGCCCGCCGCTACATGACGCAACCCACCCACATCCGTGCCGCCGACCCGGATGACGAGGGCCTGACCAAGCGCGACATCCGCCAGTTGATCTACCGTGCCCACAGCATGGACAAGATCGAGGTGGTGGCCCGTATCCTGCAGGCCAAGGGCCGCGGCCGGACCATCATCTTCACCAAGACCAAGCGCACCGCCGCCAAGGTGTCCGAAGAACTGGTTGACCGCGGGTTCGCCGCGGCTGCGATCCACGGCGACCTGGGCCAGGGTGCCCGCGAGCAGGCCCTGCGCGCCTTCCGTAACAACAAGGTGGACGTCCTGGTGGCCACCGACGTCGCCGCCCGCGGCATTGACGTTGAAGACGTCACCCACGTCATCAACTACCAGTGCGTGGAGGACGAAAAGATCTACCTGCACCGCGTGGGCCGCACCGGTCGCGCGGGCAACAAGGGAACAGCCGTCACGTTCGTGGACTGGGACGACGTTCCCCGCTGGGCGCTGATCAACAAGGCGCTCGGCCTGAACGTGCCCGAGCCGGTCGAAACCTACTCCTCCTCGCCGCACCTGTACACGGACCTGGACATCCCCGAGGGCACCAAGGGCAGGCTCCCCAGGGACAAGCGCACCCTGGCCGGCGTGGATGCAGAGGTCCTGGAAGACCTCGGCGAAACCGGCAAGAAGAACAGCCGCGGCGGCCGTGACTCGGGCTCCCGCGACTCCGGCGGATCCCGCGAACGTGAGCGTACCCGCGGTGGCCGTGGCCGCCCGGCCCGCAGCGGGGAGTCCCGCGGCTCCGAAGGGGCAGCCCGCTCCGGGGAGCGCCGCCGTCGTACATCCGATGCTGCAGAGGCCGGTGACAACGGTGCGCAGGCTCCCCGCTCCGAGGACGTCCAGCCGTCCCGCGCCCGCCGCACCCGGACGCGCACCCGCCGCCGCAACGGCGAAGTGGTGGCCGGCGACAAGGGTACGCAGCCTGGCACCGAGGGCTAACAGCGTCGATGACTGACGCTGTTTGGGCGCCGGACGGCGGCAGCCTGGTGGTGCACGCGGACAACGCGGACTACCTCCCCACGCTGCCGGACGGCGCCTTTACCCTGATTTACGTTGACCCGCCGTTCAACACCGGCCGGGTGCAGCGCCGCCAGGAAACCCGGATGGTGGCCAATGCCGGCGGCAGCGGGGACCGGGTCGGGTTCAAGGGCCGCTCGTACGACACCATCAAGGGCGCCCTGCACCGCTACGACGACGCGTTCAGCGACTACTGGTCGTTTCTGGAACCGCGGCTTGTTGAAGCCTGGCGCCTGCTGGCGGATGACGGCACGCTGTATCTGCACCTGGACTACCGCGAGGTTCACTACGCCAAGGTCATGCTGGACGCGATCTTCGGCCGCGAGTGCTTCCTGAATGAGATCATCTGGGCCTACGACTACGGCGCCCGCGCCAAGAACCGGTGGCCCACCAAGCACGACAACATCCTGGTGTACGTCAAGAATCCCGCCAAGTACCACTTCGACAGCGCAGAGGTGGACCGGGAACCGTACATGGCGCCCGGCCTGGTGACCCCCGCCAAGCGCGAACTGGGGAAGCTTCCCACGGACGTCTGGTGGCACACCATCGTCTCGCCCACCGGTAAGGAGAAAACCGGCTACCCCACGCAGAAGCCCGAAGGCCTCATCCGGCGGGTGGTGTCCGCGTCCAGCCGGCCCGGCGACTGGTGCCTGGACTTCTTCGCCGGTTCCGGGACCCTGGGTGCCGTGGCTGCCAAACTGGGCCGGAAGTTCGTGTGTGTCGACCAGAACCAGCCGGCCATCGACATCATGGCCAAGCGCCTCGGTGCGCACGCCACGGTGGCGTCCCTGCCGCCCAAGTAGGTAGCGCTAAGTGCGGGGTCAGGGGCGGACGACGGCGGTCCCGCTGCCGAGTTCTTCGATCCGCGCCAGTACCTCCCGGGCTGTGAGGTTCTCTCCCAGCAGATTGGGCTTGCCGGTTCCGTGGTAGTCCGAGGAGCCGGTGACCAGAAGGTCATGGCGGGCCGCGAGGCGTCGCAGGAAGTCCCGGCCCTCCTCGGGATTGTCCCGGTGGTCGATCTCCAGCCCGGCCAGGCCGGCGTCGATCATCTCCTGGTAGACGCGCTCCCCAACGATCCTCCCGCGGGAGGAGGCCACCGGATGGGCAAAGACGGGGACGCCGCCTGCAGCCCGCACGAGTTCGACGGCGGTGGCCGGGCCGGGTGCGTAGTGCTGGATGAAGTAGCGGGACCGGGAGGTCAGGATCGAGGCGAAGGCCTCCGAGCGGTCCTCCACCACACCCGCCGCCACGAGCGCATCCGCGATGTGCGGCCGGCCAAGGGTGGCCCCGGGGGCCACATGGTGGATCACGTCGTCCCAGGTCAGCGGGTAATCCTCCGCCAGCAGGGTGACCATTTTTTCGGCGCGGGTGTGCCGCGCGTCCTTGGCCTTGGTGATCTCCTCGAGCAGGCCCGGGTGCAGGGGATCGTGCAGGTAGCTCAGGAGGTGCACGCTGATGCCTTCCTCCGTGCGGCAGGAAACCTCCATGCCCGGCACCAGCGCCACGCCGGAGTCCTGCACCGCCGCGGCCGCCTCCGCCCAGCCGTCAGTGGAGTCGTGGTCCGTCAGCGCCACCACGTCCAGGCCGGCACGGGCAGCGGAGGCCATGACATCGGCGGGGTTCTCCGTGCCGTCGGAAACGTTGGAGTGGGCATGCAGGTCGATCCTCACCTGTCCAGACTAGTTGACCGGCGCCCCCGACCACCGCATGCTGCGTGCTCACCTGCTGTTCGCATCGCCGCGGAGCTGGTGAGACGATGGTGCCGTGAACCATGCCGAAAACACCCCCGCCCCTGCCGCCCAGCCCCTGGAAGAGCGCGTCAACAACCGCTCGCAGCGTCCCAGCTCCGATGCGTTCAAAGCATTCATGGCCAGCAACTGGGCGCCATCCAGCCGGGAGCTTCCCTCCCGCGACGCCGTGGCCGCGCACGCCGCGAACCGCCGCGCGGCCATCTCAGCACAGTTCAAGGGAGAACGCCTGGTCATCCCCGCCGGCCCGCTGAAGGTCCGTTCGAACGACTGCGACTACCGCTTCCGCCCGCACTCCGGATTCGCGCACCTCACCGGCCTGGGGCTGGACCATGAGCCTGACGCAGTCCTGATACTGGATCCTGTGGCTGAAGGAACGGGCGACGGCGGCGCGCACCACAGCGCGACCCTGTACTTCCGGCCCCTCGCCGGCAGGGACACAGAGCAGTTCTATGCCGATTCCCGGTCCGGCGAGTTCTGGATCGGCGCACGTCCCACGCTGGCAGAGTTTGAGGCCCGATTGGGCCTCAAGACGGCCCACATCGACCAGCTGGAAACGGCCATCACCAAGGACGTCGGCGCCCCGGAGATTGGCGGCACCTCCGTACGTCTGTTGCGCAAGGTGGACGAAAACATTGACGCCCTGGTGGACACTGCCCGCTACAACACCGCCAAGGACCCGGACAACCTGGACTTCGGCGTGTTCGACGCTTTGGACGAGAAGCTCAGCGAAGCCCTGTCCGAGCTGCGACTGGTCAAGGACGCCTGGGAAATCGAGCAGATGAAGCTCGCTGTTTCGGCCACCGTGGAAGGCTTCGAGGAAGTGGTGAAATCCCTGCCGCGGGCACTGACCCATGCCCGGGGCGAGCGCGTCGTCGAAGGCGCCTTCTTCGCCCGTGCCCGCGAGGTGGGCAACGAACTGGGCTATGACACCATCGCCGCATCAGGCAACAACGCCACGGTGCTGCACTGGACCCGCAACACCGGGCGGATCAACGCCGGTGAACTCCTGCTGCTCGATGCCGGAGTGGAAGTCGACTCGCTGTACACCGCCGACATCACCCGAACCATTCCCGCCAACGGCGTGTTCTCCGACATCCAGCGCAAGGTTTACGCCGCGGTGCTGGAGGCGGCCGACGCCGGATTCGCCGCCGCACAGCCGGGGGCCCGGTTCCGCGACATCCACACTGCAGCCACCACCGTCCTGGCGGAGCGCCTGGCCGAGTGGGGCCTGCTGCCTGTCAGCGTCGAGGAGGCGATCAGCCCCGAGGGACAGCAGCACCGCCGGTGGATGCCGCACGGAACCAGCCACCACCTCGGCCTGGACGTCCATGACTGTGCCCAGGCAAAACGGGAACTCTACCTCGACGGAATCCTGACGGAGGGCATGGTGTTCACCATCGAGCCTGGCCTGTATTTCAAGGAGGAGGACCTGGCCATCCCGGAGGAGTACCGCGGCATCGGCGTCCGGATCGAGGACGACATCCTCATGACGGCCACCGGCCCTGTGAACCTCAGCGCAGCGCTGCCGCGTGAGGCCCAGGATGTGGAGGACTGGATGGCCGGCATCTACCGCGAGGCCGAAGGCGCCTGACTAGGGGCGGGGCTCGTCGTCGGGTTTGATCGGCGCGGGCTCGTGCGCAGGCTGGTCGCTGCCCGCCTGGGCGGCTTCCGGGTTCTGCGGCAGCCGGATCCCGTACTGCGGACGCCCGTCCGGAAGATCCGGATACCTGACCGACCGCGCAGGCGCGGGAGGCTGCTGCTGCGCGCCGCCGTCGTACTGGGGCTGTGGCTGCTGCGGCGCAGAAGGTTCCTGCTGCTGGCGCTGGCCGTAAGGGTCGTTCCATCCCGAGGGCCGGGCCGGGCCTTGCTGGGGACCCTGCTGCGGCCCCTGCTGGTAGGGGCCGGGCTGCTGGTAGGGGCCGGGCTGCTGGTAGGGGCCGGGTTGCTGGCGCGGATCCTGCTCGCCGTACGGCTGGTGCTGCTGGTAAGGCTGGTTCTGGTAGGCGCCCTGCTGGGACGCGGCATCCGAGCGGTTCATGGGCAGCTGCTGCAGAAGGCGGCGGGCCTCGTGCGACGCCTCCGGGGAGACGATGACGTCGTAATTGGTGGCCACCACCTGGCTGGTCGAGGTGAAATCGCGCTTGCCGCGCTGCATGGCGTAGGTGACGATCCCAAACAACATGAAGAATGCAGCACCCATGAGCACCGAGGTCAGGATGGAGAAGTATCCCGGGGACGGGGCGAAGAACGACAGCAGGACGCCGACGAAGAGGCCGAACCACATGCCGCTCAAGGCACCGGACAGGGCAACGCGCGGGTAGCTCAGGCGCCCCGTAACGCGCTCCACCATCTTCAGTTCGTTGCCCACGATGGAGACCATGTGCACCGGAAACTGCTGGTCCGCCAGGTAGTCCACGGCCTTCTGGGCGTCAAGGTAGGAGTTGTAGGAACCCACCGTATCGCCGGTGGGCACCGCCCGGGCATCGTCCATGCCGCCGGGGCCACCGGCCTTGGGAGCACCAAAAATGTTTGCCATGCCTCCATTCTTGCCCATGCGGATGTGTGCTGCCTGTAAATTCAGCTAAAAGAGAGCAGACTCGGTAGCCTGTAGGGATGAGCACAACTCCCACGCGCGTCTTCGTGGCCCGGCTCCTGGGCCTGGACGTCTTCGACCCTCTGGGCGACCGGCTGGGCCGCCTCCGGGACGTGGTGGTGCTCTCCCGCGGAACCCGCGGCGCCCCGCACGTCGTAGGCATCGTCGTGGAGGTTCCCGGCAAGAAGCGCGTGTTCGTCCCCATGACCCGGATTACCTCCATCGACCAGACCCAGATCATCTGCACCGGTCTGGTCAATCTCCGCCGCTTTGAACAGCGCGGCGCGGAAACGCTGGTGGTCGCAGAGATGTTCGACCGCAGGGTGACCCTGCGGGACGGCAGCGGCGACGCCACCATCGAGGACATTGCCATGGACCAGCACCGTTCGCGTGACTGGTTCGTGAGCAAGCTGTTCGTCCGCCGCGGCCACTCCCTGTCTCCCCTGAGCCGGCTTCGCCGCAACGAGACCCTCATCATCGACTGGGCTGACGCCCTCCAGGGCCCGCGCACGGAACCGCAGGCCGCCACCCAGTTCGTGGCCAACCATGAGGACCTGAAGCCTGCCGACTTCGCCGAAGCGCTCCAGGAGATGAGCGACAAGCGCCGGTTCGAGGTAGCCAGCGAACTCCAGGACGAACGCCTGGCGGACGTTCTGCAGGAACTTCCCGAAGACGACCAGGTGGAGATCCTTTCCGCGCTGGACGTCCAGCGCGCCGCGGACGTCCTGGAGGAAATGGACCCGGACGACGCCGCAGACCTCCTGGGCGAGCTGCCGTCCGCGCAGGCCGAGGAACTGCTCCAGCTGATGGAGCCCGAGGGTGCCGAGGACGTCCGCCGCCTCCTGGAGTACGACGAGGACACCGCGGGCGGCCTCATGACCCCCGTGCCGGTGATCCTGCCGCCGGAGGCCACCGTGGCGGAGGCCCTGGCCCACGTCCGCCGCGAGGAACTGTCGCCGGCACTGGCCTCCTCGATCTTCATCGCGAGGCCCCCGCTGGAAACACCCACGGGCCGGTTCCTGGGCGTGGTACACATCCAGCAGCTGCTCCGCTTCCCGCCGTTCGAACCGCTGGGCAACCTGGTGGACAAGAACCTTGAGCCGCTCTCGGACCAGGCCCACATCAGCGAAGTGGCCCGCACCCTGGCCACCTACAACCTGAACTCGTTGCCCGTAGTGAACGACGCCGGCCGGCTGGTGGGGGCGGTGACTGTTGATGACGTCCTGGACCACCTCTTGCCGGATGACTGGCGCGCCCACGATGGCGAAGCCCCGATAAGAAAGCTCGGTGGCCGCATTGGCTGACAACAGCGCTCCCAAGAACCCGAACCAGCGGCCGCATTCCAAGGCTTCAGACAAGGGCAGCCTGGACACTCCCCTGGCGGGCCGGCAGCGGCTGCTGCCCAAGTTCTCCCCGGACCCCGACGCCTTCGGCCACGCCACCGAGGGCTTCGCCCGTTTTATGGGCACCCCGCAGTTCCTGGTCTACATGACGGTGTTCTGCATCTTCTGGCTGGCCTGGAACACCTGGGCGCCGCTGGAGTGGCAGTTCGACTCCCGGGATTTGGGTTTCACCCTGCTGACCCTCATGTTGTCCCTGCAGGCCTCCTACGCCGCGCCGCTGCTGCTGCTGGCCCAGAACCGGCAGGATGACCGCGACCGCGTCTCCCTCCAGCAGGACAGGCAGCGTGCCGAGCGAAACCTTTCGGACACTGAATACCTGACACGCGAGCTGGCCTCCCTGCGCATCGCCCTCCGTGAGGTGGCCACCCGCGACTACGTGCGGGCTGAGCTGCGTTCCCTGCTCGAAGACATGCTGGAGGCCCAGGAGGAGCTCCGGTCGCACGATCATTCCGGCCCGGGTTCCCACGAATCCCCGAAGGACAAGGTCAAGGAAAAGCTCAAGGAGCAGCGGGACCGGCAGCGCCAGCCCCGTACCCAGCAGATTCCGCGCATCAAACCCGGCCACTCCGCCCAAGACCGCTAACTCCCGCTGCGGCGCCGTTCGCCGCGTCCACATCCTGAAAGCCGAGTCCCCCACGCCATGAGCTCCCCCGTGGATCCCACTTCCGAGGCCCTCAACGAAGCTGTCCAGGCCGCGCTGGCCACCGTGATCGACCCCGAGCTCCGCAAGCCGATCACGGAACTCGGCATGGTGGACTCGGTCTCGGTTTCCGCCGACGGCCGCGTCTCCCTCGCCGTCCTGCTCACCATTGCCGGCTGCCCGCTCAAGGACACCATCACTGCGGATGCCGGCAAAGCCCTGTCCGCGGTACCGGGCGTGACCGCCGTCGACGTTGAACTCAAGGTAATGGACCAGGCCCAGCGGGACGCGCTCAAGGAGCAGCTCCGCGGGCCGGGCGGACAGCGCGGCATCCCCTTCAATGAAGCCGGGTCGCTGACCAAAGTCTTTGCCGTGGCCAGCGGAAAAGGCGGGGTGGGCAAGTCCTCGGTGACCGTGAACCTGGCCTGCGCACTTGCAGCGCAGGGACTCCGGGTGGGAATCGTGGATGCAGACGTCTACGGCTTTTCCGTGCCCGGCCTGATGGGCATCACCCAGGCTCCCACCCGGGTGGACGACATGATCCTGCCCCCGGTCGCCTACGGGGTCAAAGTCATCTCCATCGGCATGTTTGTCACGGGGAACCAGCCGGTTGCCTGGCGCGGGCCAATGCTGCACCGGGCCCTGGAGCAGTTCCTGACTGATGTCCATTTCGGGGATCTTGACGCGCTCTTCCTGGACCTGCCGCCGGGAACGGGAGACATAGCGATTTCCGTGGCCCAACTCCTGCCCAAGGCCGAGATCCTGGTGGTGACCACCCCGCAGGCTGCGGCTGCGGACGTTGCTGAGCGCGCGGGCGCCATCGCCACCCAGACGGGCCAGAAGATCGCCGGGGTGGTGGAGAACATGTCCTACCTGGAAATGCCCGACGGCGGCCGGATGGAATTGTTCGGAAGCGGCGGCGGCGCCGTGCTCGCCTCACGGCTGGCCGGGATGGTGGGCACCGACGTGCCGCTGCTGGGCCAGATTCCGCTGGACATCCAGTTGCGCGAAGGGGGCGACGCCGGTGTCCCGATTGTGCTGGGGCAGCCGGCAACTCCCGCCGCCGAGGCCCTGGCCGGGATTGCGGGCCAGCTCGCAGCCCGGCCGCGCGGGCTGGCGGGCATGCACCTGGGGGTCCAGCCGCGCTGACGCGCGGAACCGGTCAGGTGGCTTCGGTGTCGAAAGGTGCGGCTTCGCCTGCTGCCAGCCGCTGGACCACGCGTTCGGGCCGCATGGGCGCGGCTTCGGCGGCCGCCGCGCCAGAGGCAGCTGCCACCGCGGCAGGCGCTCCTGCGCTCACGGGCTTGGAATCGTCGTCGAGGAGTGCTTCCTTGATGATGCGGCGGGGATCGTACTGGCGCGGGTCGTACTTCTTCCAGTCGACGTCATCGATGTCGATGCCGACCTCATCCTTGATCTGTTCCCGCGCGCCGGAGGCCATCCGGCGGACTTCCTTGACCACGTTCGCCAGCTTCTGGGTATATTCGGGCAGCCGCTGGGGGCCGATCACCAGGATGCCGATGAGCAGCAGGAGGATGAACTCCGGGCCGTTGATTCCAAACACCCTAGGAAGATTACCCTCTCCGGGCTCCGGGCAGCGATTCGGCTCCCGGGAGGGAGCCGGCAGCCTGCGAACCGGATCCCAGCAGCGCGGAAACCTTGGCCAGCCCGCGCTGCAGCCGGCTGCCCAGGGAGTCTTCCCCTGGCCCGCCGGCGGACTCTTCAGGGGGTGCGCCGGCGTCGCCTGAAGCCCGCTCAGCCAGAAGTTCGAAGATTGGCAGGGCATCGTCCGCGCGGTCGGCCGGAAGGTCGGATTCGAAAGTGAACGTCCGGCCGTCCGCACGGTAGGTGGCGGTCCAGGGTGAGGAGTCCAGCACCCGCAGCTTTGCAGCCGTCAGGGCTCCGGGGACAGCGCCGCGCTGCTCGGTGATGGCGGCGTAATGCGAGCCGTCGCTCAGGTGCAGCTCCACCGCAGGGTAGCCGCCCACCATCACGGCCCGCGCGGACTCCACGTGAAAGCCCATGGCCTCGAGATCCGGGCAGGCCCAGCCGTGCGAGCGCAGCGTGGCCAATTCGGCGGCGCTGAGCATCCTCCCGTCGGCGGGCATTTGTGCAGAAGCGTGGGACAGCGCCGCATTCGCAGACGACGCCGCGGGCGGATCCCCTGCCAGCACGAGGGCACCCGCGGCCAGGAGGCCAGATGCCGCCACGGTGCCCCCGGCTGCCAGGGCCAGGGCGCGGATCACCGGACGCTGTGCGCGAGGGCGGTCCCAGGGCTCCGCGGCGAGTTCGTGGGTACGCTCCAGCAGGCGGGCGGTCAGGTCATGGCTGGCAGGCGGAATGCGCGCCTCGCGCAGCCGTTCGAGGTACTGGCGCTCACGGTGCAGGGCGGCAGCGCAATCGGCGCAGGACGCCAGGTGGCTGCTGGTGCGCTGGTGCCTGCCGAGGGGGAAACCGGGCTTCATACGCCGTTCAGAGGATGCCGGCGATGCGCGGCATCGAGAGCTTGCGGCGGGCCTGCTGCGGACGCGGATCGCGGTGCGCCAGCTTCTCCCGGAGCATGGTCCGGCCCCGGTGGATCCGCGAACGGACAGTACCGAGCTTCACGCCCAGGGCCTCCGCCACCTCGTCATAGGAGAGCCCTTCCAGATCGCACAGCACGACGGCGGCGCGGAAGTCCGGGGGGAGCTCCTCCAGCGCGGCCTGCACGTCGAGGTCCAGGTTGTTCAGTTCAAAGCTCAGCTCGGGTCCGGGTTCCCGGCCGGGAAGGCGCGACTCGGCGTCTTCAGCGAGGGCGTCGAAGCGGATGCGGGTCCGCCTCCGGGCCTGGTCCAGGAAGAGGTTGGTGGTGATGCGGTGCAACCAACCGTCCAGGGTTCCGGGCTTGAAATTCTCCAGGGAACGGAACACCCGGACGAAGACCTCCTGGGTGAGGTCCTCGGCGTCGTACTTGTTGCCGGTGAGCCGGTACGCGAGCCGGTAGACCTTCGCCGAGTGGTTGGTCACCACTTCTTCCCAAGTAGGACGGACCCACTCGGTTTCCTGTTGGTTTACTGCAGGGACAGGTGCCACAACTATTGATGACATCGTCCACTCCCCTCGTGGAATGCTTTCGCCCGGATACTGTTGACATCTCTTATTCGGCGCCGGCCACCGTTTGGATGAGCGGATGTTCATCATGTCAAACCTGGCTGGGAATTTCCTGACCGCGGAAGGCGCCGCGTCCCACCGGCACAGCCCGCCCTTCCGCGGGTGCCGGGCTGGAACCAGTAGGCTGTAGGAGACATTCCCCCTGCCGCCCAGAAAGCGAATTCCCATGAGCGCCGACAAGTCCACCAGCTGGTCCTTTGCAGAGAATCTGCCCGCTGAGGATGAGGTCATGCTGCGTGCCCGGGAGCGGTCCTACGAGCTGGGCGTCAACGCCGTCAGCCCCGGGGTGGGGGCGGTCCTTACCGTCCTGGCGGCGGCATCGAAGGCCCAGACCGCCGTCGAAATCGGCACCGGCGCCGGCGTTTCCGGCGTCTGCCTCCTGCGCGGCCTGGGCCCGCAGGCCGTCCTGACAACCATCGACGTTGACGTGGAGCACCTGAAGGCCGCCCGGGAAGCGTATGCGGAGGCCGGCAGCCCGGCTAACCGGACCCGAACCATTTCGGGCCGTGCCGGCGATGTACTCCCCCGGCTCACGGACGGCGCCTATGACCTGGTGTTCATCGATGCGGACAAGCCCGGTGTGCCCGGCTATGTGGAGCAGGCCATCCGCCTGCTGAAGCCCTCCGGCATGCTGGTCATCAACGACGCCCTGGACAAGGACCGGGTGGCCAACCCGGCGGGCCGCGAGCCGAACACCGTGGTGCTGCGCCAGGTAGGAAAGGCCATCCGCGACGACGAACGCCTGGCCTCTGCCATGCTACCCACCGGCGACGGACTGCTGGTAGCGGTCAAGAAGTAGCCCGGAAACAGGACAAGGTCCGCAGCCTGCTGGCCGCGGACCTTGTCCGGCATGATTATTCGGTAACGCCTACCAGGCATTCCTTCAGGTTCGCCGCCTCCGCAGCGTTAAGCTCGACCACGAGACGCCCGCCGCCTTCGAGCGGGACGCGCATGATCAGGCTGCGGCCCTCCTTGGTGACTTCCATTGGGCCGTCGCCGGTACGTGGTTTCATAGCCGCCATGAGGAATTCCCTCCAATTAGTCCCAGGACTGATCAGCCCGGGCGGGCTGTGTCCGCATGTCGATCATGCTTGCTCCGGGGACGTGGTTGCCACGTGCCGGGGCTGCGCGTACTCTGAATGCTTTTTGTCCTTGCTTGCTTATCATTATCCCGGAATTACCCGCCCGTAGCTAATCGATGGATATTTTCGCGAGCACCGTGCCGCAGCCTTGACAGGCACCGGCCAAGGCTCCATTGACCGGCCCTTATGGCGGATAGTCCCCACCGCCGGGCAGCTGCGCCCACGCCCAAAGCCACACGATCCAGACGGTCTGGAGCAGCACGAACATGAGGACCACCGTCCACCGGTATGCCTTGGACCTCGACACCAGTGCCGCTGCCAGTGCCAGCGGAAAGAGCGCCAGCAGCATGCGGAACGTGCTGGTCTGCGGGTGCAGGAACACCAGCAGGTAGCCCATGTAGCATGCGCACCAGAGCCGGAGTTCGACGCCGAGCCGCACCACCGGGGGCAGGAACAGCGCGGAGCCGAACATCGCAGCGAACACGAACGGCGCGGCCAGTCCCAACACAGGGCCAAAAAGGTCGACGCCGGTGTCAAACCAGGGTTTGAACGGCACCAGGTCGTGCCCGCGCCACACGGTTTCGGTCTTGGTGTACGCGGCCGGGTCGCCGGTGGCAAGCCAGGCGATGGCGGGCCAGGCCAGCGCGGACAGGCCAGCGACGGCGGTGAGAACCGCGAGGGCCGCCAGGTCGCGGAGGGTCCGGGGCGCGCCATCGCCGCCGCGCCGCCGTCGGACGTACGCAATGGCGCGGGCGGCCAAGAGCAGCCCCAGCATGGCGGCAAAAGGAACGCCGACCGGCCGGGACAGGCAGAGCAGCACCACCACCGGCACCGCCCACAGGTACTGTCCTCGGAGAACCAGAAGCAGGGATCCGGCGAGCAGCAGCATCGAGAGCGGCTCCGCGTAGGGAACCTGGAGCACGGCGGAAACCGGGAACGTTGCGAAGAACGCCACGCCCCACAGCGCCGCACCGTGCCGGGCCCGCTGCCGGAAGAGCGCGTAGACCGCCAGGGCAGCTCCCCAGCCGGCCAGCATGGCAACCAGGGTGAGGGAAGAAGCCGTGGCGAGGCCGGTCAGCCGGCTTAGCCCGCCGGCGAGGACGGGAAACAGCGGGTAGAAGGCCCACGCGTTTTCCTGGACGTTGCCGGCCTCATCCGTGGGAAGGACGGTGGGGTAACCGTTGCTGACCACTTCGCCGTACCAGCGGGCATCCCAGATATTGATGAAATTCCAGTAGTCCGGCCCGGCTGGAAACCAGGGGCTGTTTCCCTGCTGGAGCGCCGCGGCCATGAAAATGCAGGCCGAGACCAGCCTCGCGGCCACGTAGATGACCGAGACCTGGAACCACCAGGGCCAGCCCTGCGCTGCCTGCGCCGCCCGCCGGGCGAAGTCCCGCACCGGGGCCGCAAATACGGGCTGCCGTTCCGTGTCCGTGTCCGTGGCGTCCTGTTCCACTGCGCTCACGCGGAATCCTGGCTTGCCGGGAGCCGGTCGCGCAGTTCAACGATTTCGGCTTCCCTGGCGGCAAGCTGGTTCCGCAGCTCATCCAGCACCTGGTCCACCTGGTCCATGCGGTAGCCGCGCAGGCCCACCGAGAACCGGATCCGGTCTACGTCCTCCGCGGCGGCATGGGCCGGAAGCAGCACCGGGGGAAGGTTGGCAGGCGGCTGGGGCAGGCCGCCGTCCAGCAGGACGGGCAGGGGCCGGTCGGCAGCACGGGAGGAATCGACTCCGACCGACCGGCGGCCCAAACCTGCCCACAGGGCGGCGCCCACCAGCGCAATGGCCAGGAAAACCAGAAAGAAGCTCACGGCTCCATGGTGCCAGATAGGGCTCCGGATCCCGCGCCCGCCTAAACCTTATTCCGGGCGCTGCTCGCCGTTAGGGGACGGAGCGACGGCCGAATGCAGAACGCGGTCCACGGCCTCTGCAGGATCGTCAACGAGCTGGATCAGGTCCAGGTCCTTCTCGGAAACCATGCCCTCGGCCACCAGGGTTCCCCGGATCCACTCGATCATCGGCCCCCAGAACTCGACGCCAAGGAGCACGATCGGGAAGGACGTGACCTTCCGGGTTTGCACGAGGACCATGGCCTCGAACAACTCATCCAGCGTCCCCAGCCCGCCGGGGAGGACGATGAAGCCCTGCGCGTACTTCACGAACATGGTCTTACGGGCGAAGAAGTACCGGAAATTGATGCCCAGGTCCACCCACTGGTTCAGGCCCTGTTCGAAGGGGAGCTCGATGCCGAGCCCGACAGACACCCCATTGCCCTCCACGGCGCCCCGGTTCGCTGCCTCCATGGATCCCGGGCCGCCGCCGGTGATGATGGCGACGCCGGCTTCTGCCAGCTTCCGCCCGACCTCCACGCCCATTTCGTAGTAGACGCTGCCCGGTTTGGTCCTGGCCGAGCCGAAGACGCTGACCGCCTTGCCGACGTCCGCGAGCGCGCCAAAGCCTTCGACGAATTCGCTTTGGATCCGGAGGACACGCCACGGATCGGTATGCACGAACTGTCCAGGGCCTTTGGTATCGAGGAGATGCTGGTCCGACATTTCCACCGCGGCCTGCTTGCGCCGGAGCTCCAGGGGGCCCTTGCGCCGCGGTTGGGAATTCCTGGTCGGATCTGCATTGATGCTCATTCCCCTAGGCTAGCCTCCCCTGGCAGGTATCTCTTGAATCACGATCACCGGCGAGATGGGGTGATAGCCGTCATAAATGGCGAATGTTCGCTAGATTCGTCTTATGACTACTCATGTGCCCGGCGATTCCCTCGTCTCCCTGAACGCCGTAAACAAGCATTACGGCCAGCTGCACGTTTTGAAGGACATCAATCTTCAGGTCCGCAAGGGTGAAGTTGTTGTGGTCATCGGGCCCTCGGGATCCGGTAAGTCCACGCTTTGCCGCGCGATCAACCGTCTGGAGACCATCGAGGGCGGAACCATCAGCATCGATGGGAAGGTGCTCCCGGAGGAAGGCAAGGAACTCGCACAGCTCCGTGCCGACGTCGGAATGGTCTTCCAGTCCTTCAACCTGTTCGCGCACAAGACCATCCTGGAAAACGTCACCCTCGGCCCCATCAAGGTCAAAGGCGTGTCCAAGGCCGAGGCGGAGAAGGACGCCATGGCCCTGCTTGAACGGGTGGGTGTGGGCCACCAGGCCCCCAAGCTCCCGGCCCAGCTCTCCGGCGGCCAGCAGCAGCGCGTCGCTATTGCCCGCGCATTGGCCATGAAGCCGAAGGTGATGCTCTTCGACGAGCCCACCTCTGCCCTTGACCCGGAGATGATCAACGAAGTCCTTGACGTGATGGTCCAGCTCGCCAAGGAAGGCATGACCATGATCGTGGTCACCCACGAGATGGGCTTCGCCCGCAAGGCCGCGGACCGTGTCGTTTTCATGGCAGACGGCCAGATCGTTGAGGATGACACCCCGGAAGAGTTCTTCACCAACCCGAAGAGCGACAGGGCCAAGGACTTTCTCTCCAAGCTCCTTACCCACTGATCCACCCACGAACAACCACACTCCAGTTCGCATCCGGCCGTGACCCACGGCCACCAATGAAAGGAATGTCAATGAAGGCATTTATGACCCGGCGCAAGTCGTTCTTCGTCGCAGCCACCGCTGCACTCGCCCTGTCCCTGAGCGCCTGTGGGGGCGGTGACTCCGGCAGCGACCCCAAGGTTGAGGACAAGCCGAGCTTCGCAGCGGGCACCACCATGGAGAAGCTTTCTTCCGCCGGCACCATCAAGATCGGCACCAAGTTCGACCAGCCCCTGTTCGGCCAGGTTGGCCTGGACAACAAGCCCGTTGGTTTCGACGTTGAAATCGGCAAGCTGATCGCAGCCAAGCTGGGCATCCCCGCAGACAAGATCGAATGGTCCGAAACCGTCTCCGCCAACCGCGAACCGTTCATCGAACAGGGCAAGGTTGATCTGGTCATCGCCACCTACACCATCAACGACAAGCGCAAGAAGGTTGTCAGCTTCGCCGGCCCGTACTACGAAGCCGGCCAGGCCCTGATGGTCAACAAGGACAATGACTCCATCAAGAAGCCCGAGGACGTCAAGGGCAAGAAGGTCTGCTCGGTCACCGGTTCCACCCCGGCCGCCACGATCGTGGAAAAGTACGGTGCAGTGCTGGTTCCGGCTGCCACCTACTCCGCCTGCCTCGAGCCGCTGCGCAACAAGCAGGTTGAAGCCATCACCACCGACAACGTGATCCTCGCCGGTTTCGTTGACAAGGAGCCCGATGCCTTCAAGCTCGCTTCCGACGAGACCTTCACCAAGGAGCCTTACGGCATCGGCCTGAAGAAGGACGACACCGAGTTCCGTAACTGGATCAACGACCAGCTCGAAGCGTTCGAAGAGGACGGCTCGTACAAGAAGGCCTGGGAGGACACTGCGGGCGCCGTCATCAAGACCGCCCCTGAACTGCCCGAGCTTGACCGTTACTAAGTCACCCGGGTGTTGCCGGGGCCGGTCCACCGGCCCCGGCAACTTTCCGTCTCCACACCCGTCCACTCCCAGAGCCGAAGGATCCTATGGACGTCATTCTTGAAAACCTGCCCCTGTATTGGGAAGGTTTTCTCCGCACACTCTTCCTCTCCGCCGTCTCCGGCGTCATCGCCCTGGTCCTCGGCACCCTGCTCGCAGCGGCCAGGGTTTCCCCTGTAGCGGCGCTTCGGGGATTCAGCATGATCTACGTGGAGGTTCTGCGGAACACCCCGTTGACCATTGCCTTCTTCTTTGCTGCGATCGTCCTCCCCAGGCTCGGGGTCAAGTTTGAGCAGTTCGAAGTTGCCGCGATCATCGCACTGAGCACATACACGGCAGCCTTCATAGCCGAAGCCGTGCGTTCCGGCGTCAACAGCGTTCCTGTGGGACAGGCCGAGGCCGCCCGCAGCATCGGCATGAAATTCGGCCAGGTGCTGTCCCTGATCATCCTGCCGCAGGCGCTGCGGACGGTGATCCCGCCGTTGATCAACATCCTGATCGCGCTGGTGAAGAACTCCTCCGTCGCCGGCGCGTTCTTCGTCCTTGAACTGTTCGGCTACGGCCGCCAGCTGGCCAACGCCAACGGCGACGCCGTTATCGCGGTGCTCCTGGGCACGGCCTTCTTCTATCTGCTCCTCACCGTTCCGCTCGGCATCCTGGCCAGCACGGTGGAACGAAAGGTGGCGATCGCCCGATGAGCTCCGTCCTTTACGACGTTCCGGGTCCCAAGGCCCGCCGAATTTCCCTGATCGGATCCATTGTTGGTTCGGTGCTGATCCTGGGCCTGCTCGCCTGGATCGTTATGACCCTCGCCCAGCAGGGCATTTTCGAGGGCCGCCGGTGGCAGATCTTCACGCGTGGCGACGTGTGGACCCTGCTGGCCAACGGCCTGGGCGCGACGCTCAGTGCCGCGGCGCTGGCCGCGGTCATCGCCTTCCCCCTGGGACTGGCGCTGACGCTGCTGCGAATTTCCGATTCAGCGTTCCTCCGGGTACCCACCAGGATCGTGCTGGAATTCCTGCGCGGCATGCCTGTGGTCCTGATGATGCTGTTCGTCCTTCTGGGCTTCGGCACGTCGCCGTTCATCGCCGTCGTCACCGGCCTGGTGCTGTACAACTCTGCAGTGTTCTCCGAGATCATCCGCGCGGGCATCCAGTCGCTGCCCAAGGGCCAGCGTGAAGCGGGCCTGGCCATCGGCCTGACCAGCTTCAAGTCGCGCATGCTGATCGAACTTCCGCAGGCGATCCGGCGCATGATGCCCTCGCTCGTGGCGCAGCTGGTAGTGCTCCTCAAGGACACCTCGCTGGGCTACATCGTGGCCTACGGCGAACTGCTCCGCGCAGTCCAGGTCATGGCGGACTTCCTGGGCACGCAGTTCCTGTTCCCGGTGTTCTTCGTGGCAGCAGCGATCTACATCGCCATCAACATCGGCGTCTCGCGGCTGGCAGTGTGGATCGAGCGGCGCGGCTCCAAGAAGGCCGCGGGCGGTACGGCTCCGGCCGAGCCTGAGGCCATCGAGGCCGCAGCGCCCTAGCGGTTGCATGGAAAAGGTCCGGAACTCCCTCGGGGTTCCGGACCTTTGCGTTTCGACAGGCTACGCTGCGAGCCACTTCCGGAGCGCTGCCAGGCAGGCCCGGATGGCCTCGGCGTGGACGTGTTCGTTGTCCTTGTGCGCCAGGAGCGCATCGCCGGGCCCGAAGTTCACTGCCGGGACGCCCAGTTCGCTGAAGCGCGCGACGTCGGTCCAGCCGTATTTGGGCTTCGGCTCGGCTCCGACTGCAGCAACAAAGGACGCGGCAGCGGGGTGGTTCAGGCCCGGCCGCGCCCCGGCAGCAGCATCAGTGCGCACCACGTCGAACCCGGCCAGCAGCTCGCGGACGTGCGCTTCCGCCTGGTCCGGTGTCTTATCCGGGGCGAACCGGTAGTTGATCTCCACCACGCAGCGGTCCGGGATGACGTTCCCCGCCGTGCCGCCGTTGATCTTGACGGCGTTCAGGCTCTCCCGGTAGTCCAGGCCGTCCACGGTGATGGTCCGCGGCTGGTATTCCGCCAGCCGGGCCAGGATGGGTGCTGCGGCATGGATGGCGTTGCTGCCCATCCATGCGCGGGCCGAGTGAGCGGATTCCCCTATCGTGGTGGCATGGAACCGGCTGGTGCCGTTGCAGCCGCCCTCCACTGTTCCATCCGTTGGCTCCAGCAAAATGGCGAAGTCGCCCTTCAACAGGTCGCCGTGGTTGCGGACCAAGCGTCCCAGGCCGCTCTTCACGGCTTCAACTTCCTCGTGGTCGTAGAACACAAAGGTGACGTCCCGCCCAGGCTGGGCGCCGCCGTCGAACATTGTTGCAGCCAGCGCCAGCTGGACAGCCACGCCGCCCTTCATGTCCGTGGCGCCGCGGCCGTAGAGAATTCCTTCGCCCGGCACTCCCGATTCCCAGGTCGACGGGACCGTCCCGCGGGATCCCGGCACCAGCGGCAGGGGGACAGTATCCAGGTGGCCGGCCAGAATGACCCGTTCGGGCAGGCCCAGTTCAGTGCGCGCCACGATGGCGTCGCCGTCCCGGACCACCGAGAGCTGCGGAATAGCCAACAGGGCAGCCTCCACGGCGTCCGCAATGCGGCCCTCGTTGCCGGAGACGCTTTCGATGTCCATCAGGGCGGCCGTCAGCAGCGAAACATCCTGACGAAGGTCCAGGGCGGGGGGACCGGAAAGGGCGGGGACGGGCTCGGGCACAGTTTCGGCAGTCACGAAGCCAGTCTAGTTCGAACGGCGCCCCGGGCCCTCGATAGACTGGAGCACATGACTGAGACCGCTTCCTCCGCCGTGCCCGAAACCTCGAACTCCCCCGCCGCTGACCGCTCCGCCTATGGCTTCGGTATTGCCACCGTCGCCACGGCTGCCGGCGAGGCCACCGTGCTGGACGTATGGTTCCCCGCGCCCGCCCTTGGCGTGGCCGCCGGCAACCTGCGCGAGGTGGAAAACGCCGACGAGGCCCTGACGCAGGTCGCCGAAAACGGCGCCGACGCAGACCGCGGCACCGAGCAGAAGGTAGTTTTTGTCCAGATCAACCTGGACGAGGCACCCGCCGATACCGCTGACGCCTACCTCCGGCTCCACCTGCTTTCGCACCGCCTGGTCCGCCCCAACACCATCAACCTGGACGGCATCTTCGGCAAGCTCCCCAACGTCGTGTGGACCAACTTCGGCCCCGCAGCGGTGGACGGGTTCGAGCTGACGCGCGCCCGGCTGCGCCGGCGCGGACCGGTCACCGTCTACGGCGTGGACAAGTTCCCGCGCATGGTGGACTACGTGGTTCCCTCCGGCGTGCGCATTGCCGACGCCGACCGGGTGCGCCTGGGCGCGCACCTCGCCGAAGGCACCACCGTGATGCACGAAGGCTTCGTCAACTTCAACGCCGGCACCCTGGGCACCTCCATGGTCGAGGGCCGCATCTCTGCCGGTGTGGTGACCGGGGACGGCAGCGACGTCGGCGGTGGCGCCTCCATCATGGGTACCCTGTCCGGCGGCGGCAAGGAAAAGATCACCATCGGCGAGCGCGTCCTGCTGGGCGCCAACTCCGGCGTCGGCATCAGCATCGGCGACGATTCAGTAGTTGAAGCCGGGCTTTACGTCACCGCCGGCACCCGGGTCCGTGTTCCTGGCCCGAAGGACGAGGTGGGCGAGGATACCACCAAGATCGTCAAGGCCGCAGAACTCTCCGGCGTTCCCAACCTGCTGTTCCGCCGCAATTCCACCACGGGCGCCGTTGAAGCGCTCCCCCGCCAGGGACAGACCGTGGAACTGAACGACGCGCTACACGCCAACTGATTCGCCGGTGGCACGAAGACGCGGCCTGCGCCGCCTGGCGGTCCTGGTCCTGGCGCTTGCCCTGGTGGCGGGGGGAGTCTATGGGGCCGTGTTCTTCCTGCAGCGTTCCGAAACCCTTGTTTCGGAACGCTGCACCGCTGTTGTTGGCGACGTTTCCGGGGAACTCGCCCCTGACCAGGCCGCGAACGCTGCCCTGATCACGGCCGTGGCCGTCCGGCGCGGCCTGCCGCCGCGGGCGGCGACCATTGCGCTGGCTACGGCCATGCAGGAATCCAAGCTGCGGAACATCGGACACGGCGACCACGCCGGGCCGGACTCGCGTGGCCTCTTCCAGCAGCGGCCTTCACAGGGCTGGGGCACCGAGGAACAGGTCATGGACCCCTACTATGCCGCCAATGCCTTCTATGATGCGCTGCTGGCCATTCCGGATTACGAATCCCTGGACATCACCGAAGCCGCGCAACGGGTGCAGCGCTCCGCCCATCCCCTGGCATATGCCCAGCACGAGAGCATGGGCCGTTCCTTCGCGTCGGGCCTCACGGGCCAGGCCCCCGGGGCGGTACAGTGCACGCTCCGGTCCGGAAACGGAAGCGGGGACGCGGCAGCCATGGCCGCGAGCCTGAAGGAGGCGTACGGCGGGCTCCCCTCGGCCGTTGACGGGGATGCCGTCCTGGTGGAAACGTCCGGCAGTCAGGCGTGGTCAGTGGCCCAGTGGGCCGTGGCAAACGCCAGGGCCCTGGACGTGGTCCGGGTGGAAGTGGCCGGACGCAGCTGGGACCGCGCAGCCCGAAATGGGTGGCAGGATGCCAGCGGCCCGGACGCCGGAGTGCGGATCGTGATGGCGCCCGCGGAGGATTGAGCGGCCCCGCAGCCGTAGCCGCTGGCGTCTCTGGCTACACCAGGATCTCCACTACTGGCTGGACATAGCTGCGGAACAGTTCGGGCTGGCTCATCAGGTGGTGGCTCATGATGATCTTGTCCGGCTCTAGGAACCAGGCGCGCTGCTCGTTCAGCGGCAACTCAATGATGGTCAGGTTGAAATCACGTGCGTCCCGGCCAACTTCCATCAGCCGGTCATCCACCATGTCTTCAAGAAGCTGGTCAGCCCCCGAAGCGGCCCGCTCCGCTTCCAGCTCGGCATATTCACTCCGTCGCTCCCGCGCCCACGTGAGTGCTGAACCAAAATGGGCCTGCAGCACGCGCTGGAGCGCAGGCGAATTGCCGAACGCCTCGAAGTCCGGCGGTGTCAGCTCAGGGGCAGTGTGCGGATGGGCCTTCAACAACTGGGCCCACCATGCCTCCCATTCGGTCTTCAGCGCCGCTTCTCCCCCGACGTCGGCCGTAAGCTGCGAATGGTCCGCGGGCCTGACTTTGGGTTTGATGTGCGAAAGGGCGGGGTTGCCGGCGCCGTTGAGGCCGGCGGTGTCCCGGACGTAGAGTGCGATCATCATGGGCCCGGATGTGTCCGTGGTGATGTGCCAACCGGAACCGCCTGCGTGATGCATCCGAAGTCCTTCCTTGGCGCTCCGGCCGGATCCGTTGATCCGGTCCGGCGCCTCCGGTTATCAGTCTATTCCCGCCCCGTCCCTACGTTAACGGCCGTTGGCCCCGAGTCCGTCCAAGTGCCGGTCCAGCACGTCGCGGCACATGGCTGCCGTCAGCCACTCGGGCTGCAGCAGGGCGTGCATGCAGAGGCCGTCCAAGGTAGAGAGCAGCCGTTCCGCCTCCACCACCAGCCGTTCCTGGGGTTCATCCTCAGGCAGCAGTTCCATGACAACCTGGCCAACAACGGCGGCCACTTCCCGGTAGCTGCGGTCCGCCTCTGCCGCGAGGAAGGGACGGATCCGGGCGGCATTCCGGAAGGCAAGCCAGGCACAGGCTTCCGCCGCGCGCTGGCCATCCAGGGGAAGGATCGCGCCCAGCAGGGTTAAAACGGCTTCCCTCTGCTCAGTGCTCCCGAGGGCGCTGGAGCGCACGGCCGGGATTCCTGCCTGCAGCCGCCCCACTATCCGGTCCACCACGGCCGCGAAGGTGTAGTTCAGCAGTTCTTCGCTGCCGGCAAAGTAGTGCCGGACCGAACCCACCGCAAGCCCTGCCTCGTCCGCCACCTCCCGGAGCGAGGCCCGTTCCAGTCCATCCACGGCGATGATGCGCAGCACCGCTTCCACTACATCCTGCCGGCGGGCATGGGCATCGACGATTTTAGGCACACTACCTATTTAGCACAGGCGTGCTCCAATAATCGAAACCACGCCCGGGTTGTCGTCCGCCCGCCCGTCGTCCGGGACAGCGCAG
Organism: Pseudarthrobacter sp. NPDC058362; assembly: GCF_042723515.1. Lineage (NCBI taxonomy): Bacteria > Bacillati > Actinomycetota > Actinomycetes > Micrococcales > Micrococcaceae > Pseudarthrobacter > Pseudarthrobacter sp. NPDC058362. The sequence goes on along the minus strand of NZ_JBHXIW010000001.1, from coordinate 822,196 downwards.
CGGCGGCGCCTCCCGTTGGGATAGCGTTGGACCATGAAGATTCTGGTTACCGGGGGCACCGGTTACATCGGTTCCCACACTGTTCTTTCCCTGCAGGAAGCCGGCCACGAGGTGGTGGTCATCGACAACCTGGCCAACTCGAGCGAGGAGTCCCTGCGCCGCGTGGCCGAACTCAGCGGCAAGGCTGCGGAGTTCCACCACGTCGACCTGGTCGACGAAGCAGCAGTGGATAAGGTCTTTACCGGTGCCGGGATCGACGCCGTCATCCACTTCGCCGGACTCAAAGCCGTCGGGGAATCAGTCCAGGAACCGCTGAAGTACTACCACAACAACCTGGTCGGCACCCTGAGCCTGATCCGCGTCATGGACCGGCACGAGGTCCGCTCCATCGTCTTCAGCTCCTCCGCCACCGTCTACGGCGAACACAACCCCATCCCCTACGTCGAAAAAATGGAAATCGGCGCCAACAACCCCTACGGCCGCACCAAAGAACAGATCGAGGACATCCTCTCCGACCTCGGCGCCGCGGACCCCCGCTGGCACATCGCCCTGCTGCGCTACTTCAACCCCGTCGGCGCGCACCCCTCCGGACGGATCGGCGAAGACCCGCAGGGGATTCCCAACAACCTCGTCCCGTTCATCGCCCAGGTCGCCGTCGGCCGCCGCGAAAAACTCATGGTCTTCGGCGGCGACTACGACACCCCGGACGGGACCTGCCAGCGCGACTACATCCACGTCGTGGACCTCGCCGACGGGCACGTCGCAGCCCTGAACCACATCGCAGAACGCACCGGCGTCTTCCGCTGGAACCTCGGCTCCGGCAAAGGCTCCTCCGTCCTGGAAGTCCTCCGCTCCTTCGAAAAAGCAGTCGGCCGGCCCATCCCCTACGAAATCACCGACCGCCGCGCCGGCGACCTCCCCGCCTTCTGGGCAGACGCATCCTCAGCACTGGCCGACCTCGGCTGGTCCACCACCAAAACCGTGGACCAAATGTGCCAGGACCACTGGCGCTGGCAGAAAAACAACCCCAACGGCTACGCCACCTAACCCCCACGCTCTATCGATTGCTCTGTAGGGGTGGAACCCGAAACGGCCGCCCACCTGTGAAGGTGGGCGGCCGCCGTCGTTCTTGCCGTTTCTAAGCCGGCGCGGTCAGCGCACCGGGTAATCGCGCTCCGGCTCGCCGATGTACAGCTGGCGCGGGCGGCCGATCTTGGTGTTGGGGTCGCTGATCATCTCTCGCCACTGGGCAATCCAGCCCGGCAGGCGGCCGATGGCGAAGAGCACGGTGAACATCTTCTCAGGGAAGCCCATGGCCTTGTAGATCAGGCCGGTGTAGAAGTCCACGTTCGGGTAGAGCTTGCGCTCGATGAAGTAGTCATCGCTGAGCGCCTTCTCTTCCAGGCGCAGCGCGATGTCCAGGAGTTCGTCGTTGCCGCCGAGCTTGGTGAGGATCTCGTGGGCCGTGGCCTTGACGATCTTGGCGCGCGGATCGTAGTTCTTGTAGACGCGGTGCCCGAAGCCCATGAGGCGGACGCCGTCTTCCTTGTTCTTGACCTTCTCCATGTAGTCCTCGGGCTTGAGGCCCTCAGCCTGGATCTGGCGCAGCATTTTCAGCACGGCCTCGTTGGCGCCGCCGTGGGCGGGACCGAAGAGTGCGTTAATGCCGGCCGAGACGGAGGCGAACAGGTTCGCGTTGGAGGAGCCCACCAGGCGCACGGTGGAGGTGGAGCAGTTCTGCTCGTGGTCCGCATGCAGGATGAGGAGGAGATCCAAGGCCTTGACGATGACCGGGTCCAGCTCGTACTGCTCGGCCGGGAGGCCGAAGCTGAGGCGCAGGAAGTTCTCCACCAGGTTCATGGAGTTGTCCGGGTACAGCATGGGCTGACCGATGGACTTCTTGTGCGCATAGGCGGCGATGACCGGCAGCTTGGCCATCAGGCGGATGGTGGACACCTCCACCTGTTCGGCGTTGAAGGGGTCCAGGGAGTCCTGGTAGAAGGTGGACAGCGCCGAGACTGCCGAGGAGAGCACCGGCATGGGGTGCGCGTCGCGGGGGAAGCCGCCGAAGAAGCCCTTCAGTTCCTCGTGCAGCAGGGTGTGCCGGCGGATCTTCTGGTCGAACGCGTCCAGCTCCGTGGGGGTAGGCAGGTTGCCGTAGATCAGCAGGTAGGACACCTCAAGGAAGCTGGAGTGCTGCGCCAGCTGTTCGATGGGGTATCCGCGGTAGCGCAGGATGCCCGCATCGCCGTCGATGTAGGTGATTGCCGAGGTAGTGGCTGCGGTGTTCATGAAGCCGGGGTCAAAGGTGACTGCGCCCGTCTGCTTCAGCAGCTTGGAAACGTCATAGCCTTCGTTTCCTTCAATAACCTGGATGCGCGGGAGCTTGAGCTCGCCACCTGCGTGGAGCAGGGTCGCCGCGTTGTTGGTCTCAGTCATGGAGTCCCCTTCATGAGGCTCTTGGGCCTCTGTCGAAAGCTTGATCCAACATCAGGTGCGCCCGCGCACTGATCCTGAGAAGACAGGTTCCAACACCCGGACTGCCTTCTTGTAGAAAGCCACCATTGATAGTCACTTAAAAAGTACCGCTCCTTGGCGGGTGTCACTAATCCGCGACGGCCCAAGGCCCCCCAAACAGCGCCGGATGTGGCGCGAGTCACACGATTGTTACGGGGTGTGCCCCAGCCGGGACACCGCCGCGTCGATGCGTTCGTCAGAACCGGTGAGGGCAACACGGATGTACCCATTGCCCGCCTCGCCGTAGAACACGCCGGGCCCGACGACGATGCCGCGCTCGGCGAGCCTGGCCACCGTGGTCCAGGTGTCCTCCCCGGCCGTGGACCAGAGGTACAGCCCCGCATCGGAGTCCTTGATCTCGAGGCCGAAGTCCTGCAGCGCCGGCAGGAGCCGTTCGCGGCGTCCGCGGTAAAGGTCCTTCTGGGCCTCCACATGCGCATCGTCGCCGAGCGCGACCCGCATGGCTTCCTGCACCGGATACGGCACGATCATGCCGGCATGCTTGCGGCTGTTCACCAGGTTCGGCATGAGGTCCGGGTCGCCTGCCACGAAGGCTGCGCGGTAACCGGCCACATTGGACTGCTTGCTCAGTGAGTACACCGACAGCAGGCCCTGGTGCGAGCCTCCTGCCACCCGCGGGTCCAGGATGCTGGGCACGGCCTCGCCGCCACGCTGTACATCCCAGGCACCCCAGCCAAGTTCGGCATAGCATTCATCGGACGCAACCACGGCGCCGAGATCCCGGGCCTGGTCCACCACGGCTTTAAGCGAGGCCGCGTCCCGTACGCTGCCGGTGGGGTTGCCGGGCGAGTTGACCCAGATGAGACGCACGCGCGCGAGCGTCTCGTCGTCGAGCTCGGCCAGGTTGTCCGTGGCCACGGAGGTGACGCCCGCAAGGGTGGCACCAATGTCATAGGTGGGGTAGGCAACCTTAGGACGTACGACGACGTCACCCGGCCTAAGCCCCAAAAGGAGCGGCAGCCACGCCACCAGTTCCTTCGAGCCCACCGTGGGCATGACGTTCCGGGGATCGAGGCCGGCCACGCCGCGGCGGCGTTCAAACCAGCCGGCCACGGCTTCCCGGAGCGCGGGCGTACCGTGGACGGTGGGGTAGCCCGGGGCGTCGGCGGCGGCCTTCAGGGCGTCCTGCACGATGGCCGGCGTCGGATCCACGGGCGTACCGATGGACAGGTTGACGGCGCCGCCGGGATGCTCCGAGGCCTTCGCCAGGTACGGAGCCATCGCTTCCCAGGGGTAATCGGGCAGGTCCAGGCCAAACCGCTTCACTGCTGCACTCACGGCCGCTGCTGTCAGTGGTCCTGGTTCTGCGGCGGCAGGGCGGCGATCATCGGGTGGTCCTTGCCGGTGTTGCCGATCTTCGCTGCACCGCCCGGGGATCCGAGGTCGTCGAAAAACTCGACGTTTGCCTTGTAGTAGTCCGCCCACTCGTCCGGAGTGTCGTCCTCGTAGTAGATGGCCTCGACAGGGCAGACGGGCTCGCACGCGCCGCAGTCGACGCATTCGTCCGGGTGGATGTACAGCGAACGCTCACCCTCATAGATGCAGTCGACGGGGCATTCTTCGATACATGCCTTGTCCTTGACATCTACACACGGCTGCGCGATTACGTACGTCACGTCCCTGGCCTCTCCACGTTGGTTCCGGCGACCCGCCGGCTATTGCATCCGGCAACCAGGGCCGGACTCTTGACATCTGAGCCTATTATCTCCCAGCCGGTTCCCGCGAACCTAGCCGACAGACCTAGTATGAACTGGTGAGTCTGCCCACCCCCTCCCCTGCTGCTTTCCTGGCCGCCGCAGCGCCCGGCACGCGCGTGGTTGTGCGCTACCGGATCGAGGGCGGCCTCACCGACGCGTTGGGCTATCTGGTGGCGTGCGACGCCGGTGCGTGTACCGTCCGTACCCGGCAGGCCGACGTCGTCATTTCCCTGACAGAGGTGGTGGCGGCCAAGCAGGTCCCGCCGGCGCCCCCGCGGCGCGCCCCGCGCGCCTAAACCTGCCTTCGCTGCGCAGGGACTGCCCCTGCGCATCCACGCCCGGCCTCACTGCGCAGCGCGGTACGTGGCCAACGCCCGCCGCACCATCAGCACGAACTCCCCTGGCTCGTTGAGGAGCATCTCAAACGTGACCCGCAGCGTTGGAACACCGCGGATGACGGTAACGTTCCAGCGCCGCCTGTCCTCGCGGTAGGCTGCCCGGCTGTTGTGGTGGGCATGGCCATCCGTTTCGATGCCCACCAGGCCGTCAACCAGAAGGTCCAGGTGGCCCATCCCGGGAATGTTGACCTGCAACTCCACCGTCAGTCCCGCTTCTTCGAGCAGGTACCGGGCGATGGTCTCGATGATGGAACCGGATTGCGGCCGGATCCTGGCCACCAGGCAGAGGATTGCTTTCTCCCGCGGGGCCGGAAAGCGTTCCCGCAGCGCCGACAGCTGGATCAACCGCTTCTTGACTGCGGATTCTGCAATGACCAGCGCCTCAAGCGGCGGGAGGCAACGGAGGGATTGGCACACAATGTCCAGCGGCGTGAGGGGGATGTTGCACCGATGAACAACGCAGCCCGGGACCGGTCTCCCATGCCGGGCGGCAAGATGCGGCTTCGGGGGCAGCCGGACTGCCCAGAGCCCCGCTGCCTGCTGCCGTGACACAGCCGGGCACGGCGTGGTGGCGCCCCGCGTGGATGAGCAGCGGGTCAGCATCAGGCAGGGCATAGACTCCCCGCGCTATCCTCTGCACCGATCCATCAAGAACACAGGCCTCAATGCTTCGACGCGGCACACCCGCCAGCCGCAGGGAGGCGGACGAGGCTACTCCGCCGACTGCAGCCAGGGTCTCAGTAATGGTTTGCATGTGGGCATGCTGCCCGGCCCGGGAGCCGGGCGCAGCCGCCGCAGGCCGCTATGTGGAAAACGGGACAGCGCAATTGCTGCACTCTTCGCTGCGCGGGGACTGCCCCTGCGCATCCAGGCCGGACCTCACTGCGCAGCGCGGTACAAAGGAAAAGCCGGAACGACGGCGGATTCCCGCCTGCCGTTCCGGCTTTCCTCTTGCTACTAGGCCTTGGCGCGGGCTCGGTTGGCCTTGGCACGCTCGTTGGTGTCCAGGATGACCTTGCGGATGCGGATGGCTTCCGGAGTCACCTCGACGCACTCATCCTCGCGGGCGAATTCCAGCGACTCTTCGAGGGTAAGCTCGCGCGGCGGCGTCAGGTTCTCGAAGGTGTCAGAGGAAGCGGCACGCATGTTGGTGAGCTTCTTTTCCTTGGTGATGTTCACATCCATGTCGTCGGCGCGGGAGTTCTCGCCCACGATCATGCCCTCATAAACCTCGGAGGTGGGCTTGACGAAGAACGAGCCGCGCTCCTGCAGGTTGATCATGGCGAACGGGGTGACTACGCCGGCACGGTCGGCAACCATTGAGCCGTTGGTGCGGTACTCGATGGGGCCGGCCCACGGCTCGTAACCCTCGGAGATGGAGGCTGCGATACCGGCGCCGCGGGTGTCCGTGAGGAACTTGGTGCGGAAGCCGATGAGGCCACGGGCGGGAACGATGAACTCCATGCGGCACCAGCCGGTGCCGTGGTTGGCCATGTTGGTCATGCGGCCCTTGCGGGCAGCCATCAGCTGGGTGACGGCGCCGAGGTATTCCTCGGGAACGTCGATGGTCATGTGCTCCATCGGCTCATGGATCTTGCCGTCAATGGTCTTGGTGACCACTTGGGGCTTGCCCACGGTGAGTTCAAAGCCTTCGCGGCGCATCTGCTCCACGAGGATGGCCAGTGCCAGCTCGCCACGGCCCTGGACTTCCCAGGCGTCGGGACGCTCGGTGGGGAGAACCTTGATGGAGACGTTACCGATCAGCTCCTTGTCCAGGCGGTCCTTCACCTGGCGCGCGGTGACCTTGGCGCCCTTGACCTTGCCGGCCAGCGGCGAAGTGTTGATACCGATGGTCATGGAGATCGCGGGGTCGTCCACCGTGATCAGCGGCAGCGGCTGCGGGTTCTCGACATCGGTGAGGGTTTCGCCAATGGTGATGTCCTCGATGCCGGCGACGGCGACAATCTCGCCCGGGCCTGCGGATTCGGCCGGAACGCGGTCCAGTGCCTTGGTGGCAAGCAGTTCGGTGATCTTGACGGTCTTCAGCTCGCCGTTCTGCCGGGCCCAGGCAACCTGCTGGCCCTTACGGAGCGTGCCGTTGTAGATGCGCAGCAGCGCAAGACGGCCCAGGAACGGGGAGGCGTCCAGGTTGGTGACGTGCGCCTGCAGGACACCGTCCGGGTTGTAGGTCGGTGCCGGGATGTGCTCGATGATGGCCTTGAACAGCGGCTCGAGGTCCTCGTTGTCCGGGGCGGAGCCGTTGGCCGGCTGCTCCAGGGACGCGCGGCCAACCTTTGCGGCGGCGTAAACGACGGGAACTTCCAGGACCTTGTCCAGATCCAGGTCCGGAACCTCGTCCGCGAGGTCGGAAGCGAGGCCCAGAAGAAGGTCCATGGACTCGTGGACAACCTCGTCGATGCGGGCGTCCGGACGGTCGGTCTTGTTGACCAGCAGAATCACGGGCAGGTGTGCAGCCAGGGCCTTACGGAGCACGAAGCGGGTCTGGGGAAGGGGGCCTTCGGAGGAGTCGACCAGGAGCACGACGCCGTCAACCATGGACAGGCCTCGCTCCACCTCGCCACCGAAGTCGGCGTGGCCGGGGGTGTCGATGACGTTGATGGTGATGGTCTCGCCGTTGGAGGAAGGACCGTTGTAAGCCACCGTGGTGTTCTTGGCCAGGATGGTGATGCCCTTTTCGCGTTCCAGGTCACCGGAGTCCATCACGCGGTCTTCGAGGTGGTTGTGCTCCGCGAAGGAGTTGGTCTGCTTGAGCATGGCATCGACCAGGGTGGTCTTGCCGTGGTCAACGTGGGCCACGATCGCGACGTTGCGCAGATCACTGCGCGATGCAGTGGCTACCGCGGTGTTGGTGGTGGTTTCAGACATGCGTAATGGCTCGATTCAGTGGAGTCAGCTGTTGTATCGCGCCATTTCCTACCGGAACGCACGAAGGATTCGGCCCTCTACACAGGGCACCTGCTCCTATTCTAGCGCCCCTGACATTTATTGGCCTAAAACGATGGTTCGCGGCCTTACTTAGGCGGATGCGTTTCCGTTGCCAAGATGTCACCAAAACCGGGCGGTCCGGCACTGGATTTATGCCCCCGGATGCCCCATTATTGCTGGGAACGCAGCGAGAATCCCGGAGAAACCATATGAGCCGCATCCCGGCCCTGACCCGATTTATTGTGCTGGGGATCACGGCAGGGTTACTGCTTTCGACGCCGGGACAGCCGTTGGGAGGGTTCCCTTCAGCGCCGACGGTGGCGGAAGTCCCCTCGGCGGCCGCCGGCAGGGCCGGCGCCGCTGCCGGCGCCAAGGCAGTTCCGCCCGCGCCGGGCGAACCGGTAGCCGCCCCCTATTCAGCGCAGCTGGGAGCCGCGCAGGGCGATTTGAGAGCGGCCGGCGGACAGTCCCTGGACGTCATGGCGCCGGGGTCCGTGGTCTTCAACCCTGTGTTTGGCCGCGACGAAGTGGTGGTTGCAGATCCGGGCCGTACTGCCCTGCTCATTGGTGACTCCCAGTCTTCCCCTGCCAACGGCTGGCCACGGCAGGCTTTGGCAGCCTTGGGCTACAACGTGCATTTTTGTGGCCTTGGCGGAACCGGGTTCGTCGCTTCCAGGGGTGCCGTGGGGAACTACATCGATGCGCTGGAGCAGGGCGACTGGCTGCTGCCGGCGCAGGCTCCCGCGCTGATCATCGTCGAAGGTGGCGGCAATGATGCCGCCCAGGGAGCGTCCGACGGCGAGATCAGGACCAACGCCGACCGCCTCCTGACGGCACTGAAGTCCCGTTTTCCCACTGCAAGGATCGTGATGGTGGGCACCTTGGCCCGCGACGGGGGCGGCCGGCGCACCGAAGTGGACGCCCTGGTGGGCAGTATCGCCGCTGCCCACGGCCTGGAATTCGTCAGCGTCGGAGACTGGCTGACGCGGTATGACCTGGAGCGCCGGCTCATGGATTCAGTGCACATGGACAACGAGGGGCGGCGGGTCCTGGGGAATCTCCTGGCACGCCGGTTCAAGGACATGGGTGTCCCTGACCTAAAGTCCCCCGCGGGAGATGCGGTGGGGGACCGCGGGACCGGACGCGAGCTCGGTTGACCCGGGCCTTCCGGGTCCATAGGTACGAAAAGCCGGCGCGGCCCCTTTGCGGGGTGCCGCACCGGCCTGTCGCAGTCTGCTTTTCGCGCTATGCCACCTCGGGCGGCAGCATCAGCCGGGCGCCCGGGATCGCGTTCAACAGGGCCTTGGTGTAGTCCTGCTTCGGCGATTCGAAGACCTCGTCCGTGGAACCGGTCTCCACCAGTTTGCCCTTTTCCATGACGCAGACGTGGTCGGCGATCTGCCGGACCACGGCCAGGTCATGGGTGATGAACAGGTAGGTCAGACCAAGGTTCGACTGCAGCTCGGCCAGGAGATTAAGCACCTGCGCCTGCACCAGGACGTCCAGGGCGCTGACGGCCTCATCGCAGATGATGACCTCGGGGTCCAGTGCCAGTGCCCGGGCGATGGCCACGCGCTGGCGCTGGCCGCCGGAAAGCTCGTTCGGGAAGCGCTGCATAGTGGACTGCGGCAGCGCCACCTGGTCCAGCAGCTCCCTGACTTTCTTCTCCCTGCTGGCCCTGTTCCCGATCCTGTGAACCCGCAGCGGCTCCTCGATGGTCCGGTAGATGTTGTACATCGGATCGAGGGACCCGTACGGGTCCTGGAAGATCGGCTGCACGCGGCGCCGGAACTTGAACAGCTCGGCGGGCTTCAGCGTGGAGGTCTCCACCCCGTCGAAGACAATGGTCCCGTCGGTGGGCTTCTCCAACTGCAGCACCATCTTGGCCACGGTGGACTTTCCCGAGCCGGACTCCCCTACGATCGCTGTGGTGGTGCCGCGCTTCACGGCGAAGCTCACGGCATCCACAGCCTTGAAGTCCGTCGACTTTCCCAAGCCGTGGCGGAGCTTATAGACCTTGGTCAGGTCCCTGATCTCCAGCACTTCGGAAGTCTTGTCCGGGACCACTGCAGCTTCAGTCGGAGCCAGGAGGTCTTCTGCGGCAAGGCCGGCCTCCTTGCTCGCCTGAATCCTGCGTGAGGCCAGCGACGGGGCCGAGGCAACCAGCCGCTGGGTGTAGGGGTGCTGCGGGTTGCGCAGCAGTTCCAAGGACGGTCCGGACTCAACCACCTGCCCGCGGTACATGACCACCACCTGGTCGGCACGCTCGGCTGCAAGGCCAAGATCGTGGGTGATGAGCAGCACCGCAGTGCCCAACTCTGCCGTCATGCCCTCAAGGTGATCCAGGATCTGCCGCTGGACGGTGACGTCGAGTGCCGATGTCGGTTCGTCCGCGATCAGCAGGCGAGGCTGGCAGGAGAGGCCAATGGCAATCAGGGCACGCTGGCGCATGCCGCCCGAGAACTCATGCGGGTATTGTCCTGCCCGGCGGTGTGCATCGGGCAGGCCGGCCTGGGACAGCACTTCCGCAATGTCTGCCGGGCCGCTGGGCCGGCCGTTTGCACGCAATGTTTCCTTGACCTGATAACCGATCTTCCACACCGGGTTCAAGTTGGACATGGGGTCCTGGGGAACCATGCCAATAGTATTGCCGCGCAGTTCGATCATCCGTTTTTCGCTGGCGTGTGAAATGTCCTCGCCATCCAGCAGAATCTGGCCCCCGGAAACCCGGCCATTGGCCGGCAGCAGTCCGATCGCGGCCAAGGCCGTGGTGGACTTTCCAGACCCGGACTCACCGACAATGGCGACGGTCTCGCCCGGCATGATGGTCAGATGCGCGTTCCGGACGGCATTCACTTCGCCATTGCTCGTTTTGAACGTGATGGCCAGGTCTTTGATTTCCAGCAGGGGCCGCTCCGCTGTGTTGCCGGCTTCCTCGATGGTGATCTCCGACGTCGTCATATGTGCCTCTTTCATCGCTGCCGGCTCTTCGGATCGAGGGCATCACGCAGGGCATCGCCGAGCATAATGAAACTCAATACCGTGATCGACAGTGCTGCTGCGGGATAGAGCAGCACCGCAGGGTTGGTGCGGATACTGGACTGCGCCGCGTTGATGTCATTGCCCCAGGACATGATGCTGCCCGGCAGGCCGATGCCCAGGAAGGACAACGTGGCCTCAAGGACAATAAAAACACCGAGTTCCATCGTGGCGAGCACGATGATTGGTGCGGCCGCATTGGGCAATACATGTCGGATGAGCGAATTGATGGGCGAAACGCCCAGTGACCGCGCAGCCGTGATGAAGTCCGCGTTCCGGACCTCGATGACGGCCCCTCGGGTGAGCCGGGCCATCTGGGGCCAGGCCAGAAGGACAATGACGGCGACGACGGTCCATACACTCTTGTTTTCGCGGAAGAAGGGCAACTGCACCACAACCAGCGCCCCGAGCACGAGCGGAAGAGCGAAAAAGATGTCGCCCAGCCGTGCCAGCACGGAGTCGATCCAACCGCCAAAGAAGCCAGCCAGCGCGCCAAGGGTAACGCCAACCAGCAGGACACCGAGAACGGAGAACAGACCCACTGTGACCGATGCCTGCGTACCGTAGATGACGCGCGCATAGACATCGCAGCCCTGGAACGTAAAGCCCAGCGGGTGTCCGGGCGCCGGCGGGCCATCCGAGTTTGCAAGCAGGCAGTTGTCGTTGGGCGGGGTCTGGGTGAACAGGCCCGGGAACACGGCGACCACCACAATGACGAAGATCATGATTGCCGCAGCGATGAACAGCGGCCGGCGGCGCAGTTTCCGCCATGCGTCTGCCCACAGGCTCAATGGCGCTTCGTCAGTCTTGACCGAGTCCGTGGCCAGCAGGGGCGTCTCCTCCAGTGGCGCGACGAAGTGGGTGATTTGTCGGTTACTTTTCATAGCGAATCCTCGGATCAAGCCAGGCGTACAGCAGGTCAACCAGCAGGTTGGCGATAACGAATACCAGCACCAGCACGCTGACGATGGCGACGACGGTGGGGCCTTCGCTGCGGAGGATAGCCTGGTAGAGCTTCTGGCCAACGCCGGGGACGTTGAAGATGCCTTCGGTGACGATGGCTCCGCCCATCAGTCCGCCCAGGCTCGCACCCAGGTAGGTGACGACCGGAATCATCGAGTTCCGGAGGATGTGGGCCATCACGACCCGCGGCCGGGAGAGGCCCTTAGCCGTTGCCGTCCGCACGTAGTCCGCAGTGGAGTTTTCGATGACGGAGGCCCGGGTCAGGCGAAGCACATAAGCAAAGGACACCAGCGCCAGGGCGAAGGCAGGCAGGATCAGGGTTCCCCAGTCAGCGTTGGTGCCCACCGTGGGTTTGGCCCATCCGAGATACACGCCGAACACCAACTGCAGCACGAAGCCGAGCACGAACACCGGGATAGCGATGACCACGAGGGAGGCCAGCAGGACGGTGGAGTCGAAGATTCCGCCCTTGCGCAGGCCGGCGACCAGGCCGAACCCGATGCCGAAGACAGCCTGGATGACCAGCGCCTCCACAGCGAGCATGGCCGTCACAGGGAAGACACGGCCCAGCGTGGCCGCGATGGGCTGACCGGTGAAGTCAACCCCAAGGTTGAACGTCACGAGGTTCTTAAGGAACAGGCCGTACTGGACCCAGAACGGCTGGTCGAGGTTGTATTGCTGGCGAAGTGCAGCAATCACGGCTTCGCTTGGCGGACGGTCACCGAAAAGCGCCCGGACCGGATCGCCGGGGAGCGCGAACACCATGAAGTACACCAGAAGCGTGGTGCCCAGGAACACCGGAATGGCCTGGAGTAGTCGTCGGAGGATAAACCGGATCACAGCGGACCCTCCGAGGACTGGCGGATGAGTGAAATATTCATTGAGAACAAGCTTCCTGCCGGTATCAAGGCTATGGGGGCCCGGCTGTTGGCCGGACCCCCACTAGCTATTTGAGTTGGACGATCCCAGAACTACTTCGCAGTGATGTTGTAGTACTGGATAACGCCGTTCCACCCGGTGTCCACGTTGGAAACGTTCTCGCTCCAGACAACCTGGCGTGCGGCGTACCAAAGCGGGATGTTCGGCAGATCCTGGAACAGGATTTCCTGTGCTTCCGTGAACTTGGCGTTTGCCTCGTCGGTGGACTTGGCGCCCAGGCCTTCCTTCAGGAGCTTGTCGAACTCCGGGTTGGAGTAGCCCTCGTAGTTGGAGCTTGCACCGGTGCCCAGCAGCGGGCCCAGGAAGTTGTAGAGCGACGGGTAGTCCGCCTGCCAGCCGGCGCGTGCCAGGCCCGGGAGGGTCTTGGACTTGCGCAGGTCAAGAAGTTCGGCGAACTTGGCGAAGGCCTGGCCTTCAGCCTTGATGCCGAGGTTGTTCTTGAGGTTGTTGGCTACGGCGTCAATCCATTCCTTATTACCGCCATCGGTGTTGTAGGCGAGCTGCAGGACCTTGTTGGCCGGCCAGGGGCTGATCTCGTTGGCCTTGTCCCAGGCTTCCTTGGCCTTGGCGGCATCGAACTTGGTGACCTCGGAGCCGGCAACGTTGTCGTTGTAACCGTCGACCGAAGGGGACGTAAAGTCGTTGGCCGGGATGCGCGTGCCGCTGTAGATCACCTTGGTGATCTCTTCGCGGTCAATGGCCATGGAAATGGCCTGTCGGCGCAGCTTTCCGGCTTCGCCCTTGAACTCCGGCAGGTAGCCCGGGATGTTCAGGGTGGAGTTACCGGCGTACGGCTTGTTGAGGTGGTTCTCCGGGAAGTCCGAGGTGTAGGTCTTCAGGGCATTCGTGGGCAGGACGTCGGTGACGTCAAGGTTGTTGCCCTGGATGTCCGTGTAGGCCGGTGCCGGGTCGGTGTAGAACTTGAACGTCACGCCGCCGTTCTTGGCCTCACGGCTGCCCTTGTAGTCCGGGTTCTTAACCAATTCGATCTGGCTGTCGTGCTGCCAGGCACCTTCCTTGGCCATCTTGTACGGGCCGTTGCCGATCGGGTTTTCACCGAACGCCTTGGGGTCCTTGAGGGCGTCCGCGGGCAGTGGCATAAAGGCCGAGTAGCCGAGGCGCAGCGGCCAGTCGGCTTCAGGCTGGCGCAGTTTGACTTCGATGGTGTAGTCGTCCTTGACTACCAGACCGGACATGGTTTCCGCGGTGGGCGCGGGAACTTCCGATTCGCCCTGCTTCTTCGTGGCGCTGACGGCGTCGTATCCCTCAATGGATTCGAAGAAGTAGCTGTTGGTCTGTGCGTTGGTGCTCAGTGCTGCGAAGTTCCAGGCGTCCACGAAGCTCTTGGCCGTGACTTCCTCGCCGTTGGTGAACTTGGTGCCGCTCTTGACCTTGATGGTGTAGTTCTGGCCATCAGGGGATTCGATCGACTCGGCGAGCGCGTTCTCAGACTCCCCATTGGGGCTGTAAACGGTGAGGCCCTCGAAGAGGAGCTCCACCACGCGTCCACCGTAAACTTCGCCGGTGTCTGCCGGCAGCAACGGGTTCTGTGGTTCGTTGCTGTACGCGGTGATGATCTTGTTCGGATCTCCGGCGGCGTCCCCGCCACCGTCATTGCTGCCGCCACCGGCACCGCATCCGGTTAGGGCAAGCGCGGCGATCGCCACAATGCCCAGTGCTTTGGAAGTGCGCGCAAAACGCATTCCGCCTCCTATGAGTAGTGGAAGTGAAGTGGGGATTCAAGCGATTCCCCCGCAGGCCCGGCGCAGAATTTCTGTGACGCAGCCTACATATGCTCGTAGCCTAACCGAACTAATTCCAGATGCTGGTACAACGTTGCCAAACCGTAATCGCAAGGTTTAGGCGCCATATCTGACCTTCGCCAGTTACGCAAGTCACATACTACTCCCCAGTAACACCACTTTTGACAACCTTGTCGTGTCGTTTAGGCGAGCCGCCATTCCCAAGCGTTCCACCACACGCCCAGAGGGCCCGGGCTCGTCTTGACTCCCGTGACCTTGGTGCTGAACGCTGTGCTCCCAACGGCTTGGTACAGGGGCAGGCCGTAGGCGTTCTCCCAGAGCCGCCGGTCGATGTCCCCCAGGAGCTCGTCCTGCCGCGCCAAGTCAGGGGTGCCCGACAGTTCTTCCATCAGCCGGTCGGCGCGGGCATCGGAGAAACCGTTGAAGTTGCTGCCTGCGCCGGTACGGAAAATCTGCGGCACGCGGCTGACGCCCAGTCCGTTCCCAATCCAGCCAAGGAGTGCGGCATCGTGTCCATCCCCCGCCAGCTCCGCGGCCCAGTCTGCGCTGCCGCGGCCGGTGTCCACCACGGTGAAGCCGGCCAGTTCCGCGGAATCGCGGATCAGGCCAAAGGCCGTGGCCCGGTTGGCATTGTCACGGTTGTAAAGGATCCGAATGGTGGGCTTTGCCCCATCTAGAAGTTCCTTCGCTCCCTCGATGTCCACCTCGCCGTACTTCGATGAACCGTTGTCCCGCACAGTCTCGTCATACTTGGGCTGGCCAGGCAGGAAGACGTGCGAGTCGAGCGGCACGGCCCCCGGCACCAGCCCGCCCACCACGGCGTCCACAATCTCCTGGCGGGGGACGGTCTTTAGGAAGGCTTCGCGCACGTCCCGGTCCGCGAACGGCCCGGAGAATTCCAGGTCCAGGTGGTCGTAGCCTGATTGGCTGTACCGTTCCACCGTGTTCCCCTGCTGTTCAAGGCCGGCGAAAAGCTCCTGCAGGCCCGCCGCCGGTTGCGGTGAGATGATGTCCGCCCTCCCGTTGCGGAGGGCCTGCACGGCGTCCTCCGCCTTGCCGGTGTAACGGACGTTGATTTCGTCAAGCCAGGGTTCCGGGCCCCACGTGTAGTCCCGGTTGCGGACCAGCCGGAGCGATACGCCGGGAACCATGTCCTGCACGATGTAGGGACCATTGGACAGGTAGAGTGCAGGGTCCTCAGGCAGTGAGTCCGTGTCGAATCCGCTGTTCCAGAAATCAGCGACCCGTTTGAGTACCGAATTCGGCGTGGGATTGTCGGGATCCCCGCGTGGCGTGTCCCGGATGAGGTCCACGAGGTCCGCTTCGTCATTCAAACCGCTCTTGGCGGCCACCACGTGGGCGGGAAGCCCGACGTCGAACGCCACTTCCCAGTCAGCGTACGGCCGGGTGTATTCCAGGGTGATGGTACGGCCGTCGTCTCCAAGTTCGGGCAGCACGGTCCCGGCGAGCCCGCTGGTGTCCGACGCCGTCGAAAAGTACCTGGTGCCGGTTCCGGCGGCGGCATCGGCGTCGTCGAAATAGCCGGAACCTGCCGCCCACGCCAGGAGGAGATCCCCGGAGTCGACCGGCGCACCGTCCGACCATCTAACGTCCTCGCTGACGGTGTACCGGACTTTGAGGGGGTCGTCGGAGACCTTCTCGAATTTGCCGAACTTGTCGTTGCGTACCACCACGGAGTTGTTGTCCAGGTAGAAGAACCCCGAGTGGGTGATGTAACCGATCTTGGTATTGATGTCGGTGTTGCCCGCGGTGCTGTACGGATTGAAGGAGGAAAAGGCGTTGGCCTCGGCGACGGTCACAGTTCCGCCCCGGGCTGTCTCCCCCACCACCACCGGCACACCGCCACCGCCGCCGGAACAGCCTGTCAGGACCAGCAGCGCGCACAGCGCCGCCGCGAATAACTGCCTCAGGCGCCTGGCCGGCATGCTGCCTCCTCGGTTGGTGCTCGCGGCTAGACGTTGAAGCGGAACTCCACCACGTCGCCGTCGGCCATGACATATTCCTTGCCCTCAATGCGGACCTTGCCGCGGGACTTGGCCTCGGCCATGGATCCTGCCTCCATCAGGTCTTCAAACGAGACCACCTCGGCCTTGATGAATCCACGCTGGAAATCGGAGTGGATCACGCCGGCGGCCTGGGGTGCGGTGTCGCCCTGGTGGATGGTCCAGGCACGTGCTTCCTTGGGCCCTGCGGTGAGGTACGTCTGCAGGCCAAGGGTGTGGAAGCCCACGCGGGCCAGCTGGTCCAGGCCGGATTCGTCCTGGCCATTCATCTCGAGCATCTCGCGGGCTTCGGCCTCGTCCAGTTCCACCAGGTCCGCCTCGAGCTTGGCATCCAGGAAGATGCAGTCCGCCGGTGCCACAAGCGCCCGTAGTTCCTCCTGCTTTTCCGGGCTGCCCAGGATGCCCTCGTCCGCGTTGAACACGTAGATGAACGGCTTGGCCGTCAGCAGGCTCAGCTCCTTGAGGTGTTCCATCTCCAGTTTGTCGCTCTTGATGGCGGAGAAGATGGTGTCACCCCGCTCCAGCACCGCCTGCGCGGCCTTGATGGCGGCGAGTTCAGCGGCCTCCCGCTTCTTGATCTTGACCTCTTTTTCGATCCGGGGAATGGCCTTTTCGATGGTCTGCAGGTCCGCGAGGATGAGCTCGGTGTTGATGGTTTCCATGTCCGAGCGCGGGTCCACCTTGCCGTCAACGTGGATGACATCGGGGTCATCGAAGACTCGGACCACTTCGGCGATGGCCTCGGCTTCGCGGATGTTGGCCAGGAACTGGTTCCCCAGCCCCTCGCCCTCGGAGGCGCCCTTGACGATGCCGGCGATGTCCACGAAGGACACAGCGGCCGGCAGCACGCGCTGGGAGCCGAAGATCCCGGCGAGTTCGTGGAGCCGCGGGTCAGGCAGGTTCACCACGCCCACGTTCGGTTCGATGGTGGCGAACGGGTAGTTCGCCGCCAGGACCTGGTTGCGGGTGAGCGCATTGAAAAGGGTTGATTTGCCGACGTTGGGCAGTCCGACGATGCCAATAGTAAGAGCCACGAGCACCAAGTTTACCTTCATCGCGCCGCCCGGCAGTACCGGCTCGATGCGGCTGCCGCTGATTGTCGGTGGCCCGTGCAACAGTGAAGGCATGGATGCTTTCGCCTTGATTCTGGCCTTGTTCATGCTGCTGCTCGGTGCGTTCGCCGGTGCCGCGGCCACGTTTGTTGCGTTCCGCCGGAAGACCCGTGCACTGGAGCTGGACTTTGATGAGGTGTCCTCCCGCCTCGCGGAGGTCAGCTCGCAGTTCGCCGCGGCCGACGCCGAGCGGCGGCTTTTGTCTGCACAGAACCGCGAGCTGGGGGAGGCACGCGCACAGGACGGCAGTGTGCTGCGCGCGCTGGCACCCGTCGCCGAGAAGCTCACGGCCGTCCAGCAGCAGGTGGCGTTGCTGGAACGCGACCGCGTGGAGCAGTACGGCCAGCTGGCCCAACAGCTTCAGGAAGCCCGGATTTCGGATGAGCAGCTGATCCGCTCCACGCATGCACTGGAGTCGGCCCTGCGGTCCAACAGCGCACGCGGCCAGTGGGGTGAGGTCCAGCTCCGCCGGGTGGTGGAGGCGTCCGGAATGCTGCGGCACGTGGACTTTGTCGAGCAGCTGCACAGCTCCGGCGGGGACTCTGCCGTGCGCCCGGATCTGGTGGTGCAGCTTCCCGGCGAGAAGCAGCTGGTGGTGGACGCCAAGGTTCCGCTGACCGCTTACCTTGAAGCCCAGGAACTCGGTGGGGATCCGCGCGGGGGTCGGGCCGGCGGAGCCCTGTCCGGGATGGACCGGAGGCACCAGCAGACCCTCCTCACAGCGCACGCCAAGGCGCTGCGGGCGCATGTGGACACTCTCAGCAGCAAGAAGTACTGGGACATCTCCGGAAACTCCCCGGAGCTGGTGATCTGCTTTATCCCGGCCGAATCCATCCTGGCCGCGGCGCTCAACGCCGATCCGGAGCTGCTGGACCATGCCCTCTCACGGAACGTGGTCCTGGCCTCCCCCAGTACCTTGCTCGCCGTGCTGAAGTCTGTCGCGTTCACCTGGCGCCAGGATGTGCTGACGGACAGCGCCCGGGAGCTGTTCGACCTGGCCCGGCAGCTGTATGACCGCATGGGCACCCTGGGCGAAAATGTCACCAAGCTGGGGTCATCGCTGAAGTCGTCGGTGGACCGCTACAACGCCATGGTGGGAACACTCGAAGCACGGGTGCTGCCGACGGCACGGAAACTGAACTCGCTGGATGAATCCGGCCTGGCCGGCCCTCCCCCGGTGGAAGCGACGCCGCGCGCCTTGGCCGCGCCGGAACTGCAGGAGGACGGGGCCGCCGCCTGACGGGCAGGCCGCGCCCCCGGGTCCGTCGTCACCCGGGTGCCGTCAGTCGCGCGGCCTGCGGCCGCCCAGCGCGCGGCTGACGTCGCCGGCCTGCTTGAGGGTGGCCCGGAGTTCCTTGGGCAGTGAGAACAGCAGGTCCTCCTCGGCCGTAACCACTTCCTCGACGCTGCCGTAACCGTAGTCGGCCAGCAGGCGGAGCACGTCCTGGACCAGCACCTCGGGAACCGAGGCTCCGGAGGTGACGCCCACAGTGGCCACGCCCTCGAACCAGGACTCGTCCACCTCGTTGGCAAAGTCCACCCGGTAGGAGGCCTTGGCGCCGTATTCGAGCGCCACCTCCACCAGCCGGACGGAGTTGGAGGAGTTGGCCGATCCCACCACGATCACCAGGTCTGCCTGCGGTGAAATCTTCTTGATGGCCACCTGGCGGTTGGTGGTGGCGTAGCAGATGTCATCGCTTGGCGGGTCCTGCAGTGTGGGGAAGCGTTCCTTCAGCAGCCGCACGGTTTCCATGGTTTCGTCGACGCTGAGCGTGGTCTGGGAAAGCCAAATGACCTTTTCCGGGTCCCGGACCGTGACCTTGTCCACCTCGTGCGGGCCGTTGATGATCTGGATGTGCTGCGGTGCTTCACCCGCCGTCCCTTCAACTTCCTCATGGCCGTCGTGGCCGATCAGCAGGATGTCGAAGTCGTCCTTGGCGAACCGTACCGCCTCCTTGTGAACCTTGGTCACCAGGGGGCAGGTGGCATCGATGGTGCGCAGCCCCCGGTCCTCGGCGGACTGCACCACGGCAGGGGAAACGCCGTGCGCGGAGAAGATGACCAGGGCGCCCTCGGGTACCTCGTCCGTCTCATCCACGAAGACGGCACCCTTTTCCTCGAGGGACGTGACCACATGGACGTTGTGCACGATCTGCTTGCGCACGTAAACCGGCGGACCGTAGTGCTCCAGCGCCTTCTCCACGGCGATGACCGCGCGGTCCACTCCTGCGCAGTAGCCCCGGGGAGCGGCCAGCAGGACCTTCTTGGCCCCTGCCACCGGCGCTGCGGCAGCGACTTCCTCAGGAGACCGGCGCCTCCGCGGGACAGTTGGCATCGAAAGGGAAACAGCTGAGGAGGTCATTTCTCCATGCTACCGGTTGCCCGTTCGCGCCTCCGCGCCGCTTGGCTGCCGGCGAGGCCGGCCGCCAGGGCCACCACTCCCGCAAAGGCGGCAACCAGCGTCCAGGCCTGGAAGTCCCGGGATGCGGCCGCCACGAACTCATCGCGGAACATGTTGGCAACGTCACTGCCGGCGTC
Organism: Pseudarthrobacter sp. NPDC058362; assembly: GCF_042723515.1. Taxonomy (NCBI): domain Bacteria; kingdom Bacillati; phylum Actinomycetota; class Actinomycetes; order Micrococcales; family Micrococcaceae; genus Pseudarthrobacter; species Pseudarthrobacter sp. NPDC058362. The sequence goes on along the minus strand of NZ_JBHXIW010000001.1, from coordinate 802,239 downwards.
CGTGCCCAGGGCGCGGTCCCGGGCGATCCCGCTTACGGCGGCCCAGCATGCTGCCACCAGGAGCGCGCCGAGTCCTGTCCCCGCCAGGAGCGTCCAGCGGCGCCGGGCGGCCACCACGGCCAGTAGGAGCGCGACGGCGGATCCCGCGGCCAGCAGGTAGCCCGCCGGTGCGTAGGTTGTCAGGCGTTCAGCCCATTCCTTCTGCTCTGGACCGCCCGCGTTCAGCAGCGTCTGGTCTGGAGGGGTTAGCGGCAGTCCGGTGGCACGCGAGATCTCACCGGCTCCCAGTGCGACAAGCGGTGAGACGTCCAGGGTCAGCGCCGACGAGCCTTCCGCTTCGGCTTCACCCGCTCCTGAGAGGCTCAGCCGGTGGCTCTTGCGGAGGGTATCCTCCCAGGCTTGCCGGTACGCGGGCAGGCCGGTCAGGGATGCAGCCGCGTCCTCCAGCACCGGCTGGACCAGGTCCGTCAGGAAGCCCGGTAACGAGCTGGTGTCGATCGTCCCGACAGCCGCTGCAGCGAGGCGCTCCTGGAACGCCGGGTCTTTGCCAAGCGGACCGGCAAGTGCCACGAACCCGTCCTCCCGGACGATGGTGCGGTCCAGCCAGATGGCCGGAACCGCGACGGCGGCCAGCAGCATGCCGAGGATGGCGGCAGCCGCGGAAACAACAGTGCGCACAGCGGATCCTTCGCGTTGGGGGCTTCCATCCATCCTAGGCAGGATCCGCGCGGCAGGTCCTGTCGGACCCCGGTGGTAGACCTTATGGATAAGGTGGAAACACCGCCCCACGCGGCCCCGGACCGGCCTTGGATCAGCAGACGAAGGACATCATGCCCGCAGCTTCACCTCCGCAGGAGCGGTGCCATGTCTGAACAGGCGCTGCCCGGCACGGTACCCACAACTCTTCCGGCAACGGCGGCGGACACCACGCCGGACAATCCGTGGCCGCTGCAGCTGCTGTCCCAAAAGCTCAAGGCGCACATCGACCGAACCCCGTCAGCGTGGGTGGAGGGCCAGGTCATCGAGCTGAACCGGCGCGGGACAAACGCCTACCTGACGTTGCGCGACGTCGACGCGGAGGTTTCGCTTCCCGCCTCGGTCTGGACCAAGGTGCTGGAACGCCAGGACCTCCCTCTGGAACGGGGTTCCCGGGTGGTTGCGCTGCTCAAACCGGAATTCTGGCTGAAGACCGGACGCCTGAACATGCAGGTGCGGGACATCAGGCCGGTGGGCCTCGGCGATCTGCTGGCCCGCATCGAGCGCCTGCGCCAGGCACTCGCCGCGGAGGGCCTCTTCGCCGACTCCCGCAAGAAGCCCCTGCCCCTGCTCCCCCACCGCATCGGCCTCATCACCGGCCGTGACTCGGACGCCAAGAAGGACGTCCTGCGGAACGCGGCCCTGCGCTGGCCAGCGGTGGAATTCGAGATCCGCGAAGTGGCAGTGCAGGGAAACACGGCCGTCAGCCAGGTGGTGCGTGCCCTGCGGGAGCTGGACGGCCGGCCGGAGGTGGACGTCATCGTCATTGCCCGCGGCGGCGGTGCCTTGGAGGACCTCCTGCCGTTCAACAGTGAGGAACTCATCCGGGCCGTGGCCGCCGCAGTAACTCCGGTGGTCAGTGCGATCGGCCACGAGGCGGACCGGCCGCTGCTGGACGATGTCGCGGACCTCAGGGCCTCCACCCCGACCGATGCTGCCAAGCGGATCGTGCCGGACGTCTCCGAGGAGCTGGCGGGTGTCCGCCAGGCGCGCCAACAGCTGGAACGCTGCATCGTGCGTCTGGTGGACCGGGAGTCGGACCGGCTGGCGTCCCTACGGTCCCGCCCTGTGCTGGCCGCGCCGGAGGGCCTGGTGACCGTCCGTGGGGAGGAAGTCGAGCGCCTGCTTCGCCGTTCATCGGCCGCCATCGGCTCCACCGTGGTCCGTGCCGCGGACCAGCTCCAGCACCTCAAGGCCCAGGTCCGCGCGCTCTCGCCGCAGAAGACCCTGGACCGGGGCTACGCCGTCGTCGAACTTGCCCGGGAGTCCTCCGCCGCCCACGCCGTGGTCCGGCGCCCGGCGGAAGCCCCCGCTGGGGCGCCGCTCTCCATCCGGGTGGCCGAGGGCCGCTTTGGAGCCACATCCACGGGCACAACCACCACCGTCGAGGAGAACTGAATGAGCGAACAGGAAAGCACGGGACAGGGAAACACCGCACAGCAGCAGCCGGGCGATGTCACAGCGCTGAGCTACGAGGAGGCCCGCGAGCAGCTGGTTGCCGTCGTGGGCCGGCTGGAAGCGGGCGGTGCCAGCCTGGAGGAGTCGCTGGCCCTTTGGGAACGCGGTGAAGCCCTGGCAGCCCGCTGCGAGGAGTGGCTGGAGGGTGCGCGGAAGCGGCTCGCCGCCGCCCGCGACCAGCCGCTTTAAGTCAGGCCTCCAGGCAGGGCTACGTTTTCAGGATCAGCTGGCGTTCAACGTCCACGTCGAACTCCGCCTTGGGCCACTCCAGGTCCAGCTCTTTCAGGGCCTTGAGCAGGAGCTGCTGGACGGCGATCCGCGCGTACCATTTCTTGTTCGCCGGAATCACGTGCCATGGTGCGGATGCCGTGTTGGTGGCCTCGATGGCTGCCTGGAACGCGCCCATGTAGTCCGGCCAGAAGGCGCGCTCGTCACGGTCGCCCCTGCTGTACTTCCAGTGCTTGGCAGGGTTGTCCAGGCGGGCCAGGAGCCGTTCTTTCTGCTCGTCGCTGCTGATGTGCAGCATGACCTTGACCAGCTTGGTTCCGGAATCGGTGAGGCGCTCCTCGAATTCGTTGATGGCCAGGTACCGGCGCTTAATCTCGTCCGGGCTCGCCCAGCCGTGGACCCGGTGGATGAGCACATCCTCGTAGTGTGACCGGTCGAACACCCCCACCATGCCGGCCGCGGGCACGGCCTTTTCGATCCGCCACAGGAAATCGTAGGACTTTTCCTCATCCGTAGGGGCCTTGAAGGCCTTGAACTGGACGCCCTGCGGGTCCATGGCGGCCATCACGTGGTTCACCACGCCGCCCTTACCCGCGGTGTCCATACCCTGAAGGATCAGCAGGACCCGCTTGCGGCCGCCGAACCGGGACTCCGCAAAAAGCTTTTCCTGCAGTTCCGCGAGTTCGTCGTCCATCCCGGCCAGCAGGGCCTGGCCGTCCTCTTTGGTGCCGTTGTAGCCGGGGGTGGAGTCCGGGTCCACGCTGTCCAGCGAAAACCCCTTCCCCACGCGCAGGGTGTCTACCGGATGTTCTTCGAACTCGACGACGTCGGTCATGGGGCGCACCTTCCGGAGTGGTCAGCGGGCGGAGAGCCCGTGAACCACAGGCTAGTTCCCTTGGTACCTGCTGAGGAAGTCCCCCATCCGGCCGATGGCCTCTTCGATGTCCTTCACGTTGGGCAGCGTGACCATGCGGAAGTGGTCCGGACGCACCCAGTTGAACGCCCGGCCGTGCGAAACCAGGATCTTTTGTTCGCGCAGGAGGTCAAGGACGAACTTCTCGTCGTCGCGGATGTGGAAATACTCGGGGTCCAGCTTCGGGAACAGGTACAGCGCTCCCCGTGCCTGCTGCGTGCTGACGCCGGGGATGGCGTTGAGCATGTCGTAGGCCTTGTTCCGCTGCTCGAGCAGGCGCCCGCCCGGGAGGATGAGGTCGTTGATGCTTTGGTAGCCGCCCAGGGCTGTCTGGATGGCGTGCTGGGCCGGAACGTTGGCGCAGAGACGCATGTTCGCCAGCAGGCTGATGCCCTCAAGGTAGTCGGCGGCGTCCTTCTTGGGCCCGGAAATCGCCATCCATCCGGCACGGTAGCCGCATACGCGGTAGGCCTTGGACAGACCGCTGAACGTCAGGCAGAGGACGTCGTCTCCGGTCAGGGTCGCCATGTTGATATGGACTGCGTCCTCGTAAAGGATCTTTTCGTAGATTTCGTCGGCGAAGATCACCAGCCCGTGCTTTTCTGCCAGGGCAACGATGCGCTTGAGCGTCTCCTCCGGGTACACGGCGCCGGTGGGGTTGTTCGGGTTAATCACCACGATGCCCCTGGTCCGGGGCGTGATCTTGGCTTCCAGGTCTTCGAGGTCCGGCTGCCAGCCGGTCTCCTCGTCGCAAAGGTAGTGGACGGGCCGGCCGCCGGCCAGCGCTACGGAGGCGGTCCACAGCGGATAGTCGGGGGTCGGGATGAGGACCTCGTCGCCGTCGTCCAGGAGCGCCATGAGGGACATGGTGATGAGTTCGCTGACGCCGTTGCCCAGGTAAATGTCGTCCACGTGGATGTTCTGGATGCCGCGGGTCTGGTAGTACTGCGACACTGCAGTACGGGCGGAGAAGATGCCGCGGGAGTCGCTGTAGCCCTGGGCGTGCGGCAGGTGCCGGATCATGTCCACCAGGATGGCGTCCGGCGCCTCGAACCCGAACGGCGCCGGGTTGCCGATGTTCAGTTTGAGGATGCGGTGCCCTTCCGCCTCCATTTGCTGGGCGGCCTGCAGGATCGGTCCACGGATGTCATAAAGGACGTTGTTGAGTTTGGTGGACTGCCTGAATTCTGCCATCCATCAAATATGCCACAGGAGGGATAGGACGCCGTTGAGACTTAGGACACACGGACGACGGCGGCTGCCGGACCATGGAAGTCCGGCAGCCGCCGTCGTGGTCGCGTGCGTCCGGCAGGCTGCCGTCCGCGGCTTCCCTACTTCAGGATGCCCTTGTCCTTGAGCCAGGCCTCGGCTGCTTCCTTGGCACCCTGCTTCTGGCTGCCGCTGACTGCGCGGTTGAGGTTGATGAGGTCCTCTGTGGTGAGGATGCTGGAGACGTTGTTCAGCGCTTCCTTGGCCTTGTCCGTCATCTTGGCCGTGTTGTACAGCGGGATGACCTGCTGGGCGATGAAGTTGTTCTTCGGGTCCTCCAGAACCACCAGGTCGTTGTCGGCGATGGAGGGAGTGGTGGTGTAGATGTCGGCCACCTGCACCTTGTCCTCCAGCAGTGCCTTCAGGGTGACCGGGCCGCCGCCGTCGCTGAAGGGCTCCAGCTTCTTGGGCTCGCAGTTGTAGTTCTCCTTCAGTCCGGGCAGGCCGTACGCGCGCTCGGCGAAGGTGGCCGGGGCGCCCACCACGATTTCGTTGCAGACCTTGGCCAGGTCCTCGATGGACTTCAGCTGGTACTTTTCCGCCGTGGCCTTGGTGACCACCATGGCGTCCTTGTTCTCGGCCTTGGACGGGTCCAGGACAGCCAGGCCTTCCGGCAGCTTCTCAGGCAGTGCGGCGGCGATGTCCTCGGCGGATTCCTCCGTGGCCCCCTTGTCCACGTGCAGCAGCAGGTTCCCGGAGTAGTCCGGGACCACGTCCACCGAACCGTCCTGGACAGCCTTGATGTACACCTCGCGGGAGCCAATGTTCGGTTTGGTGGTGGCGGTGATGCCGGCAGCGTTCAGTGCTCCGGCGTAGACCTCTGCCAGGATCTGGCTTTCCGGAAAGTCCGCGGAACCCACCACCAGCGAGGTGGCGGCGCCGGACGCTCCGCCCGTGGGTGCGGGCGAGTTGCTGAGCGGATCGGATGATCCGCCGCAGGCGGAGAGCGCCACGGCCAGGCCGAGGCCTGCGGCCAGGCCGCTGAACGTGCGCCGGGCCAGGCGCGGTGAACGGCTATTCTTCATGACTTTCCTCCTTGTGACACAGCTTCCGCCACTGCGGGATCTGTGAGATCGACCGCGGCCGGCCGGCCGCGGCGGGACTGTTGCGGGGCGCCCGGCGACAGGAACAACCGCTGGACCAGGGACAGGATGAGGTCCACCGTGATGGCCAGGGCTGCGATCAGCAGGGAGCCGCCGAGCATCTGCGGGAAGTCGCTGAGGACCAGCCCGTCGAACAGGTACCGGCCCAGGCCACCCAGGTTGATGTAGGCCACCACCGAGACGGTGGCGATCACCTGCAGCACGCCGGTGCGGAAGCCGCCGAACATCACCGTGAGGGCGTTGGGCAGCTCGGCCCGGAAGAGCACCTGCAGTTCAGTCATGCCCATGGCCCGTGCGGCGTCCACGACGGTGCGGTCCACGCTGGAGATGCCGGCATAGGTTCCTGCCAGCAACGGTGGGATGGTCAGGATGACCAGCGCCCATACAGGGGGCATCAATCCGATGCCGGCCAGCAGCACGAAAAGCGTCAACAGCCCCAGCGTAGGCAGCGCCCGCAGGGCCCCGGCGAGCGCAACGATGGCCACTTTGCCCTTGCCGGTGTGGCCCACGAACATTCCGATGGGAACGGCGATGGCTGCGGCGATGGCCATGACCAGCCCGGTGTACTGCAGGTGCTCGGCAAGCCTGGCGGGGATCCCAGCGGACCCGGTCCAGTGGAGGGGGTCGCCCAGCCAGGCGAAGGTATCGGAGAAGACGCTCATGCTGCCGCCGCCCGTCCCGTGGCGGGTGTTTTCCGTCCGGCCCGCTCCCACGGCGTCAGGATCCGCTCCAGGAGGACCAGTAGCGCATCCATCAGGAGGGCCAGGACCAGGATCGCCACGATGCCAACCATTACCTCTGTGATGAAGCCGCGCTGCAGGCCGGAGGTGAAGAGCATGCCCAGGTTGCCCACGCCCAGCAGGGCAGCGACGCTCACCAGGGAGATGTTGCTGACGGAGACCACGCGCAGGCCGGCGAACAGGACCGGCAGGGAGAGTGGAAGGTCCACCCGCAGGAATCTTGCCAGCGGCTTGAACCCCATGGCGACCGCGGCCTGGCTGACGTCCGCTGACACGGAATCGAACGCATCAAGCGCCGCACGGACCAGCAGCGCCACGGCATAGAGGGTCAGGGCCACCACCACGTTGAGGGGGTCAAGGATGCGGGTGGCCAGGATGCTGGGAAGGATGATGAACAGCGCCAGCGACGGGATGGTGTAGAGCAGCGAGGAGGCTGTCAGCACCACGGAGCGGAGCACCCGGTGCCGGCGGGCCAGCTGCGCCAGCGGGACGGAAAGCAGCAGCCCCAGGACCATCGGGATGATGGCCAGAACCATATGCTGGCCGGCCCGCTCCAGGACCATGCTGCTGTTGGCGAGGAACCACTCCATCAGCGCGCAGCCTGGACGGCGGCCTGGCGTGCCTGGCGGGCCTGTTCGATGAGTGCCAGGATCTCGGGACCTCGGATGGCGCCCAGCACCCGTCCATCGGCGTCCACGGCAACGCCAAGGCCCGACGGCGACGACAACGCTGCGTCGAGGGCCCGCCGGAGGCTTTCGCCGGGGTGGAAGAGGGAACCGCCGGGGATCAGGTCGGCGTCGGTGCCGGGCGTTGCCCACCCGAGAGGGCGCATGTCGCCGTCCACCACCAGCTGCCAGCCGTCTGCGGCGTCGGGATCCGAACTGTGCCCGTCCGCGCCCCGGATGACCGTGGGCACGGGATGGAACGTGACGCCGTCGGACGCGGTGAAACCCAGGTGCCTGAAGCCGCGGTCCCTGCCCACGAAGCCGGCGACGAAGTCGTTGGCCGGGGCGCGGAGGATCTCCTCCGGGGCGGCGTACTGGGCGAGTTTGCCGCCCACAGCAAACACGGCCACCTGGTCCCCCAGGACGGTGGCCTCGTCGATGTCGTGGGTAACGAAAACGATGGTCTTGGCGAGGTCCTTCTGCAGCCGCAGAAGTTCCTGCTGCAGTTCGTCCCGGACCACAGGGTCGACGGCGCTGAAGGGCTCGTCCATGAGGAGGACGGGCGGATCGGCGGCGAGCGCCCGCGCCACGCCGACGCGCTGCTGCTGGCCACCCGAAAGCTGGGACGGGTACCGGCCGCCCAGGGTCCGGGCCAGGCCCACCACGTCCAGCAGGTCCTCTGCGCGCTTGCGGGCTTCTCGTCTGGACACCCCGTTCAGCCGCGGAACGGTGGCGATATTGTCCAGCACCGAGCGGTGCGGCAGCAGGCCGGCCGACTGCATCACGTAGCCCATGGAACGGCGCAGTTCAGCGGCCGGGACAGCGGTAACATCCTTGCCCGCAACGGTGATGGTGCCGGAGGTGGGCTCCACCATGCGGTTGATCATGCGCAGCGTGGTGGTCTTGCCGCATCCTGACGGTCCCACCAGGACCGTGATGGTGCCTTCTGCGATGGACATGGTCAAGGCGTCCACGGCCGGCTGTCCGCCTTGGTACTGCTTGGTTACCTCGTGGAACTCGATCATCGCCTGGCCCATGGTGCGGACATACCCTCTTCTGTTGGACAGCTTTTGGAGCACCGCGACTTTGTCATCAGCACGCTGCTAGTTAACGTAGCCCAAACCTCTGCCGCGTTCACCCGGAGCACTCCCGTTCCGGGCAAAGGATTCCCTTCCGTAACCATTCGGCGCCGGCCCCGGGCCGGATGGGTGCGGACGGGAATAGAGTGTGGGAATGACCAACCTGGAAGTGTCGCCCCAGCAGGAAGTCTGCCCCCCGGCGGCAGCGGCGGGCCCCTGCCTGGAGCTGTGGCCGGAGCGGGAGGTGCCGCTGGGCGGGGTGCGCGCCATGAACGTCCGCCGCACCCTGCCGCAGCGCGGCCTGCCGACCATCGGGGCCTGGTGTTTCCTGGACAGCTTCGGCCCGGACCGGACCGCAATGTCTGTCCTGCCGCACCCGCACATCGGCCTGCAGACGGTCACCTGGCCGTTGGCGGGCAACATCCGGCACCGCGACAGCGTGGGCAGCGATGTGGTGGTCCGCCCGGGCGAGCTGAACATCATGACAGCGGGGTTTGGCGTGTCGCATTCGGAATTCGCCGTCCTCCCGGAGGGCGGTGACCTGCCGGTGCAGCGGGGGCTCCAGCTGTGGGTGGCCCTGCCGGACAGGGAACGGCACCGGGAACCCGCTTTCGAGCAGCACCGGGCACTGCCCCGCGCCACCGGGGACGGCTTCACGGCCACAGTCATGGTGGGCAGCTTTGCCGGGGCCGTGTCCCCCGCCACCATGTACTCGCCCATCGTGGGTGCCGATGTCACCTGCGGCGGGCCCGCCGTGCTGCCGCTGGAGCCGGCCTTCGAACACGGCATCCTGGTGCTCGACGGCGGCCTGGCGGTGGACGGGCACGACCTGCGGCCCGGACCGCTGGGCTACCTCGGGACGGGCCGCAGCGAACTGGCCGTCGCCGCGGAGCCCGGAACGCGGTTCCTGCTCATTGGCGGCGAACCGTTCCAGGAAGAGCTGCTGATGTGGTGGAACTTCGTGGGCCGGACCCACGACGAAGTTGCGGCGGCGCGCGCCGACTGGGAGGCGCAGGCCGGACTCCCCGAGGAGGCCGCCGCCAAGGCCCGCTACGGGCTGGTGCGCGGCCACGGGCCGGAGGCCGGCGCAGAAGCCGGGCGCATCCCGGCTCCCCCGCTGCCTACAGTGCGGCTGACCCCGCGCAGGCGTGCCGCGAAAGGCTGAAGCGCGTCAGGCTTCCTCGGCCAGCAGCTGCAGGACGCCGAAGACCGGTTCCCGGTCCAGCACGCGGATGTCCGTCACGCCGCCCTCTGCCAGGCGGTTACGGAAGGAGTCCTGCAGTGCGGGCACGTGCATTCCAAGCCCTCCACCCAGGATCACCGGACCCTTGATGCCGAGCTGGCCCAGCACTTCCAGCGCGAGCGCAGCCAGGTCCGCCCCCGCCTGGTCCAGCAGCTGGCGGCTTTCCGGGTGGCCCGCTGCGGCTGCTTCCACCACGAGGCGGGCCTGCTGCGCCCAGAAGCGGCGTCCGGTCTCCGGAGAGTGGAACAACGCGATGAGCCTGTTGGGATGGTCAACGCCGCAGGCCTCCATCAGGGCAACGGTCAGTTGGTCGGGCCCGTGTCCCTGGTTCATCCGGCGGAGGCTGTGCCGTACCGCCTCGCGGCCCAGCCAATAGCCGCTTCCTTCGTCGCCCAGGAGGTAGCCCCACCCGCCGGCCCGGGCTTCGCCGCCGTCTTGGTTTCTTCCCCAGGCGGCCGAGCCGGTGCCGGCGATGACCGCGACCCCTGTGCCCGCACCGCCGGCGGCGAGCAGGAGCCGTGAATCATGCACCACGGTCACGCGGGCGCCAGGAACGTGCGGCTGGATCAGCGCAGCCAGGGCCGCCGCGTCTTCCTCCGTATCAATGCCGCCCGAGCCTGCGTAGACCCTGGACACCTGTCCCCCGCCGATTCTGGCGAAAAGGTCCGCGAGGTTGGCAGCCGCCGCCTCGCGCGAAACATTCTGGACGTTCGAACTGCCGGCGGACTGGTCCGCCGCCGGAACGCCGTGCTCGAACCGGATACCGTGCGTTTTGGTGCCGCCGATGTCCAGGCCGATGACGGTACCGCGAAGTGCGGCGGCCAGGGCGGGGCGGTCTGCAGGGAGGTTTTCGGCGTTACTCACGCCACAAGGTTACTGAAGGTTCCGCCGAACCATGCGCGGAGGCCCGGGCACGCCCCGCGGTGGCGCTAGGCTGGCCGGGTGCCCCACGATTCCCTTCCGCCCGACCACGGCGATCCGCTGACCGGGGAAGATCCGGCCCGGTGGGAGGGGCACCCCAAGGGTTCGAGGGCGTACGGGAAGATCCTGGCAGGACTCTCCTTCGCGGGGGTGGCCACGTTCGCGCAGCTCTATTCCACCCAGGCCGTGCTTCCCGTCATCGCCGCAGACCTCCGCATCACAGCCGCCGAGGCTGCGCTCACCATTTCGTTGGCCACCGTTGGCCTGGCGGTAACGGTGATCCCCTGGTCCTTCCTGGCGGACCGGATCGGCCGAGTCCGGGCTATGGCCTGGGGTATTTCGGTCGCCACGGTCCTGGGGCTGACGGTGCCACTGGCCAACAGCTTCGGCATGCTGCTGGCGCTGCGGCTCCTCGAAGGAATGGCGTTGGGCGGGATCCCCGCCATCGCCATCGCGTACCTGAACGAGGAAGTCACCAGGGCGCATGCCGCGCTGGCCGCAGGCAGTTACGTCGCCGGCACCACGCTGGGCGGGCTGGCCGGACGGCTGGTGGCAGGGCCCGTGGGTGAACTCTGGGGCTGGCGTGCCGCTGCCCTGGCGGTGTCCGTGCTGGCGACGCTGGCCGCCGTCGCGTTCCTGGTACTGGTCCCCCGGGCGAAGGGCTTCGTGTCTGTCCACGGCCCGGGCCTGCGCGGTGCCCTGCGGACGCTGGGCGGGCATCTCGGCAATATCCGGCTGGTGGCGCTGTATATCCAGGCCTTCCTGATGATGGGCGGCTTCGTCGCCGTCTACAACTACCTGGGGTTCCGGCTGTCCGCTGCCCCGTTCCTTCTGCCGGCCACCCTGATCAGCCTCATCTTCCTGGCCTACCTGTCGGGCACCGTTTCCTCCCGGTGGGCCGCCGGCATGACCCTGCGGTTCGGCCGGCGGGCGGTGCTCCTGGCCGGCCTGGCGCTCGCGACGGCGGGACTCGTCCTGACGCTGACGGACCAGCTGGCCGCCGTCCTGGCCGGGCTGGTCCTGTTCACGGGCGGATTCTTCGCAGCCCACAGCATCGGAGCAGGGTGGACGGGTGCCATCGCCCTGACAGGACGCGCCCAGGCAGCTTCCCTCTACAACCTCGCCTATTACCTGGGCTCCAGCATTATCGGCTGGGCGGGTGGGCTCGTGTTCCAGGCGGCGGGCTGGAATGCGCTCGCCGCGGCAGTTATGGTCCTTGCGGTGGCGACGGCGGTGCTGGTCGCCGTCGTCCATCCCCCTGCCGACCCGCGCCGCCCTGCGTCCGCGCGCCGGGGCCGCTGACCCTTCCCCCGAGACCGGGGACGAATTTACCGGCCGGTACCGCGGCCCGGGCAGCGGGAAATTCGGCAGGGCCCGCGCCCGGCGTCCCTCCGGCGTCGAATACGCCGTTTAGGATGAACGGAAGGAAAACTTCAAGGAGCTGCAGTGAGCACGAACGCCAGGAACACCAGACCCGGGGCACCCCATGAACCGCTGGACGCGATTGACGAACGCCTGCTGGCCGCGCTGGTGGCGGACGCGCGCATCTCCAACAAACAGCTCGCCGAACTCGTGGGCATCGCTCCCTCCACAGCCCTGATGAGGACCCGCGCTTTGTCGGAACGGGGCATCGTGCAGGGCTACGAGGCCAAGCTGAACCTCTCCGCGATCGGGCGCTCCGTGCAGGCGCTGGTGGCGGTCCGGCTGCGGGCGCACGACCGGGACCAGATCGACCGTTTTACCAGCCGCGTCCCGCACTTGCCGGCAGTCCTGTCCACCTTCCACACGTCCGGTTCTGTCGACTATCTCCTGCACATCGCCGTCGGGAGCACCGAGGACCTCCGCGACTGGGTACTGGACAATCTGGCCACGGATCCCGTGGTGGGCCACACCGAGACCACGCTGGTGTTCGAGCACATCCAGGGCAACCACGGGCCGATTCCCGAATAGGGCGCGCAGCACCAGGAGCGCCGCGCCGGCCCGTCCCCGGGAGTGCTTCAGCGCAGGGGCTGCAGCACTCAGGAAGCGGCGCTTCCGTCAGTTAGGCGGCGGCGCGCGGGCAAGGCCTGGACGAGCGTCAATGCTGCCAGGCTCAGGGCGGCGGCCCCGCACGTCCCGGCGAAGCCCACCACAGCGGCGCCCAGGCCGAACGTCCCGGCGGCCCAGCCGAGGCCCAGCACCGGCGCGGCGCTGCCCAGGTACGTGATCACGTAGACGGTACTGATGATCTGCGCGTGCCGGGCAGGCTCCACCTGCGCCGCCACGTTGTTGAACACCGTCCGGAAAGCGAGCCCCTGGCCGGCGCCGGCGGTGATGCTGGCCGCCACCAACAGCGCGGGGCTGTGCCACTGGCCCGCGAAGCCCAGCAGCGCTACGGAAACACCGAGCACCGCCAGCCCTGCCGGGACCACATACCGCCCACTGACGTTGAGTAGTTGGCTCAGGGCCGACGCCGCCAGGGTGAGCCCGGCCAGCAGTCCGATGGCGGGCCGGGAATCGGTGGCCAGGACCTGGGCGAAGTAACCCGGTGCCAGGGACAGGGCGAAGCCAAAAATGGCAAAGCTCAGGAAGCCGACGGCGGACGCCAGCCAGAACGCCCCGCGCGCCTCGCGCGATACGGACAGACGCCGCGGCGCCAGTGCCTGCAGCGGCCGCGGACCGGTCGGCAACTGGATGGCCGGGCGCGCCCTGAGCAGGTAGAGCGGCACCAGCAGTGCGGCCAAGACGACGGAGTGGACGTAGTACGGGGTCGACGTGGCACCGGGCAGAAGCGAGAGCAGGCCGCCAATGACGGGGCCGGCAGCCACGCCGCCGGCGGAGGCCAGCAGGGTGAAGCGGGACGCCCATTCCGGACGGTGCGGCAGCAGTTCCCGCAGTGCCGCCGCACTGGCGCCGGTCGCAAGGCCCACTGCGGCGCCCTGGAGCGCACGGCCTGCGCTGAGGGCGGCAAGGCTTTGGGCCTCGGCGAAGATCCAGCCGCCGGCCAGCCCTCCCAGCACAGCCAGGATAAGCGCGGCCCTGCGCCCAATGTGGTCCGACCAGTGCCCGGCCAGCATGAGGGTGGCCACGAGTGCCAGCACGTAGGTGGCGAAGGCTGCGGTAACTCCCAGGCTGGAAAGGCCCAGCTCTGCCTGCAGCAGCGGATACAGCGGCGTGGCAAGGTTGGCGCCCACAAGGAGGACGAAAATGACGGCCCCGGCCATGACCAGGCGGGAGGTGTTGGAGGCGTCCCAACCAACGGTGGCCGGAACGGGACGCATGCGCAGTTCGCTGAAGACTGTCAAGGTAGTGCCTTTGCTGAATCCGCGCACCGGCCACCCTTGTGGGGCGCCTGCGCGGGTATACCGGTGGTGGCTCCAGAATGGACCATTACTGCAGAATTGAATCGAAATCCATGGGATAATCGATCAAAATCATCAAAAATAGTGCGGCCAGATGCTGGAGAGTGACTATTTGAACACCTTGGACCCAACGGACCTGAAAATCCTCCTGGCCCTGGTCCGCGACCCCCGGATCCAGATCGGGGAGCTCAGCGAATCCTTGGGGATTGCGCGCAATACGGCACAGACCCGGGTGCGCAGGCTGTTGCGGGCAGGCGTCCTCCGTCCCGGCGGCCGCGAGGTTGACCTCGAGGCGGTGGGTTATGACGTGCTGGCCTTTGTCACCATCGAAGTTTCACACCGGGAACTGGACGGCGTGGTGGCAGCGCTCAGGTTGATCCCGCAGGTGCTCGAGGTGCATGAAATCTCCGGCCGGGGCGACGTCTGGTGCCGGGTGGCGGCCCGCGATACCCACAACCTCCAGGCGTCGCTGCGCCAGATACTCCGCATCAAGGGAGTCATCCGCACTGAAACCGTCCTCGCCCTGCACACGCACATCCCCTACCGCACCGATCCCCTGATCAGCGGCCTTTCCGGGTAACCGGCGGGGGAACCCGGCCTCGCCGGCAGCCCGGACTAGGATTTCCTGCATGGATTGGCTCACTGACGTTTCACAGATCAACTGGCTGGCCGTGCTCCTGGCGTTCGTCGCCTCGCTCGCGGTGGGATTTGTCTGGTATATGCCGGCAGTACTGGGGAACCGCTGGATGGCCGCAATCGGCAAGACCGAGGACGACCTCAAGAACATCAGCGGCGGCGCCGGGCTGTGGCTGCCCATGATGCTGGCTTCCGCCCTCACCGCCATCCTCCTGGCCGTCCTGATGGGAGCCCTCGGCCTGGACAACGCCTTTGGAGGTGCCGTCTTCGGCTTAACCATGGGACTGGTCTTCCGGGCCGGTGGCCACGTCATCCACAACGGCTTCGCCGGCCGGCCGGCGGCAGTGACGCTGATCGACGCCGGCCATGACCTGGTGGCCATGGGCCTGGCCGGCGCGATTATCGGAGCGATGTCCTGATGCTGCTGCGGGGGCGTGGGTGCCGGTCATGACCATCATCGATAACGCCGTCTACGTGGACGGCGTCAGGCACGCCGAACCGAAGAGCCTTGAGCAGACTTTCGAGACCCTTGCCGAGCACGGCGGGATGGCCTGGATCGGCCTGTACCGGCCCACAGCCAACGAAATGTCTGCGGTGGCCGCAGAGTTCGGGCTGCACGAGCTGGCCGTAGAGGACGCCATCTCCGCGCACCAGCGGCCCAAGTTGGAGCGTTATGGAGACAGTCTCTTCACAGTGCTCCGCCCTGCCAGGTATCTCGACGAGACGGAGACCGTGGAATTCGGCGAACTCCACGTCTTCACCGGAAGCAACTTCGTGGTGACCGTCCGGCACGCGGAAATGGCGGGCGTGGCAGGTGTGCGCCGCCGGCTGGAGGCACGGCCGGACCTGCTGCGCCACGGCCCGGAAGCTGTGTTGTACGCGCTTCTTGACCGGGTGGTGGATGATTACGCCCCCGTGGTGTCGGGCCTGGAAAACGACATCGACGAAATCGAAGACCAGCTCTTCACCGGCGACAGCAACGTCTCACGCCGCATCTATGAGCTGGCCCGCGAGGTGATCCAGTTCCAGCGCGCCATCCACCCCCTGCCGGGCATGATGCAGCAGCTTAAGCGGGGGTTCGAAAAGTACGGCGTGGACTCAGAACTGCAGCACAGCCTCCGCGATGTGGAGGACCACGTGGCCCGGGTGATCTCCCGGGCAGACTCCTTCCGGGAACTGCTGCAGAATGCCCTGACCCTGGACGGAACGCTGACCGCCAACCGCCAAAATGAGGCCAGCGCCCGGCAGAACGAACAGGTCAAAAAGATCTCTTCCTGGGCCGCCATCTTCTTTGCCCCGTCGCTCGTGGCGGGCCTCTACGGCATGAACTTCGACCACATGCCCGAGCTCCACTGGACCTGGGGCTACCCGATGTCCCTGGGCCTGATGCTGGCCACGGCAGGGCTGATGTACGGCATCTTCAAGAAGAAAGGCTGGCTGTAGGGTCGTGGCACCGGAGGCACTGAGCCGGGGACGGATCATCGTGCCCGGCACCCAACACCAGCTCGGCATGTGCGGCCTGTTCCCGCCGTCGTCCGCCCAGCGGCGGCCCGTAGCGGCAGCCGGTCACATCCTCGAGGCGAAAGCCTGCGTGCCCGGCCTCTTGTGGCTCAGTTTCGGCGAGCTGTGCGCGCCAGACCTCCCTCCCGCCGCGCTTAAGGCGCTGGCAGCGGAGCACAGCCTCTGGGTGGTGGACGACGTCCCGCCGCCGGGAGCGGTCCCGTCCGGTGTGTCGCGGCCCGGGACCTGGCGGTGTTTCGCAGACGTGCTGGCGGCATTGGCAGCGACAAATACCGCATTGTTCCTAGTTGCGCGCGAGGTACCCCGGTGGCTCGAAGCGGCCGCCGCAGATCCGGAGGCGAAGGAGCCGCTGCAGCGGATTGACGGCATGCTTGCCGGGCTCCCGCTGATGGAGTCGGACGTTCGCCTCGTGGAGGGAATCTCCGGGTCGTAGGCGGGACCGCGGAGGAAATGTGGAGCTAAGGAGATTCGAACTCCTGACCTCTTCGATGCGAACGAAGCGCTCTACCAACTGAGCTATAGCCCCCGGCCGGGGTGAACCGGTGACCTTAGGCTACAAATTTTCGCGGCCTAATGCCAACCGGCGCACCGGGTGTCAGGCGCGGCGGCGCTGCAGGACGTCGTCGAGGTTGCTGAGGGCGCTCTGTGCCTTGGTGAGCTGGCGGGGCTCCACTGCGCCGCCGGCCTGGACCGGAGCGGCGCCCTGCTTCAGCGAAGGCTTTCCCACGGCCTTCGGGGCTTCCGGCAGCGCCAGTGGTTCAGGTTCCGGACGCTCCGCCTTGGCAGCCTCGACGTAGACCGGCTTGGGCACCTCAACGGGCTCCCACGGCGTGCCTGAGGCAGCGGCAGGCTGGGCGGGCGCGCTGGTGTCGCCGGCAGCCAGCGCAACGGCCAGCGCGGCTTCCCGGAGTTCGACGGCGGTGAGCTGCTTAATCCGGTCCTGCCCGGCTTCGGCGTCGAACAGGGGACGCTCGGGCAAGGCTGCGCGGGCAGGTTCGGCGGGCTTGGGCGGCATGCTCCCTGACGTGCGGGTGCTGCTGGCGGGCGCCGACATGGCGGACCGGAAAGCAGCGTTAACACGGCGGCGGCGGTCGCTGACAGCGAGGCGCCGCAGGATAACGACGGACAGGAACGTCACGGCCAGGCAGGCTGCGGGAAGGACGGGACTGCCGAGGCCAAAGATCAGCATCGCGCCGGAAACCGCTGCCGTCACGAGGGAAAGCAGCCCGGCGAGGGCGAGTGCCATGCGCCCATACCGGATGCGCAGCCGCCGGGCAGGGGCAGTGGCGGCGTCCTTGGCGGTTCCTGCGCTCTTCCTGGGGTCCATGGCTTTCTCCTGCTGGGCTGCAACGTTCAACACGAGGCCGGCGGACCGGTCCGGTGTTTGATCGGTCAGGGCATCCCCCGGCACGTCGCCGGCGGGCAGCAGCCGCTGCCTGCGGTTCCGAAGGACATACGGGGCAACCCAAACAATCCAGAGCGCAACAGCAACCACAAGGATCACTGAGCTGCTAAGAGGGAAGTCCACACTCAAAACCGTATGAGCTTCACGGCGGCTGCCGTCGCATTCGCGCCGGTGTGTCGTGCCACAGCCGCCAAATCACTGGATTTATGACGGCCTGGCAGCCAGCCAGCGGTTCAGCAGCCCCTCCGGCACCTCCTCGGCGGTGAGGGCGAAGGACCGGTGGTCTGCCCATTCGCCGTTGATATGCAGGAAGCGCGGCCGGTACCCCTCATCACGGAATCCCAGCTTTTCCACCACCCGCAGGCTGGGCCCGTTTTCAGGCCGGATGTTAATCTCCATCCGGTGCAGCCCGAGCGTCCGGAAGCAGTGGTCCGTAGCGAGCGCGACGGCGGTGGGCGCGATCCCGTGCCCGGCGCGTGCCTGATCCACCCAGTACCCGAGCGTGGCCATCATGGCAGAACCCCAGACGATCGACGACACAGTCAACTGGCCCACGATGACGGGTTGCCGACGTCCGGGCATCCGCTCGGTGATCACGAACGGGAGCGCCGTGGCCTGGGCAGCCTGCGCGTTCAGGGAACGGACCATCTGGCGGTAATTCGGCAGGCCGCCGGCAGGGTCGGGATTGGATGCCTCCCACGGGGCGAGCCACTCACCGTTGCGGGCCCGGACCTCGGTCCACTCCCGCTTGTCCCGGTACCTGATGGGGCGCAGCACAAGGTCGGCGCAGTCCAGCGTGACAGGCCAGATTGGGCCGGGCCGCACGGCGCTACTTCGACAGGCCGGCGGCGAAGCCGGGCAGCCATTCCCGCAGCCCCGGGCCCAGGTCCTCGCTGTCGATGGCAAGCTGCACGCAGGCTTTGAGGTAGCTCAGCTTGTCTCCGGTGTCGTAGCGGCGGCCCCTGAATACCACGCCGTAGACGCCGCCGCCGTCGCCATCGCTGCCTGCCAGCTCCTGCAGCGCATCGGTCAGCTGGATCTCACCGCCGCGTCCGGGACCGGTCTTTTCCAGGACGTTGAACACTTCCGGGTGCAGGACGTAGCGGCCGATCACCGCCAGGTTGGAGGGTGCTTCCTCCGGGGACGGCTTCTCCACGAGCCGGTTGACCCGAACGTACCCCTCGCCGTCGATCGCCTCGACGTCTGCACAGCCGTAGGCGCTGATCTGCGAAGGTTCCACCTCGATCAGTGCCACCACGGAGCCTCCCGTCCGAGCCTGGACATCGATCATCGTGCCAAGGAGTTCGTCCCGGGCGTCGATGAGGTCGTCACCTAGCAGGACGGCAAAGGGCTCCTCGCCCACGTGCTGGCGGGCCCGCAGGACTGCATGCCCCAGCCCGTTGGGGTCGCCCTGGCGGACATAGTGGATGTCGCCGAGTTTCGTGGCAGCCTGGACGGCCTCGAGTTTTCGGGTGTCTCCTTTGTCGGACAGCGTCGATTCGAGGGAAGGTACCCGATCGAAGTGGTCCTCCAGCGCCCGCTTGCTGCGGCCCGTGATCATCAGGACGTCATGGAGGCCCACGCTGACGGCTTCCTCCACGACATACTGGATGGCAGGCTTGTCCACCACGGGGAGCATCTCCTTGGGCATCGCCTTGGTGGCGGGCAGGAACCGGGTACCCAGTCCGGCAGCAGGAATGACGGCTTTGCGGACTCTCGGGCTACTGGTGCTCACCGGACTAATCTAACGTCAGCGTCAAGCATTCAGTAACAGCGGAAGCCCGGCACCTACGAGGCGACCATGGAAGGCAGTAACGTGCACCAGGATTCAACAGCAGCCAAGGACTCCATTCGGGCGGCCCACCGGCAGCACAGGGCGTCCCTGACAGTGCAGGAACGGGAAGCGGCCGCAGCGGCGTTGGCCCGGCACGGCCTGGCCTGGGCGCGTTCCATCACAGCCGGCACGCCGGGCACCGTCTGCGTCTACCTCAGCGTGGGCTTCGAGCCGCCCACCCTCCGCCTCATCGAAGCCCTGCACGGGGCAGGGCACAGCGTCCTGCTGCCCGTGTGCGAACCGGGCAGGGAACTCGCTTGGGTGTACTGGAGCCCCGCCGCCGAATTTGAGCGGAGTCCTTTCGCTCCCATCCTCGAGCCGGTGGGCGACCGGCATGGACCGGAGACGGCCGGCGGGGCCGCTGCGCTGTTCATTCCGGCCACCGCGGTGGACGTCGAAGGCAACAGGGTCGGCCAGGGCGGGGGTTATTACGACAAATTCCTGGGACACCTGGCAACCGCCGGGAAGGAGATCCCCCTGGCCGCAGTAATCTACGATGAGGAACTGCTTCCCGCCGGCCGCATACCGGCCGAGGCGTTCGACCGACCGGTGCCTGCGGTGCTCACCCCCGGAGGTCTTCGGGAGCTTCCCTCAGAATGACCAGGCCGCAGGCTTAGCCCGGCGGATGGTAGAATTGGCACTCAGGCCCTGCGACTGCTAATGCGGCGACCGGATGAACCGGTTCCGCGGCCGGCAGCACGGGACCTCTCGTTTGTCCAAGAGGAGGAGCACCAGTGCCAACGTATGCATATGCCTGCAAGGATTGCGGCCATGCCTTCGACATTGTCCAGTCGTTCTCGGACAGCACATTGACATCCTGCCCCGAATGCGAGGGAACTCTGCGCAAGAAGTTCAACAGCGTGGGCGTGGTCTTCAAGGGCTCCGGTTTCTACCGTACCGATTCCCGCGATGCCAAGGGCAACACCGTTTCGGCCGCGCCGGCGTCGACCCCCGCGGCCGCTCCCGCAACGCCTGCTCCGGCAGCCGCTGCCAGCTGACCGGCGGGCATCCGGCCGTAAACGGGCGCCCTCACTGCTGCACCCACGGAATCCGCTTTTCCACATACG
This sequence comes from Pseudarthrobacter sp. NPDC058362, assembly GCF_042723515.1. Taxonomy (NCBI): domain Bacteria; kingdom Bacillati; phylum Actinomycetota; class Actinomycetes; order Micrococcales; family Micrococcaceae; genus Pseudarthrobacter; species Pseudarthrobacter sp. NPDC058362. Next base: position 782,060 of record NZ_JBHXIW010000001.1, on the reverse strand, counting down.
GAATCCCGTCCTGACCCTACCGTCGCCGGAACCCCTACCGTGGGCACATGCCTGCTTTTTTCCTTCACGGCCGGACCAGTTCGAAACCATCGCGCACCCGAACGAACCGCATCGCAGCGAACCGGGGCGGCCCGGGCCGCCCCGGTACGCTGCGACCTACGCCCCGCAGGACGTTTCCCGCACGGTTCGCCGGCTGGCTTAACCGAAACCGACGGCTGGCCGTGGCGCTGCTCTTATGCGGTGCCGCCGCGAGCACCGTCCACCAACTGACGCCGGCGCCGCTGGACACGGTGGCAGCCGTGGCCGCCGCACGGGACCTCCCCGCCGGGGCCACCTTGGACGGTGCGGATTTGGCCCGCGTCCAGGTACCTCCAGGGACGGTGGCCGACGGCTTTTTCGGGGAGCAGGACCAGGCCGTTGGCCGGCAACTGGCGGGACCGTTGCGTAAGGGCCAGCTGCTCACCGACGCGCAGCTCGTTGGCCCGGGCCTCTTGGCCGGCACTCCGGCAGGCTCCGCCGCAGTGCCCCTGCGCATGGCGGATCCCTCCTCCATCCGATTGGTATCCCCTGGCCAGCTGGTGAACGTGGTCCTCACTGGTACCGGCGGGTTTGAGGAGGCACGTCCTCCGGAGGTCCTGGCCAAAGGCGTGCCGGTCCTGTGGACGTCGACCCATGGCGGGGACGGCGGCCAGTGGCTGGGAACTGCCGAGACGGAGGGGCTGCTGGTGGTGGCTGCCGGAGCAGAGCAGGCGGCCCGCCTGGCGGGGGCCTCCACCCGCGGAAAGCTGTTTTTCGTCCTCGTGGGGCCGTAACCCTGGGATCAGCCCCAGTGCGGAGGCCGCTGCTCCTTGAGCCACGTGTCGTGGTCCTCGTCGCGGTCGCCCCACGCCCGGGGATCATCCTCGGCAGCCTTGTCCGGAAGCACCCTGTCCGGAAGCGCCTTGTCCGGGCTGGGTTTCACCGGAGCCGTACCCTTCGCTGCGCTGTCCTCAGCGGCGTCGTTCGCGGCGCCGTCCTTCGTCTGGTCCGGGCTCACGCTGCCCGCCTCCTTTTCAAATGATGGATGGGCTTCTGGTCCCGCGCCGCGGGCCGCAATGGCATCGCGCAGGTCGATGCCATTCAGGGCCTGGTCCACATCGTCGTCCAGGAATCCGGCGGCAGGCGCCGTCCGGCCGGGAAGGACCATCTTCTCAAGGCCCAGATAGCCGGCAATCCGGTCTGCGCAGGACGACGGATCGGTGAAGACCTCTATGGTCCACAGCGGCATGTATCGCCAGCCCAGGCGCTCCAGCAGCTGCGGCCGCAGCCGGCTCCGTTCGCGCACACTCATCGTCCGGTACTGCTCGGTACCGTCGGACTCAATGGCAACCGGTCGGGGAAGTTCCGCGTCGTCCTGCCCCATCGTGCTCAACGGGTCCGCCGCAGCCACGACGTCAATCGCGCCGTCGTACTGGTGCCATACCCGAGCGCCACGGGCCCGGAGCCGGTCCCCCAGATCCGCCACCAGCGGATCGGCGCCCAGCGCCTGTTCGCTGGCTGCGGCGCGGGAGGCCGGCGTACCGAGGTCGGTGTTGCCGGCGATCTCACGGTCCAGCAGCGTGTAGAGGTCCATGGCTCCGTGCGTCAGCCGCGTGTGGTCCAGGTCCTCGGGCCGGAAACAGGTCAGGACATGCATGGAGCGCCGGGCCCGCGTCATGGCCAGCGCGAACTTTTCCCGGCCGCCTTCAGCCGACAACGGACCGAAGTTGTGCAAAGCACGGCCGTGGGGTGTCCGGCCGAAGCCGGGCGAGAAGATGACGTGGTCCCGCACCAGGCCCTGTGCACGTTCCAGGTCCACTACCCGGAACGATTCAGGGCCCGCCCCAAAGAAGGCAGACAGTCCGGGATGGTTGGGCAGCTGGAGTCGGATGGCTTCGCCAATCCGGGCCGCGTGCCGCAGGCTCGCAGTGATCACGGCCAGGGATGTCCTGGGCCGGGTCCGGGCGTGCTCGAAGACCAGGTGGACTACGCGGTTGACCTCGGCCGCTACGGACTCGACGCCCTCGTCGTTGGCGCTGGGCAGCCCGGTTCCGTCCGCCAGGTACTCAACCAACAGAGAACGGTCCAGCCCCGTAGCGGTCTGTCCCTCGGGCAGGAGGCGGAGGCCGCCGTCGTAAAAGTTCTTGCTGAGCTGGAGGATCAGGTCCTCGTCCACCGCACGGTACACGAAATTCAGCCGCCAGACGGGCAGCACCTCGGAAAGCGCAGCATACGCGCTCTGCACCCGCTGGTGGGCAGCTTCGCCGGGGGCGAGGCGCTCGACGCCCACGGTAAACGTCCGGGGGCTGGCAATGCGGGCGTCACCGAAGGCAATGACCTGCCGGGCTCGGGCGATTGACGGCAGCACCGCCTGCAGCGAGGTTGCTTCGGCGTCGAGAATCACCACGGCGTCGAACCGCTGCTCTGCCGGAAGCAGGCCAGTCATCAGGTAGGGACTGACGGACCAGACCGGCACCAGGCTGGAAATCAGCTCCGGCGCCTGGGCGGTGAGGGCGGGGAGCGAGACCCTGCCGTCCTTGAGCAGGCTGCGGAGCAGGGCGGCCTGGCGCGGGTGGGCTGCGATTGCACCCCGCCAGCGCTCGGCGAGGTCCCAGCGCAGCCGCGCGGAGCCGCTGGCGATGTGGGCGTTGTCAGCGAGGCGGTACTCCGCTTCGAGCTGGCGGAGGGCCTCGCCGTCGGACATGGCAAGGTAGTCGTCGCCGCTGATCATGGCTTCGAGCGCGGACTGCCACCAGGCCAGGTCCAGTTCGGCCGCGACGGACCCGGCCGGCACCTCACGTTCGGCGAGATCTGCCAGCAGCTCCCCCAGCCCGTGCTCGCGCATGTTCTCCACCAGTAGAGTGCGCTCGGGCAGGGTTTTCAGCGTATCGGCGTCCGCGGACAGCCGCTGCAGGCGATCCATGAGTTCCGCATAAGGTACAGCAGCCAGTTCAGCGCCGGCCGCGGTGTGCCGGAGGGCCTCCCCGAGCTGCTCCAGCTCCCGGTCCAGCGACCGGTACATGGTATTCATCTCGGCCAGGCCGGACGGGACCGCAGGGTGGCGCTGCGTGGTGGCGTAGCCGTCCCACAAGGCGCGCTGCTCCTGGACCAAGACCAGGGAGCTGTGCAGGTCTGCGATGTGGACGCCGGGCCGGACGTACTCCTTGGCCACACGGCGCAGGCGGGAGCGCTGCATGGCGGTGAGATCAATCCCGCGTTCACGGCGCCAAGCGGCGGGTGCCGTGGCCGAAATCAGGTCGGTGACGGGCCGGTCGAAGATGTCCGGGGTGAACTTGTCCAGGCTTCCACGGACGGCCACCAGCAGTTCCAGCTGCTCGCCCCACTCCGCAAAGGACTTGCCCAGCCGGATTTCGGCGTGATCCGCCACCGCCCCCATGCGTTCGCGCAGCTCCGGCAGGCTCTTCTCGAGGGACCGGACCAGCCCCAGTGCCTCTTCGGTTTCCTTGCGCGTGAGCAACCTGGCTCCATGCCAGGGGCTGGTGGTGGAGGCCTTGCTGAAACTGCCCAATTCTGCAGCCCGGCGGAGCCGGCCGGCCAACTCTTCCCGGTCGCGGATGCTGTCCAGCACGCTGCGCTTAAGCCGGACGGTGGTGGCTGGCGCGGGGTGGATGGAGGTGAGTTCCGCCAGCGACTGCATCGCCTGGTACGGCGAGCAGCCCCAGCGCTGCCTGACGTTGTGGAGAGAGGCCACGTGGTCCATGAGGGCGTGGCGGTGCTCCGTGAGGGTCTTGTGGAGGTTGTCCAGCTGGGGTTTCAGGGACTTTTCGTTCCGCACGATGGCACGCACCAACTGCGCCTTGAGCTGCTGCGGGGTGACGTTGCCCGAGAGTTGGAAGAGGATGGATTCCAGGCCCAGGGTATCCAGCTGCCCGGTTACTTCATTGAGGCTGGCCCGGCGGTCGCCCACCACCAGCACTGTCTTTCCCTCGTCCACGAGGGCACCGATGGTGTTGATGGCGGTCTGGGTCTGGCCCGTCCCCGGCGGTGTGGTCACCACCAGCGAGTCCCCGGCCCGCACGGCGTCCACCACGTACTGCTGGTCCCGGTCCGCGTCCAGCAGCAGGAGCTCATCCCGGGGATGCCGCTCGTCCAGCGGAGGGAAGCGGGAAGGATCCGGCTCCTGCACGTCCACCACTTCGCCGCCGGCCGCCGTGGCCAGCGCAGAGACGACGGGACTGGAATCGTTGATCCAGGGGTCGTCCAGATTCCCGGAGAGATCCGCGAATGTGGACACCAAGAGGTTGTGTTGGGCTTCGGCGCCATGGATCGGCCTGATGAGCGCGGCCAGCCGTTCCAGGACGGGCTGCGGGTCGAAGCGTGCCGTGCTGTAGGCCAGCCGGGTGACCGCGTTGACGTCGAACACAATCCCGTGGATGGTCTTCAGGTGCCGTACGAGGGCCGGGTTGATGTGGGCCTGCTCGGTCAGCTGGAGCTCGAAGTCGTCCTCCCCGGGGCGGACGGTCAGGGTGATGGCTGTGAGCATCACGGGTGCCGAGATGCGCTGGGGCTTGCCGCCGACGGCGGAGGTCCACACCACCGTTCCCGCGGAGAGGTAGCCGGCATCGATGCCGCGGTCGTTGGAGAGCTCGAAAATCTTGGAGCGGATGTTGCGGGACGCACGGGCTGCCACCACGTACTGCTCCCGGTCGCGGATCAGCGTGGACAGGCGGGTCCGGCGCCCGGCCATCAGCTGGGCGAGGCCCGAGGGGTGGGCATGGGTCAGGTCGATGGACCCTTCAGGCGTCTTGGTAAAACGCAGCATGGTGTCCGCCCCGGTAACGGGTTTAAGCCCGGACAGCCATTTTCGCAGCTCTTCCGAGCCTTCCGGGTGGCCTTGACCAACTGACACTACTGCCTTCTTTTCTGCGCTTGCACCTGACGCCCTGGACCATACCGGCATAGATTCGAGCGTAGCCGCTCAGACGCCGGACTGAGAGACCGCAACACTGCGGCAGCCTAAATTGCCGAGGATTTCACCGGGAAACAGCAGTGGCCGGCCTCCGTCAGCGGAGGCCGGCCACTCAGCGTGCTATTCCCATTCGATGGTTCCCGGCGGCTTGCTGGTGACATCCAGCACCACCCGGTTGACGCCTTCCACCTCGTTGGTGATCCGGTTCGAAATCCGGGCCAGCAGCTCGTACGGGAGGCGGGACCAGTCAGCCGTCATCGCGTCTTCGGAGGAGACCGGACGGAGCACGATGGGGTGGCCGTAAGTGCGGCCATCGCCCATGACACCCACACTGCGGACGTCCGCCAGCAGGACCACCGGCATCTGCCAGACTTCATGGTCCAGGCCGGAGGCGGTGAGTTCGGCGCGGGCGATGGCGTCCGCCTTGCGGAGCAGGTCCAGTCGTTCCTTGGTGACCTCGCCAACGATCCGGATGCCCAGGCCGGGGCCGGGGAACGGCTGGCGGCCCACGATTTCCTGGGGCAGGCCCAGCTGGGCGCCAACGGCGCGGACCTCGTCCTTGAACAGGGCGCGCAGCGGCTCGACGAGCTCGAACTGGAGGTCCTCGGGGAGGCCGCCCACGTTGTGGTGGCTCTTGATGTTGGCCGCGCCTTCGCCGCCGCCGGATTCGACGACGTCGGGGTACAGGGTGCCCTGGACCAGGAACTTGATCTTCTCGCCGTGCGCGGCGGCTTCGGCGATGATGGCCAGTTCGGCTTCTTCGAAGGCGCGGATGAATTCGCGTCCGATGATCTTCCGCTTGGTCTCGGGATCGCTCACGCCAGCCAGCGCGGACAGGAAGCGTTCCTGTTCATTGGCCACGTACAGCTTGACGCCGGTAGCGGCCACGAAGTCACGCTCAACCTGTTCGGCTTCGCCTTCACGCAGCAGGCCGTGGTCCACGAAGACGCAGGTGAGCTGGTCGCCTACGGCGCGCTGTACCAGGGCCGCTGCTACGGCGGAGTCGACACCGCCGGAGAGGCCGCAGATGACCCGGGCGTCCCCTACCTGCTGGCGGATGCGTTCAACCTGCTCCTCCAGGATGTTGCCGGTGGTCCAGTTGGGTTCCAGCTTGGCGCCCTTGAACAGGAAGTTTTCGAGCACCTGCTGGCCGTAGGCGGAGTGCTTGACCTCGGGGTGCCACTGCACGCCGTAGAGGCACTTTTCCTCGTTGGCGAAGGCGGCAACTTCGGCGCCGGCCGTGGTGGCCAGGACTTCGAAGCCTGCGGGGGCCTCGTGGACCGAGTCGCCGTGGCTCATCCAGGTGTTCTGGTCCTGGGGCATGCCCTCCAGCACTGAACGGCCCTCGCCCAGGATGGTGGTCCGGGTAGACCCGTATTCCCGCAGGCCGGTCTTGTCCACCTTGCCCCCGAGGGCATTGGCCATTGCCTGGAACCCGTAGCAGATGCCGAAGACCGGGACGCCGGCGTCGAAGAGGTCCGCACCCACGGAGGGAGCGCCGTCGGCATAGACGCTGGAAGGTCCGCCCGAGAGGATGATGGCGGCAGGGTTCTTGGCCAGGAGCTGCTCGGTGGACCAGGTATGCGGAACCACTTCCGAATACACATTCGCTTCCCGGACGCGGCGGGCAATCAGCTGCGCGTACTGGGCACCGTAGTCAACAACCAGCACCGGCTTCTGGGAAGTCTGGGATGCAGTGGGAGTAGTCACCGTACTAGGGTACTGGCCGCCGTGATACCCGCGCACCTCGAGGGGCCCCGCTGTGACGCAGCGAACGCCCGGTCAGTACCTCCGGGGCGCCTGCGGGTTCGCCGCCAATTCAGCCTCGACTTCGGCGTGGAACTTCTTTTCCACGATGAAGGACAGGAACGGCACCACGCCGCCCAGCGCCAGCAGGACGAGCTTCAGGAACGGCCAGCGCATCAGGGCCCACAGCCGGAAGTTGGAAATCAGATACACCACGTACATCCAGCCGTGCACGATGAGCACCGTAACGGAAAGGTTCAGCCCGCCGACCACTCCCTTGGGTTCGGCGTCGGCGAAACCGAAGCCGAACGGTTCGCCGGTCACCGCGTTGGTGCCGCCCGCAAAGAGGTACTGTCCGAAGCCGTAGCGGGCCACCAGTTCCGCGCACAGGAGCAGCAGCATGGCGCCGGTCAGGTAGGCCAGCACCTTGTAGAACTTCAGCGCCGAGCGGATTTGGGCCTCGGTGCCGCCAAAGCGCTTCTTGCGGCCGGCCGCGGTGGCTGCGTCCTGGGCGGGGGTTGCCGGTTTGGGATCGATCATTGGTCTGCCTTTTGCTGTGGTTGGTCAGGGGAGGCCGGGGGGCCTGCATGCGCGTGGTCCAGGGCGTCCTCGAGGTCCCGCTGGTAATCGTCCTTGACCAGGCGCCACCAGATGAAGAGAGCGAAGCCGGCGAATACCACCCATTCGAGCGAGTAGAACAGGTTCAGCCAGTTGATCTTCTGCGCGGGCGGTTGGGGGCCGATCTCCAGCGGAAGCAGTGGACCGTTGACGGCCGCGGCACTGACGTCCGAGCCGCCGGCCATTTCGGCCGAGGCCGCGATGAAGCCCGGGTAGCTGCTGACTTCCCAGTCGTTGATCAGCTCGGCCACCGATACTGCGGTTGCCTCACCGTGCCGGGGCGCCACTCCGGCCAAGGGCGCTTCGGAGGGCAGGAGGCGTCCGGTCAGTTCAATGACGCCCGACGGCGGTGCTGCCGCATCACCGGGATCGGCCACCCATCCGCGGGCCACCGGGATCCAGGTGGCCGGCGTGGCGGCTGCGCCGCTGAGGCGGGGTGCGCCGTCCACGGCAAAGGCCGCGACCACCCAGTACCCGGGTTTGCCACCCTTCAGGCGGTCCGGGACCAGGACCTGCCGGCGGGGGTCGTACGTTCCCCGGGCGCTGACCATCTGGTCCGCTTGGCTGCCCGGAAAGAACTCGCCGGGCCGGATGGTGCCGGTCAGGGGCCGGACCTGCTCGGTGGCCGGGTTGTCCACGACCTCGGGTTGCGTGGAGCGGCCGAACTGCCATTGGCTGAGCAGCACAAAGACCCCGGAGATGGCAATGGCGAACACAAAGCCCGCGATCCATCGGGGTTTAAGAGCTGTTTTCCACACCTCTTAACCGTACTTCGTTCTCCTGTAGAACAACTAAACGGGAGGAGCCCGGGCAGCGTCAGTGGTCGAAGAATACCAGGCTGGAGTTGATCAGTTCGGCGATGACCTCTGCGTCGTAGGCGCGGCGCAGGGATTCGCGGAAGGACTCCTTGGAGAGGGAGCGCGCCAGCGTGGCCAGCACCTCGAGGTGGTCCGAGAAGGAGCTGGCCGGGGTGGCAATGAGGAGGACGACGGTGGCGGGGCCGTCCGCGGCCCCGAAGTCGAGGGCCCGGCCGTATTTGGTGATGCCCACCGCGATGGAAGTCTGGGAGACAAACTCGCTGCGGGCGTGCGGCAGTCCTATGCCGCCGGGCAGGCCGGTGGCCAACTGGTGCTCCCGCGCATTGACGTGACGGAGGAATCCGTCCAGGTCAGACACCCGGCCGGCGTCGAACAGTCGCTGGGCCAACTGGGCGGCGGCGTCTTCCTTATCGGTTGCGTCCAGTTCCAGGATGACCATCCCGGGAGTGGTGAGGTGGGCATCGTAGCGGTCTAGTGGTTCCGCCAAGGCGTATCCCTTCAGTCGGCAAAAGCTGGTGCGGCCGGCCCCTCAGCGAAGCGGGACGATGTCTTCCACGCCCAGGCGGGCGGCATCCGCTGACTCGTCGTCAGGCTGCTGCTGGCTCAGGCGCTCGGCGTCCACGCGGGCGATGTAGTGCCGGACTTCGTTTTCGCGCTGCGCTTCGCTCCAGCCCAGGACGTCACCCATCAGTTTAGCGACAACCGGCGCCGCGGAGACGCCGCGGTCCCACGCTTCGATGGAGATCCGGGTGCGCCGGGTCAGGACGTCCTGGACGTGCCGGGCACCCTCATGCGTGGCCGCGTAGACCGCCTCAGCCTGCAGGTAGTCGTCTGCGCCGGGCAGTGGCTCCGCCAGTTCAGGGCTTTCCTCGATCAGGGCCAGGACTTCGGGCGTCAGTGAGCCGTACCGGTTGAGCAGGTGCTCGATCCGGGCCACATGCACTCCGGATTCCGCTGCCGTGCGGTTCCTGCGGTTCCAGGCGGCCCGGAATCCACTGGCACCCAGCAACGGGATGGTCTCGGTACAGCTGGGCGGCACCCGCTCGTCCAGGGTCCGCGTGGCCTCATCCACCGCATCCCTGGCCATCACGCGGTAAGTGGTCCACTTTCCGCCGGCCACCACCACCAGGCCGGGAACGGGGTGGGCCACCACGTGTTCGCGGGACAACTTGGCGGTGGAGTCGTTCTCGCCGGCCAGCAGGGGCCGGAGTCCGGCATACACCCCCTCGACGTCCTCGCGGGTGAGGGGGCGCTTCAGCACCCGGTTCACGTGCTCCAGGATGTAGTCGATGTCCTTGCTGGATGCGGCCGGATGGGCCTTGTCCAGGTTCCATTCGGTGTCCGTGGTGCCGATGATCCAGTGCCTGCCCCAGGGGATGACGAAAAGCACCGATTTTTCCGTGCGGAGGATGAGGCCAACGGTGGACTGGAAGCGGTCCCTCGGTACCACCAGGTGGATGCCCTTGGACGCGCGCACCTTCAACTGGCCGCGTTCAGTGACCATGGCCTGGGTTTCGTCGGTCCAGACACCAGTGGCATTGATGACCTGCTTGGCGCGGATGTTGAACTGCGACCCGTCCTCGTGGTTGGCCACCTTGGCGCCGACCACCCGTTCCCCCTCGCGCAGGAAGTCAACGACCGCCATCTGGTTGACGGCGTGCGCACCGTAATGCGCGGCCGTCCGGACCAGGTTGGCCACGTACTTGGCGTCGTCCACCTGGCCGTCGTAGTACCGGATGGCTCCCACGAAGGCGTCGTCCTTCAGGCTGGGTGCTGCCCGCAGTGTCCCGCGCCGGGTCAGGTGTTTGTGGAAGGGCACTCCCCTGCTGTGGCCGCTGGAGACGGACATGGCGTCATACAGGGCGATGCCCGCACCGACGTAGGGCCGCTCGATGAACGGCTTGGTCAGGGGGTAGAGGAAGGGGACCGGCCTGGCCAGGTGCGGGGCAAGTTCGGAGAGCAGCAGTCCCCGCTCCTGGAGCGCTTCCTTGACCAGCGCGAAGTCCAGCATTTCCAGGTAGCGCAGGCCGCCGTGGATCAGTTTGGACGAGCGCGATGAGGTGCCTGCAGCCCAGTCGTTCGCTTCGACGATTCCCACGCTGAGTCCGCGGGTCACGGCGTCGAGCGCGGCACCGGCACCCACGATGCCGCCGCCGACGATGAGGATGTCCAGTTCCCTGCCGGGCTGCGCCGTCTCGCGCAGCCGCTGGATGGCAGCTTCCCTGGCTTCGGGACCCAGTGTCCCGCCGTTTCCGCGGACAGTCTGCATGGAACGCCTCCAGTACCCTAGTGCCGGTAGTAAACCCACACTACTTGTTTCCGGGGCGCTTGTGGCCTCCGCTGCGTCAGTTCCCCTGGTACGGGGAAACCACGACGTCGACGCGCTGGAATTCCTTCAGGTCCGAGTAGCCTGTGGTCGCCATGGAACGGCGCAGTGCGCCGATAAGGTTGGACGTGCCGTCTGTGTGGTGCCCCGGCCCGAACAGCACTTCCTCGAGCGGTCCCACAGTGCCCACGTTGGCGCGGTCGCCGCGGGGAAGTTCCAGGTGGTGCGCTTCCTGTCCCCAGTGCCGGCCCTTACCGGGTGCTTCCTCGGCGCGGGCGAGGGCGCTGCCCAGCATGACGGCGTCGGCGCCCATGGCGATGGCCTTGACGATGTCGCCCGAGGTGCCCATGCCGCCGTCGGCAATCACGTGGACGTACCGCCCACCCGACTCATCCATGTAATCGCGGCGTGCGGCAGCAACGTCAGAAATGGCGGATGCCATGGGCGAGTGGATGCCGAGGGCGCGGCGGGTGGTGGTAGTGGCGCCGCCGCCGAAACCGACCAGGACGCCGGCAGCGCCGGTCCGCATGAGGTGCAGGGCGGGGGTGTAGCCGGCCGCGCCGCCCACGATCACGGGAACGTCGAGTTCGTAGATGAACTGCTTGAGGTTCAGCGGCTCGTGGTCCTTGGACACGTGTTCGGCGGAGACGGTGGTGCCGCGGATGACAAAGATGTCGACGCCGGCGGCCACCACGGTCTTGTAGTGCTCCTGGGTGCGCTGCGGGGTGAGCGACCCCGCTACCGTCACGCCGGCGTCGCGCATTTCCGCAAGGCGCGAGGTAATCAGTTCAGGCTGGATGGGTGCCTTATAGAGTTCCTGCATCCGACGGGTCACGGCGGGGCTGTTGGTCTCATCCTCCAGCTGCGCGATCTCGTCCAGGACGGGCTGCGGATCCTCGTAGCGGGTCCAGAGGCCTTCGAGGTCCAGGACACCGAGTCCGCCGAGACGGCCCAGCGCGATGGCCGTCTGCGGAGACATTGCAGAGTCCATCGGAGCGCCGATTACCGGCATGCCGAACTGGTAGGCATCAATCTGCCAGGAGACGGAGACGTCCTTGGGGTCGCGGGTGCGACGGTTGGGGACGATTGCAATGTCATCCAGGGAGTAGGCACGACGCCCACGCTTGCCACGGCCGATCTCGATCTCGTAAGTCACGTGACCACTTTACTTGACCATGCCGAAGGGGCCCGCTTCGGCTGGATTTCCAGCGGAAGCGGGCCCCTTCGGTGTAGGCCGGAACAGGGTCAGCGCGAACCGTAGTTCGGCGCCTCCACTGTCATCTGGATGTCGTGCGGGTGCGATTCCTTCAGGCCTGCCGGGGTGATGCGGACAAACTTGCCGCGCGCTTTGAGCTCCGACACCGTGGGTGCTCCGGTGTAGAACATGGTCTGGCGAAGGCCGCCCACCAGTTGGTACGCCACGGAGGCCAGCGGCCCACGGTAGGCCACGCGCCCCTCGATGCCTTCGGGGATGAGCTTGTCATCGCCGGAGACGTCGGCCTGGAAGTAGCGGTCCTTGGAGTAGGACGTGTTCTTGCCGCGGGACTGCATGGCGCCCAGCGATCCCATGCCGCGGTAGGACTTGAACTGCTTGCCGTTGACGAAGATCAACTCGCCCGGGGACTCGTCGCAGCCGGCCAGGAGGGAACCCAGCATGACGGTGTCGGCTCCAGCGACCAGCGCCTTGCCGATGTCGCCCGAATACTGCAGGCCGCCGTCGGCAATCAGGGGAACTCCGGCAGGAATCGCTGCCTTGGCGGACTCGTAGATGGCGGTGATCTGCGGCACGCCGACGCCGGCCACCACGCGGGTGGTGCAGATGGAGCCAGGGCCGACGCCCACCTTGATGCCGTCCGCACCGGCATCGATCAGTGCCTGGGCGCCTTCACGGGTGGCCGCCTGGCCGCCGATGACATCCACGTGGGCAGCGACGGGGTCCGACTTGAGCCGTCGGATCATGTCCAGCACGCCCTGGGAGTGGCCGTTGGCCGTGTCCACGAACAGTGCGTCCACGCCGGCGTCAACCAGTGCCATGGCGCGCTCCCAACCATCGCCGAAGAAGCCGATGGCGGCACCCACGCGGAGGCGGCCTTCGTCATCCTTGGTGGCCAGCGGGTACTGCTCAGCCTTGGTGAAGTCCTTGGTAGTGATCAGGCCCTTAAGGCGGCCCTGGTCGTCCACCAGCGGCAGCTTCTCGATCTTGTTGGTGGCCAGCTTGTGCGAGGCTTCCTCACGGCTGATGCCCACATGTCCGGTGACCAGGGGCATCTTGGTCATGACGTCGCTGACCAGCCGGAGCGGGAAATCCGATTCCGGAACGAACCGCGTGTCCCGGTTGGTGACGATGCCCAGCAGCCGGTTGTCCTGGTCCACCACGGGCAGGCCGGACACGCGGTACTGCGCGCACAGGTCGTCCAGCTCCCGCAGCGTGGCCTCGGGACGGATAGTCAGCGGGTTGGTGATCATGCCGGATTCGCTGCGCTTAACCCGGTCCACCTGGTCCGCCTGGTCCGCGATGGAAAGGTTGCGGTGCACCACACCGAGGCCGCCCTGGCGGGCCATGGCAATGGCCATCCGGGATTCGGTGACGGTGTCCATCGCTGCCGACAGCAGCGGGGTCTGGACCGTGATCCGCTTGGAAATCCGGGAGGAGGTGTCGGCGTCGGACGGGATGACGTCGGTGTGGCCGGGAAGCAGCAGGACGTCGTCGTAGGTCAGGCCAATGAAGCCAAATGGGTTGTGTTCGGGCTCGGTCATGAGTGCGCCTCTTACCTTGGTTGCTGGCGGGTAGGGGTTGCAGCTGATGACCAGCCCGTCATTACGGGACTGGCCTGTGCAGAAGGTCGGCACTGTCCAGGGCCTGCGGGCAGGTCCGGGGCAGGAAGTGTTGAGTAAATATTAGAACCTTGGGGCCGATCCCCCTATTCCGCACAGCTGATGTGAGCAACCCCACCGGGCTACGCGGAATCCGGCCTACTTCCAGCCCGTGGCCGCGAGCAGCCGCTCCTTGAACATGGGCGCCATGCTCTCCACGTAAGTCCGGCTCAGGTGGTTGTCATCCTTATACACGTAGATGTTTCCGACCACCGCCGGGCACACGCCATCCGCGCAGATAAAGTCGCTCATGTCCATCAGGTGGAGGCCCTTGACCTTGCCGCGGTAATTCTCCAGCGGCGACGGCTCCGCCAGGGATTCGCCCAGGGGCGGGTTGCACTCAGGTGCCTCGGCGCCGCTGCGCTGGGCACACTCGGGCATGTTAAAGGTGAACCGTGGGTTGTCGCGGATCCCGATGATCTCGATCCCGGCATCCGCAAACGGCCGGATGCCTTCCAGGTAGCCGGGCACGTCCGTCTCGTACGGCGCCAGCTCGTGGGTCAGCGAGGCAACAGTGAAGACCGCATCCGGCCGATGCTCCAGGACGTAGGAGGAAGCGGCACTGTTATAGGCGTTGCATTCCTCGTTCCGCGCATCCGACTCGGCGCCGAAACGGCAGGCGGGCATCAGGAGGGTGACCAGCTGCCAACCCCGTTCGGCGGCCAGCGGCTCCAGCGCGGCCAGGTACTGCTGGGAGTGGGAGTCGCCCAGCACCACGATCCGCTTGGTGATGTGGCCCTCCGGCAGCTGCTGGCGGCAGCCCTCGAGGATGGGATCGTCCGTTGCGTTGTCTCCGACGCATGGATCGCTGATACCCGCCCAGTCATTGTCCAGCGCGGTGGGCCCCGGAATGGTCCGTGCCTCCGGGACGGGCTGGCCGACGTTCTCCGGGCTGAGTGCAGCGGCACCCGGCGTGAGCTCCTTGGGCTGGGCCGCCGTCGCGCTTTCCTCGGCACTGAGCGTGGTTTGCCAGACGGCCACGGGGCCCGCCAGGAGGGCCCCGCAGGCAACGACTACGACGGCATTCCGCCAGGTGCGACGCTGCGGCCAGTGCCAGTCACGAAGGGGCTTTTCCACAAAGCGCGTGGTCAGCACCGCCAACGCAATGGATGCGCCCACGATCCACAGTCCCTGCGAAAGGTTGGGGTCCTGCACACCCGTGGCGGCGAGCGAAAGAACCAGGATGGGCCAATGCCACAGGTAGAGGGCATAGGAGTTGTCCCCGAGCGCCACCAGGGGCCGGCTGCTGAGGATCCTGTCCACCCCGAACCGGCTGCCGCTCTTGCCTGCCACAATGACCGCGGCGGCGGCGACGGTGGGCCACAGGGCAACGAACCCAGGGAACGAGCGGTCCACCGTGAGGAGGAGTCCACAGGCCACCATCGCGGCGACGCCTGCCCAGCCCAAGATGACCCGGACAGCCTTCCCCGGCTTCAGGTAGGGCAGCGACAAAGCCAGCAGCGAACCCAGGGCAAACTCCCACAACCGGGTCCTGGTGTCGAAGTATGCGTAGGCCTGGTTGGTGGCCGTCTGCTCCACGGAATAGGTAAGCGAGACGGCAAAAACGGTTCCGAACACGAGCGCCAGCAGGCCGCGGTAGGTCAGGCGGGAAGCAGCCAGTCGGGCACCGGGGACACGCTCAGGAAGTCGCCGCAGCAGCGGGAGAAGGGCGGCGCAGCCAGCCAGCATGAGGGGCCAGAGAATGAAGACCTGCCCCTGAATCGACAGGGACCAGAAGTGCTGCAGCGGGCTGGCGCCGGCGTGCTCCTGGGCGTAGTAGTCCACGGCGGTGTCGGCAAGCAGCCAGTTCTGGCGGTACAGGAGGGAAGCCCAGGCCTGGTCCAGGATGTCCGGCCAGCGGCTTTGCGGCAGGAAGAGCCAGGTCCCTGCCAGCGCGCCGAGGATCACCACGACGGCGGCGGGCAGCAGCCGCTTGAACAGGTGCAGCCAGTGCGCGGCGAGCCGGAACGGGCTGCCGGACTCGGCCTTCCGGACGAACGACAGGGTCAGCAGGAACGCCGAGATCAGGAGGAAGACGTCTACGCCGCCGGACACCCGGCCCAGCCAAACGTGGTAGGCCACCACCATGAGGACCGCAAGGGCGCGCAGGCCTTGCACCTCGGGGCGGAACGCGGGTTTGCGGCTGCTTTTCGGCTGTATGGCGCCTTCGTTCGGCGCTGCTGTGGTCCTGAGATTCGACATGGATAACCCTTCGGAGCCCATCACAAGCCCTCAAGTTTAGCCGAAATGGATCTCCGACCCCTAAACGGGCCGGACCATCACATGGGAAAAGCGGCTCCCCGTCAGGAGCGGAGGAGGGCGCGCAGCGTCTGGATGGTGTCCGCTTCGGCGGGCGATTTGTCGTCCCGATAGCGCTTGACCCGGGCGAACCGGAGGGCGATGCCGCCCGGGTAGCGCGTGGACAGCTGTACGCCGTCGATCGCTATTTCCACCACCGTGACCGGCTCCACCCAGACGGTGCTTGCCGTACGCCGAACCTCGATCTCCTGGAACCGCTCCGTCTGCCAGCGCAGAAGTTCGTCCGTGAGGCCCTTGAAGGTCTTCCCGACCATCACATATCTGCCGGGTTCGCCGAACTCGCCGGTGGGATCGAGCGCGCCGAGGTGCAGGTTGGACAGCATGCCTGTCCGCCGCCCCGACCCCCATTCGCACGCGAGCACCACCAGGTCGTACGTCAGCACGGGCTTGACCTTGATCCAATTGGACCCGCGCCGACCGGCCGCGTAGGAAGAGCCCACTGCCTTCACCATCACCCCCTCATGTCCGGCGGCGAGCGCCTGGCGCGAGACGTTTTCGGCCACCGCCGGGTCAGCTGTGATCTGCCCGGGAATCCTGTGACCGGGCGCGATACCCTCGAGGACCGCGAGCCGCTCCGCCAGCGGCTCATCCAGCAGGTCCCGGCCGTCCAGGTGCAGCACATCGAAGAACCACGGATGCAGCACCGTGGAGCGCGCCTGGTCCGCCCCGAAGCGTGACATGGTCTCCTGGAACGGCCGCGGCGCACCGTCCTCGCCCAAGGCGAGTGTTTCGCCATCGAGGATCACGTCGCGCACCGGGAGGCTCCGTACCAGGTCCGCCACCTCGGGCAGACGGTGCGTCACTTCCGCCAGGGTGCGGGTGTAGATGCGTACTTCATCGCCGGACCGGTGCACCTGGATGCGGGCGCCGTCGAGCTTGTATTCCACCGAAGCCTCCCCGGTGGCCTCAAGGGCGGCGCCGACGCTCGAGGCCGTGGCGGCGAGCATGGGCTGCACGGGGCGTCCGACGACGAGCCCCACCCCGTTGAGTCCGGTTTCCGTTCCGGTGAGCGCCAGCAGGGCGGTGCCGCCCAGGTCGCCGGAGAGCATCGCGGCACGTCGCACCGCTTCGACGGGACGACCGGCGGCGCGGGCGACAGCATCCATGAGTACGCCTTCCAGGGCACCGGTGCGAAGCTCACCCAGGAGCACCCCGGCAAGGAACGCTTGTTCCCGCGCGGTTGCGGCCGACATCAACGACCGGAGCGTGGTGGCGCGCTCCGCGGCGGATCCGGCTCCGACGCTGCCGAGGAGGCCGTCAAGGGCGGCATCGACGTCGGCGATGGTCAGGCCCGGTTCGGCCGCGGGCGTTGCTTTGGCGGCCGACACTCCCCGCCAGCCCACTCCCACACGCCCCTGCCGCGGCCTGGCGATGAGCAGGCCGACGGCGGCGGCGACTTCCGTGGGTTCGAGCCGGCCCAGCAGCCCAGCGAGTGCTTCGATCTTGGCAGTCCGGGATCGTGTGGAGGCGACCGCATCAGTGGTTTTCACGAGCTCGTCGAGCAGCATGGGCACCAGTCTGCCACGGGGCGACCGGGACAGGGGCAGACGAAAAACCGGCCCGGCTGACGCCGGACCGGTTCTTCGTTACAGAGTGTTGCTAGCTTGGCTGACGGCTCAGTGGCTGTGGCCTGCGTGCTCGTCTTCCTCGGCCGGCTTCTCCACCACGAGGGTTTCGGTGGTGAGGACCAGGGCGGCAATGGAGGCCGCGTTGCGGAGCGCCGCACGGGTCACCTTGACGGGGTCGATCACGCCAGCGGCGATCAGGTCCTCGTACTCGCCGGATTTGGCGTTGAAGCCGTGGTTGGTCTCGAGTTCGGCAACCTTGGCGGTAATGACGTAACCGTCGAAGCCGGCGTTCTGGGCAATCCAGCGCAGCGGTTGTACCAGCGCGCGGCGGACGATTCCCACAGCAGCGGCAGCATCGCCTTCGAGTGCCTGGACGGCCGGGTCCTCATCCAGGGCCTTCAGGGCGTGGATCAGGGCTGAACCGCCGCCGGCAACGATGCCTTCTTCGAGGGCAGCGCGGGTGGAGGACACAGCGTCCTCGATGCGGTGCTTCTTTTCCTTCAGCTCAACCTCGGTGGCAGCGCCGACCTTGATGACGCCGATGCCGCCGGCCAGCTTGGCCAGGCGCTCCTGGAGCTTTTCCTTGTCCCAGTCGGAGTCCGTGCGGGTCAGTTCCGCGCGGAGCTGCGCCACGCGGGCGGCGACGTCCTCTGCGGAGCCGGCGCCGTCCACGATGGTGGTGTTGTCTTTGGTGACCGTGATGCGGCGGGCGGTGCCCAGCACCTCAAGGCCCACGGTGTCCAGGCTCAGGCCCAGTTCCGGGGAGACAACCTGCGCACCGGTGAGGGTGGCGATGTCCTGCAGCATGGCCTTGCGGCGGTCGCCGAAGCCCGGAGCCTTGACAGCCACGACGTTCAGGGTGCCGCGGATGCGGTTGACGATCAGCGTGGACAGGGCCTCGCCGTCAACGTCTTCGGCGATGATGAACAGCGGCTTGGAACTCTGCAGCGCCTTTTCCAGCAGCGGCAGGAATTCCTGCACGGAGGAAATCTTGCCCTGGTTGATCAGGATCAGCGCGTCTTCCAGGACGGCTTCCTGGCGTTCGGCGTCCGTCACGAAGTACGGGGACAGGTAGCCCTTGTCGAACTGCATGCCCTCGGTGAGGACCAGTTCAGTCTGAGTGGTGGACGATTCCTCGATGGTGATCACACCATCCTTGCCCACCTTGCCGAATGCCTCGGCGAGGAGCTCGCCGACCTCGTCGCTCTGGGCGGAGATGGAGGCGACGCTGGCGACCTGGGTGCCTTCGACCGGGCGGGCGTTCTCGAGCAGGCGGGCAGCGACGGCTTCGACGGAAACCTCGATGCCGCGCTTGATCTGGCCGGGAGCCGCACCTGCGGCAACGTTGCGCAGGCCTTCCTTAACCAACGCCTGTGCAAGGACCGTGGCGGTGGTGGTGCCGTCACCGGCAACATCGTTGGTCTTGGTGGCGACTTCCTTGGCCAGCTGGGCGCCAAGGTTTTCGTAAGGATCGTCCAGTTCCACTTCGCGGGCGATGGTCACGCCGTCGTTCGTGATGGTGGGCGCGCCCCACTTCTTGTCCAGGACGACGTTGCGGCCGCGCGGACCGAGCGTCACCTTGACGGTGTTGGCGAGCTTATCGATGCCGGCCTCGAGGGCCCGGCGGGCAGCGTCATCAAACGCAAGCTGCTTTGCCATGGTGGTGTCCTTTCAAAGACAGAAACCCCGCACCACGGGCCGGCCCGAAGGCCGACCCGGCAGCACGGGGATCCGGAGGTTACTTGACGACGATCGCCAGGACGTCGCGGGCGGACAGCACGAGGTACTCGGTGCCACCGGTCTTGACTTCGGTTCCGCCGTACTTGGAGTAGATGACGACGTCGCCGACGGCTACGTCAACAGGTACGCGGTTGCCGTCTTCGAAGCGGCCGGGGCCTACTGCAACAACTTCGCCTTCCTGGGGCTTCTCCTGTGCGGAGTCCGGGATCACCAGGCCGGAAGCCGTGGTCTGCTCGGCTTCGAGCGGGCGGACAACAATACGATCCTCAAGAGGCTTAATAGAGACCGACACTCGGACCTCTCCTTTTCGTCAGCAAATTCGTGGACTGGAAAGCTTTCCCGCCCTGGCTGGCAAACCGTCGTCGCGGTGCCGGCAGCAGCCTGGCTGGCAGCTCTACATGTGTTAGCACCCACCTGGGGAGAGTGCTAATGAAGACTCTATGCACGGGTTAGCACTCGGTCAAGGCGAGTGCCAGTATTTTCGTCACGGGCGGACGCTGGGGCCTGTAGATTTGAGCGGTGCGAGCTGCCATTTACCTGACCCTGGCCACCCTGTTCTGGGCCGGCAACTTCGTGGTGGGCCATGCCGCCGTCGAGACCATGGCCCCGCTCCAGCTGACGTTCTGGCGCTGGGCGCTGGCCGCGCTGCCGCTGCTGGTCCTTGCCCAGGCCATCGACCGGCCGGACTGGCGCGCCGTCCTGCGGCAGTGGCCGCGCCTGCTCCTCCTCAGCTGCCTGGGAATGACCGGCTACACGCTGCTGCTGTACAGCGCCCTGGGGCACACCTCCGCCCTGAATGCCTCGCTGGTCACCGCAGCCAACCCGGCCCTGATCATGATCCTCGCCGTAGTGCTCTTCCGCGACCGGCCGGCACCGGTCAGCTGGCTGGGAATAGCGCTGGGCCTGGCGGGTGTGCTGCTGGTCCTCACCGGCGGCGAGCTCCACCGCCTGCTGACGTTCTCCCTGAAGGCCGGGGAACTGCTGATCCTCGCCGCCATCACGGTGTGGGCCGGCTACACGGTCCTGGCCCGCCGGCAGTCGCTTCCGGCCATCACATCCACCGCCGTCCAGGTGGCCATGGCCGCCGCCGTCCTGGCTCCGATCGCGGCCGCCACGGGCACAGGCCTGCCCTCCGCTCCCGCCGAGGCATGGTCCCTGGCATTCATCGTGGTCTTCCCATCGCTGGGCTCGTACCTGTTGTGGAACCTCGCCCTGAAGCGCACCACGCCGGCAAATGCCGGAAATTACCTCAACCTCATTGCCGTGTTCACCGCCATCATCACGATGCTGCTGGGCCAGCCCATCACGGTGCCGCAGGTGCTGGGCGGTATCCTGGTGATTTCAGGGGTGCTCCTGACCAGCGTGGGGCAGCGGCAGGGCGGGCCTCAGCGGCCCAGGTCCTCGAAGTCGACGTCCTCGTCGGCGTCGTCGTCCCCTGCTCCCGCGCCGCGTCCGCGGTAAAGCACGACGGCGGCCGCGGCGGCCGCCAGGAGCGACACCACCAGGACCACGATGCTGCCCACGCGGGCACCGGTGTACAGTCCGCGGATGTCCTGGGCCTCCTGCGTATCATCCTGGATGCTGTTGCCGCCCACGGAGTAGACGGTGGCGTTGAACGCGTCCAGCATGAAGATGATGACCAGGAGCGCCACGCAGACCACGGCCACCGTGGCGCCGGCGATGAGCACCGGCCGGGCAACCCGGGCCGGTCCTCTACGCGGGGCTCCGCTGCCCGTTGAACCGTTCATTCCGTCCTGCCGGGGACCCGCTGCGTCGTTCATGCCATCAACCCTATCGGCATCGGGCGTGATGCTCCTCCACTAGGCTGGAACCCATGGCTGAAGCTCCCCAGGACCAGATTGCGCCGCTGCTCACCCCCGAAGGCTGGGACCTGCTGGGCTCCCTGGGCCCGTACCGGGAGGACGAGTCGTTCCACCTGAACGCAGCGCTCCGCAAGGCCGGCCACTCCCCCGCGCTCGTGTCCGCCGTCCTCACCCAGTCGCGGCTCCGGACGCGGGCCGAAGCGAAGTTTGGCGAGTTCGCCGCGCGGATGCTCTTCACCCAGGCCGGCCTGGAGCAGGCCACCCGGTTGAATGTCGCTGCCCGCCATGCCGAGCGCTTCGCAGCCGCCGGAATCCGGCACGTGGCGGACCTGGGCTGCGGGATCGGAGCAGACTCCCTGGCCATGGCGTCGCTGGACCTCACGGTTACCGCCGTGGAGATGGACGAAACCACCGCTGCCTGCGCCACCGTCAACCTGATTCCCTTCCCCAACGCAACGGTGGTCCACGCCGATGCCACGGCGGTATCCCTGGAGGACGCCGACGGCGTCTGGCTGGATCCCGCGCGCCGGGTCACCTCCACGTCCGGCACCCGGAGGATCTGGGATCCGGAGGCCTTCTCCCCTCCGCTGTCCTTCGTGGAGGCACTGGCCGCCACCGGCAAGGCGGTGGGCGTGAAGATGGGCCCGGGCATGCCGCACGAGTCCGTGCCGGCTGGCTGCGAGGCCCAGTGGGTCTCCGTGGGCGGCGACGTCACCGAAGTGACGCTGTGGTTCAACGCGGTCAGCCGTCCCGGCGTCCGCCGCGCCGCACTGGTCCTTGGTCCGCAGGGAGCGGCCGAAATAACCAGCGGCGAGGACTTCGGAGCAGGCCGGGACGCGCCGGTCGGAGCCGTGGAAGGCTACCTGTACGAACCCGACGGGGCTGTGATCCGTGCGGGGCTCGTGGCCGACGTCGCGCTCCAGCTCGGCGGGCACCTGGTGGACGAGCACATCGCCTACATCTGCGCGCCGGAACTGGTCGACAACCCCTTCGCGCGCGCCTACCGGGTCCTGGAGGTCATGCCTTATAACGTCAAGGCGCTCAAGGCCTGGGTGAAGGACACCGGCATCACGGTACTGGACATCAAGAAACGCGGCACGGCCGTGACCCCGGAAGAGCTGCGCAAACAACTGCTCCCCTCCGGCAAGCCTGCCCGGAAGGGAGCCGGGAAGACCGCCACCCTGGTGCTGACCCGCATCGGCGAGGACCGGGTGGCCGTGGTGGTGGAACCGGCGTAGGCGCCGCTACTGCGCCCGCATAAACTCCTCGGCCGCGCGCACCTGCTCCGGCGAGGGCCGGATGCCGGTGTAGAGCACAAACTGCTCCAGTGCCTGGATGGTGGCCACCTCAGCCCCCGTAATCACCGGCTTGCCGGCAGCGCGGGCCGCCCGGATCAGCGGTGTTTCGGCCGGAAGTGCCACGACGTCGAAAACCAGCCGGGCGGCGTCGACCGCTTCCTGCGGGAAGGACAGCGCGTCCGCCTCGACGCCTCCGGCCATGCCGATGGGCGTCACGTTGATGATGAGGTCCGCGGTGGCGCCCTCCAGCGCCGGCTGCCAGTGGAAACCGTACTGCTCTGCGAGCGCCCGCCCGGCCCCCTCGTTCCGCGCAACGACAGTGACGTTCCGGAAGCCGGCGTCGCGCAGCGCGGCAACCGTAGCCTTGGCCATGCCGCCGGCGCCCTGCACCAACACGGAGTAGCCGGTGGGCACGGCGTTGGTGGCAAGCAGCTGTTCGATGGCGGTGTAATCCGTGTTGTAGGCCGTGAGGTGCCCGTCGGTGTTGACGATGGTGTTCACCGAGTCGATCGCCAAGGCGGACGGATCCATCCGGTCCACCAGCGCGATCACGTCCTCCTTGTACGGCATGGACACGGCACAGCCCCGGATGCCAAGGCCGCGGACCCCGGCGATCGCCTGCTCCAGGTTGGCCGGCGCGAACGCCTTGTAGATCCAGTTCAGGCCAAGCTGCTCATACAGGTGGTTGTGGAAGCGGGTCCCGTTATTGCTGGGACGCGCCGACAGTGAGATACAGAGGGTCATGTCTTTATTCAGGATGGGCACGGAACCATTTAACCCGCCCCGGCCCAACTAGGTAGCGCCAAGTGTCGTTTTGATACCCCAAAACGACACTTGGTGCTACTTAGTTGGGCACCCGGTTCCCGCCGGGTAACGTCCGACGGCGGCCGGCAGCTTTCCAGGGGCCGTCGCCTTCCCGGCCAGCACGGCTGCCAGCGCGTCGAAGGCGCCCGGCGTCCGGCCGTAGATCGCCAGTTTCACCGGGGCCGGGGACCCTGCGAGGGACCATGGTGCGTCCAGCGCCACCGCAATATCGCCCCTCCCCGGCCTGCCGCCGAAACCCACGAGGTCCACCACCGGGCCTGAGCCCATCCTGAGTCCTGCCCGCCCCGCCGCAGCGGCGAACAGCGCCCGGTCGCGGGGAGCCCCGCCCGTCACACGCACGGCACCCGGGACCAGCGGCCCCTGGCACTTGCCAGCCAGGACGGTGACGGCGGCGGCCGAGACGCGTGAAGACAGGGCCGCCCCGCTGCCCGGCGGTGTTCCGGCAGGCGCACCCATGCGTCCGCGCCAGTGCATCATGGTGGCCACGCGGACGGCAGCCTCGTCCAGGCGCTCCACGGAAAGGACGCCGTTCGTGACGGCTTGGACGACGGCGGCGTGGGCCTGTGCCGCGTCCGCGGGCATGAGCAGCAGGTCGGCGCCCGCGGCCAGCGCCAGGACGGCGGCCTGCCCGTCCGGGTATCTGCCCTTGACAGCGGACATGTTCAGGGCGTCGGTCACGGCCACACCGTCGAACCCGAAGTCCCGGAGCGCGCCGTACGTGGCCTTGGACAACGACGCCGGGACGCCGGACTCGAGCGCGGGCACAGCAATGTGCCCGGTCATCACCATCGGAACGCCGGCCTCCACGGCTGCGCGGAACGGCTTCCAGTCGCGGGCTTCGAGCCGGGCACGGCCGGCACCCTGCACGGGAAGGCTGAGGTGCGAATCCGCGGTGACCGAACCATGCCCCGGAAAATGCTTGGCGGAAGGCAGGATGCCCGCCTGGAGCAGGCCGCGGGAGAACTCCACGGACAGGGACGCTGCCACGGCCGGGTCCGCCGAGAAGGACCGGGCACCGATCGTGGGATCTTTCGGCCCCATGGTCACGTCCGCGTCGGGGGCAAAGTCCATGTTGAAGCCGAGATGGGCCAGCTCCGAGGCCAGTGCCTTCCCCGACAGCCTGGCCAGCGCGCCGTTTCCGGCTGCGCCGTAGCTCATGGGAGACGGCCATTCAGTCAGCGGCCGGCCCAGGCGCGAGACCTGTCCGCCCTCTTGGTCCACGGCGATGATGCCGGGCCAGGGCCGCCCGGAAGAGGCCTTCGCGAGCCGCTGGTTGACAGCCCTCATGGCGTCGGGCTTGACCGCTCCGGCGGCGTCCACGGGGACGTTGTCCCCCATGATGATGGACCCGGCCAGGTGCAGGCGCTCAATCACCTTGGCGTGGGCCTCCACGTCCCGGCCCGTGAAGAACGGCAGGATCACCTGCCCGGCTTTTTCCTCTGGTGTCATCGCGGCGACTGCGGCGGCGGCCGCCTCCGCGTCCTGCTGTTCGGGTCCCCAGCCGAGGGGCCGGGAGCGAGGATCCGGTGACGGGGAGGACGGGGCAGGGCCCGGCGTCGTGCGTTCTGTTTCGGAGGGCGCGGCGGGGCTGGAAGCGGCCGACGACGGCGGGCCGGGTGCCGGGGCCGGCGCGCACGAAATGAGGAGTGCTGATGCGGCTGCCGCCGCAATGACGCGGACGCTGGTGTGAAGACTCTCACGGTGCTGCTGGAACGGGGCCATCACTCCGATGCTACCCCTGCACTAGACTGGAACCATCCGTTCGCCTGCCGGCAGCAGCCTGTCAGCGGCACCAGCCAGCGGCAAACAGGACAGTGAGGAAACGCGTGGAGATCGACTTCGCTGCTTCGCGGCAATCAACCCTCGGGGTTGAATGGGAGCTTGCGCTGGTGGACGGCAGGACCGGCGAGCTGGCTTCCGTGGCCAACGAGGTCCTCCGCGGCGTCGCAGCCCGGCACCCGGAGCTGAACGAAGACGATGAGCACCCCCACATCAAGCAGGAACTGCTGCTCAACACGGTGGAACTGGTCACCGGCATCTGCGAAACTGCCGCCGAGGCGAAGGAAGACCTCGCCCGCTCCGTGGCGGCCGTCCGTGAAATCACCGATCCCATGGGCGTGGAGCTGTTCTGCGCCGGAAGCCACCCGTTCAGCCCGCCGCAGCTGCAGCCGGTCACGGACAAGGCGCGGTACGCGAAGTTGATCGACCGTACCCAGTGGTGGGGCCGGCAGATGGTCATTTACGGGGTGCACGTGCACGTTGGCCTGGACCGCCGCGAAAAGGCGCTGCCGGTGCTGGACGGGCTGGTCAACTACTTTCCGCACTTCCAGGCGCTGTCCGCATCCAGCCCGTTCTGGGGCGGCGAGGACACCGGCTACGCATCACAGCGTGCGCTGATGTTCCAGCAGCTTCCCACCGCCGGCCTGCCCTTCCAGTTCGGTACCTGGGAGGAATACGAATCCTACGTCCAGGACATGTTCACCACCGGGGTCATCGACACCATCTCCGAGATCCGCTGGGATATCCGCCCGGTGCCCGCCCTGGGCACCATCGAGATGCGCATCTGCGATGGCCTGGCGACGCTGGAAGAAGTGGGAGCGGTGGCCGCGCTGACCCAGTGCCTGGTGGACGAATTCTCCACCACCCTGGACAACGGGGGCACCATCCCCACCATGCAGCCCTGGCATGTCCAGGAAAACAAGTGGCGCGCAGCCCGGTACGGAATGGACGCCATCATCATCCTGGACGCGTCCGGCCGCGAACAGCTGGTCACGGACCACCTGCTGGAGACGCTGAACCGGCTGGAGCCCGTGGCCGCCAAGCTGCGCTGCTCGGACGAACTTGCCGATGTCGAGAAGATCATCCGCCGCGGGGCCGGGTACCAGCGCCAGCGCCGGGTGGCCGAAGAGAACGGCGGCAACCTGCAGGCTGTGGTCCTGGACCTGGTCCGCCAGATGCGCAGCGGCCCGACCGCCTGACCCTGCCCTGGCTCCGCCCCCTGGCCCCCTGGCCCCGCTCTACCCCCGCCTCGTCGGGTTCTAGGCGCCGAGGGAGACCGAGGTGACCGGCAGTGACGAGTCCGGGGCGAACTTGATACCGCTCGGCGCCACTCCTGCCATCACCAGCTGGGCACCCAGGGCAGCCACCATCGCGCCGTTGTCCGTGCAAAGGCCCAGCGGCGGCACATGGAGCCTGATCCCGGCGGATGCGCACCGCTGCCCGGTCAGTTCGCGGAGCCTGGAGTTCGCCGCCACGCCGCCGCCCAGCAGGACGTCCTGAATGCCCTGCTCCCGGCAGGCCAGGACAGCCTTGGCTGACACCACGTCCACCACTGCCTCCTGGAACGCCGCTGCGATGTCGGCCACGGGCACCTCTTCACCGCGTGCCTCGAACTGCTCCACGCAGCGCGCCACGGCCGTCTTCAGACCGCTGAAGGACCAGTCGTAACGGTGTGGTCCGGGTTCCTCCGCTGTGCCCATGTACTTCGGCTGGGTGAGGCCGCGCGGGAACCGGATGGCTTTGGGATTGCCTTCCCGGGCCGCCTTGTCGATGGCCGGACCGCCCGGGTAACCGAGTCCCAGGATGCGGGCCACCTTGTCGAAGGCTTCGCCCGCGGCGTCATCGATGGTGGAGCCGAGGAGCACGACGTCGTCCGTGATGCTGTTGATGCGCAGGATTTCCGTGTGCCCCCCGGAGACCAGCAGGGCACCGAGGTTTTCGGGAAGCCTGGGGGCGGCCCCGGCACCTGTCGCCGCAGCGGTGCCGGGCCCGCCGTCGAGCAGCCCGACCCCCACGTGCGCCACCAAGTGGTTGATCGCGTACAGCGGCTTTCCGGTGGCCACGGCCAGTGCTTTGGCCGCGCAGACGCCCACCATGAGCGCACCGGCCAGGCCGGGCCCGGCGGTGACGGCGAGGGCGTCGACGTCGTCAAGCGCGACGCCGGCATCGTCCAGGGCCTCCTGCAGCGTAGGAACGAAGGCGTCCAGGTGCGCCCGGGACGCGATTTCCGGAATGACCCCGCCGAACCGCACGTGCTCGTCCATGGACGACGAGACGGTGTTGGTCAGCAGGGTGGTGCCGCGGACGATCCCCACGCCTGTCTCGTCACAGGACGACTCGATCCCCAGCACCAGTGGCTGCGAGCGGTTCATGGCTGGCCTGCTTCCTTGTTGGTCTGGTCCACACTTGTCTGCTCGGCGGGTGCGCCGCTGAGCTGGAGCCGCATGATGAGTGCGTCCACGCCGTCGCGGTAATAGCGCGGGCGCACGTGGATTTGTTCGAAGCCGAACCGCAGGTACAACTGCTGGGCACGGGGGTTGTCGGCGCGGACCTCCAGCAGCACGTCGGCGGCCCGGCGCTGCCGGGCCTCGGCGATCAGGGCAGCCAGGAGGGTGCTGCCGATGCCGCGCCCTTCCGATTCGGGCACGACGGCGATCGTCTGGACGTCCGCGATGGGCTCGATGCACATCAGCCCGGCATAGCCCACAATCCCGCTGGCGCCCTCGGCGACGACATAGCTGCGGGTCTCCGGCTGGGACAGTTCGTCCACGAACATCTGCAGCGGCCAGGCATCCACCGGGAAGAGCCGCTGTTCCAGGGCGTGGACTGCGGCGACGTCCTCCGGTGTCATGGCCCGCAGGGTGATGCCCGGGCTCCCTTCTGCCGGAGTAGTCACAGGGCCCGCTTTCGGGGACCGGGCACCTGCGCGTCGGACTCGCGCAGGTACAGCGGCGTCGAGTCCAGGAGCGTGCCGCCGGCGATCAGCCTCGCCAGCGCGAACCGGCCCAGGTGTGCCGCATCAGGCTGCTGCCCGGCGAACCCCGGATCGGCCTTCAACAGATCAGCGTAAAGTCCCGCCCCTGCACCGAACGCCGGCAGCTCCGGAAGGTCCGCGGCGGACCCGACGTGCGGGCCGTCCACCAACTGCGGGAGCCCGCCGTCCACGAGGGAATACCGCGCCCAGTACACCTCTTTGCGGCGGGCATCCGTCACCACCAGGAAGTCCCGGGCCGTGGTGGAGGAATCGGCAACTTCCAGGGCGATGGCGTCCAGGCTCATCAGGCCGTGCAGCGGTTTTCCCCAAACGAAGGCGAGGGTGCGGGCGGTGGCGATGCCGGAGCGCAGCCCGGTGAAAGGTCCCGGCCCCACGCCGGTGACCAGCGCGTCGATGTCCGCCCCAGTCGCGCCCGCGCCGGCCAGCATGGCTTCAATCCCGGGCGCCAGTACCTCGGCATGGCTGCGGGTGTCCTCGGTGGCGAAGCCCGCTATGACACCGTCCGTGGAGTGGACCAGGGCGGCGCTGGCTACGGCAGAGGTATCGATGGCCAGGATGAGCATCAGCGGGGTCCTTCCAGGTCCGGGGCGGCCGGCCAGCGCGGACCGTAGCCGCGCATGACGATGGTCCGGGGCTCGTCCACGTCTGCTTCGTCGAAGTCCAGGACGTCGCCTTCGTCCAGTTTCGATTCCGCCGCCGCTCCGCCGATGGCACGGTGCAGGTCGATCTCCAGCCGGCTCTCGCTCAGGTGTTCCACCCTGTCGCGGCCCCACTCCACCACGGTGACGGCGGTGTCCATGGTGTTTTCCAGGTCAATGTCGTCGATCTCTGCCGCGGAGCCCAGCCGGTAGGCGTCCACGTGGACCAGGTCCGGGCCACCGGGCCGGGGGCCGTCCGGCAGGTTGGGGTGGATACGGACCAGGACGAAGGTGGGGGAAATGACCCCGGCGCGCACGCCCAGGCCCTCCCCCAGGCCCTGGGTGAACGTCGTCTTGCCGGCACCCAGCTCGCCGGAGAGCACCACAAGGTCCCCGGGCTGCAGCACGCCGGCGAGCCGTGCGCCGAGGGCGTGGGTCTGGTCCGCCGTCGTCGCGCTCAACGTCTTTTCCCAAGCCGGCGATGCGGGACCGCTCATCGGGTGGCCTCCGCAGCGGGGGCGGCCAGCGGATCCGCCTCGTTGATGAAACGCCGCGGAACCCGCGGGCTGATCCGGGTGACCACCTCATAGTTGATGGTCCCGGCGGCGCGTGCCCAGTCGTCGGCGGTGGGGCCGCCGTCGGCTCCGTCCCCGAACAGCTCAGCTTCGGCGCCCAGCAGTCCGGCACCCGCGTCCGGTGACCCGCCGAGGTCGATGACCATCTGGTCCATGGCGATCCTGCCCACCACGGGGTAGGTCCGGCCCGCGAGCCGGACCGGGCCCCCCGTGGCGACGCGCGGTACGCCGTCGGCGTACCCCACGGGGATCAGCGCGAGCGTGCTGGGTCCGTCCGTGTGGTAGCGAAGGCCATAGGAGACGCCCTGCCCGTCGGGGACGGCCTTGCACTGCGACACCAGCGTGCGCAGCGACATGGCCGGCCGCAGGCCGAGCTCCGCGGATGTGGTGCCGTCAAACGGCGACAGTCCGTAGATCCCGAGGCCAACACGTACCAGGTCGAAATGCGTGTCCGGCCGCGAAAGCGTGGCCGGGGTGTTGGCTAGGTGCCGGACTTCCAGGTCGATTCCGGCATCCTCGGCGAGCGCGAGAACCTCCCGGAAAGCGGCGAGTTGCTGATCCGTTTCCGGCCGTTCCGGTTCGTCCGCCACGGCGAGGTGGGAGAAGATTCCCACCACCCGCAGCAGGCCCTGGTCCTGGTACTCCACGGCCTGTCCGAGCAGCCGGTCCCAGGCTTCCGGAGCAGCGCCGTTGCGGCCCAGGCCGGTGTCCACCTTCAGATGGATGCGGGCGGGGCGTTCCTGTTCACGGGCCGCTGCCACGATGTAGTCCAGCTCCCAGCCCGAGCAGCCAATGTCGATTCCGGCTGCCACGGCAGCGCCGAAGTTGCTTTCGGTGGTGTGCAGCCAGGCCAGCAGGGGTGCATCGATACCGGCGGCACGGAGGGACAGTGCCTCGGAGATGTGGGCGACACCCAGCCAGGTGGCCCCTGCTTCGAGGGCGGCCCTGGCGACGGGGACGGCGCCGTGCCCGTAGGCATCGGCCTTCACCACGGCCATGACCTTGGCCGGCGATGCGGCGGCGGCGAGCCTGCGGACGTTGTGGCGGATGGCGTCGAGATCGATGACAGCGGAGCGCTCGTGGCGCGGCTCCCGGCCGGGGGCAGCACTGAATTCACCGGTGGTTGCGGGGGTAGTCACGCTACTGATTCTAGTGCGGGCCCTTCCGGCCGAATAATCCGGCACCCGGCCGGCCCGGCCGTCAGGCGTCCGAAAGGTGTGCGATCGTCGCGGCCGCCCTGCGCTGGGCCGCCAGCGGAACGTCCTGGATGATGTCCGCAAGGAACGCGAAGCGGCGCAGCCACTGGCTCATTTGCCGCTCCGGCCGGGCATTGGCCCGCTTCCACCAGTCCGCGATGTCGCCCCAGCCCGGGGCCGCCAACGAACCGCCCACCTCCTGGACGGCCAGGGAGGCGCAGAGGTTGGCGAACCGCAGCCTGTTCCCCAGTGGCCACCCCGCAAGACTGCCGACAATGAACGCGGCATCGAAGCAGTCCCCGGCGCCGGTGGGGTCGTAGGCCTTGACGGGAAGCGAGGGCACCCACTCCTCCTCCCCAGTTTCGGAGTCCACCGCCATGGCACCCTGCGCGCCGAGGGTCACCACTGCAACGGGAACCCGGTCCGCGAGCGCGTACAGGGCGCTCCAGGGATCGTCCTTTCCCGTGAACGCCATCGCCTCGCGCTGGTTGGGCAGGAACGCGTGGAAGTACTGGAGGTTGTCCAGCCGGACCGGCGCCCACTCGCCGCTGGGATCCCAGCCGACGTCCCCGAACAGCTTCACTCCGGCCTTGTGGGCGGCTTTGGCCCACGGTTCGATTTCCACCCCCACCTCCGCGATGCCGGCGAGCGTGGGCGGCGGCTCACCGATCAGCTCGGAGGACGTCACCGGGGCGGCGTGGCCGTGCGTGACCATGGAGCGGTCCCGATCCACGCAAAGCGAGACTGTCACCGGCGAATGCCATCCCGGGACGCGCCGCGACAAGCTCAGGTCCACGCGTTCCTGGGCGGAAAGGATCTTCCAGTTGAAATCCCCGTAGCCGTCATCGCCGAACGCCGCGGCCAGCCCCGTGCGCAGGCCCAACCGTGCGGCTGCGATGGCCTGGTTGGCCACGCCGCCGGGGCAGCTGCCCATGCCGTCGCTCCAGATTTCGGTGCCGGGCTCCGGACCATGCGGCAGCCCGGTGAAGATGATGTCCTGGAACACGGTGCCGGCCAGCAGCAGGTCGAATCCCTCCTGGCCCGCCGGGCGGACGCCGGCCAGGGGATCAAACGGGCGGGCTGGAATCGCGTCCATGTCCGGCACACTACGCCCTGCCGCGGACATCCGGTAGGGCCTGCCTTGCCCCGGGCCTAGACTGCTTCCTATGCGGCTTCTGATTGCAGGCGGCGGGGGTTTCCGGGTGCCCCTGATCTACCGGGCGCTGACGTCCGGACGCTTCGCGGGGCTGGCCTCGGAACTGGTGCTGTTCGACGTCGATCCCGCCCGGCTGGCGGCCATCCGCGCCGTCCTGGACAGCATGCCGGTGCCGGAGCCCCGCCTGCGCATACGCACCACCACCAGCCTCCGGGAAGGGCTGGCCGGGGCGGACATGGTGTTCGCCGCCATCCGGCCCGGCGGAACGGCCGGGCGCGTGGCCGATGAGTCAGTTGCCCGGGGCCTTGGCCTGCTGGGCCAGGAGACCACCGGCGCCGGAGGCATCTCCTACGCCCTCCGCACCATTCCGCACATGCTGGACCTCGCCCGGCAGATGACGGAGATCTGTCCAGCGGCGTGGCTGATCAACTTCACCAACCCGGCCGGGATGGTCACGGAGGCACTGGTGCCGGTGCTGGGCCGCCGGGTCATCGGCATCTGCGATTCGGCGGGCGGGCTGGTGCACCGGGCGGCGCGGGCGGCCGGGGTGAAGCTTCCACCGGGAGCGCTCGACGGCGTGGGCTACTACGGGCTGAACCACCTCGGCTGGCTTTACCGCCTGGAGTCGGGGGGCCTGGACGTGTTGCCCCGCCTTCTCGCCGACCCCGCTGCCCTCCAGTCCTTCGAAGAGGGCCGTCTCTTCCCCCAGCCGTTCCTGGCGGACCTGGGCGCACTGCCCAACGAGTACCTCTATTACTACTACCGGCTCGACGCCGCGCTGGAGTCCATGGACGCCATGCCGCAGACCCGCGGAGAAAGCATCCACGGGCAGCAGACGGACCTCTACCCGCGCCTGGCGGCGGCAGGCCCGGACGCCTACCGGTTATGGGAGGAGGCGCGCCGCTCCCGGGAGGAAGGCTATCTCGCGGAGGCACGCCGGGACGGGGAGCGCCGGAATGAAGAGGACCTGGCAGGAGGAGGCTACGAGCGGGTGGCCCTCGCTGCGATGGCCGCGTTGTCGGGGCGCGGCGAGGGCGGCCACGGCGGGGCAGGCGCCGGCGGGGCACAGCTGATCCTCAACACGCGGAACGTCCTCGAACCGGCGGACCCGGCGACGGCGGACCCGGCCACGGCGAACCAGGCCACCGCCCTGCCTGCCATTCCGGGTCTGCCGGCGGACGCCGTCGTCGAACTTCCCTGCACGGTGACCCCCGACGGCGCCGCGCCCATCCCGCAGGCCGCCCCGCCGGAGGAACAGCTCAAGCTGCTGCGCGCCGTCAAAGACGTGGAGCGGCTCACGGTCCGTGCCGTGACGGAGGGCAACAGGGAAACCGCGTTCGAGGCCTTCGCCCGGCATCCCCTCGTGGGGTCGACGGACCTGGCAGCGCGTCTGCTGGCCGGGTACGAGGCCGCGTTCCCGGAGCTGGCGCGGCTGTGGGGCGGGTCAGGGGACGGCTGGGGGCGGCGGCCGGAAGCAGGTGGGGAGTAGTGTTTTATCGAACGCGCACTGACCCGGAGCCCGCGCCGTCCGGCGCCCGGAAGGAGGTCCCATGGCATTGATCCGCAGGGTCGCACTGCTTTCACTGCACACCTCCCCCATGGAACAGCCCGGATCCGGCGACGCGGGCGGCATGAACGTCTATATCCGCGAGCTCGCATCGTCGCTGGCGGAGGCGGGCGTGGAAGTGGAGATCTTCACCCGCGCCACCTCGGCCGGCCAGCCCGCCGTCGAACATCCCGACCCGGGCGTCTGTGTCCACAACGTCCTGGCGGGCCCGCCGCGCAAGCTTCCCAAGGAGGAGCTGCCGGGACTGCTGCACAGCATGGTCGCCGAAATCGAGCAAATCCGCCGCCGCCAGCCGCACGGCCGCTATGACGTCATCCACTCCCACTACTGGGTGTCCGGGATCGCCGGGCTGGAGCTGGCCGCCCTGTGGGGCGTGCCGCTGGTTCACACGATGCACACCATGGCCAAGGTCAAGAACCAGCTCCTCGAATCCGGCGAACAGCCCGAACCGCGGCGCCGGGAACTGGGCGAACACCGGATCGTTGACGGTGCCGCACGGCTCATTGCCAACACGAGCGCCGAGGCCGCGGAGCTTGTGTCACACTACGGCGCCGGATACGACCGCATTGATATCGCACCTCCCGGCGTTGACCTGGACACCTTCACCCCTGCCTTCCGCGCCCGGGCCAGGAAAGAGCACGGGGTCGGTGAGGACCAGTTCCACTTGGTTTTCGCTGGCCGGATCCAGCGGCTGAAGGGGCCCCAAGTGCTGGTCAAGGCCGCGGCAATCCTGCGCCGGCGCCGGCCGGACATCGACCTGCGCGTCACCATCCTCGGCTCGCTGAGCGGAAACAAGGAATTCAACCTGCGGTGCCTGATCGCCGAGGCAGGAATGGACGACGCCGTCACGCAGCTTCCGCCGGTCAAGGCGCCTGAGCTGGCGGCATGGTTCCGGGCGGCCGATGTTGTGGTGATGCCCTCTTTCAGCGAATCCTTTGGGCTGGTGGCGCTGGAAGCACAGGCCTGCGGGACCCCGGTGGTTGCCACCCGGGTGGGCGGCCTTTCGCGCGCCATCTTCCACGGCCGGACCGGCCTGTTGGTGGACGGGCATCACGCTGCCGACTGGGCGGACGCCCTTGAGGCGCTGTACGACGACCCCGAGACCCGCCGGGACATGGGGCGGGCTGCTGCGATCCGCGCGCAGAACTCCGGCTGGTCCCGCACAGCCGCCATCACGCTCGAAAGCTACCACGCCGCCGTCGACAACCATGTGGGGCCCCGCCTTGTGCCGGCGGTCCCCGCGTCCTGACAGGAGAGCAATGCCCAGCCTTCCCACCGACCTGGAAATAGCGCGGACTGCGCGGATCCTTCCCATCGAGGACATTGCGGCCGCCGCGGGGGTCAACCCGGAGGCGGTGGAATACTACGGGCGGTACAAGGCGAAAATCGACCCCGCACGGCTGGTTGCGCCTGGCCCGCATGGAAAAGTGGTGCTGGTGTCGGCGGTCTCTCCCACACCGGCGGGCGAGGGCAAGTCCACCACCACGGTGGGGCTCGCCGATTCGCTGGCCCGCGCCGGGCACAAGGTGATGATCGCGTTGCGCGAGCCGTCGCTGGGACCCGTCCTGGGAATGAAAGGCGGCGCCACCGGCGGAGGATACTCCCAAGTGCTGCCGATGGATGAGATCAACCTGCACTTCACCGGTGACTTCCACGCCATCACCTCCGCCAACAACGCGCTGATGGCTCTGGTGGACAACCACATCTACCAGGGCAATGCGCTGAACATCGACCCGCGGCGGATGACATTCAAACGCGTGCTGGACATGAACGACCGGGCCCTCCGCGAGGTGGTCATCGGGCTGGGCGGGCCCACGCAGGGTGTGCCGCGGCAGGACGGGTTCGACATCACCGTGGCATCCGAGATCATGGCGGTATTTTGCCTGGCCACGGACCTGGCGGACCTTCGCAGCCGTCTGGGCCGCATCACCTTCGGCTACACGTACGACCGCGCTCCTGTGACGGTGGCGGACCTCGGAGTGGAGGGCGCTCTGACATTGCTGTTGAAGGAGGCCATCAAGCCGAACCTGGTCCAGACCATCGCGGGTACCCCGGCGCTGGTCCATGGCGGGCCCTTCGCGAACATCGCCCACGGCTGCAACTCGCTGATTGCCACCCAGACGGCACGTCGGCTGGCGGACATCGTGGTCACCGAGGCGGGCTTCGGCGCGGACCTGGGCGCAGAAAAGTTCATGGACATCAAGGCGCGCTTCGGCGGCCTGGCTCCCTCCGCCGTGGTGGTGGTGGCCACCGTGCGGGCCCTGAAGATGCAGGGCGGGGCAGCCAAGGACCAGCTCACCACGCCGGACCTGTCAGCGCTCGAGGCCGGTGTCTGCAACCTGCAGCGGCACGTGCGCAACGTCGAAAAGTTCGGAGTGGTACCGGTGGTGGCCATCAATCGCTTCGGTTCGGACTCTCCCGAAGAACTCGACTGGCTCCTGGCATGGTGCGCCGCTGAGGGCGTCCCGGCTGCGGTGGCGGATGTCTGGGGCCGCGGCGGAGGCGGGGACGGCGGCGACGAACTCGCTGCCCTTGTGGCTGACGCCGTTTCGCGGCCGAACAACTTCCACCACCTGTACCCGCTGGAGCTTCCTGTGGAGGAAAAGATCCGCACCATCGTTCAGGAGGTATACGGCGCCGACGGCGTGGACTTCTCCGTGCCGGCGCTGAAGCGGCTCGCGGAAATCGAACGGAACGGCTGGGGCGGGCTCCCCGTCTGCATGGCCAAGACCCAGTATTCGTTCACGGACGACGCCACCCGGCTCGGCGCCCCCAAGGGCTTCACCATCCACGTCCGCGATCTGCTGCCCAAGACCGGGGCCGGGTTCATCGTGGCGCTGACCGGTGCGGTGATGACCATGCCCGGGCTTCCAACCACCCCCGCCGCGATGCGCATGGACGTGGACGCGGAAGGCAACCCGGTAGGCCTCGCCTGACGCCGCCTCCCGCCATCCAACCCTCTCTCACCTGACGCCGCCTCCCCACCAACCCTCTCTCACCTAACGCCGCCTCCCCACCAACCCTCTCTCACCTAACAGATTGCGCCACATCTTCCTGTGGATAACTCCTGCAGGGTTGTGGCATTTCGGGCACAATGCCAGCATGCGACAGCCAACCATGTTGCCAGGAGCGCTGGCCTCCGCGCCGTTCACATTCGACTCCGCGAGGATTGCCGGTGTCACGCCGGGCCGGTTGCGCCGGAAGGATGTGATCAACGTCAGCCGGGGACTCTACCGTCCCGCTGGCTGGGATTTCGACCTCGAAGATGCTGCCCGGGCACTGTCCGAGACCTCCCCCGGTGCTTGGATATCGCATGTCACAGCCGCCAGGATTCGGTGCCAGCTATTGCCACCCTGGCTCTCCGATACCACGGAGCTTCACTTGAGCAAGCCCCGTTCACTGCCGGCGGCCAGACGGAAGGGCGTTTTCGGCCACACTGTCGTGGCTCACTCGAACGAAGTCGAACAGGTGGATGGCATCCGCCTGAGCACCCGCTCCCGCACGTGGCTCGATATGGCCCGGATTTTGCCGCTGCATAATCTTGTGGCCATGGGCGATGAGCTCATTCGCATGCCCCGCCTCGCCTTCGAAGCAAGATCGAAGCCTTACGACACGATCGCCGGGCTGCGTGAAATGGTGGCCCGGCATCCGAACCTCCAGGGCGTTGTGCGGGCCCGTGAAGCGCTCGAGCTCATGCGCATAGGGGCCGACTCAGCGCCCGAGTCCCTGCTCCGCCTTGCGATGGTCGACGCCGGGCTGCCGGAACCCGAACTCCAGGTGCTGTTGCGCGCGGGAGATGACCGGTCGCCGTCGGCCGATATTGGTTACCGCCATCGCCGGCTTGCGATCCAGTACGACGGCGGACATCACCTCGTTGCCGAACAGATACTCAGCGATCGCCGACGGGATAAGAGCTTTGAAGCGGCGGGCTGGACCGTGCTGGTTTTCGGCAAGGACGATCTCGCGGACAATTTCGACGGTGCAGTGTCAAAAATCAAGCGGGCACTGCGGACGTGCTGGCTCGACCACCCCCTGGCAACGGGCTTCGCGGGATAGCAGCTGAGGGAGCGTCCCGCAACAACCGGCATCAAGTGAGAGAGCGTTGGGAGGGATGCGGCGTTAAGTGAGAGAGCGTAGCGGCTGAACCCTCCGCAGCCGCATTTCGGTCATTAAACCCTTGACGCTCCCCCATCAAAGAATGAGAGAGCGTCAGAGGGAAACCCACATTAAGTGAGAGAGCGTCCAGGGGTGAGGGGGTTAGCGCTCCAGGTCTCCGCGGATGAAGGCCTCGACCTTTTCACGGGCGAGGTCGTCGTTGAACTGCTCCGGCGGGGACTTCATGAAGTAGCTCGACGCCGAGAGCAGCGGGCCGCCGATGCCGCGGTCCAGGCCGATCTTGGCGGCACGGATTGCATCGATGATCACGCCGGCAGAGTTCGGTGAATCCCAGACCTCCAGCTTGTACTCCAGCGACACGGGAGCGTCACCGAAGTTGCGGCCTTCCAGCCGGACGAAGGCCCACTTGCGGTCATCGAGCCACTGGACGTAGTCGGAGGGGCCGATGTGCACGTCCTTGGCGGCCAGCTCGGCTTCGACGTTGGAGGTCACGGCCTGCGTCTTGGAGATTTTCTTGGACTCGAGACGGTCCCGCTCCAGCATGTTCTTGAAGTCCATGTTGCCGCCGACGTTCAGCTGGTAAGTGCGGTCCAGCGTGACGCCGCGGTCTTCGAACAGCTTGGCCATGACGCGGTGCGTGATGGTGGCACCGATCTGGCTCTTGATGTCGTCGCCAACGATCGGCACACCGGCGGCAGTGAACTTGTCGGCCCACTCCTTGGTGCCGGCGATGAACACGGGCAGGGCGTTGACGAACGCAACGCCGGCGTCGATGGCGGCCTGGGCGTAGAACTCGGCGGCGTCCTGGGAACCGACGGGCAGGTAGCACACCATGACGTCAGCCTTGGCGTCCTTGAGCGCCTGCACCACGTCTACGGGCTCTTCGGTGGATTCCTCAATGGTCTCGAGGTAGTACTTGCCCAGGCCGTCAAGGGTGTGGCCGCGCTGGACGGTTACGCCGGTGGGCGGCACATCCGCGATCTTGATGGTGTTGTTTTCGCTGGCGAGGATAGCATCGGCGAGGTCGTTGCCCACCTTCTTGCCGTCGACGTCGAATGCGGCGACGAACTCCACGTCACCCACGTGGTACTGGCCAAACTCAACGTGCATCAGGCCCGGAATCGTGGCCTTGGGGTCAGCGTCCCGGTAGTAGTGGACGCCCTGGACCAGCGAAGCGGCACAGTTTCCTACGCCGACGATAGCAACACGGATCGGATGTGAAGACACGGAACTCCTTTGAGGACAAACGTCAGCCCGCCGGATACTGCCGAGGAATAAAGTACGACGGCGGCCGGCCGGCACGGCGCCGCGCGGCGCCTTTTCATACTACCCAACTGAGCGGGGCCGGGGATTGTTCCCCCGGCCCCGCTCCGTAACATCAATGAGCGCTCAGCCCGGCTGCTTCCAGAGGTTGATGTCCGACTCCACCGCGAACTCGTCGATGGCCGTCAGTTCCTCTGCCGTGAAGGACAGGTTGTTGATGGCGGACAACGAATCCTCAAGCTGGCGGACGCTGGAGGCACCCACCAGGGCCGAAGTGACGGGCGAACCCTTCGGCTGGTCCCGCAGGATCCAGGCGATCGCCATCTGCGCCAGTGTCTGGCCGCGGCTTTCGGCGATGCGGCTCAGCCCGCGGACCCGGTCCAGTTTCTCGTCGGTAATGGAGTCCTGGGCCAGTGACCGGCCCTTCGCGGCCCGTGAGTCGGCGGGGATGCCGTTGAGGTAGCGGTCCGTGAGCATGCCCTGGGCCAGCGGGGAGAACGCGATGGACCCTGCTCCCACCTGGTCCAGTGCTTCGTACAGG
The DNA here is from genome assembly GCF_042723515.1 of Pseudarthrobacter sp. NPDC058362. NCBI lineage: Bacteria > Bacillati > Actinomycetota > Actinomycetes > Micrococcales > Micrococcaceae > Pseudarthrobacter > Pseudarthrobacter sp. NPDC058362. The sequence continues at coordinate 743,331 of NZ_JBHXIW010000001.1, read as the reverse complement.
TTGGGCGTGCCGTCCTCAGTCCAGCGGTTCAGCATGGAGTAGCTGGGCTGGTGGATCAGCAGCGGCGTGCCGAGCTCTTTCAGGATCCGGGCGGCCTCCAGTGTCTGCTCCGGGGTGTAGGACGAGATACCGGCGTAGAGGGCCTTGCCGGACCGGACGGCCTGATCCAGGGCGCCCATCGTCTCCTCCATGGGCGTCTCAGGATCCGGCCGGTGGCTGTAGAAGATGTCCACATAGTCCAGCCCCATGCGCTGCAGGGACTGGTCCAGGCTGGACAGCAAGTACTTCCTGGAGCCCCACTCGCCGTAGGGTCCGGGCCACATGAGGTAGCCGGCCTTCGTGGAGATGACCAGTTCGTCCCGGTACCGCTTGAAGTCGTCCCGCAGGTGGCGGCCGAAGTTGGTCTCCGCGGATCCCGGTGGCGGACCGTAGTTGTTGGCCAGGTCGAAGTGGTTTACGCCGAGGTCGAATGCGCGGCGCAGGATCTCGCGCTGCACCTCGAAGGGCATGTCGTCGCCGAAGTTGTGCCACAGGCCCAGCGAGATGGCTGGGAGGCGCAACCCGCTGCGGCCGACGCGGCGGTAGGGCATGGTGTCATAGCGGTTGTCCGCTGCTGAATAAGTCATACGTTCTATCCTGTCAGGCTCGTGGTGAGGATCACGGCACTCCATGGCGCCAGCTCGGCGGTGTCGGCGTTCAGGCTGGAACCAATGTCGGTTGCCAGGAGCACCCGGCCAGCGCCGTCCAGGCGGATTTTGGCGTCGGAGAAATTGAGCAGCACCTCAACGCTCCCGCGCCTGAACCGCAGCCAGTGCGCGTCGTCGTCGTACGTGACGTCCGTCTCCGCGAACCCGCCGCCGGCAAGGTCCGGATGCCGCTTGCGCAGGGCGGTCAGCGAACGGTAGAGCTCCAGCAGCCGGGCATGGTCGCCGGTCTCCGCCTCCGTCCAGTCCAGCGTGGAGCGCCGGAACGTTTCCGGATCCTGGGGATCGGGTACGACGGCGGGATCCCACCCCATGCGCTCAAACTCCCGGATACGCCCTTCCGCGGTAGCCCGTCCAAGCTCCGGCTCCGGATGGGAGGTGAAGAACTGCCAAGGGGTGGTGGCCCCGTATTCCTCGCCCATGAACAGCATCGGCGTGAACGGCGAGGTCAGCGTGAGCACGGCGGCCACCGCAAGCTGGCCATAGGAAAGCGACTGTGATAGCCGGTCCCCCGTGGCGCGGTTGCCGATCTGGTCGTGGTTCTGGCTGCAGACCACCAGCGCCGACGGGTGCACCAGGGAGGTGTTGATGGGCCGCCCGTGGTGCCGGCCGCGGAAGCTGGAGTAGCTGCCGTCGTGCAGAAACCCGTCCCGCAGGACCTTCGCAAGCACCCCCAGGGAGGAGAAGTCGGCGTAGTACCCGGTGGTTTCGCCGCTGACGTTCACGTGGACCGCGTGGTGGAAGTCATCGCTCCACTGCCCCGCCAGCCCGTAGCCGTTGGCATCGCGCGGGTAGAGCAGGCGCGGGTTGTTCAGGTCCGATTCGGCGATGAGCGTCTTCGGCAGCCCCGTCTCCGCGGCCACCGCGTCGCCCAGCGCGCCCAGGTCCTCGAGGATGTGCACGGCCCGCTCGTCGCGCAGCGCGTGCACCGCATCGAGCCGCAGCCCGTCCACGTGGTAGTCGCGCAGCCACAGCGCGGCGTTGTCCAGGATGTACTCCCGCACCACGTCCGAGCCGGGCCCGTCCAGGTTCACCGAGTCGCCCCACGTGTTCGCGTCCCCCTGCTTGAGGTAGGGCCCGAACCGGGGAAGGTAGTTGCCGCTGGGACCCAGGTGGTTGTAGACCACATCCTGGATAACACCCAACCCGGCACCGTGCGCGGCGTCCACGAAGCGCTGGTATGCCGCCGGGCCGCCGTAGCCTTCATGCACCGCGTACCACTGGACGCCGTCGTAGCCCCAGTTGTGGGTTCCGTTGAACCCGTTCACCGGCAGGAGTTCCACGAAGTCGACGCCCAGATCCGCCAAGTACCCGAGCTTTTCCGCAGCGGCATCCAGCGTCCCCGCGGGCGTGAACGTGCCGATGTGCAGCTCGTAGATCACCGAGCCCCGCAGGTCCTTGCCGCGCCAGCCGGAGTCCTGCCAGGCGTGGGCGGCCTGGTCGAAGGTCCTGGACAGGCCATGGACTCCGGACGGCACCCGCCGGGACCGGGGGTCAGGCAGCGGATGGCTGTCGCCGTCCAGCAGGTAGCCGTAGTCCAGTTCGCCCTGCGCAGGGGCGTCGGCGGCGGTCCACCACCCTTCCGCGCCGGGCGCAGGCTCCCTGAGCGTCATCGGGTATTCCCGGCCGCCGGCCAGCAACACGACAGACGAAGCCTCCGGCGCCCACACGTCGAAACGTCCGGGCCCGCTGTTTTCCACGGTCATCCTTGTTCCCCTTCCACCGGCACCAGCAGCGCCACCGGGTAGGTACCCAGCACGTCCGCCACGCTAACGGCGCCGGGCCCGTGCACGGCACCGGTCAGTTCGTCACGCATTACAGCGGAAAGCACGACGGCGGTATCCCGCCATCCACCCGCCGCCTCCAGTCCCGCCGGGAGCCGGGTAGCCAGGGTCACCGCCCCGGGAGCTCCGTCGCCCCGCGAGAATCCGAGCAGGTGCCCGGCGGCGGCTCCGGTGGCACGCACGGGGGCGTACCCCTGGAACAGCTCCGGCCGGTCCCTGCGCACCCGGAGTGCCCGCGAGGTGACCAGGAGCTTGGCAGGTTCCGTGCCGGACGCCGGCAACGTCCCGCCGTCGAGCTTCTCCAGCTCCGCCTGCCGGACCGCATAATCCACCGGGCGCCGGTTGTCCGGGTCCGTCAGCGAACGCTCCCAGAATTCACTTCCCTGGTAGACGTCCGGCACGCCGGGCATGGTGAGCTGCACCAGCTTGGCGGCCAGCGAGTTGGACGCCGCATAGGCCTCGATCCGTGCCACGAAGTCCTCAACCACCCTGGTGACGCGGGCGTCGTCGAACGCTGCGTCCACCGCGGCGCGGACGCTGGACTCGAAGCCCACGTCCGGATTGGTCCAGGTGGTGGAGTTGCCAGCCTCGCGGGCTGCCTTTTGGGCGTAGCCCTGCAGCCGCTCCCGGCTCGCGGGCCAGGCTCCGATGACGGCCTGCCAGAGCAGGTTCTCGTACGGTCCGTCGGGAATCGGCGCGAGCTGCCGCAGGGAAGCGAGCGTGCCGGCCCATTCGTCCGGCAGTTCCGCAAGGACGGAAATCCGGGCCCGGGCGTCCTCGCTGCGCTTCGTGTCGTGCGTGGACAGCGTGGTCATGGACAGCGGCAGTTCGGCCTGGCGCCGGGCCATCCGCTGGTGGAATTCGTCCGGGGCAACGGCGAACTCGGTGGGTTCGGCACCCACCTCGGTCAGGGTTCCCAGGCGGGTGTAGCGGTAGAACGCGGTGTCCTCCACGCCCTTGGCCATGACCATGCCTGAGGTCTGCTGGAATCGCACCGCAATGGGGTTGGCAGGGTCCAGCAGCAGCGGCAGGAGGGTTCCCACGGCCACCTCCAGGTCCGGCCGGTGCGCGGCTGCGGATTCGCACGCCTCTTTGAGGACCTCCGCACCCGTGGGCAGGTAGGTCCGGTATACCGGGAAAGAGGCGATGATCTCGGCGATGGCATCCGCGGCGTCTTCAGTGGCGAGGCCATGTGATTCCGGCACCAGACGGGCCAGGCGCAGGACCTCGGAGCGGAGGATGCCGTCGGCGATCATGCGCTTGGTGCCCCGGATCATCTCTGCATAGTCGGCCGGCCCGGAAGTTCCGCGCAGCGAAGCGTCCAGCGCATCCAGGGCGGCCTCCCCTGCCGGATCGACGAACACCCGGTCCACGTCCGCGAGCGCGTCGTAGCCGGTGGTGCCCTCTGTGGCGAACTCGCCCGGCAGGGACTCCCCCGGTTCCAGGATCTTCTCCACCAGCACGTACGCTCCGCCGGTCAGGTCCTTGAGCCAGCGCAGGTAGCCGGCGGGGTCTGCCAGCCCGTCCGGGTGGTCCACGCGGAGGCCGTCCACGAGCCCCTCGCGGAACCAGCGCCCCACCTCTGCATGGGCCTCCTCGAAGACCTGCGGATCCTCCACCCGGATCCCGGCCAAGGTGGTCACGGCGAAGAAGCGGCGGTAGTTCAGCTCGGCGTCGGCGCGGCGCCAGTCCATCAGCTCATAATGCTGGCGGTTGTGCACGTCCCGGGGTGAATCGCCCTCGGTGTACGTGCCGGGGGCGATCGGGAACCGGTGGTCGTAGTAGCGCAGCTCACCGTCCACGACTTCCAGCTTGTCCAGGTCGTCATCCGAGCCGAGCATCGGCAGCCGGATCCGTCCCCCTCCCAGGTCCCAGTCGACGTCGAACGCGTCAGCGTACGGTGACTCCCGCCCCTCCCTCAGCAGGGACCACCACCAGGGGTTCTGCGGCGGCGAGGCAACGCCCACGTGGTTGGGGACGATGTCCACCAGGACGCCCATCCCGTGTTCGCGTGCGGCGCGGGACAGCGCCGCCAGGCCCTCGGGCCCGCCGCGTTCCGGGTCCACGGCGGACGGGTCGGTCACGTCGTAGCCGTGGTCCGAGCCCTGCTCCGCCGTAAGGATCGGCGACAGGTACACCCAGTCCGCCCCGAGCGACTTCAGGTAGGGGACCGTGGCCGCGGCGTCGAACAGGGTGAAGCCGCGGCGGATCTGGAGCCGGTAGGTGGATGCAGGCACCCTCACTTGGCGTCTGCCTTCCGCGCGCCCACCTTGGTGGTCTTGCCCGGTTCAGCCACCACCGGGGTGCTGATGGATTCGGCCTCGCTGGTGGTGGACTGCGTCAGGGCGGCCAGGGACGCGGCCACCGAGTGGTCCGGCTCCACCTCTTCCACGGTGTGTGCTCGCAGCACCACCAGGGACTTGGCTTCCACCGGAAGCGGCTCCCCCGCGGCCACCGGTTGGGTGTCGGCGTTCTGCCCGGCGGTATCGATCATGACGTCCCATGCGGGAGCGTACTCGTCGGGCGGCAGGGTGAACTTCACCGTGTCATCGTGGGCGTTGAAGTACAGCAGGAAGTTCACGTCGGTGATCCTGCGGCCGCGGCTGTCCTTGCCCTGGATGCCGTCACCATTAAGGAACACGCCGACGGACCGGCCAAAGCCGCTGTCCCAGGCTTCCGGCTTCATGGTTTCGCCGGACGGGTCCAGCCAGACGATGTCCGGCAGCCGCTCGCCTTCGCCGCGGAGCACCGGACGGCCGTCGAAGAACCTGCTCCGACGGAACGTGGGGTGCTTGGCGCGCAGCGCGTTGACGGCCGCGGTGAACTCCACCAGCGGCTGGTCGATGTTGTCCCAGTTCATCCAGGTCAGCTCTGAGTCCTGGCAGTAGCCATTGTTGTTGCCCTGCTGGGTACGGCCCATCTCGTCGCCGTGCAGCAGCATGGGCACGCCCTGGGACAGGAGCAGCGAGGCGATGAAGTTGCGCTGCTGGCGGGCCCGGAGCGCCAGGACCGACGGATCGTCGGTGGGCCCCTCCGCGCCGCAGTTCCAGGAGCGGTTGTGGGATTCGCCGTCGTTGTTGTCCTCGCCGTTGGCTTCGTTGTGCTTCTCGTTGTAGGACACCAGGTCTGCCAGGGTGAAGCCGTCGTGTGCGGTGACGAAGTTGATCGACGCCACGGGACGCCGGCCGGAGTGCTCATAGAGGTCCGCGGAGCCGGTGATGCGGGAAGCGAACTCGCCGAGGGTGGCGGGCTCGCCGCGCCAGAAGTCCCGGACGGTGTCGCGGTACTTGCCGTTCCATTCCGTCCACTGCGGTGGGAAGTTACCCACCTGGTAGCCGCCTGGCCCCACGTCCCAGGGCTCGGCGATGAGCTTGACCTGCGAGACCACCGGATCCTGCTGGATGAGTTCGAAGAAGGTGGAGAGCTTGTCCACGTCGTAGAACTCTCGGGCCAAGGTGGAGGCCAGGTCGAAGCGGAAACCGTCCACGTGCATCTCGGTGACCCAGTAGCGCAGCGAGTCCATGATGAGCTGCAGGGAGTGCGGGTGCCGAACGTTGAGGGAGTTGCCCGTGCCCGTGTAGTCCATGTAGTGCTTTTCGTCGCCATCCATGAGCCGGTAGTAAGCGGCGTTGTCGATGCCCTTGAAGGACAGCGTGGGACCCAGGTGGTTGCCCTCGGCGGTGTGGTTATAGACCACATCCAGGATGACTTCGATCCCGGCCTTGTGCAGGGACCGGACCATCGCCTTGAAATCCTGGACCTGCTGGCCGGTGTCCCCGGTGGAGCTGTACGTGTTCTGCGGGGCGAAGAAGCCGATGGTGTTGTAGCCCCAGTAATTGTTCAGGCCCTTGTCCTGCAGCGTGCCGTCGTTGACGAACTGGTGCACCGGCATGAGCTCGATCGCCGTCACGCCCAGCTTCTGCAGGTGCGAGATCACCGCCGGGTGCGCCACGCCGGCGTAGGTGCCGCGCTGCTCCTCGGGGATTTCGGGGTGGAGCTGGGTGAGGCCTTTGACGTGTGCCTCGTAGATGACTGACTGGTGGTAGGGAATCCGCAGGTTCTGGTCCCCTTCCCAGTCAAAGTAGGGGTTGATGACTACGCCGAGCATCATGTGCTTGGCGGAATCCGCGTCATTGATGGAGTCGGGCTCGCCCAGGTTGTACGTGAACAGCGCCGGGTCCCAGTCGATCTGGCCGTGCACGGCCTTCGCATACGGATCCAGCAGGAGTTTGTTGGGGTTGAAGCGGTTGCCGGAGCTGGGATCGTACGGGCCGTGGACCCGGTAGCCGTATTTCTGGCCCGGCTGGACCTGCGGGATGTAGCAGTGCCAGACGTACCCGTCCACTTCATCCAGGGTGATGCGGGTTTCCACGAGGTCGTCGTCGAAGAGGCAGAGTTCCACTTTCTCGGCGCGTTCGCTGAACAGGGCGAAGTTCGTGCCCGTTCCGTTGTACGTGGCACCCAGGGGATAAGCCGATCCAGGCCAGACTTCCATCTTGCTCCTCTATATTGTTCGGCACCCGAAGGTCCGGGACCTCCAGCTGCCGATGCGAACCTCTGCCTACCGTAGCCGCTGCCCCCGACTATGACGCTCCGGGAAGCCAACGCTACTAAGCATGCTGACTTTACCCCAGGCATCGGGTATTGCGTCGGCAATTACGCCAGCAGTGATCGGCCCGCCTGAGCGCGCTTCCGACGCCGACCTCCCCGCCAGCCCGTGCAGCGCCGCTCCCAGCGCGGCAATCGCCGCCCAATGTTCGTCCGGGTCGATGCCCGCGTCACGGAAGCGTCCGACGTCGGACCCCACCTGGGCGAGCAGCGCACCGATGACGCCGGCGAGGACGTCCCCGCTGCCGGCCGTGGCGAGCCACGGCGTGCCGTCCGACTGGCTGTAGAAATCCTGGAAGGGCGAAGCGACAAGGGTGGTGGCGCCTTTGAGCAGGACGGTCGCCTCGGTGAGGCCGGCGGCGCGGCGGACGGCGGCGAGCGTTCCCGCCTCCACTGCCTCGCGGCCGGTATCCGCGGCGAGCCGCGTCAGGAGAGCGGCCAGTTCACCTGCGTGCGGGGTCAGCACCACCTGCGGCGCGAGGATGTCGGGCAGCGCCGGCAGCGCCCCGGCGTCGGCCACTATTGGCAGGCCGGACGCGACGGCGTCGCGGGCGCGCTTGAGCTGTTCGTGGTCCCCCGGGCCCATCCCGGAGCCCACCAGCCAGGCCTGGACCCGGTTGTCTGCGACTGACCCTGTGCTGCAGACGACCTCGGGACAGGACTGGCGCACCAGGTCCGCGACAGCGGGAGGCCCAAGGTAGCGGACCATGCCCGCCCCGGCGGCCAGTGCGCCGCGGCAGGCCAGGACCGCGGCGCCGGGATAGTCGGCGGAACCGGCCACTATGCCGAGCACGCCGCGGGAGTATTTGTGGGCGCGCCGGGGCGGACTGGGCAGGAGGGCGCCAAGGTCTTCCGGGTCCAGTCTGCGGAGAGAGGGCATGGGCAAGTACTTTTCGATGCCGATGGGCACCACTTGCACCCGGCCCGCGTAGTCCGCACCGGGGTCGGCGAGCAGGCCGGCTTTGGCCGCGCCGAAGGTGACGGTCAGGTCCGCGGGCAGGACAGGCCCGGCTGCTTCGCCGGTGTCCGCGTCCACTCCGCTGGGCAGGTCGCAGGCCACAACGAGCCCCGGGCGGTGAGCCGCGAGCAGGGCGGTGGCCAGGTCGGCGGCACGCCCCCGAAGGCCGCCCCGGGCGCCGGTCCCCAGCACGGCATCGATGACGACGTCGGCGCGCCCGGCTTCCGCGGCGAGCTTCGGCAGCGTGTCCGGCGCCAGGCGGTGCACCCGGCCCCCGGCCCGTTCGAAGGCAGCGAGGGCGTCGGTGTGGGCGCCGTCGGAGGTGAGTACCGCCGTCGTCCGCATGCCCCTGCCCGCGAGTAAAGCGGCGGCGAAGAGGCCATCGCCGCCGTTGTTGCCTTTGCCGGTGAGCACCACGACGCGGGCACCGTAAAGACGGCGGCCGCGGGTCCGAAGTTCGTTGATGATGCCGGCGGCGAGGCCATGGGCGGCGCGCTGCATGAGGACACCGCCCAGACCGGCGGCGAGGAGTGGTTCCTCGGCCGTCCGGACCTGCGTTCCGGTGTACGCGCTGATCATCGTGCCGGTTCCCCGCGCGGGCGGCTTAGCGCTCGGCCACGACCATCGCGGTGGCGATCCCGCCGTCGTGGCTCATGGACAGGTGCCAGCGCTTGACTCCCTTGGCCTCGGCGACGGCCAGGACGGTGCCTTTGACCTGGAGGGTGGGCCCGTTTTCGTCCAGGCCGATCCAGCAGTCCTGCCAGTTCATCCCGGCAGGGGCGCCCAGGACCTTGGCCACGGCTTCCTTGGCGGCGAACCGGGCGGCGAGGGACCGCGTGTGCAGGTCCCGCTCTGCCGGCACGAACAGCCGGTCCCGGAGTCCCGGCGTCCGCTCCAGCTGCCGGCCGAACCGCTCGATGTCTACAACGTCTACGCCAATGCCTACGATCATGCGGCTTATTCTACGGTGACGTTTCTGACGGAAGCCGCCACGGCCACATCTCAGCGGCGAACAAACAAGACCGCCGCGGGCTCGGCCGAGGTCAACTTCCACTCGGGGCTGTTCCGCAACCGTTGCGCCAGCCCCCCATCGGGATGAACCAGCACACAGCCTGCACCAGCAAGTCCTTGGTCTGGGTCGACGCGGCCGGTGGCCACCCGGGCTGATTGTCTGACTGCGTCCGCCCCGTAGAGGTCATTCCGCGAATCGATGGAAACCCGGACATCAGGCCGTTGCAGGATGACCAGGCCGCCCAGTCGGTAGTCATTGAACAACGTGCAACCGGAGGGGATGGCTTTGACCGCCGCGTCCGGAAAATGCGTGGGATCCGGCCGGCCGAAGTAGGGAAAGTTAATTAGCGCGGCTCCAAAGACGAACGACAGCAGAACAACCGCGCCCGTGGAAATCATTCTGCTCCGGCTGCAGAGATAGCGGAGGACAGCACCACGGGACATGGCTGCAGCTAACACGGGCAATGCCAGCAAGACCAGGATCGGGAGAATACGCATGGCGGCCACAGATCCGGCTGCGCTCACCGCCAAGGCTCCACAAAGGACCGGGTCACGCCGCTTGGCTGCAATGGCCAGACCCAACAGGCCTATCGCAAACAGCACGAGTTGGAGGGGGTCCGCCGGATTAAGTGCCTGCCACTCGGTGATGTCTGCCGACTCAGCCTTGACCTGCACCGTCTGGGCCAGCAGACCGGTTCCATAGGGGTTGACCATGGCGCCGATGAAAATCACCACCGCAGCAGCGAAAAGCCACCCGGCCCGCCGACGCGTCCGCGTCCCCAGAAGTGCCAACAAGCCACTGGTACCAGCGATCGCCACGCCGAGCAGGGCAGCCGCATGCAGGTTCACCCAAAGGACCGTCAGAACACCGACGGCAAGGAGTAACCACCCAGGCCTGCGCCCGTCGAGCAACCTCCGCAGCAAGACAGCAAGCGCAAGCACTGACACATAATCTACAAGCTGGGGTCGCGCCGACAGGTAAAGCATCAACAGCGGCGCCCCGGCCAACAGAACGACGGCGGACGGCAGCGGAGCCGCACCCAACTCGCGGGCCAGATACAGAAGCAATCCGCCGATTGCCGCGACCAGGCATGCTGCGATGAAAGCCACCCCCGCCAGGCCAGCCGCTTCATACCCAAGGCCGACCAAAACATTAAACGCCCAGGAGTTGAGCGTCCAGGGTTTCCCCGCGGCCGTCCATGAGAAGGGATCCACGAGGGGAAGACGACCTTCCGTCATCGTCCATAAACCGGTCCGAACTTGCCAGAACGTGTCCGATTCGGCGAGGTTCTCCGAGCGGATAATCGCGTACGGCAAAAATGCCAGCCACGCAAGAATCCAGGGTCTGAGGCCCGCCTTCAAGTCGCCGCCGGCCGTCCGGCGGCTGCCGCTCCCACGAGTGTCGATCCGGGCCTCCCCCATGAGCCCTACGATATCGACCTCAGGGCCCTGGGTTGTACTGGATCAGTTCATTTTTGGCTCAAGTCTTGCTCAAGCGGTCAACTACTCGACGGTGACGCTCTTGGCGAGGTTGCGCGGCTGGTCCACGTCGTAGCCCTTGGCTGCTGCCAGTTCCGCGGCGAAGATCTGCAGCGGAACCGTGGTGAGCAGCGGCATCAGCAGCGTGGGCGTCTCCGGAACGTAGAAGACGTGCTCGGCGTAGGCCTTGACCGCTTCGTCGCCTTCTTCGGCAATGACCAGCGTCCGGGCGCCGCGGGCGCGGACTTCCTGGATGTTGGAGACAACCTTGGAGTGCAGCGAGTCACGGCCGCGGGGGGACGGGACCACCACGAACACAGGCTGGCCTTCGTCGATCAGGGCGATGGGGCCGTGCTTGAGCTCGCCGGCGGCGAAGCCTTCAGCGTGGATGTAGGCGATTTCCTTGAGCTTGAGCGCGCCCTCGAGGGCCACGGGGTAGCCGACGTGGCGGCCCAGGAACAGGACGGAGTTTTCGTCCGCCATGCTGCGGGCCAGTTCGCGGAGGGGCCCGGCGCCGTCGAGGATGGTCTGGATCTTCGCCGGGATCTTGCCCAGGTCCGCCAGTACGTCCTTGATCTGGCCGGAGAAGATGTTTCCGCGCAGCTGTGCCAAATACAGGCCCAGCAGGTAGGCGGCGGTGATCTGCGCCAGAAACGCCTTGGTGGAGGCCACGGCGATCTCCGGGCCGGCGTGGGTGTAGAGCACGGCGTCGGATTCACGAGGGATGGTGGAGCCGTTGGTGTTGCAGATGGAAATGGTCTTGGCGCCCTGCTCGCGGGCGTAGCGGACCGCCATCAGGGTGTCCATGGTCTCGCCGGACTGGCTGATGGAAACCACCAGGGTGTTGGAGTCCAGGATCGGGTCGCGGTAGCGGAACTCGTGCGCGAGCTCCACCTCGGTGGGGATCCGGCACCAGTTTTCGATGGCGTACTTGGCCACTGTGCCGGCGTAGGCAGCGGTGCCGCAGGCCAGGACGATGATCTTGTTGACCTGCTTGAGCAGCTCCGGGTCAATGCGAAGCTCGTCCAGGGTCAGCTTGCCGTTGATGTCCGAGCGGCCCAGGAGGGTCTGCGCCACGGCGTCGGGCTGGTCATGGATTTCCTTCTCCATGAACGAGGAGAAGCCGCCCTTTTCAGCCGAAGCAGGGTCCCAGTCCACATGGTATTCCTTGCCCTGGGCCGGATTGCCATGGAAGTCCGTGATGTCCACCGTGTCAGCCGTGATGGTCACGATCTGGTCCTGGCCGAGCTCTACCGCCCGGCGGGTGTAGTCGATGAACCCGGAGACGTCCGAGCCCAGGAAATTCTCGCCCTCGCCCAGTCCGACCACCAGCGGGGAGTTGCGCCGTGCAGCCACCACGACATCCGGCTGGTCCGCGTGGACCGCCAAGAGAGTAAAGGCACCCTCGAGCCGCTGGCAGGCCAGCTCCATGGCGCGGGTCAGGCCGCCGTTGGCGGTGTCGCCGCCGAGCTTGTTGCGGAAGATGTCGCCCAGCAGGGCCGCCGCGACCTCGGTGTCCGTCTCGGACAGGAAGGTCACGCCCTTGGAAAGCAGTTCCTGCTTCAGCTCGGCGAAGTTTTCGATGATGCCGTTGTGGATGACGGCGAGCTTGCCGCCATCGGACAGGTGCGGGTGCGCGTTGCGGTCCGTGGGGCCGCCATGGGTTGCCCAGCGCGTATGCCCGATTCCGGTCAGAGCTTCTGGCAGCGGGCGTGCCTCCAGCTCTGCCACCAGGTTGGCCAGCTTGCCGGACTTCTTCCGGGACTCGATGGAGCCTCCGGATACAACAGCCACACCGGCAGAGTCATAACCCCGGTACTCCAGCCGCCGAAGGCCCTCAAGGACCACATCCAGCGCACTGTGACCATTAACCACGCCGTCAACGGAACGGCCCACGTATCCCACGATTCCACACATAGGCTCAAGAGTATCGGCTGGCGCGGGGAGATCTAAACCGAGGTGTCCTGCAGCACAGGTCCGCCGGGGCAACCGCACATCGGCGAAGGGGCTGACCAGCAGCCCCGCATTTCGCTCTGCGCCGGGCGCGGGGCAGAATCTCTAGGGTGACTTTGCAACGCAACGAGGCCAACGGCGAGGGTGTGTCCCCGTTCGTCGAGCTGGACCGGCAGACCTGGTCCCGGCTCGCCGCCCAAATGGAACAGCCCCTCAATGAGGAGGACATTGTCCGCCTGCGGGGCCTCGGCGATCCCCTGGATATGAAGGAGATCCGCGAGGTCTACCTCCCCCTGTCACGGCTTCTCCACCTCTACGTGGAGGCCGCAGGTCAGCTTCACGCAGCAACCACCACGTTCCTGGGCGAGCAGACTCAGCGGACCCCTTTTGTGATCGGCGTGGCGGGGTCTGTCGCCGTCGGCAAATCCACCATTGCGCGCGTGCTCCGCGAGATGCTGCGGCGCTGGCCCGGCACCCCAAACGTTGAGCTGATTACCACGGATGGCTTCCTGTACCCGCTGGCCGAGCTGAAGCGCCGGCAGCTGCTGGAGCGCAAGGGCTTCCCGGAGTCCTACGACCGGCGTGCCCTGCTGCGGTTCGTCAGCGAGATCAAAGGCGGCGCCGAAGAAGTCCGCGCACCCTGGTACTCACACGTTACGTACGACATCGTGCCCGGCAAGGAAGTTGTCGTCCGCCGCCCCGACGTCCTGATCGTCGAAGGCCTGAATGTCCTCGCACCGGCCCGCCCCCGCCATGACGGCCGGCAGGGCCTCGCCCTGAGCGACTTCTTCGATTTTTCGATCTATGTGGACGCAAAGACCTCCTACATCGAGGAGTGGTACGTGGAGCGTTTCCGCAAGCTCCAGAGCACCGCCTTCTCCCAGCCGGAGTCCTACTTCCACCGTTACGCCACGCTTTCCGACGAAGAGGCCGAGCGTACCGCGCGCGATATCTGGAAGCGCATCAACGAGCCCAACCTCGAGGAGAACGTGCTCCCCACCAGGGGCCGGGCGCAGCTGGTGCTCACCAAGGACGCGGATCACTCAATCCGCCGCATGCTCCTGAGGAAGGTTTAACACACATGTGCCAGGACTGCGGTCCGCCGTCGCGCCGCTCCTTCGCACGCTTCCTCGCAGCCGGGACGGGGCTGACTGTACTGACCGCCTGCACGCACGAGGCTCCCAAGGCGGGGACGCCGTCGTCGGCCGTTCCACCGGCGTCGACTTCACCCTCCGCAAGCCCGACGACGGCACGCGCCACTGTGGCTGCCAGGCCCGCTCCCTCGCCAACCAAAGCGGCAGCGGGCAAGCCGTCGCGCTTTTCACTCACCGACCCGACGAGTCCCTGGTTGATTGTCAATAAGCACCGGCCGCTTGCCCCTGCAGATTTTGCACCGGCAGATTTAGTGCGGCCCGCGGTCGCCACCACGGCGTCCGGGGAGGCTGCACTGCTGAACAGCACGACGGCGGCGGCGGCCGAGGCGATGTTCGCGGCTGCCGCGGCGGACGGCGTCGCCCTGGTCCTGGCGAGCGGGTACCGCTCCTTCGCGGCGCAGACGGCGACCTATAACAGCCACGTGGCAGCGCGCGGGCAGGCGGATGCGGACACGGCGAGTGCTCGGCCGGGATATTCCGAGCATCAGACCGGCTGGGCCTTCGACATCGCCGACGGCGGCGGAGCGTGCGGTTTTCAGCCATGCTTCGCGGACCAGCCAGCCGCCGTGTGGGTGAAGGCGAACGGGCACCGCTTCGGGTTCGTGGTCCGCTACCCGTGGATGTTCCATCCGATCACGGGCTACTACTACGAGCCGTGGCACCTGCGTTACGTCGGGGTCGAGGCAGCCTCGGACATGGCGCAAAAGGGCGTGCACACACTGGAGGAATACTTCGGGGCGGGTGCGGCGCCGGGGTATGCCTAGGTGCTTCCGTCCCGCGGTTTTCCCGGTCCTGTAGTGTCCCTTCCATGGTGGGGAAACCAAGGGAAGCTGAACCCGGACGTCGAACAAGCCTGCTTCGGCGCGTCGTGCCGCGCATCGATGCCTTGATCACTCCGCAGCGATTGCGGGTCTACCCGATTCTACTCATCGTTGCCGGGGCTGTAGGGTTACTGGCCGGCAGCCTCGCCCGGATCATCGACCCCGGCACACAGGGCGCTTTCCTTCCGGACTACCTGGCTCACTGGACCGGCGGGCGGTTGCTGCTGGACGGCGCCGACAACCTCTATGATCCGGCGGTTCAATCAGAGCTCCAGGGCCGCGAGCTGGGGGCCGAGGTACCGCTGGCCTGGTTTGTCTCACTCCCGGTGGTGGCCGCGCTTTACGCCCCCCTCGCGCTGATTCCCTATAACCTCAGCGGCATCCTATGGTTTGTCCTCAACGCGGCGCTGCTGTGGTGGTGCTTCCTGGGTCTGAGGTTCCTGGCACCGCGTCTTTTCCAGAACCGGCGGACGACAGTCCTACTGTGCGCCTTGGCAGCGCCGCCGACTTTCGAAGCGCTGGGCAGCGGGCAGGACTCGGCGTTCGTGCTGGCCGTCTGGCTTATCGGCATCCGGCTCTTTACCCACGGTTACCCGGGCTGGGCGGGCGCGGTGCTAGGACTGGGGTTCACCAAACCGCAGCTCGTCCTGGTGATACCGCTGGTGTTGCTGGCCGTCCGCAGCTACAAGGCGCTGGCAGCTTTCATTGTCAGTGTCACCGCCATTGCGGCCGCTTCCCTGGCCCTGGTCGGTGTCGACGGCATCCGGCAATGGACGGCGGCGCTTGCCAGTCCGCTCTACATGACAGAAGTGCAGGAGGGCCAGGCCTGGAAGATGACAGGGCTGCCGTCACTGCTGCAGTCCTTGTTGCCGCCGGAGTGGGGCCAGGCAGTCGCGCCCATTCTGACGCTCATCTCACTGCCGATCGGCGCGGCCGTGCTGCTCACGGTGCTGTTACGGCACGGCGCGACTGCAGACACCGCCACCGTGCTGATCGCAACGCTTGCGACGAGCCTGACGTTTTCGCCTCACCTTGCCACCTACGACGCCGTGCTGTTCGTTCCCGTGGCCGTCTACCTCCTGGACCGATGGCCTCATCCGGGACTGCGTGTCGCCGTCGTCCTGGCGTTTGTCCTCATGTGGCTGGTCGCGCCCCTCCACCTGGCCGCCGGCATGTCCCCCTGGCTCTCGGCGCTGGATGCGCCGTGGTCCGCACTCCCCCTGGCCGCCATCTGGGTAGCAAGCCTCCGGGCACTGCGATCTGAACTGCCAGCACGTCGTCCACGATAGGTTTGATGACATGCTGACAGGATTTAAGAACTTCATCATGAAGGGCAATGTCGTTGACCTTGCCGTCGCGGTCGTCATCGGCACCGCCTTCGGCGCCGTCGTTACGGCCCTAGTGAACAAGGTCCTCATGCCGCTGATCGCGGGCCTCGTAGGCTCGCCGAACTTCGACAGTTTCGGCAGGGTCGACTTCAACGGCAATGCCGTGGAGTTCGGCGTTCTGCTGACGGCCATCGTCAACTTCCTGCTGATCGCCGCCGCAATCTACTTCGTGGTGGTGGTCCCCATGAACCACATGATCGAGTTCCGAAACCGGCGGCTGGGGATCAAGCACGACGTGAAAGAGGAGTCTGCTGAGGACCCGCAGATTGCACTGCTCACAGAGATCCGCGACTCCTTGCGGAGCCGGAACCTCTAGCCTGCCAGGAACCGCGGCGGCCCGCTTCCGGGACGGAGGCGGGCCGCAGTTAGTTAATCTCTCGGATCAGTCGCTGACCAGTTCCAGGGCAAGCTCGGTGCGGACTACCTGCGCCAGGCTTTCGGCAATCGACTGCGCGGTGGCCTCGTCCCCGGCTTCGACCATGACGCGGACTACCGGTTCCGTGCCGGACGGCCGGAGGAGGACTCGGCCGGTGTCGCCGAGCTGCGCTTCGGCGGCACGGACTGCCGCGGCCAGGCTGTCGCTGCTGCCCACACGGCTGCGGTCCACACCCTTGACGTTGATCAGTACCTGAGGAAGTTTCGTCATCACTCTTGCCAGTTCTTTCAGGGGCCGGCCGCTCAGGGCCACCTGCGCCGCCAACTGAAGACCGGTCAGCAGTCCGTCGCCGGTGGTGGCGTGATCAGCGAAAATTACGTGGCCGGACTGCTCGCCGCCGAGATTGAAGCCGCCCTCGCGCATGCCTTCAAGCACATAGCGGTCCCCGACGGCCGTCTCGCGGATGCTGATGCCCGCCTCCTTGAGCGCTATTTTGAGGCCCAGGTTGCTCATGACAGTCGCCACGAGGACGTCATCCTTCAACTTGCCGGAGGCCTTCAGGGCCACGGCAAGGATCGCCATAATCTGGTCGCCGTCCACCTCATTGCCCTCGTGGTCGACGGCGAGGCAGCGGTCGGCGTCACCGTCGTGGGCGATGCCAAGGTCGGCGCCGCGCTCCACGACGGCGGCTTTGAGCGGACCGAGGTGTGTGGAGCCCACGCCGTCGTTGATGTTCAGGCCATCCGGCTCCGCTCCAATGACGAAGACGTCGGCGCCGGCGTCCTTGAACAGCTGCGGGGAACAACCGCTCGCAGCACCATGGGCGCAGTCCAGGACTACCTTCAGGCCGTCCAGGCGGTGCGGCAGGGTGCCGAGGAGGTGGACAATATAGCGGTCTTCGGCGTCGGAGAAGCGCTGGATGCGTCCAACGTCGGCGCCGACGGGGCGCGGAGCCTCACCGCCCATTTGAGCCTCGATGGCGTCTTCGACGTCATCGGGAAGCTTCTGCCCTCCCTTGGCGAAGAACTTGATGCCGTTGTCCGGCGCGGGGTTGTGCGACGCAGAGATCATGACGCCGAAGTCCGCGTCCAGGTCTGCAACGAGGTAGGCAGCAGCGGGGGTGGGCAGAACGCCGGCGTCGTAGACGTCCACACCCGAACTGGAAAGACCGGCTTCCACGGCTGCTGCGATGAATTCACCACTCGCACGCGGGTCCCGCGCGACGACGGCGCGGGGCCGGGATCCGTTGGCGGCCCGGTCGTGGCCAAGCACGACGGCGGCCGCTTGGGCCAGCTTCATCGCCAGCTCTGCTGTCAACAGTCCGTTCGCCAGGCCCCGGACACCATCTGTTCCAAATAATCTAGACACCGGCTAAGTCTAGTTGATGGGGCGTGAACGCCCTGAATCGGCTGGCCATACGACTTTGGACGGCGGTTAAACGGCAGAAGCCCGCCCCGCCAATCGGCGGAACGGGCTTCTGCGTAAGCGGCGCTTGCGCTTGTGGAGCCAAGCGATAAAAAGCGCCGCGGGCCCCGGAATGTGGTCGCGCCAGCGGCCACATTCCGGGAAGGCGCCTTTTTAGCGCTTGGAGTACTGCTGGGCCTTGCGGGCCTTCTTGAGACCGGCCTTCTTACGCTCGATGACACGGGCGTCGCGGGACAGGTAACCGGCCTTCTTCAGCGTGGCGCGGTTGTTCTCGACGTCGATCTCGTTCAGCGAACGGGCGATGCCGAGACGCAGGGCGCCGGCCTGGCCGGAGATGCCGCCGCCGTGGATGCGGGCGATAACGTCGTAGGCGCCTTCGAGATCGAGGATCTTGAAGGGCTCGTTGACGTCCTGCTGGTGCAGCTTGTTCGGGAAGTAGTTGTCCAGCGCGCGGCCGTTGATGGTCCACTTGCCGGAGCCGGGCACGACGCGGACGCGTGCAACGGCTTCCTTGCGGCGGCCAACTGCTGCGCCGGCAACGGTCAGGGCCGGGCGCTCCTTCTTCGGCGCAGCTTCGGCAGCTGAGCTTTCAGAGGTGTAGCTGGTCAGGGTTTCCTCGGCCTCGACGGCCTCGGTGGTCTCTTCGTTCTGAGCCACGATTCTCCTTGTATAGATAAGTTGCTTGGTGGCCAGGACTACTGGGCGACCTGGGTGATTTCGAAAGTCTTGGGCTGCTGGGCGGCGTGGGGGTGCTCAGCACCGCGGTACACCTTCAGCTTGCCCAGCTGCTGTGCAGCCAGGGAGTTCTTGGGGAGCATGCCCTTGATGGCCTTCTCCACGGCGCGGACCGGGTTGGTTTCCAGGAGTTCCGCGTAGTTGACGGAGGTCAGGCCGCCCGGGTAGCCGGAGTGGCGGTATGCGCGCTTCTGCTCCAGCTTGGCGCCGGTGAGGGCAACCTTTTCAGCGTTGATGATGATGACGAAGTCGCCCATGTCCATGTGGGATGCATAGGTGGCCTTGTGCTTGCCGCGCAGCAGGATTGCGGTCTGGCTTGCAAGACGGCCAAGGACAACGTCTGTGGCGTCAATGACGTGCCACTGGCGGTTGATATCGCCGGGCTTCGGGGTGTACGTACGCACGGTGTTTGCCTCGTTCTTGTTCTGGCGTTCTTGTTTAGGTGTCACTAGCTCGTGCACCTACTGTCTGCGCGCTACCGGAACAGAGGTGAGGGCTCCATGTAACCAGTCATCCTGTGGTTCCGAATGTGCACGTCGAGTAGTCATCCTGCAACTGGATTCTCAAGCGGGCACGCACCATCGGAATAGGACACGCACAACGACTACCAAGATTAGCGCGTCAGGGGGTTCCGGGTCAAAATGGGGCTACCGGATGCCGACCGGGTCCTGGCCGGCCTGAGGAACGCGGGGGGGATGCAGTGATATTGACGCCGAGCGGGGACGTTTCGCCGTGGCTCTCGTTGGGCGCAGCCGTGCTGGGCTTTGTCCTCTCCCCGCTCGCGGAACTCCTGATCGCCAGGACCATGCCCCGCCTGGGCGACCTCCCCGCACTTCCTGTCAGGATTACGACGGCGGCAGTCACCGGAGCAGCCTGCGCCGCGTTCGCGCTTCGGTTTGGGAGTGCTCCGGAACTGCCGGCGTTTCTTTTGTTGGGCATATTGGGCGCCCAGTTGGCACGGACCGATCTCACCCAGCATCTGTTGCCGAATCCATTGGTTCTGGCCCTGCTCGCCGGGGGCGCTTTATTGCTGGTACTTGCGTGGGCAGTCAGCGGATATGCAACCGGACTTGTCCGCGGCCTGCTGGGCGCCGCAATCCTTTTCGCTGCCTATTTAATGCTGGCGCTTATCTCGCCGTCGGGCCTGGGGATGGGTGACGTCAAGCTGGCCGGCCCCCTCGGCCTGTACCTGGGCTACTTGGGCTGGAGCCACCTACTCTATGGCGCGCTCCTCGGCTTCATCCTTAATGGCGTCATCACTCTTGGGCTCGTCAGTGTACGGCGGCGTGGCAAGGGTACAGAGGTGGCCCACGGCCCGTCTATGCTGGCCGCCGCGGCCGGCGTCGCACTTCTCCTGGACTAGCCCGCCGACCCTCCGGCCGCTGCCGGGACGTCCGTTTCTGAGTACTCCCCCGCAATTTCCAAGTAGCGGCCATTTTTCCGCGCCCGAAAAGTCGAGTACCACTACGCATTGTTGCCTAATTCCCCGAATGACAATCTCGTCTTAGCGAAGGCCAGCCGCTGGGATTGAATGGGGTAGCTGGTAATTCGTTGAAATTCAATTAATCCATTTCACCGAATTTAAGGAAATAACAATGACTTCTCTCATGGTCTCAATGACCGCTTTCATCGCCGGCATCAAGGACCGCCTGGCTTCCGAAAAGGGAGCAACGATGGTGGAGTACGGCCTGATGGTCGCCCTGATCGCCATCGTGGTTGCCGTCGGCGCCACAGCCCTCGGCACGGGAATCAACCTCCTCTTCGGCGAGGTTGAAGGCCAGCTCTGATCGATCCACGCGCAACTGGTTCCGGCGGGCCCACCCGGGCCCGCCGGAACCAGTTCCGCCATCCATCCATTAGACCGGCAATCAGCTGGCCTTATAGACCCTGGGGGACGGTTTGAAACCGAAACAGAAAGAGCGCGGCGCAGTAGCCGTCGAGATGGCATTCATCCTTCCTCTGCTGCTTTTGATCCTCATCGGCACCATGGAGTTCGGCCGGGTATTCAACATTCAGAACTCATTGACGCAGGCTGCCCGGGAAGGTGCGCGGCATGCTGCGATCCACTATGACGACGGCTCGCTTGATGTCGAAGGGACCGCCCTGGGCGCCGCTCCCTCGCTGGACGGGCTGGGCGTCACCGTGACAGACAACGCTGCCAGTTGTTCGGACGGAAGCAACGTCGAAGTCACAACCAGTGTGACCCTCTCCTCCATGTCCGGATTCCTCGACTCCGGCTGGTTCGGGTCACCGGGCCTCTTCCCCATGACGCTGAACGGAACAGGAGTAATGCGATGCGGCGGTTAATGACGTGTCCCGGCCCAGGAACATTCGCCACGCGGAAGGACAACGAACGGGGCGCAGCCGCCGTCGTCGTGGCCTTTTCCATGGTGGTGCTCCTGGGATTTGCCGCCCTTGCCGTCGACGTCGGGGCCATGTACGCCGAGAAGACACAACTTCAGACTGGAGCTGACGCTACCGCCCTGGCGATCGCCGGGGACTGTGCAAAAGGGATCAGCTGCCCGACTGCCATGACGGATCCGGGCAATCGGCTCGCGGACGATAACGCCAACGACGGGTTCAGCGGGGTCTTCTCCGTTACACAGCCCAGCGCAACCTCGGTACGGGTTGAAACCAACGCCCAGCCCGTCGGCTCCGCGGACGACAGCTTTACCTTGTATTTTGCCCGGGTCCTGGGACACGAGGCGACTTCCATCCATGCAGTAGCAGAAGCATCCTGGGGCGCGCCCTCCCGAGCGACGACACTGCCCTGGACCATTAGCCAATGCGTCTTCGAGCAATACCTTTCACCCAGCCAGCTTGCCGAGCTTAACTCGACGGGCAGCTTCACGGGTGACCCCATTCCGACGCACATTCTCCTGCGCTATGACGAGAACACTCCGGATTACCCCGGTTGCGCTCCCCAAAACGGCTATGCCGAGGGTGGATTCGGATGGCTTGACCGGGATTCGGGGTGCACCGCAGACATTGATATCGCGGCCTCCGAAATCGGAAATGATCCGGGCAACGATTTTCCCTCAGAATGCACGTCCATCATTTCCACCCTGTTGGACGATCCCATCCTGGTTCCCATCTTCAGCACTGCGACCGGAACGGGACAACACGCAACGTACGGATTGACCGGCTTTATCGCCTTCCAGGTCACCGGATACAAGTTTGGCGGAGGCCCATCACTGACGAATCTGGACCCTGCCGCCCCCTCGTGCAATGGCAACTGCCGGGGCATTCAGGGCTTCTTCACCCGCTACGTGACCCTCGAAGAGGGGCTTGCAGCGAGTGGTGGAACACCAAACTACGGCGCAACCGCAGTTTGGCTCTCGGAGTAGCCGCCGGCCTCTCCACTCGCGAACCAATTAAAGAAGAAGGAGAAATCTCGTGAAATCACGCCTACTGGGAGGCATTGCGGCTCTGGTATTAGCCGTCATCGGAACTGTACTGCTTGTGGTTTATGTACAAGGAGCCGACAACAGAGCGGCGCAAGGGCTGGAACCCGTCAACGTGCTGGTCGTAAAAGAGTCCGTACCCGCAGGAACTAAGGCGGAGGAGCTCAACAAGTTCGTCCAGGAAGAATCAATCCCGCAGGCTGCAGTTCCCGAGGGGGCACTGGAGAGCCTCGGCGACCAGAACGGCAAAGTGACCTCCGTAGCCCTGCAGCCGGGGGAACAGCTCCTGGCCTCGCGCCTGGTGGACCCAAGGGAGCTGGTGCCTGGCACCGTTCCAGTCCCCAAGGGCCTCGAGGAAGTCACTGTGCTCCTGACTCCTGAACGCCTCCTAGGCGGGCGGATCGAAGCCGGAGATAAGGTCACGGTCTTCACCTCGTTCAAGACCGAAGAGGACATTCCCGCCGGTGCCCGTGTGCCAGCCGAACTCAAGGGCTGGAAGCAGTCCACCGGGATTCTGTTCCACGACGTCCTGGTCACAGCCGTCCAGAAAGCCGCGCCTGACACCAAGAAGACCGGGTCCGAGTCCCAGGATTCCCAGAATGGCGTACAAATGCCCAACGGGTCGGCATTTGTCACGGTAGCCCGCACCGATGCAGACGCCGCCAAGCTCGTATTCGGCGCAGAGTTCGGCACGATCTGGCTGGCGAAACAGACCGATTCCAGCACCAAGAGCGACCCCCCGGTCACCACCCTTGGAGGGCTGTACTAATGAGCCGGTTTGTAGCCATCACCGCCGTCCGCGACTTCGAGGCAAGAATTCGTCAGGCCATAACAGGAGCCCTCCACGGCGAACTGCAGACCCTGACGCCCGAAGTGCTGGCAGGCGGTCCCGACGATGTATTCCGCCAGCTCTCCGGAGCCCCACCCGAGGTGCTGATCCTGGGTCCCGGTGTCACTCCGGATGAGGCCCTGAAACTTGCTACAGTCTTCGACCTGCAATATCCCGAGGTCAGCCTGCTGCTGGTGGCCGAGCCCACGCCGGACCTCGTACTTAAGGCGATGCACTCAGGGATCCGGGATGTGCTCACTCCGGACATCGTCATCAACGACCTCCGGGTACTGCTGGAACGGGCATGTCTTGCTTCTGCCAGCCGCCGGAGGGGCATGGCCCCGGCGGCGGAATCAGGGCAGGAACGCGGAAGGGTAGTCGCCGTTATGTCCCCCAAAGGCGGCGTGGGGAAGACCACCGTAGCCACCAACCTGGCCATCGGACTGGGCAAGGTGGCGCCCATGGGCGTGGTCATCGTGGACCTTGACCTGCAGTTCGGTGACGTGGCATCCGGTCTTCTGTTGGAGCCCGAGCACTGCATCACCGAGGCCGTCCACGGGTCTGCGTCCCAGGACTCCATGGTGCTGAAGGCTTACCTTACGGTCCACCCGGCCGGAATTTATGCCCTCTGCGCGCCCCGCACCCCGGCGGAGTCGGACTACATCACCGCGGACCACGTGAGCCGGCTCATCAACCAACTGGCAAGCGAGTTCAAGTACGTGGTGGTGGACACCGCTCCGGGCCTTGGCGAGCACGTCCTGGCGACCCTGGAGCAGGCAACGGATGCCGTGTGGGTGTGCGGCATGGACGTGCCGAGTGTCAGGGGGCTGCGCAAGTGCTTCAGTGTCCTCAAGGAACTTCAACTCATACCGCAGGGCCGCCATACGGTCCTCAATTTCGCCGACCGTAAGAGCGGCCTCTCAGTCCAGGATGTGGAGGCCACCATCGGCGTACCCATCGATGCAGTGGTCCCGCGTTCGCGGACCCTGCCTTTTTCCACAAATCGCGGCGTCCCGGTGCTGCAGAGCACCACCAGGGATTCAGCTTCCAAGGGTTTGAAGAAGCTGGTGGACCGCTTCGACCCGGCATGGGTCTCCTCTTCCCACAACAAACTGCACCGGAGGGTGGTTGTATCGTGAGGCTTTCAGATCGGCTGGCCAAGTCAGCTACAGAAAATCCGGTTGCGGCCACGCAGGATGCCCCGGCAGCAGCGGCCGCCACACCGCCGGCAGCCTATGCAGAAGTACCGTCACAGCCTGCCCGCAGTCCGCTGGCCGCAACACTGAGCGCCACTGCGGCACCGCCGGCACAGTCCGTGGACGCGCTCGCAGGGCTCAAGCAGCGCGCAGCCCTGGCCCTCTTTGAACGGATGGGAACACGGTTCGGCGATTCAGCGTCGTCAGAGGAGGACCTGCGGGCATCAGCGGTTGAAGAGCTCTCGGCCGTCATAGATGAAGAACAGGTTCCCCTGTCTCCGGAAGAACGCCGTCGCCTCATTCGGGAAATCGCCGACGAGGTCATGGGTTTTGGTCCCCTCCAGCGACTGCTGGAGGATCCGTCCGTGACGGAAATCATGGTCAACAGGTTCGACCAGATCTATATCGAGCGCGGCGGGCACCTGCACCTCACAGGAGCGCAGTTCAGCTCTGACGACCACCTCCGTAAGGTAATCGAACGCATCGTCTCCAAGGTAGGCCGACGTATCGACGAATCTTCCCCACTGGTGGACGCCCGACTGGAGGACGGCTCACGTGTCAATGCGATCATTCCGCCCTTGGCCGTGAACGGCCCGTCGCTAACCATCCGGAAGTTCAGCCATGTACCCCTCACGGTCCGTAACCTCATCGAATGGGGCTCGCTGACGGTGGAGATGGCAGAACTGCTCAGCGCCTGCGTTAAGGCGCGGCTCAACGTCATCGTTTCCGGCGGCACGGGTACCGGCAAAACGACGCTGCTGAACGTTCTCTCCTCGTTTATCCCCGAAGACGACCGCATTGTCACCATCGAGGATGCCGTCGAACTGCAGTTGCAGCAGGAGCACGTGGTCCGGTTGGAAAGCAGGCCTCCCAACATTGAAGGCAAGGGCGCCGTCAATATCCGCGAGTTGGTGAGGAACTCCCTGCGCATGCGGCCCGACCGAATCATCGTTGGCGAAGTCCGTGGCGGCGAGTCGCTGGATATGCTCCAGGCCATGAACACTGGCCACGACGGCTCTCTGTCAACAGTGCACGCCAATTCGCCCAGAGATGCGATCGCCCGCCTGGAGACGCTGGTGCTGATGGCAGGGATGGATCTTCCATTGCGTGCCATCAGGGAGCAGGTGGCATCCGCTGTGGATCTGATCGTCCAGGTCACCAGGCTTCGCGATGGCAGCCGGCGCGTCACGCACGTGACGGAGGTCCAGGGCATGGAAGGGGAAATTGTCACCTTGCAGGACGTTTTCCTCTTTGATTATTCAGCCGGAATGGACCCGCAGGGCCGGTTCCTGGGCAAGCCTGCATCCACAGGAATCCGTCCCCGATTCCTCGACCGCTTCGCAGAAGTGGGCATCTCGGTTTCGCCGGCAGTATTTGGTGCAGACATGGCACCCTATGGGAGGCGGTAGCAATGGAGTCACCATTGCTACTGGCAACTGCCGTCGTCCTGTGTCTTGGCGCTTTGCTGGTTCTTTTCCTTGTAGTTCTCAGACCGACCAACGGGGCCATTCCGATGGCGCGGCGCCGACCGGAAGGGGTCCAGACAGCCACACCGCTGAGCAGGGTCTCCCATACGCTTGTTGGGGGCGTGGACAAAGCTCTTGGCAAATCGGGCGGACCATTCAACCGGGACCTGCTCTATAACGCCGGCGTCAAGCTGGGGCCGGCCGATTTCACTCTCCTGGTGGCGGTGGTCGCCCTGCTGTTGGGCTTCGTGGGCTCGCTTCTCACCAACCCGGTCCTGGGTGTTCTTCTCGGAGCGGCTTCGCCCTTTATTATCCGGTTGGTCCTGACGCTTCGAACGGACAAGAGACAGGGCAAGTTCGAGGGCCAGCTGATTGATACTCTCCAGATGCTCGTCGGAGGTCTCCGGGCCGGTCATAGCGTAATCCGTTCCATTGAGGCAGCCGGGCTGGAATCCGAAGCCCCCACCTCGGAGGAACTGCGCCGTATCGTCAACGAAACCCGCATCGGTAAGGACCTTGGCCTGGCCCTCGAGGAGACGGCCGACCGAATGGACAGCGAGGATTTCCGCTGGGTAGGCCAGGCGATCCAGATCAACCGGGAAGTCGGCGGGGATCTGGCAGAAGTGCTGGAGCAGGTTGCCGCCACTATCCGGGAGCGGACCGAGATCAAAGGCCAGGTGCGGTCGCTTAGCGCAGAGGGCAGGATCTCCGCCATCATCCTGATGGGCATGCCGGTGGCCGTTGCTGTAATGCTTTCGTTCGTAAACCCGACCTACATGAAGGTTTTCGTGGACGAACCGGCAGGAAACCTGATGATCGCGGTAAGTGCGGTCATGTTCGTCATCGGCGGTTTTTGGATGAGCCGCATCGTCAAGATTAAGTTCTAGGAGGACGCCATGACTCCCGTTGGTTGGCTGATCATTGCTGCGGTGGTACTTCCGCTTGCTTACTTCACCTATGTGCTGGCTACGTTGGACCACACCGGGGCCCTCGCCATCCGGACAAACCTCGGCCAGGGCTTCACGCAGAACGGATCCACAGCGGCGGCGCGGGCGCCCATGATGCTGGGCGTGGCCAAACGGCTGACGCCCGGGAGCTACGAGGCGAAACTGGACCGTTGGCTCGCGTTGGCGGGTCGTCCGGTATCGATGCCATTGGAAAAGCTTCTTGTGATCAAACCATTGCTTGCCCTGGTAGCGGCAGTCCTGGCCATTGTTATGTTCCGGAACGCTCCTTCACTCCAGAACGTCGCAACCGGCCTGTTTATCGCAGCCCTTGCCTACTTCGTCCCGGACCTGCTGGTCTACAACAGGGGCATCAAACGCCAGCAGGCCATACAGCTGGAACTGCCGAACACGCTGGACCAGATGCTGATCTCCGTCGAAGCGGGCCTCGGGTTCGAAGCGGCGATGGCCCGTGCCGGCCAGCATGGAGAGGGTCCCCTCGCCCAGGAGCTGACCCGAACGCTCCAGGACATGCAGGTGGGACGCCCCCGGCAGGAGGCCTACCAGGCGATGGCGGACCGCTCCTCCGTGGCGGAGCTGCGGAGCTTCGTCAGGGCAGTGGTACAGGCCGACAAGTACGGCATCGGGCTGGCCAGAGTCCTCCGTACGCAAGCCCAGCAGTCAAGGGTCCGGCGCAGGCAGAGGGCTGAAGAAAAGGCCATGAAGCTCCCGGTAAAGGTGTTGTTCCCTCTGATGCTCTTCATCTTCCCGGTGCTCTTCATCGTCCTCTTAGGGCCCGCAGCGCTCAGCATTTCAAGACTTCTCTTCTGACCTTCGTTGCCCCAGCGCCGCCAGGCGCCCTACAGACCGGACCCCCTCGGAACCCAGAACCGAGGGGGTCCATTTGTCGTGTCAGGCGTCCAACCCGACGTTGACGCAGGAAAAACGCGGTAAATATACAGCGTCGAAAGGCTTTCCGCAGGATGTGTCAAGGTATTGACACGGGCCGAAATCACGTTGCTAGCTTTGTATCAGAGCTGGTGAAGGACCAGCCCCCAACTCGCTCAGGAGTAAGAAATGCTCTCCCTGTACACGAAGTTCATGATCCGCCTCCGCGCAGAAAAGGGCGCCACCGCGGTGGAGTACGGAATCATGGTCGGCCTCATCGCCGTTGTCATCATCATTGCGGTGACCGCGCTCGGGACCAATCTCACAGACCTCTTCAATAACATCTCCGGCAAGGTCAAACCGCCGGCCGCCCCCGCCCCCGCCGCAACGTAACGACCACGGTCCTGGTTCGCGCAACCGCCCATGGACCACAAGGCCTTCCCGACCCTAACGGCGGCCTAATCTCGCTCACTAACAGCCCTAA
The DNA here is from genome assembly GCF_042723515.1 of Pseudarthrobacter sp. NPDC058362. Lineage (NCBI taxonomy): Bacteria > Bacillati > Actinomycetota > Actinomycetes > Micrococcales > Micrococcaceae > Pseudarthrobacter > Pseudarthrobacter sp. NPDC058362. Next base: position 715,724 of record NZ_JBHXIW010000001.1, on the reverse strand, counting down.
GCTCGTGCACTAAGCAAACGAACCAAAGTCAATCGCCCGAAACGCAGGGGCCGAAGCGAAAACGCAGGATTTACCCAACTCGTGAAGCCTTTGCGCAGGAAGTTCCAAGATCCCGTCTTAAGTGCTTTTTTGCTTGCTAACTTCTTTTTAGAGCTGGTGACGGACCAGCCACCCCAACGACACTCGCTCAGGAGTAAAAATCATGCTTTCCCTCATCGCAACCCTCCAGACCCTCGGCTTCAACCTGCAGAACCGCCTCCGCAGCGAAAAGGGCGCCACCGCGGTTGAATACGGCATCATGGTCGGCCTCATCGCCGTCGTCATCATCATCGCCGTAACAGCGCTCGGCACGAACCTCACCGATCTCTTCAACAACATCTCAGGCTCGGTCAAGCCCAAGCCCGCGACCACATAGATAAGGCCATCCGATTGTCCGCTAACCCCGGACAACAGTCTTCCAAGGAGAGGAGGAGCAACAGGTGAAGAGCGGTTCCGAACGCGGCGCGGCCGCCGTCGAATTCTCTATCCTGTTGCCCCTCCTCTTGTTGTTGGTTCTTGGAACGGTCGAATTCGGCCGGGCCTACAACGCCCAGATCACCTTGACAAACGCCGCGCGGGACGGGGCCCGGGTGATGGCAATCTCCAACGATCCTGCCGCTGCCAGAACCGCCGCGAAGAACGCGGCAGCATCTGTTAGCACGAGCATTCCCAGCTCCGACATCACGCTCAGCAGCGAGGTATGCAGTGCTGGTAACCAAGTCACGCTCACCATTAATTACACCTTGGCCACCATCACCGGAATCGCGGGGCCGTTCCCCCTCCAAGGAAAAGGGGTCATGCTGTGCGGCGGATAGCGGCCAGAAACCCTGAGCGCGGGGCAGTCAGCGTCATCGTCGCCCTCCTCCTGGTAGCTCTGCTGGGCTTTGTGGCCATCGCCGTAGATGTGGGCGTCATCTATTCAGAGCGCGCCCAGCTTCAGAACGGCGCTGACGCTTCTGCTGTTGCGCTGGCCCAAAAGTGTGCCCGGGACTCTGCCAGCAGCCAATGTTCCACTACCTCCACACTGACCAGCGAGCTGGCCAGCAAGAACGCCTTGGACGGAATAAGCAAGGTTTACTCCGTCCAGCTCGACAAAACAGCCCGTAAGGTCTCCGTGACCACGGCTGCGAAGGAACCTGGCGGAGTGGAAAATTCAGTGTCCCTATTCTTCGCGAACGCCTTAGGTATCCCCTCCGCAGAAGTTGGAGCGCGTGGCTCGGCTGTGTGGGGCAGCGCCCGGGCCGGGCGCACCGCGTTTCCCCTCGCCTTTTCCGTATGCCAGGTAAAGGACAAGATCGACGGCGAGCTGCAGCGGCTCCAGGACCACGGCAAGAACGCCAATCCCGACTGCAATTACGGGCCATCGGGCGCCGCCGTGGAAGGCGGCTTCGGCTGGCTGGTCCAGGACCCCGGCAAGTGCGGCGGCTCCATCGACTTGGCCGTCAGTGAAGGCGGCAGCGACCCAGGCAACAACGCGCCCGCCAACTGTAGTGACACGTTGAACAAATGGGCCAGCGAAATCAGCGCCGGCCGCACGGTCACAGTCCTCCTGCCCATCTTCAACAAAGTAACCGGTACCGGTAACGGTGCCATCTATAGCATGGTGGCCTTCGCAGCGTTCGAGGTCACTGGCTGGAAGTTCAGCGGCGACAGCATCGCTCCCAACACTTTCCAGAACCGTGCCGGTTCGGCCCCCGGGGTCACCTCCTCCAACGAATGCCGGGGAGAGTGCCGCGGCATCATCGGCAAGTTCATCAAATACACGTCGTTGGCCGACGGTTATACCTTGGGCCCAGTGGACGAGTACGGCGCAACCATTGCACGGCCCGTCCTGTAAATCCAAAGAACAAGAACCTTCGTTAGGAGTAGAACGTGAAGTCTCGCATGCTCGCCGGAACTGCTGCGGTTGCCCTGGCGATCGTGGGAGCCATCCTGATCGTCGTATATGCACAAGGCGCCGACCAACGCGCGCTGGCCGGGACGCAACCTGTCGATGTCCTCGTGGTAAAGACCGCCATCCCTGCTGGCACTCCCGTCGAAGAAATGACGGCTTCGCTGGAGACCCAGAGTGTTCCGGCGGCGGGCAAGGCCACCTCGGCCCTATCCACCTTGGACGACAAAGCCGGCACTGTGGCCGCCGTGGACTTAATCCCAGGAGAGCAGCTTCTGGCCGAGCGCCTTGTCGCTCCGGAAGAAGCCAAGGAGAGCGGAGCCGTTGAAGTACCCGCCGGCATGCAAGAAGTCTCTTTCCAGCTCGAACCCCAGCGCATCGCCGGTGGCCGGATTGCCGTCGGTGATCGGGTGGGTATGTTCCTGTCATTCGAAGCGGGTGCTGATCCGGCAAACGAAAAGGACGCGACCACCCAGATGAGCATCCGCAAAGCCCTCGTCACCGCCGTCCAGCGCGCCCCGCAGGCAGCGAGTACGGAGGAAGCCGAGGACGGATCAAACCCCCAGGACACCACCCTTCCAGAGGGTTCCCTGATGCTCACGGTTGCCGTCAACGACATCGACGCCGGCAAGATCGTCTTTGCCTCGGAGTTCGGGCGGCTTTGGCTCACGAAGGAACCGCTGGACGCCAAGGACAACGGATCCCCTATCGAGCGCAAAGAAGTGATCTACAAGTGAGCCGCTTCGTCCTGCTTTCCCCCAACGTCGAGTTCGACCAGAAGCTGCGCGACGCCGTCTCGAACGGGATACGCGGCAGCGTCCAGACCATCGCCTCGGACATTCTCCCGGCCGGCCCCGTCGAACTGTTCTCGTTGCTGGACGAGGAACAGCCGGAGGTGCTTATCATTGGGCCGGATGTGCCCTACGAAGACGCCCTCACGTTCGCCAAGGTCTTCGACGTCCAGCTGCCCGAGCTCAGCGTGGTGCTGGTCAGTGACGATGACCCCGACCTGGTTCTACACGCCATGCGGGCCGGCATCCGCGATATCCTCAGCCCCCACGCAGAGGCTGCGGAAATCCGCGTACTGCTTGAGCGTGCCTGCCAGTCCTTCGCCACCCGCCACCGCAATCATGAGGAGCCGCCCGCGGAAAACGGCGGCAAGGGCCTGGTGATTGGGGTCTTCTCCCCCAAGGGCGGTGTTGGCAAGACCACCATCGCCACCAACATCGCCATCGGTCTGAGCCGGATCGCGCCCATGAGCGTGGTCATCGTTGACCTGGACCTCCAGTTCGGCGACGTCGCCTCGGGCCTGTACCTCGACCCCGAGCACACAGTCACAGACGCGGTCACGCCGGCAGCCAGCCAGGACTCCCTGGTGCTGAAAGCCTTCCTCACGGTGCACCCGGCCGGGATCTACGCCCTGTGCGCACCGCCCAACCCGGTGGACGCGGACCACATCACGCCCGAACACGTCACCCGCCTGCTGGAGCAGCTCTCCCAGGAGTTCCAGTACGTAGTGGTGGACACAGCCCCAGGCATGCAGGAAATCGGCCTGGCAGCCATGGAACAGTGCACCGATGCCGTTTGGGTCAGCGGCATGGACATACCCAGCCTCCGCGGCCTCCGGTCCGGCCTGGAAGTACTCCGGCAGCTCGAGATCATGCCCGAATCACGGCACGTGGTCCTTAATATGGCGGATGCAAAGTCCGGGCTCACCATCCAGGACGTTGAATCCACCATCGGCGCCCCGGTCGACGTGAGCATCCCCCGGTCTAAAGCCGTGGCCTTGTCTACCAACCGGGGCGTCCCTGTCCTCCAGGAATCCAAGCGGGACCCTGCCGTCAAGAGCCTCCGCCACCTGGTGGAACGCTTCAACCCGGCCTGGCGTACCCAGACCCAGCGGAAACTGCACCGAAGGGTGGTTATCAGATGAAACTCTCCGAACGGATCAATGCTGTCCAGGGCCGGAACAACCCAGCCCAGGACGGCAACAACCGCAATCAAAGCTCCGGCAAGGGCACAGCCCTGCTGGAATCGCCCCAGCCGTCCCCCGCGCCCGACGCGGCGACCGCTCCGGAGCCCAGCCGGGAATCCCGGTACGTCAGCCCCGCGCCGTCCGCAGCCAAGATCAAGCCTGCCGCGCCAAAAACTGCGCCTCCAGCGTCCGGCGGCGGCCCCCGGCCAGCGCCTAAGGCGCAGCCTGTGGATGTCTTCGCAGCGCTGAAACACCGGGCGGCCACCGCACTTTTCGAACGAATGGGCACGCGCTTTAACGACGCGGCTGCCACCGAACACGAGCTGCGCACCTCCGCCAAGGAAGAACTGATGCGCATCATCGATGCCGAACAGGTGCCATTGTCGCCGGAGGAACGCACCCGCCTCGTCCAGGATGTGGCCGACGATGTTCTGGGCTATGGCCCTCTCCAGCGTCTGTTGGACGACCCCGACGTCTCCGAAATCATGGTCAACCGCATGGACCAGATCTATGTTGAACGGAAGGGCAAGCTGACGCTATCCGATTCCCGCTTCAGCTCGGAAGAGCACCTCCGCAAGGTCATCGAGCGGATCGTATCCAAGGTGGGCCGCCGCATCGACGAATCGTCCCCGCTGGTGGATGCCCGCCTCGAAGACGGATCCCGTGTTAATGCGGTTATTCCGCCGTTGGCTGTGGGCGGTTCCTCGCTGACCATTCGTAAATTCAGCAAGACTCCCCTGACAGTCCAGAACCTCATCGATTTCGGCACCCTCACCCCCGAAATGGCTGAACTGCTTAACGCCTGCGTCAAGGCTAAGCTCAACATCATCGTCTCCGGTGGTACCGGTACGGGTAAGACCACCCTGCTCAACGTCCTCTCCTCCTTCCTGCCCCACGATGAGCGCATCGTCACGATCGAGGATGCCGTGGAATTGCAGATCCAGCAGGAACACGTGGTCCGGCTCGAGAGCCGGCCGCCCAACACCGAAGGCAAGGGCGAGGTGACCATCCGCGAGCTACTCCGGAACTCACTGCGTATGCGCCCCGACAGGATCGTGGTCGGTGAGGTCCGCGGCGGGGAGTCCCTGGACATGCTGCAGGCCATGAACACCGGCCACGACGGCTCCCTATCCACCGTGCACTCCAACTCACCGCGCGACGCCGTAGCCCGTCTGGAAACCCTCGTGCTCATGGCGGGCATGGACCTGCCCTTGCGCGCCATCCGGGAGCAGATAGCATCGGCCGTCAACCTCGTCGTACAGATTTCCCGGCTTCGCGACGGATCCCGACGGATCACCCACGTCACGGAAGTCCAAGGCATGGAAGGGGACATCGTGACCCTCCAGGACGCCTTCGTCTTCGACTACTCGGCCGGCGTGGACGGACATGGCCGTTTCCTTGGGAAGCCCGTGGCTACGGGTATCCGGCCTCGCTTCATCGACCGGTTCGAAGACATGGGCATCCATGTCTCGCCCGGCGTGTTCGCGGCTCCGCAGGCTCCGGCAGGCAGGTGACGGTAGCGCCATGACACTTGCCCTCGGAACCCTTAGTGTCCTGTTGGCGGTCGTCCTCTTGGGCTTCGCCGTGCTCGTGCCGGGCGCACCCGCGGTGCCGCTGGACCGCCGTCGTCCGTTTGAAACGGAGCCGCCGTCATTCCTCACCCGCTTTGCCGGCTCCGCTGTGCGGTCAATCGAACGGGTCTTGGAAGGGCGCACCGTCAAGGCCTTCTCCCAAGCGGACTTGGAGGAAGCGGGGCTGCGGCTTAGTCAGGCGGAATTCTTCCTGCTGATCGGCATCGGATCCGGAGTTGGCATGCTGGTTGGGCTCGTGACGGTTGGTCCACTGGTGGGACTCCTCTTGGCGCTGATGGCTCCTTTTGTGGGCAAGCTCGCGCTGGGGTTCCTTGCGGGCAAGCGCCGCGCAGCGTTCGACACCCAGCTGGGCGACACCCTCCAGTTGCTCTCCGGCGGCCTCCGCGCTGGCCACAGTATCCTACGCGCTATTGATGCCGCCGCTACCGAATCCCAGAAGCCTACTTCGGAGGAAATGCGCCGGGTCATCACGGAGACCAGCCTGGGCCGGGACCTGTTGTCCGCCCTGAATGACACAGCCGAGCGTATGAAGAACGAGGACTTTGTCTGGATTTCCCAGGCAATCCAGATCAACCGCGAGGTGGGCGGCAATCTCGCGGAAGTCCTGGACCAGGTTGGCGAAACCATCCGCGAGCGCAGCGAAATCAAGGGGCACATCAAGTCCCTTGCGGCGGAGGGAAAGTTTTCCGCCTACATCCTGATTGCCATGCCTTTCGGCATCGTGGCGATGCTGCTAGCCGTAAGCCCCAACTACATGAACTCCCTCTTTACCCACCCATTGGGCTGGGGCCTGATCGGGGCATCCTTCATCCTGATGATCATCGGTTCGCTGTGGATGCGCAAAATCATCGACCTGAAGTTCTGAGGCAGCCATGAGCATTGTTGTTCTCCTCGCCATTTTCCTTGTCTGCGTCCCGCTGGCAGGTCTGACCTGGTCCGTCCTCACCGTGGATAAGCCGGGGCGCACCGCGGCAAGCGAGCTGCTGGCACGCGGCGCCGCGCCCGTCGTCGTGGAAGACGTCACCTCACCCGGCCTTCTGGAAACCGTAGGCAGGCGCCTCACGCCGCCGACCTACGTTGCTTTTCTTGACCGGCTGCTTTCGCTGGCTGGACGGCCCGAGTCCATGCCGCTGGGAAAAGTGCTCGGTTCCAAACTTGGACTAGGCGTCATCGGCGCCACCCTGGGTTTGTATCTCACCATGACCGGCGGAACCCCCATGATGAAGTTCGCCGGCTTGTTCGTGGTGGTCCTGGGATACTTCATCCCCGACCTCCTGCTCTACAGCAAGGGTCAGGAGCGCCAGAAGACCATGCAACTAGAGTTGGCCAACACCCTGGACCAGATGCTTATTTCCGTCGAGGCCGGCCTCGGATTCGAGGGTGCGATGGCCCGTGCGGGAGCCAACGGCAAGGGCCCGCTGGCGGAGGAACTGGTACGCACCCTGCAGGACATGCAGGTCGGCCGCAGCCGCCGTGAGTCTTATCAAGCACTGGCGGACCGGACCAACATCCCCGAGCTGCGCAGCTTCGTTCAGGCCGTCATCCAGGCAGACACCTATGGCATTGCCATCAGTCAGGTCCTGCGGATCCAGGCCAAGGTGATGCGTGTCAAACGCCGCCAGCGCGCGGAGGAAAAGGCCATGAAGCTGCCCGTCATGATCCTCTTTCCGCTGCTGTTCTTCATCTTCCCTGTGCTCTTCATTGCCATCCTGGGCCCGGCGGTGGTCAACACCGTCATCACGTTCAGCGGGCAGTGAGCCACAAACCTACGGCAACCCTCAAGGTTTCCACAGGATCACCCGAATTCACCACCTCAACAGAACTGCAGGAAGTAGCCTTGAACCATGTACAGCCCAGATCCCGGCGCCACCAGCGAGGAGAGCAGCACAGCCGCTGCTTTCCCGTCGTGGGTGCCTCCGGTTGCGGAACCCGCACCGTCACTGGAGGCGGTGGATCTCTTGCCGCTCGTTAACGTGGCCGTACTGGACGATCTGGAAGCAGAACTCGCCGGACCCGCCCTGGCCAAGCGCTTCGCGCAGGACTACGCGGACATGTGGGACCAGCGGTACACGCGGCTCGCGTCGGCCGTGGAACGCCAGGACGTAGCAGCCTGCCTCGACGCCGCCATCAGCCTGAAGATCACCTCCGCCATGCTGGGCGGCGAGCGGCTCTCCAAGCTGGCCGAACTCCTCGAAAATGTCGTCCGGCAGGGCGATTTCGGACAGGGACGGCTCCTCATGGAGCGGGTGGCCATCGATGGCAGCCAGACCGTGTCCGAGCTCCAGTCCACCTATATCGTGGCCGGCGGACAGGACCTGGAACACAGGTAGGGACTCGCGGTAATTACACTGCGTCGGTCCTGGCCGGCGCCAGCCGGTAGCCCACGCCACGAACAGTCTGCAGCCACCGCGGTGAATGCTGGTTTTCTTTCAGCTTTCTCCTCAGGTTGCCCACGTGAACCTCCACCGCCCGCTCATCCGCTTCGCTGATGTACGTGTCCTGATCGTAGAACTCCCCGCGGACCGCCCGGACTAAGTCCGCCCGGCTGCACACGGCCCCGCGGCCACGCAACAGAACGTGGAGCAGGTCGAATTCGCTCCTGGTCAGGTTCAGGGGCTCGCCCTGCACTTCCACGGTACGCGTCCGGTAGTTAAGGACCAGCCCATTGTGCCGGAACACGGCTGGGTCCTCCCTGGGAGCCGCTGCCGGGGTAGCGGGCACGGCCGCGGCTGTGCTGACCTCATGACGGGGCCTGCGCAGCATCGCCGCGACCCGTGCACGGAGTTCCCTCGGCCGGAACGGCTTGGCGATGTAGTCATCGGCGCCGGCGTTGAGGGCGGAAAGCAGATCCGGTTCTTCGGTCCGGCCCGTCAGCATGACCACATAAGCGTCGCTGAAGTGGCGGATTCGGCGCAGAACCTCAAATCCGTCGATATCCGGCAGGCCCACGTCGAGCGTAACAACGTGGGCGTCCTTTTCCCGGACCACCTCGACACCGGCTTTGCCATCGGATGCTGTGTGGACTTCGAAACCGGCTTGACTCAATACCCCTTCGAGGAGGTTGCGCACATCCGCGTCGTCTTCAATTACTACAGCTACACCTAGATCATCCATCTGCTATCCCCATGCAAGGCAAACATGTCCCCCTCACCAGCCCAGCGCCGGTGACATGCTGCTCTTACCCTTTATACGCTACTAGTAAGCAGGCCTGATGACATCAGAGGGAAGATTGATTAGAAAAAGTCAATTACCATGACAGTGGATGTGTAATACGAACCGAGAAGATGGGGCTTGGTGAAGATGGGGATCGTGGAACCGCCGTGCGCGGAATTTTGTAGCTGGCAGGACTATATGCGGGGCCTGAACCGCGTTCATGGCTGAGTCGTATTTCCAGCGTGGACCGGGCCGTTTCTTCCGCGAGATAGGACTTCGTGGGCAGACCGCCTTGTGCCAACTGCCGCTCACATTGATCGTGACGGCGCTGGCTATAGCTACTCCCTTTGCCTGGCCCACCCTGCTCTCCAACCCGCTTTACATTGCCGGCGTACTCCTCCATATGCTTTTATTCCTGGCGAGCTTTGCCGTCCCATGGGAACGCCTGCCGCATAGGCCTTACCTGCTCATTCCTATACTTGATTTTCTGGCTATTGGACTGATGCGCAACGGAGCGATGCCCCTCCTGCCCGGGCTTGCCGTGCTGGTGGTTTTCCCGGTCATCTGGCTCTCCGCCTCTGGAATGATCACCCGCACCAGCCTGGTCCTCAGTTTTATCGGTCCACTGCTGATCATGGTGCCCAGCCTGCTTCTGAAGTTTCCGGCCGTCACTGCCACGGACATCACTTCCGCCATCCTGTTTCCCCTCATGATGCTGGCCGTGTCGCTGGCAATCCGCTTCGCAAGCATTAACCTCCGGATGCAGCAGCGCGAGCTCGCCCAGAAGGACGCGAAACTACGGGAACTCCTGGACGCCAGCAACAAACGCGAACGGCTGCTTCAGACGGTCCTGGACGCCACCGACGTCGGGATTATCGCCGTCGACCCCCAGGGCCGGCACCTGCTGACCAACGACCGGCAGCGGCTGTTCCATGAACTGGTGGCCCAGACGGAAGACCCGCAGAACCAGGAACGCCAGGCGATCTACGCCTTGGACAAACGCACGCCCCTGTCCCGGCACAAACACCCCCTGCAGCGCGCCATTGCCGGCGAATCCTTTTCCGATTACTTGGTCTGGATCGGCGAAGACGGAGACCAGCGCGCCATCTCCACCGCAGCCCGTCCCCTGATTTCGGACAACGGGAACCGCACTGGCGCCGTAGTTGTTTACAGTGACGTGACCAATCTCGTGGAGGCCTTGGCGGCAAACGAAGAACTCGTGTCCAATGTTTCCCATGAATTCCGGAGCCCGCTCAATTCCATCCTCGGCAACATTGACCTGATCCTGGAAGACCCCAGCCTTGCTGCCGACCTGGTCCAGCGGCTCACGGTGATCCAGCGGAACTCCGAACGCCTGCTGGCCCTCGTTTCGGACCTCACCGCCTCTGCCTCGGCCGCACTCAATGTGCACCCTAAGCGGACGGACCTGGCCAGTCTGGTGGAGACCAGCGTGGGTTCAGCCCGGACGCAGGCAGAGCGGGCGAACATACGGCTGACCGCAGATGTCCCTTCCCCGCTGTGGGCCTACGCGGATCCGCTGCGGATCGGGCAGGCGCTGGACAACCTGGTGTCGAACGCCATCAAGTACTCCCCCGGCGGCGGCCAGGTCAGCATCAGCGCCTGGGCCAGCGACGAGTGGATCCGGCTCAGCGTCAGCGACACGGGCATGGGTATGAGCAGTGAAGACGCCGCCAAGGTGTTCAAACGGTTCTTCCGGACAGAGACGGCGCGGAACTCCTCGATTTCCGGCGCAGGCCTGGGGCTGTCCATCACCAAGATGATCGTGGAACGCCACGGCGGCACCATCTCCTGCCAGAGCGGCAAGGGCCAGGGCAGCACGTTCACCCTGACGCTGCCAGCAGACGGCCCGCCGCCGTCGTTCTAGAACCGATTACTCCCGCAGCGCCCGGGTCAGCTCGGCGCGGGCCAGGAGTTCGCCGTCTGACGGGTATGCCACTTCCTCCAGCACGAGCGGGTGAGGGGCTGCCAGGACGGACTTCGCGTCCCGTTTTTGCGCCAGGAGCCGGTCATACAACCAACCCGGCTCCACAGCGCCCTCCCCCACGTACAGCGCGGAACCGATCAGCGCCCGCACCATGTTGTGGCAGAAGGCGTCCGCCTGAACGGTAGCAACGATCACCCCGTCCTCGCTGCGCCGGAACTCAAATCGCTGCAGTTCCCGGACCGTGGTGGCCCCCTCACGCGGTTTACAGAAGGACAGGAAATTCTGCAGGCCCAGCAGCTTGGCCGCGCCCTCGTTGAGCAGTGACACGTCCAACGGGTTCTTGTGCCACAGCGTGAAGTACCGCTCCAGCGGGTCCCAGAGCGCCGGACCGTCTGCGATCCGGTAGCTGTAGCGGCGCCACAGAGCCGAGAACCGCGCGTCGAATCCAACAGGCGCCGGCGTGGCGCTGTGCACCTCGACCGCGCCGGTGAGGTCACCCAGGATGCGGCTCAGCGCGCCGCGGAGCCGACGGAGAAGCGCGACGGCGGGGTCCAGTTCATGCCCGCGCGGCAGTCCCAGCCACTCGGCCTCGCTGAGGTCCAGATGGACCACCTGGCCACGTGCATGGACGCCGGCATCCGTGCGGCCGGCGACGGTTACACGCACGGGCCGGCGCACCAGCAGCTCCAGCGCCTCCTCAAGGACCCCCTGGACGGTCCGCCGGCCAGGCTGCAGGGCCCACCCGCTGAAGGGGCCGCCGTCGTACGAAAGATCAAGCCGGATACGCAAAAACCCGCCGCCCCCTGATACGGGGGCCGCGGGTTTTTGGTGGTTCATAGACTCAAGTCTATGCGAAGCGGACAGCGAATTACTTCGCGTCCTTCTCCTCGGCAGCGGGTGCTTCGGCAGCTTCCTCAGCGGCAGGAGCCTCTTCGGTTGCGGTCTCTTCAGCGGCAGTTTCCTCAGCGGCAGGAGCTTCGGCAGCTTCGGTCTCAACAACCTCGGCCTCGGGAGCTTCCTCGGCAGCCGGAGCAGCCTTGTCTGCATCGCGCTTGGCAGCTGCGGTTGCTTCAGCAACTACGGCCTGCTTGGCGGAAACGGGCTCCAGCACCAGTTCGATAACAGCCATGGGAGCGTTGTCGCCCTTGCGGTTGCCGATCTTGGTGATGCGGGTGTAGCCGCCGTCGCGGTTCTCCACTGCCTGTGCGATATCGGTGAACAGCTCGTGGACGACGCCCTTGTTGCTGATCAGGCCGAGAACGCGGCGGCGGGAAGCGAGGTCGCCACGCTTGGCGAAGGTCACCAGGCGCTCAGCGTACGGCTTCAGGCGCTTGGCCTTGGTCACCGTGGTGGTGATCCGCTTGTGCTCGAACAGTGCTGCTGCCAGGTTCGCGAGCATGAGGCGCTCGTGAGCCGGGCCGCCTCCGAGGCGCGGACCCTTAGTGGGGGTAGGCATAATTGTTTCTCCTCATATGGAAGCCGTGGGCTGCACTCCGTGGTGCTGCCCGGCGGCCAGGATCTGGTTTAGAGTTCGTCGTCGCCGAAGGCGGCGTCGTCCTCTTCGATTGCTGCGGCGCGTGCTGCGAGGTCAAAACCGGGAGGCGAGTCCTTGAGGGACAGGCCCAGTTCAACCAGCTTTGCCTTGACCTCGTCAATGGACTTCGCACCGAAGTTGCGGATGTCCATCAGGTCAGCCTCGGAGCGGGCAACGAGTTCACCCACGGTGTGGATGCCCTCACGCTTGAGGCAGTTGTAGGACCGGACGGTGAGGTCCAGATCCTCGATCGGCAGTGCCATGTCGGCTGCCAGGGCAGCGTCCGTCGGCGACGGGCCGATCTCGATACCTTCAGCTGCGGTGTTCAGCTCACGGGCCAGACCGAACAGTTCCACCAGGGTGGTGCCTGCGGAAGCCACGGCGTCGCGCGGGGCGATGGCCGGCTTGGTCTCGACGTCGACAATCAGCTTGTCGAAGTCGGTGCGCTGCTCGACACGGGTTGCTTCCACGCGGAAAGTAACCTTCAGCACCGGCGAGTAGATGGAGTCGACCGGAATACGGCCGATCTCTGCATCGCCGGACTTGTTCTGAGCTGCCGAAACGTAGCCGCGGCCGCGCTCGATGGTCAGTTCGAGTTCGAACTTGCCCTTCGAGTTCAGCGTGGCAATGTGCAGATCCGGGTTGTGGAATTCGACGCCGGCCGGCGGAGCAATGTCCGCGGCGGTGACGACTCCGGGGCCCTGCTTGCGCAGGTAGGCAACAACCGGCTCATCGTGCTCGGAGGAAACCGACAGGCTCTTGATGTTCAGGATGATCTCAGTGACATCTTCCTTGACACCCGGAACCGTGGTGAACTCGTGCAGCACGCCATCGATCCGGATGCTGGTTACAGCGGCACCGGGGATGGAGGAGAGCAGGGTACGGCGGAGGGAGTTTCCAAGGGTGTAGCCGAAGCCCGGTTCCAGCGGTTCAATGATGAAACGCGAGCGGTTTTCGGAGACGACCTCTTCGGAGAGGGTGGGGCGCTGTGCAATGAGCACTTAGGTTTCCTTTCGGCGAGCATCCGCTATATGACGCAACACAGGTGGTGGAAATTCGGTCTGAAGACTTAACGCGCTGGGCTTGCCCGGTCCATCGCTGGTCCGGGCAAGCTCAAACAGCGCTGGAAACCTTAGACGCGGCGGCGCTTGGGCGGACGGCAGCCGTTGTGTGCTGCGGGGGTGACGTCCTGGATGGAGCCAACCTCGAGGCCAGCGGCCTGCAGCGAACGGATTGCGGTCTCGCGGCCGGAGCCCGGTCCCTTGACGAAAACGTCAACCTTGCGCATGCCGTGCTCCTGGGCACGCTTTGCAGCAGCTTCGGCAGCCATCTGTGCTGCGAAGGGGGTGGACTTACGCGAGCCCTTGAAGCCAACCTCACCGGAGGAAGCCCAGGAGATCACAGCACCGGTCGGGTCCGTGATGGACACGATGGTGTTGTTGAACGTGCTCTTGATGTGCGCCTGGCCCAGCGCGATATTCTTCTTGTCCTTCTTACGCGGCTTGCGAACCGCGCCACGAGTCTTCGGGGGCATTTTTTCTCCTACAGAAAGTTATTGGGGAAAGCTCCGTCAAAAATCCCGGACGGGATTTTAACGAGCCTTCTTCTTGCCGGCGACGGTACGCTTCGGGCCCTTGCGGGTACGTGCGTTGGTCTTCGTACGCTGACCGCGTACGGGCAGGCCCTTGCGGTGGCGCAGGCCTTCGTAGCTGCCGATTTCAACCTTGCGGCGGATGTCGGCTGCTACTTCGCGGCGAAGGTCACCCTCAACCTTGTAGTTGCCTTCAATGTAGTCACGCAGCTCAACCAGCTGTGCATCGGTGAGGTCCTTAACGCGGACGTCAGCGCTGATGCCAGTGGCAGCCAGGGTTTCGTGTGCACGGGTCTTGCCCACGCCGTAGATGTAAGTAAGCGCAATTTCCAGCCGCTTTTCGCGGGGAATGTCTACGCCAGCGAGACGAGCCATAGTGGCAGTACTCCTTGATAAACCGGAGGTCGTAGGCAGTACACCCGCACATTCCGTACGGCCCCAGCCTCCGACCGGGGGTTAGCTGTCCGGACTCGTTAGAGCTTGGTGTTCCAGATCAGCTTGTGCTGCCTTTATTTACTTGCGTGGGTTAGCAACCCAGGATTTCCTTCAGAGAAGGAAATTAGCCCTGGCGCTGCTTGTGGCGCGGGTTCTCGCAGATCACCATGACCCGGCCATTACGGCGGATCACTTTGCACTTTTCGCAGATCTGCTTGACGCTCGGCTTGACCTTCATGGCATTCCTTTGCGTGTAACAGTTGGTCAGCTGGAGCAGCGGCCGGCTTGCGCTGGCGCCGCCCAGCAATTTACTTGTAGCGGTAGACGATACGACCACGGGTGAGGTCGTACGGGCTCAGCTCCACCACTACGCGGTCCTCCGGAAGGATTCGAATGTAGTGCTGACGCATCTTTCCAGAGATGTGTGCCAGGACGATGTGCTTGTTGGTGAGCTCAACGCGAAACATCGCGTTAGGCAGCGCCTCGGTCACAACGCCTTCGATCTCAATGACCCCGTCCTTCTTGGCCATACCCTCCGCTAACTGTTGTTGCCGCAGCCCTGCCGGATTGCACCGGGCATGGCCACGAACGTTTTTGTTGGATCGATTGCCGGTTCCGGAGCCCAAAAGGGCGCGGCGGTCCAGACAACCAACAAACAACACTACCCTGTCCGGCCGGAAATGAGAAATTGGCAATCATAACCTAAACACTGCGGTACGCACCATATTCTCCCGCGGCAGTGTGCACGGCTTCAGCGCGCGCCACCCCGTCCAGGACCGCGGAACGTACGACGTCGGCTGCCGCACTTTGCAGGGTGATCATGCCAAGGCGGCGGGCAGCTTCATCGGCACCGCCGAGTGCCACCGCCCCGGTCGCCAGGCAGAAGACGGTATCCCCGTCCGCCAGCGTGTGGCTTGGGTTGAGCGCCCTTGCGATCCCGGCGTGCGAGGCGGAAGCCGTTCTCTTGCATTCGGCGACGTCCAGGGCGGCGTTGGTGGCGACAACGACAAGAGTGGTGTTGAGCGGGGCACCGCGGCCGGGCTCAGGCTGCTGGGCGGTCGCGTCGAACGGCAGGCCGAGCGCGTTCACCACAGCAAGTGCCCCCACGACAATGCCGTCCTCCAACGTGACGGAGGCCGCGCCGATTCCGCCTTTAAACCGACCCCTCCCTATGAGAGCACCGGTGCCGGCACCGACATTTCCGCGGGCTACCTCATGCCCTTCCCCTTGCGAAGCGGCGGCGGCCGTGGCCGCATAGCCCATGTCCGGCGTCGGGCGCGCCGAGAAGTCCCCGCCCCTGCCGAGGTCGAAGATCGCGGCCGCCGGGACGATCGGCACCACTCCCCCGGGGACGGCAAAACCCCGACCCTGTTCCTCGCACCAGCGCTGCGCTCCCGCTGCTGCCGCAAGGCCGTAAGCGCTGCCTCCGGTGAGAACGACGGCGTCCACCTGGCTGACCAGGGTGGTGGGATCGAGCGCATCGGTCTCGTGCGTGGCGGGCCCGCCGCCCTGCACGTCCACGGAGCCCACCGTCCCCGGCGGTGGGAGGACCACCGTCACGCCGGTCAGCCAGCCGCCGTCGGACTTCTGCTCATGGCCCACCCGGATCCCCGGCACGTCAGTGATAGCTCCCGCCGCTCCCATGCCACCTATTCTCCCCCCACTCCCCAACTAGGTCGCGACCCAGTTGGGAAGGGGCAGAACGATCGGTGAACGTGGAGGGAAGGCTCGGCCAATACTCGGCGAAGCGGCCGGTATTCCGGCTTTGCGACTGAAGGAATGTGGTGAAGTGAGAACCGACTCCCCTCCCGCCGGCCTGAAGCCAGGCCCATTCCGTGAGAGATCCATGACTATTCACCTCTCGGAGACCAGCACCGCCGCGCCGCCCGCACCGGACGCTGCTGCGCCAGGCCCCGTCCCCCACAAGCGCTGGTCGGCCCGGTCCCGCCGGGATTTCGGTGTCTTCCTTGCCCTGGCGCTGCCTAACCTCGCACTGATCGGGACGTTCACCTACCTCCCGCTGCTCAACAACATCTACTACTCCACGCTGGACTGGACGCTGGGCTCAGCCTCAGCCGTAGTGGTGGGCCTGGACAACTACCTGACCTTCTTCACCAGCCCTGATGCGGCCAACGTCCTGGGCACCACAGCAGTGTTTACGCTGTTGACGGTGGGCGGATCCATGGTGCTGGGACTGCTGGTGGCACTCGCCCTTAACAGGAAGGTCCGGGGGACGACCTTTGCCCGGGCCGCGGTCTTTGCGCCCTACGTCCTTTCGGGCGTGGGCGTCGGCCTGGTGTGGCTCTTCATCTTCGACCCCGGCTACGGAGTGCTTGCATGGCTGCTGCGCGGCCTGGGGCAGCAGAGTCCGCAGTGGATCAACGATCCACAGCTCTCGCTGGCCATGGTGATCATCGTCTACGTGTGGAAGAACCTCGGCTACTGCGCGGTGGTATTCCTCGCGGGGCTCCAGTCGCTGCCGAAGGACGTCATGGAGGCCGCCGCCCTGGACGGCGCCGGAAACATGCGGCGCTTCCTGAGCATTTCGCTGCCGCTCCTCTCGCCCACCACGTTCTTCCTCCTCATCACCACGATGCTTAGTTCCCTGCAGGCCTTTGACCTCATTCGGATAATGACACCGCTGGGAGCCGGTACCAGCACCCTTATTTACGAGGCGTACCTCCAGGCCTTCGGCGCCTACAACCGGGCCGGATATTCAGCAGCCATCTCCGTGGTGCTGTTCGCCATCCTGCTGGTAATCACAGTCCTGCAGCTCCGTTTCGTGGAGCGGAAGGTGCATTATTCATGAGCATCGCAACCAGTCCCCGGCCACAGGGAACGCACGACGGCGGCGCCTCCGGCGTGCCGGCCGGCCCGTTTTCCTGGGCGAACCTGGCCCGGACGCTGGCCGGCGGGTACCTTCCGCTGGCGGCAGCCACCCTCGTGGTCTTCCTCCCGCTGCTGTGGATGGTGCTCAGCTCCTTCAAGCAGCCGGGCGAAATCGTAACCCTGGACCTCAGGGTGCTGCCGGAATCGCTTAACCCGGAGAACTACCGGGTGGCCATGACCACGGTCCCCTTTGGGCAGTTCTTCCTCAACAGCACCCTGGTCACCCTCATCGGCTCCACCATCAAAGTGGTGCTTGCCGTCCTGACCGCGTACGCCCTGGTGTTCGTGCGGTTCCCGGCCAAGAAGCTGATCTTCGTCCTGATCCTGGTGGCGCTGATGGTTCCGCCGCAAGTATCGATCCTGCCGAACTACATCCTGATCGCGGGCCTCGGCGGCAAGAACACCCTGTGGGGGATTATCCTTCCGGGGCTCGGCACGGCATTCGGCACCTTCCTGCTGCGCCAGCATTTCCTCACCCTTCCCGGCTCCATCCTCGAAGCGGCCGAAATCGACGGTGCCGGGCATTGGCGCCGGCTGTGGCAGGTGGTGGTGCCGGTATCGCTGCCGTCCATCGCCACCGTTGCCCTGGTTACCGTGGTCAGCGAGTGGAACGAATACATCTGGCCGCTGATCATCACGGACCGGCCCGAAAGCATGACCCTGCCAGTGGGCCTCACGCTCCTGCAGAACTCCGAAGGCAACGGCGCCGGCTGGGGCATCATGATGGCCGGCGCGGTACTGGTGATCCTGCCCATCCTCGTCGTCTTTGCCATGCTGCAGCGCTACATCGTGGCAGGCCTGACCCAGGGAAGCGTCACCGGCTGACCTAACCAGCCGACCGCCATCGTACGTAAATCTTTCTCCCCTCCACCGCATCAAGAAACGGGCGCGGCTGCGCTACAGCACACTGTCCCGGTCCACAGAAAGGCATTACCTTGGCAGCAAACCCAGTAATCCCTGCGCTTGGCCGCAGGCTCTTCCTCTCCCTGGCGGGCGCAGGAACGGGAGTCGCCGCATTGACCGCCTGTAGCGGCCCCTCCACCGGCGGGAACTCGTCAACAACGGCCGCAGACCTGGATTTCAAGGATGTGAGGCCCGCGGCGACCATCGACTTCTGGTCCAACCACCCCGGTAAGTCGCAGGACGTAGAAAAGGCCATGATCTCGAAGTTCCAGGAGAAATACCCGGACATCAAGGTCAACCTCGTGACCGCAGGAGCCAACTACGAGGAAATCGCCCAGAAGTTCCAGACGGCACAGGCGGCGAAATCAGGCCTGCCCGCACTGGTGGTCCTCTCAGACGTCTGGTGGTTCCGCTACTACCTGAACGACAGCATCATTCCGCTGGACTCACTCATCAGCCAACTGAACGTTCCTTTGGACGATTTCCGTACGTCACTGGTCAACGACTACAAGTACGACGGCAAGCAGTGGGCGCTGCCCTACGGCCGTTCCACCCCGCTCTTCTACTACAACAAGGACCACTTCAAGGCCGCAGGCCTGCCGGACAGGGCGCCGGCGACCTGGCAGGAATTCGCCGAGTGGGCGCCCAAGCTCAAGGCCGCCTCCGGCGCGCAGTACGCGTTCATGCACCCGGCCCTGGCGGGCTACGCCGGCTGGACGCTGCAGAACAATCTCTGGGGCGAAGGAGGCGCGTGGTCCAAGGACTGGGACATCACCTGCGATTCGGCGGAATCCGTTGCCGCCCTCCAGGAAGTCCAGGACTCGGTCTACAAGGACAGCTGGGCCGGGGTCTCGTCCAAAGACTCCGCGGACGACTTCGCGGCCGGCCTCGCTTCCGCCACCGTGTCCTCCACTGGATCGCTGATCGGCATCCTCAAATCCGCGTCCTTCAACGTGGGCGTGGGATTCCTGCCGGGCGGCTCCAAGGCCAAGACGGAGGTCTGCCCCACGGGCGGTGCCGGCCTGGGGATACCCAGTGGCGTGACCCGCGAGGAGCAGTTGGCGGCTGCCATGTTCCTGCAGTTCGTGACGGAGCCGGAGAACACCGCGGAGTTCTCTGCGGCTACCGGTTACATGCCCATCCGCAAGTCAGCCGACATGACCGCGGTCCTGGCCAAGACGCCGCAGATCAAGACCGCCATGGACCAGCTTGCCGTCACCCGGGTCCAGGACAACGCCAGGGCCTTCCTTCCCGGCGCTGACCAGGAGATGGCCAAGGCAGCGGCAAAGATCCTCACCCAAAAGGCGGACGTCAAGGCCACCATGACCGAACTGAAGACTACGCTCGAAGGCCTGTACACCAAGGACGTCAAGCCCAAGCTGAAGGCCTAGTCCTCCTGATACGCAAAATCCCTGGCCGCCACCGTAGTGGGTGGCCGCCAGGGATTATTCAGATCCGGACGTCCGCTACGGTTTCGGACTTCCGCACCCCGGGATCGAGGGGCGCATGTCCGAAACCGTAGCGGGCATCGACAAGCGGCGCGGACCTTACGGGATCGGTACCGGGGTGACGCCGAGGGGCACCAGGTGCTCCGCACCGCCGTCGGGCGCTGAAAGCACCCAGATGCCCTTTTCGTGGACTGCAACGGAGTGCTCCCACTGGCAGGAACGCTTGCCGTCCGTGGTGACCACGGTCCAGTCGTCCTCCAGGACGGCCGTTTCGATGCCGCCGAGCACCAGCATGGGCTCAATTGCCAGGCAGAGGCCGGGCTTGATCTTGGGGCCGCGGTGGCTGGTGCGGTAGTTCAGGACGTCCGGCGCCATGTGCATTTCGGAGCCAATGCCGTGGCCCACGTAGTCTTCGAGGATGCCCAGGGGCTTGCCCGGAACTGACGAGACGTAGTCGTCGATGGCGGCGCCGATGTCGCCTACGTGCGTGCCGGTAGCCAGTGCGGCTATCCCACGCCACATCGCCGCGCGCGTCACGTCCGAAAGGCGCTGGTCCTCAGGGCTGGCCGTGCCCACGATGACGGTCCGCGCCGAATCGGAATGCCAGCCGTTGACGATCGCGCCGCCGTCGATGGAGATGATGTCGCCACCCTCCAGGACTCGGCTGCCGGGAATCCCGTGCACCACTTCCTCATTAACGGAGGTGCAGATCGTTGCGGGAAAGCCGTGGTACCCAAGGAAGTTTGACTTCGCGCCCGCCTCGTTGAGAACAGCGGCGAAGACGTCGTCCAGGTGCTTGGTGGTGACCCCCGGCGCGGCGGCTGCCACGGCAGCGTCCAGGGCACGGCTCAGCACCAGTCCGGCTTCGTGCATGGTGCGCATCTGCTCGTTGGTCTTGTACTCGATGCGGGGCTGGCCAAACGCCATGGTGTGTCCTTTCAAATGGCTGAGGCTCCTCCCTTGATCGGGGAGGAGCCTCAATGTCCGGTGGCCTGGATCAGGCTGCCTGTGCTGCCTTGATGGCCTGCATGACGCGGTCCGTCACTTCGTCGATGGCGCCGATGCCGTCAACCTGGGTCAGGATGCCGCGTTCGGCGTACTTGGCTACCACGGCTTCAGTCTGCTCGTGGTAGAGGTCAAGGCGGTGGCGGATGACGGCCTCATTGTCGTCGCTCCGGCCGGTTTCCTTGGCACGGCCCAGGAGGCGGCTTACCAGTTCCTCATCATCGGCGGTGAGCTGCAGGACGACGTCCAGCTTCTCCTGTTCCTCCGCGAGGATCTGGTCCAGGTAGTCCACCTGCGCGGTGGTCCGGGGGTAGCCGTCCAGAAGGAAGCCGCTCTCGACGTCAGACTCGCCCAGGCGGTCGCGGACCATCTTGTTGGTCACGCTGTCCGGAACGAAGTCGCCGGCGTCCATGTACTTCTTGGCCTCGATGCCAAGCGGGGTCTCACCCTTGACGTTGGCCCGGAAAATATCCCCGGTGGAAATCGGCACGACGCCGAGGCGCTCCGAAATCCGTTCCGCCTGCGTTCCCTTGCCGGAACCGGGAGGTCCAATAATCAGCATTCTCGTCATCGCAAAAGCCCTTCGTAGTGACGTTGTTGTAGCTGCGCATCAATCTGCTTGACGGTTTCCAGACCAACGCCCACCATGATCAGGATCGAGGTGCCACCGAACGGGAAGTTCTGGTTTGCGTTGATCAGCACCAGTGCCACCAGCGGTATCAGCGCCACGAAGCCCAGGTAGAGGGCGCCGGGGAGCGTGATACGGGAGAGCACGTACTGCAGGTAGTCAGCGGTCGGTTTCCCGGCGCGGATACCCGGAATGAAACCGCCGTACTTCTTCATGTTGTCCGAGACCTCTTCAGGGTTGAAGGTGATCGCGACGTAGAAGTAGGTAAAGAACACGATCATGGCGAAGTACAGCACCATGTAGATCGGCTGGTCACCGCGGACCAGGTTGTTGTTGATCCATTCGACCCACGGCTGCATCTGCTCGCCGGCCTGCGGCTGGTTGAACTGCGAGATCAACCCGGGCAGGTAGAGCATGGAGGAGGCGAAGATCACCGGGATAACACCGGCCATGTTGACCTTGATGGGGATGTAGGTGCTGGTCCCGCCGACGGTCCGGCGGCCAATCATCCGCTTGGCATACTGCACGGGAACGCGTCGCTGCGACTGTTCCACGAAGACCACCAGTGCCACCGTCAGCAGGCCGATGCCCAGGACGATGAAGAAAGTCCCCGGGCCCTGCGAGGTCCAGATCGCGCCCAGCGAGGTGGGGAACGTGGCAGCAATGGAGGTAAAGATGAGCAGCGACATACCGTTGCCCACGCCCTTCTCCGTGACCAGTTCGCCCATCCACATGATGAGGCCGGTGCCCGCGGTCAGCGTGATGATGAGCAGAATGGTGGTGACCACGCTGTCATTGGGGATGATGGGCAATGCACAGCCGGGCAGGAGCTGCCCCGAACGGGCCAGCGACACCAGGGTGGTGGCGTTCAGCAGGCCCAGTGCAATGGTGAGGTAGCGCGTGTACTGGGTGAGTTTGGACTGACCCGCCGCGCCTTCCTCGTACAGCTCCTGGAAGCGGGGAATGACCACCCGGAGGAGCTGCACGATGATGCTGGCCGTGATGTACGGCATGATGCCCAGGGCAAAGATCGACACCTGCAGCAGGGCCCCGCCGCTGAACAGGTTTACGAGCTGGTACAGCCCGCCTGCCGTTTGACCGTTCTGCAAGCATTGCTGGACATTCTGGTAGTCCACACCAGGCGAGGGAATGAAGGCGCCCAAGCGGAAGATGGTGATGATTCCCAGCGTGAACAACAACTTGCGTCGCAGATCAGGCGTGCGAAAGGCCCGGCCAAATGCGCTAAGCAAGCGTCCTCCTGTGGTGTGAAGAAGAGTGATGTGATGGGGATCTATAAATCCCAACAACCGAGTCTAACCGTTGCATGCGCCATGCGAACAATCGGCAGCAGCCCGGATGCGCCGGATGGCGGCGAAAACACGCCCGGCGGAAATGAAAAACTCCCGGCATCCGGACCCGAAGGCCAGATACCGGGAGTTCAACGAACAGGCTGTTGCCCCATCACCCTAGAGGGTGGTGGTGCTTCCGCCTGCAGCAGCGATCTTGTCAGCCGCGCTGGCCGAGAATGCGTGGGCGGTGACGTCAACCTTGACGGTGATGTCGCCGGTGCCCAGCACCTTGACGGGCTGGTTCTTGCGAACGGCGCCCTTTTCGACCAAGTTCTCCACGGTGACAGCGCCACCTTCGGGGAACAGCTCGTTGAGCTTGTCCAGGTTCACAACCTGGAACTCAACGCGGAACGGGTTCTTGAAACCGCGCAGCTTCGGCAGGCGCATGTGCAGCGGCAGCTGGCCGCCGGCAAAGCCAGCCTTGATCTGGTAGCGGGCCTTCGTACCCTTGGTACCGCGACCGGCGGTCTTACCCTTGGAAGCCTCACCACGACCAACACGGGTCTTGGCGGTCTTGGCACCCTGGGCGGGACGCAGGTGGTGAACCTTCAGGGCATTCTGCTTCTCAGCAGCCTGCGCCTTTTCAGCAGTCTTCTCTGCCATTTACTTCGCCTCCTCTACCTTTACCAGGTGCGGAACCGTGTTGAGCATGCCAACGGTCACGGCGTCGGCGGTGCGGACAACGGTGTGTCCGATCCGCTTCAGGCCGAGGGACCGCAGGGTTTCGCGCTGGTTCTGCTTGCCGCCAATGGCGGACTTGATCTGAGTGATCTCCAACTGAACGTCGGAGGGGACCAGGTTCTTAGCCATAACTAGGCACCTGCCTTCGGGTTCAGGAGAGCCTTCACCAGCGCCTGGGGAGCGATCTCGTCCAGCGGCAGGCCGCGGCGTGCTGCCACTGCTGCCGGCTCTTCGAGGCGCTTCAGCGCGTCAACGGTCGCGTGAACGATGTTGATCGCGTTGGAGGAACCGAGCGACTTGGAGAGGATGTCGTGGATGCCCACGCACTCCAGTACTGCACGGACCGGGCCACCGGCGATAACACCGGTACCGGCAGAGGCCGGACGCAGCATTACGACGCCGGCAGCGGCTTCACCCTGAACGCGGTGCGGGATGGTGTTGCCAACGCGGGGGACGCGGAAGAAGGACTTCTTGGCCTCTTCAACACCCTTCGCGATTGCAGCGGGAACTTCCTTGGCCTTGCCGTAGCCCACGCCGACCATGCCGTTACCGTCACCAACGACGACCAGGGCGGTGAAGCTGAAGCGACGACCACCCTTGACCACCTTGGAAACGCGGTTGATGGTGACAACGCGCTCTACGAACTGGCTCTTCTCGGCTTCACGGCCGCCGTCGCGGCCGCCACGGCCACCACGGTCGCCGCGGCCCTGGCCACGGTCGCCACGCTCGCCGCGACGAGCGCCGCCACGGCGGTCGTCGGCAGCTGCGGGGGCAGTGGTCTCAGCGGCAGCTACGGCTTCAGTCGCCTTCTGATCTGCAGACACAGTGTCCTTTTCCTTGTTTGCTTCCGTCACAGCGACAGCCCACCTTCACGTGCACCGTCAGCGACGGCGGCGATCCGGCCGTGGTACTTGTTGCCACCACGGTCGAAGACAACAGCTTCGATACCTGCAGCCTTGGCACGCTCGGCAACCAGTTCGCCAACGCGCTTGGCCTTGGCAGTCTTGTCGCCGTCGAATGCACGAAGGTCGGCTTCCAGGGTGGAGGCGCTCGCTACGGTCAGGCCCTTGGTGTCATCGACAACCTGGACGAATACGTGGCGTGCGGAGCGGTTGACGACCAGACGAGGACGTACAGCCGTACCGGAGATGCGCTTACGGATACGAAGCTGGCGGCGGCTGCGCGAAGCAGACTTGCTCTTGTTCGTACGCTTCTTGTTAATTGAGATGGCCATGGTTACTTACCAGCCTTTCCGACCTTGCGGCGGATGACCTCGCCGGCGTAACGGATGCCCTTGCCCTTGTAGGGGTCCGGCTTCCGCAGCTTGCGAATGTTGGCAGCAACCTCGCCGACCTGCTGCTTGTTGATACCTGAAACAGAGAGCTTGGTCGGACCCTCAACTGCAAAGGTGATGCCAGCCGGAGCGGTGACGCTGACCGGGTGGCTGTAACCCAGAGCGAACTCAAGGTCAGATCCCTTGGCCTGAACGCGGTAACCGGTACCGACAATTTCAAGCTTCTTCTCGTAGCCCTTGGTAACGCCCTCGATCATGTTGGAGATCAGGGTGCGGGTCAGGCCGTGGAGTGAACGGGAGGCGCGCTCGTCGTTCGGGCGGGCGACAGTCAGGGTGTCTGCTTCCAGAGTGACCTCGATCGGGCTGGCCACAGTGTGGTTCAGCTCGCCCTTGGCACCCTTGACGCTGACGACAGAGCCGTCAACCTTGACCTCAACGCCGGCAGGAACGGTGATGGGGAGACGTCCAATACGTGACATTATTCTCTTCCTTTCCCGTTACCAGACGTACGCGAGGACTTCGCCGCCCACGCCCTTCTTGCCGGCCTGCTTGTCAGTCAGGAGGCCGGAAGAGGTGGACAGGATTGCGACACCCAGGCCACCGAGCACGTGCGGCAGGTTGGTGGACTTTGCGTAAACACGCAGGCCCGGCTTGGAGATACGGCGAACGCCAGCGATGGAACGCTCGCGGTTCGGACCGAACTTGAGCTCGATGGTCAGCTTCTTGCCAACCTCAGCGTCCTCTTCCTTCCAGCCGGCGATGAAGCCTTCTGCCTTCAGGATGTCAGCAACGCGTGCCTTGAGCTTGCTGTACGGCATGGACACGGTGTCGTGGTATGCCGAGTTTGCATTGCGCAGACGCGTGAGCATGTCTGCGACAGGATCTGTCATTGTCATGGTGGGCTCTTGCCCTTCCTCGTAACGGTTTCCGCGGAGTGCCCTCAGGCAGCACCGCCGGACCTTTTACGTAGTTGGATTAGTCTTCGGCCTTGAACGGGAAACCAAGCGCCTTCAGCAGCGCGCGGCCCTCGTCATCGGTCTTGGCAGTGGTAACAACCGTGATGTCCATACCGCGGACGCGGTCGATCTTGTCCTGGTCGATTTCGTGGAACATAACCTGCTCGGTCAGACCGAAGGTGTAGTTGCCGTTGCCATCGAACTGCTTGCCACTCAGGCCACGGAAGTCCCGGATACGGGGCAGGGCGAGGGTGACCAGGCGGTCCAGGAATTCCCACATGCGGTCGCCACGCAGAGTTGCGTGTGCACCGATGGGCATGCCTTCGCGCAGCTTGAACTGTGCGATGGACTTGCGGGCCTTGGTTACCTGCGGCTTCTGGCCGGTGATCTGGGTGAGGTCGCGGACAGCGCCGTCGATCAGCTTGGAGTCCTTGGCGGCATCTCCAACACCCATGTTCACAACAACCTTGACGAGGCGCGGAACCTGGTTGACGTTTTCGTACTTGAATTCCTCAATGAGCGTGCTCTTGATGGATTCGGCGTACTTGGTCTTCAGACGAGGAACGATCTTCGTTGCCGGAGTCTCGAGAGTCTCAGTCATTAGATGTCCTTCCCTGAGCTCTTGGCCACGCGGATGCGGACTTCGCGCTTCTTGCCGTTGCGCTCAACGGTTTCGGTGCGGAAGCCAACGCGGGTGGGCTTCTTGGTGGACGGGTCTACCAGAGCCACGTTGGAGATGTGGATCGGGGCCTCAACAACCTCGATGCCACCGGTGTTGGTGCCGCGCTGGGACTGACCGGCCTTGGTGTGCTTGGTGACGCGGTTGATGCCTTCGACCAGCACGCGGTTGGTGTCGGTGAACACGCGCAGGACCTTGCCCTGCTTGCCGCGGTCGCCGCCGCGCTCAGCCTTGGCGCCAGTGATGACCTGAACCAGGTCACCCTTCTTGATCTTTGCAGCCATGGACTAGAGCACCTCCGGAGCCAGAGAAACGATCTTCATGAACTTCTTGTCACGCAGTTCACGACCAACCGGTCCGAAGATACGGGTACCGCGGGGGTCACCGTCACCCTTCAGGATTACAGCTGCGTTCTCGTCAAACTTGATGTAGGAACCATCCGCACGGCGGCGTTCCTTCTTGGTACGGACGATGACTGCCTTGACAACATCGCCCTTCTTTACGTTGCCGCCAGGGATTGCATCCTTGACGGTGGCGACAATGACGTCACCGATGCCTGCGTAGCGACGACCGGATCCACCGAGAACGCGAATGGTAAGGATTTCCTTAGCACCCGTGTTGTCGGCGACCTTGAGCCGCGACTCCTGCTGAATCACTATTTACTCCTTGCGTCGCGCCGGTTCTCAGGCCGTGATCTTGCTACGGAATGAGCCTTGCGGAACGGTTGATCGGGGTGTCTCTTGACCTGCCTGGATTTTGCCAGACCAGGCCTAAACTCCCGTGCCGGAAGCAGTTGCTCCCATCCGGTCCAGGACTGCTCCTGGGCGCAAGGGGGCACTATGCTGCGGCACGCTTGTTTACGAGGTTGATGACGGCGCGCAAAAGGCGCCATACAAACTCAATATCCTAGCACGTTTCGGCGGGATCCCCATATCACCCGGCAGCGCTCCCCCGCAAGACGGACGACGGCGTCACGCACGGCAGCCTTTTGGCCCGCCCCGGCTGCCCCTCCCCCGGAAAGCCGCGGTCCCGCCGTCGTACTGGTTCCAAAAGCGTGCTCTCCGTGACGCGCACACAACCCGTGGGAGTTAAACGAGGAAGCCCCCGCTCCGCGAACGGAGCAGGGGCCACACGGCGAAGCAGCAGCTGCTACTTGGCCTTCTCGAGGATTTCCACGAGCCGCCAGTTCTTGGTGGCGGACAGCGGACGGGTCTCGGCGATAACAACGAGGTCGCCGATACCGGCGGTGTTGTTCTCATCGTGTGCCTTGACCTTGGAGGTACGGCGGATGACCTTGCCGTACAGTGCGTGCTTCACGCGGTCCTCAACCTGGACAACGATGGTCTTTTCCATCTTGTCCGAGACCACGTAGCCGCGACGCGTTTTGCGGTAACCGCGCTGCTCAGCCGTGGCTGCGGTAGCAGTTTCCGTCACGTTCTGGTCCTTTTCACTCACTTGGCATCCTCCTCGGTCTCAACCGTTTCAGCCGGCTCGGCCTTCTTGGTTGCAGCCTTCTTGGACTTCTTCTCTTCCTTGGCTTCCACAACCGGTGCGGCAACCTCGGCACGAATGCCCAGCTCGCGCTCACGGAGAACGGTGTAGATGCGGGCGATGTCCTTCTTTACCGCGCGCAGGCGACCGTGGTTCTCCAGCTGACCGGTGGCGGACTGGAAACGCAGGTTGAACAGCTCTTCCTTGGCCTTGCGGAGTTCTTCAACGAGACGCTCGTTGTCGAAACCGTCCAGCTGTGCGGGAGCCAGATCCTTGGATCCTACTGCCATTTCTATTCACCACCTTCGCGACGCAGAATGCGTGCCTTCAACGGGAGCTTGTGGATTGCCAGGCGGAGTGCCTCGCGTGCTACCGATTCTTCGACGCCGGAGATCTCGAAGAGAACCCGGCCCGGCTTGACGTTTGCGACCCACCATTCCGGCGAACCCTTACCGGAACCCATGCGGGTTTCGGCCGGCTTCTTGGTCAGGGGACGGTCCGGGTAGATGTTGATCCAGACCTTACCGCCACGCTTGATGTGGCGGGTCATCGCGATACGTGCAGACTCGATCTGACGGTTCGTGACGTATGCCGGGCTCAGGGCCTGGATGCCGTACTCACCGAAGGTGACCTTGGTGCCGCCCGTAGCAGCGCCGGAACGACCCGGGTGGTGCTGCTTGCGGTGCTTGACTCGACGTGGGATAAGCATTTAAGCCTGTCCTCCTTCTACTGCTGCAGCGGGTGCAGCCTCAACCGCGGGTGCCTCGGCAGCAGGAGCTGCTTCGGCGGCCGGGCGGTCGTTACGACGGCGGCGGTCACCACGGTCAGCGCCACCCGGACGGCCCGGACGGTCGCCGGAGCGGCCGCGGGACGGGGCGGAAGCGGCCTGGGCGGCCAGTTCCTTGGCGGTGACGTCACCCTTGTAGATCCAAACCTTCACGCCGATGCGGCCGAAGGTGGTCTTGGCTTCGTAGAAGCCGTAGTCGATGTTCGCGCGGAGGGTGTGCAGGGGCACACGGCCTTCGCGGTAGAACTCCGAGCGGGACATTTCAGCGCCACCCAGTCGACCGGAGCAGGCGATACGGATGCCCTTGGCACCTGCACGCTGTGCGGACTGCATGGCCTTCTTCATCGCACGGCGGAAAGCCACGCGGGAAGTCAGCTGCTCAGCAACGCCCTGGGCAACAAGCTGTGCTTCCATCTCGGGGTTCTTGACCTCGAGGATGTTCAGCTGGACCTGCTTGCCGGTGAGCTTTTCGAGCTCGCCGCGGATGCGGTCTGCTTCTGCTCCGCGGCGGCCGATGACGATGCCCGGACGTGCCGTGTGGATGTCCACGCGGACGCGGTCACGGGTGCGCTCGATCTCGACCTTGGCGATGCCTGCGCGCTCCATGCCCGTGGACATGAGCTGGCGGATGCGGATGTCTTCGCGAACGAAGTCCTTGTACCGCTGTCCGGCCTTGGTGCTGTCAGCGAACCAGTGCGATACGTGATCGGTGGTGATGCCGAGTCGGAACCCGTGCGGGTTTACTTTCTGTCCCACTTAGCGAGCCTCCTCTTTCTCCGGGGTAGCGACTACCACGGTGATGTGGCTGGTGCGCTTCTTGATCTGAAATGCACGACCCTGGGCACGCGGCTGGAACCGCTTCATGGTCGGGCCTTCATCAACAAACGCTTCGCTGATGATGAGGTCACCTTCGTCAAACGCCACGCCGTCGCGGTCCGCGAGGACCCGGGCGTTGGAGATTGCCGACTGTACTACCTTGAATACCGGCTCCGAAGCTGCCTGCGGGGCAAACTTCAGAATTGCCAGAGCCTCATTCGCTTGCAATCCACGAACAAGGTTGACGACGCGCCGGGCCTTCATAGGCGTTACGCGGATGTGACGCGCAATTGCCTTGGCTTCCATTGCTTTCCTTCTCTCGTCTTTGACGTAAGTGCAGGCGCCTAGCGGCGCTTGCCCTTACGGTCGTCCTTGACATGGCCGCGGAAAGTCCGCGTGGGAGCGAATTCGCCGAGCTTGTGCCCGACCATCGACTCAGTGACAAACACCGGGATGTGCTTGCGTCCGTCGTGTACGGCGATCGTGTGTCCGAGCATGTCGGGGATGATCATCGAACGGCGGGACCAGGTCTTGATGACGTTCTTGGTGCCCTTTTCGTTTTCCCTGGCTACCTTCACAAAGAGGTGCTGGTCAACGAAAGGACCTTTTTTCAGGCTGCGTGGCATGTGTCCAGGCTCCTATCGCTTGTTCTTGCCAGTACGACGGCGACGCACAATAAGCTTGTCGCTCTCTTTGTTGGGGCGGCGCGTGCGGCCTTCCCGCTTACCGTTCGGGTTGACGGGGTTACGTCCACCGGACGTCTTACCCTCACCACCACCGTGCGGGTGGTCAACCGGGTTCATGGCGACACCACGGACGGTCGGGCGGACGCCCTTCCACCGCATACGGCCGGCCTTGCCCCAGTTGATGTTCGACTGCTCGGCGTTGCCGACCTCGCCGACCGTTGCGCGGCAGCGCACGTCAACGTTGCGGATTTCGCCGGAAGGCAGGCGCAGCTGGGCGAAGCGGCCTTCCTTGGCAACGAGCTGGATGGATGCACCGGCGGAGCGGCCCATCTTGGCGCCGCCACCCGGACGCAGTTCAACTGCGTGGATAACGGTACCCACCGGGATGTTCAGCAGCGGCAGGTTGTTACCGGGCTTGATGTCAGCGCCGGCACCTGCTTCTACAACGTCACCCTGGGACAGCTTGTTGGGAGCGATGATGTAACGCTTGGTGCCATCAACGTAGTGCAGGAGCGCGATGCGAGCCGTACGGTTCGGGTCGTACTCGATTTCGGCAACGCGGGCGTTGACGCCGTCCTTGTCGTGGCGACGGAAGTCGATCAGACGGTACTGGCGCTTGTGTCCACCACCCTTGTGACGGGTGGTGATCTTACCGGTGTTGTTACGGCCGCCCTTCTTGGGCAGCGGACGTACCAACGACTTTTCCGGCGTCGACCGCGTGATTTCGGTGAAGTCCGCTACGCTCGAGCCACGACGGCCCGGGGTAGTCGGCTTGTATTTACGGATTCCCATAATTTATTTCCTCGTTAAAGTGGTCTCCGCTACGAGAGCGGACCGCCGAAGATGTCGATGGTGCCTTCTTTGAGGGTGACAATCGCACGCTTGGTGTTCTTGCGGGTACCCCATCCGAATTTGGTGCGCTTGCGCTTACCGGCACGGTTGATGGTGTTGATCGATTCGACCTTGACGGAGAAAATCTTCTCCACGGCCAGCTTGATCTCGGTCTTGTTCGAACGGGGGTCCACCAGGAAGGTGTACTTGCCCTCGTCGATCAGGCCGTAGCTCTTTTCCGAAACGACGGGTGCAAGCACAACGTCGCGCGGATCCTTGATGGTGGCTGCACTCACTTGGCATCCTCCTCGTTCTTTGCCACTGCCTTGCCGGCAACGAATGCGTCGTAGGCAGCCTTGGTGAAGACAACGTCATCAGACACGAGAACGTCGTAGGTGTTCAGCTGGTCTGCGTACAGAACGTGAACACCGGCGAGGTTGCGCACTGACAGTGCAGCAACATCGTTGGCGCGCTCGATAACGACCAGCAGGTTCTTGCGGTCGGAAACGCCGCGCAGCGTAGCCAGTGCAGTCTTGGCGGAGGGCTTGGAGCCTTCAACCAGGTCTGCAACAACGTGGATACGGCCGTTGCGTGCCCGGTCAGACAGTGCGCCGCGCAGTGCAGCAGCAATCATCTTCTTGGGGGTGCGCTGGCTGTAGTCACGCGGGGTGGGACCGTGGACAACGCCACCGCCGGTCATGTGCGGAGCACGGATAGAACCCTGACGGGCGCGGCCGGTGCCCTTCTGCTTGAACGGCTTGCGGCCTGCACCGGAAACCTCGGCGCGGGTCTTGGTCTTGTGGGTACCCTGGCGAGCAGCAGCGAGCTGGGCAACGACAACCTGGTGCAGCAGCGGCACGTTGGTCTGAACGTCGAAGATCTCTGCAGGCAGGTCAACCTGGACAGTGTTAGCCATTGAACTAGGCTCCCTTCACGGCAGTGCGTACGAAGACGACCTGGCCGCGGGCACCGGGAACGGCACCCTTGATCAGGAGCAGCGACTTCTCGACGTCAACCGCGTGGACCGTGAGGTTCAGCGTGGTGTGGCGAACGGCGCCCATGCGGCCGGCCATTCTCATGCCCTTGAAGACGCGGCTCGGGGTGGATGCGCCACCGATTGAACCGGGCTTACGGTGGTTCTTGTGGGCACCGTGGGAAGCGCCGACACCGGAGAAGCCGTGACGCTTCATAACACCGGCGAAGCCCTTACCCTTGGTGGTGCCAATGACGTCGATCTTCTGGCCGGCTTCGAAGAGCTCAACGGAGAGCTCCTGGCCCAGCTCGTACTCAGCAGCATCTGCGGTACGGAGTTCGACGACGTGGCGGCGAGGCGTGACGCCTGCCTTCTCAAAGTGACCAGCCAGCGGCTTGGTGACCTTGCGGGGGTCGATCTGGCCATAGCCGATCTGAACGGCGACGTAGCCATCGGTCTCAGCGTTGCGCAGCTGGGTGATGACGTTCGAGTCTGCCTGGACCACAGTGACGGGGATGAGCTTGTTGTTCTCGTCCCAGACCTGGGTCATGCCGAGCTTCGTGCCCAGCAGGCCCTTTACGTTACGGGTTGCGGTCATAGTCTCTCAGCACCTCCCTACAGCTTGATTTCGATGTTCACGTCGGCCGGCAGGTCGAGGCGCATGAGCGAGTCGACGGCCTTGGGCGTGGGATCGATGATGTCGATAAGACGCTTGTGCGTGCGCATTTCAAAGTGCTCGCGGCTGTCCTTGTACTTGTGCGGAGAGCGGATCACGCAGTACACGTTCTTCTCCGTCGGCAGCGGCACGGGGCCCACTACCGTTGCGCCTGCGCGCGTGACCGTCTCAACGATCTTCCGTGCTGAAACGTCAATGACCTCGTGGTCGTATGACTTCAGCCGGATGCGGATTTTTTGTCCCGCCATGTCGCCTGACTCTCTTTCAGTCTGTGCTTCCCCTGGTTAGGGCTGCCCTGTTCACTTACTCGTTGTATGGCTGCCGAAGCATTTGAGGTCGTAACCACCATCCGCCGCACAAACTGAATCCGGATGAATCCGGGTTCCTCACCTTGCCGGCGCAACCGACCCCCGCGGTCGGGCGTGTCGCGCAGTTTCACGCATATTTCCGCAGTTCCATTGGGGTGGGTTATGTTTGGTCTTCCACTTGGACCCTGGCATCCGGCATTATCCGGATCGGGACGCGAAGAAGCGCTTGAACAACTCATCTAGTATGCCGGAAATCTGCGGCAGAAGCGAATCAGCCCTTATCCACATGGCTTGGCGCAGCCATTGCCTGTCCCGCTCCGTGAATGGATGATAGTGGGATGACGCTGGAAAGCACCGATTCGGCGACTGACCTTGCCAGCCGCATCCCGCCGTCGTTCGTCCTGGGCGTGGCAGCCGCCGCGTTCCAAATCGAGGGCGCGCTCCGCACCGGCGGCCGCGGACCGTCCGGGTGGGACGCTTTCGCCGAGAAACCGGGGACCATCATTGACGGGCACTCCCCCGCAGTAGCCTGCGACCACTACAACCGGCTGCCGGAGGACGTGGCCCTGTTGCGGGAACTCGGAGTGGACTCCTATCGCTTCTCGCTGTCCTGGCCCCGCATCCAGCCGGACGGCCGCGGGGCTATCAACAACGAGGGCCTGGACTTCTACGACCGCCTGATCGACCAGCTCCTCGCCGCCGGTATCTCCCCCATGGCTACGCTGTACCACTGGGACACGCCGCTGCCGCTGGAGCACGACGGCGGCTGGCTGAGCCGCGAGACCGCGCTGCGGTTTGGCGAGTACGCAGCGGCCGCCGGCGAACGGTTCGGCGACCGCGTCGCACAATGGGTCACCCTGAACGAGCCGGTATCGGTCACGCTGAACGGCTACGCGCTCGGCGTCCACGCCCCCGGACACGCGCTGCTGTTCGATGCGCTGCCGGCCATCCACCACCAGCTCCTGGCCCATGGGCTCGGCGCGCAGGCCCTCCGAGCAGCCGGCGTGACCGGCACGGTTGGCATCACCAACCTGCACGCGCCGGTACGGCCGGCGGGACGGACGCCGGGTGACCGCCTGGTGGCCCGACTGTACGACCTCCTCATGAACCGAATCTACGCGGATCCGGTGCTGCTGGGCCGCTACCCCCGCCTCCCGCTCTATGCCCGCCCCTGGCTGCGTTCGATAGGCCGTATTTCGGACGAGGACCTGCGCACCATCCACCAGCCGCTGGACTTCTACGGCCTGAACTACTACTTCCCGGTGAGGGTAGCTCTGGGCCGGGGCAGCGCCTCGATCCCGGCCGACGTACATAAGTCGGTAGCCAGGCTGCCATTCCACGAGGTGGGCTACCCGGAGTACGGCAGCACCGGATTCGGCTGGCCCGTGGCACCGGACCACCTCGGGGTCCTCCTCGCGGAGCTCCGGGACCGCTATGAATCCGCCCTGCCGCCTGTTTACATCACCGAGGGCGGTGCCAGCTTCCCGGAGCCGGACACGGTCTCGGGGACGTACGACGACGGGCGGCGGGTCAGCTACTTGGCGTCACACCTGCGCGCAGCCCTTGATGCGACGGCTCCCGGGGGCGCCGCTGACGGCGTGGACCTGCGGGGTTACTACGTGTGGACACTAATGGACAACTTCGAGTGGGCCGCCGGCTATTCACAGCGGTTCGGGCTGGTCCATGTCGATTTCGAAACACAGAAACGAACCCCGAAGCAGTCCTTCTACTGGTACCGGACGCTCTCCATGGCACGGAAGGTCACGCGGGACTAGTCCTACTGGTTCTTGTTGGCCCGGTTGATCCGCTTGGCACGGTCAATCTCGTGCCGGAAATACTTCTTCGCCCAGAACACGCCGGCCACCACGGCTGCGGCGATGATCAGGAAGATGAGCCAGTCCACGGTGGACTCCTTTCGACCCTGCAACAGTAACAGCGGCCGGTGACGGAACGCGTTAAAGAAAAGACAGCCCCGCTGCAGTAGCAGCGGGGCTGTCCTTCAGGTCAGCAAGAGTTACTTGATGATCTTGGTAACACGTCCCGAACCAACGGTGCGGCCACCTTCACGGATTGCGAAGCCGAGGCCCTCTTCCATTGCGATCGGCTGGATGAGCGCAACGGTCATCTCAGTGTTGTCGCCGGGCATAACCATTTCCGTGCCCTCAGGCAGGGTGATAACGCCGGTAACGTCCGTCGTACGGAAGTAGAACTGCGGGCGGTAGTTCGAGTAGAACGGGTTGTGGCGTCCGCCTTCGTCCTTGGAGAGGATGTAGACGTTTGCCTCGAAGTCGGTGTGCGGGGTGATGGAACCCGGCTTGACGACAACCTGGCCACGCTCGACATCGTCGCGCTTCAGGCCACGGAGCAGCAGGCCACAGTTCTCGCCGGCCCATGCTTCGTCGAGCTGCTTGTGGAACATCTCGATACCGGTAACCGTGGTCTTCTGGACCGGGCGGATACCGACGATCTCGACCTCGGAGTTGATGGCGAGGGTTCCACGCTCGGCGCGGCCCGTAACAACGGTGCCACGGCCGGTGATGGTGAAGACGTCTTCAATCGGCATCAGGAACGGCTTGTCGCGGTCACGTACGGGGTCCGGAA
The DNA here is from genome assembly GCF_042723515.1 of Pseudarthrobacter sp. NPDC058362. Lineage (NCBI taxonomy): Bacteria > Bacillati > Actinomycetota > Actinomycetes > Micrococcales > Micrococcaceae > Pseudarthrobacter > Pseudarthrobacter sp. NPDC058362. The sequence goes on along the minus strand of NZ_JBHXIW010000001.1, from coordinate 680,568 downwards.
CGGACTCGTCGACTGCAGCCATCAGGTCCTCAACGGACTTGACCCACTCGGGGTCGCCTTCCAGCGCCTTCAGGCCGGAAACGCGCACAACGGGTGCCTCGTCGCCGTCGAAGCCCTGCGAGCTGAGCAGTTCGCGAACTTCCATTTCGACGAGGTCGAGGAGTTCCTCGTCCTCAACCATGTCGGACTTGTTCAGCGCGACCAGCAGGTAGGGAACACCAACCTGGCGGGCGAGCAGAACGTGCTCGCGGGTCTGTGCCATGGGGCCGTCGGTAGCAGCAACCACGAGGATTGCGCCGTCCATCTGGGCAGCACCGGTGATCATGTTCTTGATGTAGTCAGCGTGACCGGGGGCGTCAACGTGTGCGTAGTGACGCTTCTCGGTCTGGTACTCCACGTGGGAGATGTTGATGGTAATACCGCGCTGACGCTCTTCGGGAGCAGAGTCGATCGACGCGAAGTCGCGCTTCTCGTTGAGATCCGGGTACTTGTCGTACAGCACCTTGGAAATGGCGGCCGTCAGCGTCGTCTTACCGTGGTCAACGTGACCGATGGTGCCGATGTTGACGTGCGGCTTAGTCCGCTCGAACTTTGCCTTTGCCACAGGTTCCTCCTAGAACGTTTTCAAATGGCTTGCCCTTCGGCCGCGCTTCTCGCGGCAGAAACTCAGGCAAGTCTACTTGGGGGCTTTGGATTGGTGAAATTGCAGATTCAGGAACTAATACTAGTCCCTTGAGCCTGTTCGTGCAGATGGCCGGAATCCGGTTGAACGGACTGTGCCGGCCGCTTCCGGCCATCTGCACCGGCTCGGCCTTCCGGAACCGGAAGGCCCAGCCGAGGTTGTTCGCTGCGAGCGTCCGAAGGACTATTCGCCGCGGGTCTTCTGGATGATCTCGTCGGCAACTGCCTTCGGGACCTCGGCGTAGCTGTTGAACGTCATGGAGTACACAGCGCGGCCCTGGGTCTTCGAACGCAGGTCACCGATGTAGCCGAACATGCCGGACAGCGGAACGTGCGCGCGGATGACCTTGACACCCTGTGCGTCCTCCATGGACTGCATCTGGCCACGGCGGGAGTTGAGGTCACCGATAACTTCACCCATGTATTCCTCAGGGGTGCGGACCTCGACATCCATCAGCGGTTCGAGCAGAACAGGGTTCGCCTTGCGGGCGGCTTCCTTGAAAGCCATCCGGCCGGCGATCTTGAACGCCATTTCCGAAGAGTCAACATCGTGGTAGGCGCCGTCAACCAGCGTCGCCTTGATGCCGACCACCGGGTAGCCGGCCAGGACACCGTCATTCAGTGCATCCTGGATACCAGCGTCGACAGACGGGATGTATTCACGCGGAACACGGCCACCGGTGACCTTGTTCTCGAACTCGTACAGCTCGCCCTCGGCGGTGTCCAGCGGCTCGATCGCGATCTGGATCTTTGCGAACTGGCCCGAACCACCGGTCTGCTTCTTGTGCGTGTAGTCGTGACGCTCCACAGCACGCTTGATGGTTTCGCGGTAGGCAACCTGGGGCTTGCCCACGTTGGCCTCGACCTTGAACTCGCGGCGCATGCGGTCCACCAGGATGTCCAGGTGGAGCTCGCCCATGCCGGCGATGATCGTCTGGCCGGTGTCTTCGTTGAGGGACACCTGGAAGGTGGGGTCCTCAGCGGAGAGCTTCTGGATGGCCGTGGAGAGCTTCTCCTGGTCACCCTTGGTGTTCGGCTCAATGGCAACCGAGATCACCGGCTCCGGGAAGCTCATGGATTCCAGGACGATCTGGTTGGCAGCGTCGCAAAGGGTGTCACCGGTGGTGGTGTCCTTCAGGCCGATCGCAGCGTAGATGTGGCCGGCGGTAGCGCCCTCGACGGGCATTTCCTTGTTGGCGTGCATCTGGAAGAGCTTGCCGATGCGCTCCTTCTTGCCCTTGGTGGAGTTGACCACCTGGGCGCCTGCTTCCACGTGACCGGAGTACACGCGGATGAAGGTGAGCTGGCCGAAGAACGGGTGCGCGGCAATCTTGAAGGCCAGTGCGGAGAAGGGCTCTTCAGCGGAAGGCTTGCGGGTCAGTTCCTTCTCTTCGTCGCGGGGGTCGTGGCCGACCATCGGCGGGACGTCGAGCGGGTTCGGCAGGTAGTCCACCACGGCATCGAGCATGGGCTGAACGCCACGGTTCTTGAACGCAGAACCGCAGAAGATCGGGTACAGCTCGGAGTTGATGGTCATCTTGCGGATGCCGGCCTTGAGCTCGTCGATCGAGATCTCTTCGCCCTCGAGGTACTTCTCCATGAGTTCTTCGGAGGACTCTGCAACGGTCTCTACGAGCGCTGCGCGGTACTCTTCAGCCTTTTCCTGGAGGTCAGCCGGGATCTCGCGGATCTCGTACTTGGCACCCATGGTGACGTCGCCCTTTGCGTCGCCGGGCCAAACCAGTGCGCGCATGTAGAGCAGGTCCACGACGCCAATGAAGTCGTTCTCTGCACCGATGGGCAGCTGCATGACCAGCGGCTTGGCGCCGAGGCGGCTGATGATGGTGTCTACGGTGAAGTAGAAGTCAGCACCCAGCTTGTCCATCTTGTTGACGAAGCAGATGCGGGGAACGTTGTACTTGTCAGCCTGGCGCCAAACGGTCTCGGACTGCGGCTCAACGCCTTCCTTGCCATCGAAGACGGCAACCGCGCCGTCGAGGACGCGCAGGGAGCGCTCAACCTCAACGGTGAAGTCCACGTGGCCGGGGGTGTCGATGATGTTGATCTGGTTGTTTTCCCAGAAGCAGGTCACGGCGGCAGACGTGATGGTGATGCCGCGTTCCTTTTCCTGTTCCATCCAGTCAGTGGTCGAAGCGCCGTCGTGCGTTTCGCCGATCTTGTGGTTCACACCCGTGTAGAACAGGATGCGCTCGGTGGTGGTGGTCTTGCCGGCATCAATGTGGGCCATGATGCCGATGTTGCGGACCTTACTAAGGTCGGTAAGCACGTCCTGTGCCACGGGGTCTCCTTTTGGGATGGACTACACGTTCGCCGCCGGCTCGGTTGAGCCGGCGGCGTCCGGGAAGTATTACCAGCGGTAGTGTGCGAAGGCCTTGTTGGACTCGGCCATCTTGTGGGTGTCTTCGCGACGCTTCACAGCGGCACCGAGACCGTTGGATGCATCCAGGATTTCGTTCTGGAGGCGTTCGGTCATCGTCTTCTCGCGGCGGGCCTTGGAGTAGCCGACCAGCCAGCGCAGTGCAAGTGCGGTGGAACGGCCCGGCTTGACCTCAACCGGAACCTGGTAGGTGGCGCCACCGACACGGCGGGAGCGGACCTCGAGGGAAGGCTTGACGTTGTCCATGGCCTTCTTGAGGGCTGCAACGGGGTCGCCGCCGGACTTGGCGCGTGCGCCTTCGAGTGCACCGTAAACGATGCGCTCTGCCGTGGACTTCTTGCCGTCAACGAGCACCTTGTTGATGAGCTGGGTTACCAGCGGGGAGCCGTAAACCGGATCCGAAACGAGCGGCCGCTTGGGGGCCGGACCCTTGCGAGGCATATTACTTCTTCTCCATCTTTGCGCCGTAGCGGCTGCGTGCCTGCTTACGGTTCTTCACACCCTGGGTATCGAGGGCGCCACGGACGATCTTGTAGCGGACACCCGGAAGGTCCTTCACACGACCACCGCGAACGAGCACAATGGAGTGCTCCTGCAGGTTGTGGCCAACACCGGGGATGTAGGCGGTTACTTCCACGCCGCCGTTGAGGCGCACACGTGCCACCTTACGCAGAGCCGAGTTCGGCTTCTTCGGGGTGGTGGTGTAGACGCGGGTGCAAACACCGCGGCGCATCGGGCTGCCCTTAAGCGCGGGAGCCTTGGTCTTTGAGACCTTAGGCGTGCGGCCCTTGCGGACCAGCTGGTTAATCGTAGGCACTCTCGTGTTCTCCGTTTTATCCGGAGCAGCCGCTTCCGGCCACTCTCTTGTTGCGTTGCCCCGCCGCCCGGGCCTTGAAGTTGAACTCCAGGCGGCGAAGGCGAAGCCTTTAATAGTCGGATCGCACACCAGGGCCGGCAAAGCGTCTGCAATGTTCCCTAGGCATGCAAAAATGTGGCATACGTTGCACAAGAACCCTGCAAACCGGAAACGTCGCTCTGGCTCAGCCTTTCAGCTGGAGCCGGCGCTCTCATCCACTGCCACAATAACAATTGGTAACAAGTCTAGCATGGACGGCCCCCACCCCTTAATCGGCGGCCCCACTCCCCCAGTTGGGTTAAAGAGGAGACCCCGCCTCCCCCTGCCAAAGCAGGGCGAGACGGGGCCGGCAAGAATCACCGTTTACCGGAAGTCGTTGCCCAGGTCGTAGTCATCCAGCGGGATGGCGTGGAACTCAGGAGCTCCGTCGCCGCCCAGGGTGTCGTACGAGAAGTCACTGAATGCGCTGGGGCCAGTGAACAGGTTGGCCTTCGCTTCTTCAGTGGGCTCGACAGTGACCTCGGTGTAGCGCGGGAGGCCCGTGCCGGCCGGGATCAGCTTACCGATGATGACGTTCTCCTTGAGGCCAAGCAGCGGATCGCTCTTGCCTTCCATGGCCGCCTGCGTCAGGACGCGGGTGGTCTCCTGGAAGGAAGCTGCGGACAGCCAGGACTCGGTGGCCAGCGACGCCTTGGTGATACCCATGAGCTCGGGACGTCCGGATGCCGGAGTCTTGCCCTCGGATACAACGCGGCGGTTGGCGTCCTCGAAGCGGCTGCGCTCGGCGAGTTCGCCGGGGAGCAGGTCCGATTCGCCGGACTCGATGACCGTGACGCGGCGCAGCATCTGGCGGACGATAACCTCGACATGCTTGTCGTGGATACCGATGCCCTGGCTGCGGTACACGCCCTGCACTTCGTCCACCAGGAACTTCTGTGCGGCGCGGGGACCCATGATGCGCAGGACCTGCTTGGGGTCCACAGGACCGTTGATCAGCTTCTGGCCGACGGCAACGTGGTCGCCGTCTTCGATCAGCAGGCGTGAACGGCGCAGGACCGGGTACGCGATCTCTTCGGTTCCGTCATCCGGGGTGATGACCAGGCGCATCTGGCGCTCGGACTCTTCGATGGTGATGCGGCCGGCTGCCTCGGCAATCGGCGCAACACCCTTCGGAGTACGGGCTTCGAAGAGCTCCTGGATACGGGGCAGACCCTGGGTGATGTCGTCGCCACCGCTGGCGGAAACTGCACCACCGGTGTGGAACGTACGCATGGTCAGCTGGGTACCGGGCTCACCGATGGACTGTGCAGCGATGATGCCGACGGCCTCGCCGATGTCCACGGTCTTGCCGGTGGCCAGCGAACGGCCATAGCAGAGCGCGCAGGTGCCGACGCTGGACTCACACGTGAGTACGGAGCGGACCTTGACCTCGGTGATGCCTGCCTTGAACAGCTCGTCGATGACGACGTCGCCGCAGTCGGTGCCGGCGGCTGCGAGGACCTTGCCCTCGGAGTCGACGACGTCGACGGCCAGCGTACGTGCGTAGGCACTGTTCTCGACGTTCTCGTCCAGGACCAGCTCACCGTTGGAATCGGCGACGGCGATGGGCGTAACCAGGCCACGCTCGGTGCCGCAGTCCTCTTCGCGGACGATGACGTCCTGAGAGACGTCCACCAGACGGCGGGTCAGGTAACCCGAGTTGGCGGTACGCAGCGCAGTGTCGGCAAGACCCTTACGTGCACCGTGGGTGGCGATGAAGTATTCCAGCACCGACAGGCCCTCGCGGTAGGAGGACTTGATGGGACGCGGGATGATCTCACCCTTCGGGTTGGCCACCAGGCCACGGATACCCGCGATCTGGCGGACCTGCATCCAGTTACCACGTGCACCGGAGGACACCATGCGGTTGATCGTGTTCATCGGGGACAGGCTCTCGCGCATCACCGAAGCGATCTCGTTGGTGGCCTTGTTCCAGATCTCGATCAGTTCCTGGCGGCGCTCGTCGTCGTCGATCAGGCCCTTGTCGTACTGGCCCTGGATCTTGGCCGCGCGCTCCTCGTAACCGGCGAGGATCTCCGGCTTGGCGGCCGGAACCTCGATGTCCGAGATGGCAACGGTGACGCCGGAGCGGGTGGCCCAGTAGAAACCGGCATCCTTCAGGTTGTCCAGCGTTGCCGCGGTGACGACCTTCGGGTAGCGCTCGGCGAGGTCGTTGACGATGCGGGACAGTTCGCCCTTGTCGGCAACAGCTTCAACCCAGGGGTAGTCCTCGGGCAGGGTTTCGTTGAAGAGAACCTGGCCCAGGGAGGTCTGGACGAGTGCGGGCTGACCCGGCTCCCAGCCTTCCGGAGCTTCCCAGCCGGCGTACGGTACGAACCCTTCAAGGCGGATCTTAACCTGCGAGTTCAGGTGCAGCTCGCGGGCATCGAACGCCATGATGGCTTCGGAAACCGAACCGAAGACGCGGCCTTCACCTGCGGAACCAACGCGCTTGGTGGTCAGGTGGTAGAGGCCGATGATCATATCCTGCGAAGGCAGGGTGACCGGACGTCCGTCAGAGGGCTTCAGGATGTTGTTCGAGGACAGCATCAGGATGCGTGCCTCAGCCTGCGCCTCGGGGCTCAGCGGCAGGTGCACTGCCATCTGGTCGCCGTCGAAGTCGGCGTTGAACGCACCACACACCAGCGGGTGAAGCTGGATGGCCTTGCCTTCAACAAGCTGCGGCTCGAACGCCTGGATACCCAGGCGGTGCAGGGTAGGTGCACGGTTGAGCAGCACCGGGTGTTCGGTGATGATCTCTTCCAGGACGTCCCAGACCTGCGGGCGGTAGCGCTCAACCATCCGCTTGGCCGACTTGATGTTCTGCGCGTGGTTGAGGTCGACCAGGCGCTTCATCACGAACGGCTTGAAGAGCTCCAGGGCCATCTGCTTGGGCAGGCCGCACTGGTGCAGCTTCAGCTGCGGGCCAACGACGATGACCGAACGGCCGGAGTAGTCGACGCGCTTGCCGAGGAGGTTCTGGCGGAAACGGCCCTGCTTGCCCTTGAGCATGTCGCTCAGGGACTTCAGCGGACGGTTGCCCGGGCCGGTGACGGGACGGCCGCGGCGGCCGTTGTCGAAGAGGCTGTCAACAGCTTCCTGAAGCATGCGTTTCTCGTTGTTGACGATGATCTCCGGAGCGCCCAGGTCAAGCAGGCGCTTGAGGCGGTTGTTCCGGTTGATCACGCGGCGGTACAGGTCGTTGAGGTCGGAGGTCGCGAAGCGGCCACCGTCCAGCTGGACCATGGGGCGCAGTTCCGGCGGGATCACCGGGACGGCGTCGAGGACCATGCCAAGCGGGCTGTTGTTGGTGGTCAGGAACGCGTTGACCACCTTCAGGCGCTTGAGGGCACGGGTCTTGCGCTGGCCCTTGCCGTTGGCAATGATGTCGCGCAGTGCCTCGGACTCGGCCTGCATGTCGAAGTTCTCAAGGCGCTTCTTGATGGCTTCGGCACCCATGGAGCCTTCGAAGTACATGCCGTAGCGGTCGCGCAGTTCGCGGTACAGGCCTTCGTCACCTTCGAGGTCGGCGACCTTGAGGTTCTTGAAGCGGTCCCAGACCTGCTCGAGGCGCTCGATGTCGGCGTCGGCACGCTTGCGCACGTTGGCCATCTGGCGGTCGGCGGAGTCGCGGGCCTTCTTCTTGTCGGCAGCCTTGGCGCCTTCGCCCTCGAGGCGGGCGATTTCGCCTTCGAGGTCGCGGGCGATCGCCGCGATGTCGGAGTCGCGGTTGTCGATCAGCTGCTTCTTCTCGATGTCGTGCTCAACCTGCAGGTTGGGCAGTTCCTCGTGGCGGGCAGCCTCGTCAACGCTGGTGATCATGTAGGCAGCGAAGTAGATGACCTTCTCAAGGTCCTTCGGGGCCAGGTCAAGGAGGTAGCCCAGGCGGGAGGGAACACCCTTGAAGTACCAGATGTGCGTGACCGGTGCGGCCAGTTCAATGTGGCCCATGCGTTCGCGGCGGACCTTGGCGCGGGTGACTTCGACGCCACAGCGCTCACAGATGATGCCCTTGAAGCGCACGCGCTTGTACTTGCCGCAGTAGCATTCCCAGTCGCGGGACGGGCCGAAGATCTTCTCGCAGAAGAGGCCGTCCTTCTCGGGCTTGAGCGTGCGGTAGTTGATGGTTTCCGGCTTCTTAACCTCGCCGTAAGACCAGCCGCGGATGTCTTCCGCGGTGGCGAGGCCGATCTGCATGAGGCCGAAGGAGGATTCGCTGGACATAGGGTCCCTGTTCTCTCTTGTTCTCTAAATTCTGAAGTCTTGGGTGCGGGATGAGGGAGGGAGCTTACGACGGCGGGTGGGCACCCGCCGTCGTAAGCCCACCTGCTAAACCTCTTCTACGGAGCTGGGCTCTGCGCGAGACAGATCGATGCCCAGTTCTTCCGCAGCCGTGAAGACTGCGTCATCAGAGTCACGCATTTCAATTGTGGTTCCGTCCGTGGAAAGCACTTCCACGTTCAGGCACAGCGACTGCATTTCCTTGATCAAGACCTTGAAGGACTCGGGAACGCCCGGCTCGGGGATGTTCTCGCCCTTGACGATGGCTTCGTAGACCTTGACGCGGCCGTGGATGTCATCGGACTTGATGGTGAGGAGCTCCTGGAGCGTGTAGGCGGCGCCGTAAGCTTCGAGCGCCCACACTTCCATTTCACCGAAGCGCTGGCCACCGAACTGTGCCTTACCACCCAGCGGCTGCTGCGTGATCATGGAGTACGGGCCGGTGGAGCGCGCGTGGATCTTGTCGTCCACCAGGTGGTGGAGCTTCAGGATGTACATGTAGCCGACCGAGATCGGATCCGGGAACGGCTCGCCGGAGCGGCCGTCAAAGAGACGGGTCTTGCCGGAGGAGTCGATCAGGCGGTCGCCGTCGCGGGTCACGTTGGTGGAGTCCAGCAGGCCCGTGATTTCCTCTTCGCGGGCACCGTCGAACACCGGGGTGGCGACGGTGGTCTGGCCGCTCTCACGCGGCAGGTTGGGAAGCTGCTTGACCCATTCCGGCTCGCCTTCGATCTTCCAGCCGGTCTTGGCAACCCAGCCGAGGTGGGTTTCCAGGACCTGGCCCACGTTCATACGGCCCGGAACACCCAGCGGGTTCAGGACGATGTCAACGGGGGTGCCGTCCGCAAGGAAGGGCATGTCCTCGACCGGAAGGATCTTGGAGATAACGCCCTTGTTGCCGTGGCGGCCTGCGAGCTTGTCGCCGTCGGTGATCTTGCGCTTGGCAGCCACGTAGACGCGGACCAGCTGGTTGACGCCCGGGGGCAGCTCGTCGTCGTTGTCGCGGTCGAAGACGCGGACGCCGATGACGGTGCCGGACTCGCCGTGGGGCACCTTCAGGGAGGTGTCGCGCACTTCGCGGGACTTCTCGCCGAAGATGGCGCGCAGCAGGCGCTCTTCCGGGGTCAGCTCGGTTTCACCCTTCGGGGTGACCTTTCCGACCAGGATGTCGCCGGCTTCGACCTCGGCACCGATGTGGATGATGCCGCGCTCGTCCAGGCCCGCCAGGACTTCCTCGGACACGTTCGGGATGTCACGGGTGATTTCCTCGGCACCAAGCTTGGTGTCGCGGGCATCGATCTCGTGCTCCTCGATGTGGATGGAGGAAAGGACGTCCTCGGCAACAATGCGCTGCGAGAGGATGATGGCGTCCTCGAAGTTGTGGCCTTCCCAGGACATGAATGCCACGAGCAGGTTCTTGCCCAGGGCAAGCTCGCCCTGGTCCGTTGCCGGGCCGTCGGCAATGATGCCACCAACCTCGAGGCGCTGGCCTTCGTTCACCAGGACACGGTGGTTGTAGCAGTTGCCCTGGTTGGAGCGGGCGAACTTGTTGATGCGGTAGTTGGTCTCCGTGCCGTCGTCGTTGAGCATGATGACGAGCTCGGCGGACACCTCGGTGACCACGCCGGCCTTTTTGGCGATGACAACGTCACCGGCATCAACGGCAGCGGCGCGCTCCATGCCGGTACCCACGAACGGGGCCTCGGAACGGACCAGCGGCACGGCCTGGCGCTGCATGTTGGCACCCATGAGTGCGCGGTTGGCGTCGTCGTGCTCGAGGAACGGGATCAGGGCGGTAGCCACGGACACCATCTGGCGCGGGGAAACGTCCATGAACTCGACATCCTCGGCGGGGACCAGCACGGGCTCGCCTCCACCACCACGGGCACGGACCAGGACGGTCTCTTCCGCGAAGCGCTTGTTCTCGTCCAGCGGCGCGTTGGCCTGGGCGATCAGCACCTCGGCCTCGTCGTCGGCCGTCAGATACTGGACGTCGTCGGAAACGACGCCGTCCTTGACCTTGCGGTACGGGGTCTCGATGAAACCGAACGGGTTGATGCGTCCGTAGGATGCCAGCGAACCGATCAGACCAATGTTCGGGCCTTCAGGGGTTTCGATGGGGCACATGCGTCCGTAGTGGGACGGGTGCACGTCACGGACTTCCATGCCTGCGCGGTCACGGGACAGACCACCGGGGCCAAGGGCCGACAGGCGGCGCTTGTGGGTCAGGCCCGAGAGCGGGTTGTTCTGGTCCATGAACTGCGACAGCTGGGACGTTCCGAAGAACTCCTTGATGGCTGCAACCACGGGGCGGATGTTGATCAGGGTCTGCGGCGTGATGGCCTCGACGTCCTGGGTGGTCATACGCTCGCGGACAACGCGCTCCATGCGGGACAGGCCGGTGCGGACCTGGTTCTCGATGAGCTCGCCGACGGCGCGGATACGGCGGTTGCCGAAGTGGTCGATGTCGTCGATGTCGACGCGCAGGTCCACTTCCTGGCCGTCGCGGGTGCCCTTGATGGTCTTCTCGCCTGCGTGCAGCGCAACGAGGAACTTGATCATGGCCACAATGTCTTCAACGTGCAGGACCGAAGCTTCCTTGTCGCCAAGGGAGCGGTCGATGCCAAGCTTGCGGTTGATCTTGTAGCGGCCAACCTTGGCCAGATCGTAGCGCTTGGAGTTGAAGTACAGGTTGTCCAGCAGGGACTGGGCAGCCTCGACGGTGGGCGGCTCGCCCGGACGCAGCTTGCGGTAGATGTCCAGCAGGGCGTCTTCGCGGGTTTCGGTGGCGTCCTTCTCCAGGGTTGCCCGCATGGAGTCGTACTGGCCGAACTCTTCGAGGATCTGGCCTTCGGTCCAGCCGAGGGCCTTCAGCAGCACCGTGACGGACTGCTTGCGCTTCCGGTCCAGGCGTACGCCGACCTGGTCGCGCTTGTCGATTTCGAGCTCGAACCAGGCGCCGCGGGACGGGATGATCTTCGCGGTGAAGATGTCCTTGTCGCTGGTCTTGTCGGCGGCACGCTCAAAATAGGCGCCCGGCGAACGGACCAGCTGGGAGACGACGACACGCTCGGTGCCGTTGACCACGAAGGTGCCCTTCTCCGTCATCAGCGGGAAGTCGCCCATGAACACGGTCTGCTGCTTGATTTCGCCCGTGTTGTTGTTCATGAACTCGGCCTTGACGTACAGCGGAGCCGAGTACGTAGCGTCCCGGTCCTTGCATTCGGCCATGGTGTACTTGGGGTCAGCGAACTCCGGATCGGAGAAGCTCAGGGACATGGTGCCCTGGAAGTCCTCGATCGGGGAGATCTCTTCGAAGATGTCCGACAGGCCGGACGTGGTGGCGACGCTGAGATCGTTTTCTTCGACGGCCTTCGCTACGCGTGCCTGCCAGCGCTCGTTGCCGACCAGCCAGTCAAAGCTGTCCGTCTGCAGGGCAAGCAGATTCGGAACGTCAAGAGGTTCGTGAATCTTTGCGAATGAGAGCCGGCGAGTGGCACCATCAGTGCTGTCGGCGGTGTTAGCGGTTTCGTTATTAGAGGTGCTCGAGGCGACCAAGAGGGATCCTTCCACAGACCTTCAGGCGTTTTCAGATCTCCCCCGCTGTGCACCCTGCGAAGTGACTCCGCAGCGCTACCATCCGGTTCCGCTATATGACCCGGGGCCCGTGCCGGCCGTGCTGCGACAAGTGTCGCGGCACCTCGATTGCCAGCTGCCAGGCGAAGCCCACCGCTATATGAAGGCTGAAGGTAAACAGGGAAGACGCAAATATCTACGATACGGCAAAACAGCCTGCCTGTCTACCCCACATCCGGCCGGATTGCAAGCACGGATTCGTTGGCCGCCCGGGCATGCCGGCACGGGCCCCTTCCCCGCGGGTCCCGGGGACCGGGTTTGAATAGTTGGGTGACGGGGGTCACGATAGCCTTAGTGGCCTTACACCGGATCAGATGGGAAGAGATAACCATGGGCAACACCCCCGACAACAGCGATGTTGTCATCATCGCAGCAGCGCGGACCCCGCAGGGCCGGATCAATGGCCAGCTGGCCAGCTTCACCGCCGTGGACCTTGGAGCCCACGCCATCCGGGCCGCGCTGGCCAGGAGCGGGGTCGACGCGGACCAGGTGGACGCCGTGGTCATGGGTCAGGTGTTGCAGGCAGGGGCCGGCCAGAACCCGGCACGCCAAAGCGCGGTGGCCGCCGGTATCGGCTGGAACGTTCCCGCCGTCACCCTGAACAAGGTCTGCCTCTCCGGCCTCACCGCAGTGATCGACGCGGCCCGGCTGATCCGATCCGGCGAGGCGACCGTGGTGGTGGCCGGCGGCCAGGAATCGATGACCCGCGCACCCCACGTCCTTCCCGGGTCGCGCCAAGGGTGGACCTACGGCACCATCAACGCCCTGGATTCGGCTGCCCACGATGGGCTGACCGACGCCTTCGACGGCGAGTCGATGGGCCTGTCCACTGAGAAGCGCAACCTGTCGCTCGGCATCGACCGGACCTCCCAGGACGAGGTGGCCGCCCAGTCGCACCAGCGCGCGGCGCTGGCGGCCAAGAACGGAACGTTCGACGACGAGATCGTCGCTTTGAGCGTCAAGCAGCGCAAGGGCGACCCGCTGCAGGTCGAAACCGACGAAGGCGTCCGGCCCAACACGTCCGTGGAATCGCTCGCCGGCCTTCGCGCTGCGTTCGTCACGGACGGAACCATCACGGCCGGAAACTCCTCTCCCCTGTCCGATGGCGCCGCTGCGCTCGTCCTGACCTCAAGGGGCTATGCGGAACAGCACGGACTCGAGTACCTGGCCGTGGTTGGCAAGCCCGGGCAGGTGGCTGGGCCGGACAACTCCCTGCACTCCCAGCCCGCGAACGCCATCGCTCACGCCCTGGGCCGCGCCGGCTGGAACACCGCGGACCTGGACTTCATCGAAATCAACGAGGCCTTCGGATCCGTCGCGGTCCAGTCCCTCAAGGACCTGGATTACCCGCTGGAGAAGTGCAACATCCACGGCGGCGCCATCGCGCTGGGCCACCCGATCGGCGCCTCGGGCGCCCGACTGGCCACCCACGCAGCCCACGAGCTGAAGCGCCGCGGTAGGGGCAAGGCAGCCGTGGCCCTGTGCGGCGGCGGCGGACAGGGCGAAGCCCTCCTGCTGTACCGCGACTGATGGTACACTCTGGCGGGGAGGCGGGGAACGCCGTCGGACGTGAACGCTTTCTGGCCGACGCCGCGGCGCGGGGGCTCCACGTGGAGGTTGTGGAGCGCCCGGCCGCCCTGAGCCTCGAGGAGGCGGCGGCCGGGATGGGAATCTCCCCCGCGGACATCGTCAAATCCCTGGTGGTCAAGCACAAGGACGGCAGCTTCCTCTTCGCCCTGATTCCCGGCGACCGGCAGATTTCGTGGCCAAAGCTGCGGACCCTCGTGGGGGTCAATAAGCTGTCGCTGCCGCCGGCGGACATGGCGTTGAAGGCAACAGGGTACGAACGCGGGACCATAACCCCGCTGGGAAGCGTCACCGCGTGGCCCGTCTATGCGGATGCCAGCATCACCGGCCGGCGGATCTCCATGGGTGCCGGCGCCCACGGCTATAGCGCCTTCGTCGACGCCGACGCCCTGACGTCCGCCCTGGACGCCGTGGTGGCTGACATCTCCGATCCTGTCTAGGACGCAAAAAACCCCGCCCACCGGAGTGGACGGGGTTTTTCGCGGAGTAAGCGCTGTTACTTGAGGGTAACGGTGGCGCCTGCAGCCTCGAGCTGCTCCTTGGCCTTCTCGGCGGTCTCCTTGTTGGCACCTTCGAGGACAGCCTTGGGGGCACCGTCAACCAGGTCCTTGGCTTCCTTGAGGCCCAGGGAGGTGATGGCGCGGACTTCCTTGATCACTGCGATCTTCTTGTCGCCTGCAGCTTCGAGGATGACGTCGAAGTCAGTCTTCTCTTCAGCTTCTTCTGCAGCGCCGCCGGCAGCGGGGCCAGCAACTGCAACAGCAGCAGCGGTAACTTCGAAGGTCTCTTCGAAGAGCTTGACGAACTCGGAGAGCTCGATGATGGTCAGTTCCTTGAAAGCTTCAATGAGCTCTTCGTTGCTGAGCTTCGCCATGGTAGGCGTCCTTCCTGTTGTGGTGTTCAGCGGCGCAGGGCCGTGCGTCACACCGGAGTCTTGTGGGGTAAAGAGAATTAGTTCTCTTCGGCAGCTGCGGCTTCGGCGGGTGCTTCTGCACCGGCTTCTGCTTCAGCGGCGGGAGCTTCTTCAGCGGCAGGAGCCTCGGCAGCTGCCGGTGCACCGTTCTCTTCTTCAAGCTTGAGGCGCAGTGCGTCAATGATGCGTGCAGCTGCGGCGGCGGGTGCCTTGAGGACGCCTGCAACCTTGGCGAGCTGCAGCTCGCGGGACTCGAGTGCTGCCAGGGCAGCAACTTCGCTGGCGTTCAGTGCCTTGCCCTCGAAGTAACCGGTCTTGATGACCAGCTGCTTGTTGGCCTTGGCAAAATCCGTCAGGCTCTTGGCAGCGGCAACTGCGTCACCCTTGATGAACGCGATTGCAGTGGGGCCGGCAAGCTGGCCGTCGAATGCTTCGACGCCGGCTTCCTTGGCTGCAATGGCGGTCAGGGTGTTCTTGACGACCGCGAACTTGGTGTCCTGGCCGAGAGAAACACGCAGCTGCTTGAGCTGTGCAACGGTGAGCCCGCGGTATTCGGTCAGGACAGCGGCGTTCGATTCGTTGAAATCGTTAGTGATCTCAGCTACTGCTGAAACCTTGGTAGGCGTTGCCATAACCCTCCTTCCGGGGATAGTGCCGGTATTCGACGGTCCCTGCTCAGAAGAGCTAAAACTAAAAACGCCCCGCGCAGATGCACGGGGCTTGGCTCAACACGGTAGCCCGTGGAGCGTTGCTTCGTTCACCTGCGCCGGCCGCCCTGCGTTGAGGGTCCTTCGTCCGGAAAACCACTGGGCCTCCCGCGCATGACTGCAGAAGTGAGCCATGTTCGAGAGAGTGGATTTCCAACAACCGACGGTCTTTGGTCATCCCAGTCTACGGGAGGCGGCGCAGTGCACCAAATCGGGGGCTTGCCAGCCCTTCAGCTGGTGCTTGAGTGCAGCCGCGGCAGCTCTTTCTGCCAGATCCCGGTAACGCCTGCGGTATGGAAGCCAAGCTGCTTGTTGACCGTCAGCAGGTACCGGTTTTCCGGGGCGTTCCAGGTATAGATCACGCGGGCATCGGGGAACTGCTCGGTGAGGCGCTCCATATTGGCCACCTTGATGAGCAGGCCCAGCTTGTTGCCCCGGTGCTCCTGCAGGACGATCGTGTCGTCCTGGAAGACCACGTCCGCGCGGTGCGCAAGGACTGTGATGGTGGTCAGCCCTGCCAGGGTGCCGGTGGCGAGATGCTCGACGGCGGTAACCACCGTCCGCCGTCCCTGCGCAATGGCGACCTCTTCGGCTTCCCGGAGGATGCCGCCGTCGAACACCATCTCCTGTTCCACCGGCACATCAAGGTCCGGATCCACGTCCGCGCCCGCCTGGTTCTCCAGGGCTGCCACCGCCTCCAGCCAGCGCTCGGGGCAGCGGTCCGTCCAGTGATGGAGCCGGTACCGGCCGTGGTTGGCCTCCTCCGCCTCCGCCTGCAGGTCCGCGACCAGCCTGGTGTCCAGGGGAAGGGCACACGAACTGAACTGTTCGATGTGCTGCAGGGTGTAGCCCATCTTGCGGGCAAACTCGACCTCCCGGCTTTCCAGCGGAACAAATCCCTGGCCGGAACCCGGGACCAGCTGTTCGGGCTCGAACTCGTGCAGCGAAGCGCCGGGGTGGTTGGTGTCCACCAGGATCATGGTGCGGCCCTCGCCCCGGGCGAAGTGCTCGGCCGCCTCCAGCAGGCGCCGCCCCACACCCTGCCGCTGGTATTCGGGGAGGATGTCCAGGGTGAATTCGGCGATGTCCAGGTGGTCCGTCAGCGGAAGGGCGATGTCAACGGTGCCCACGATGGCGCCGTCCACTTTGGCGACCAGGATCAGCTGCCGCTCGTAGGGGTCCTGGAATTCCAGCAGCTTCTCGAGCGGGCCATACGCGAGATCATCGCTCCCCCACGTCTGCATGCGCACCTTCCGGCCCACCTCGACGGCGGCCAGGAAGTCTGCGGCGTCCGCGGCTTCCAGGGACTCCGGGATCCAGAGCTGTTCGATCTTCACGTCTCTTGCCATTGGGGGCATGCTGCCAGCATATGCCGGTTTGGAGCCCGCCACGTTAAGCCTGACGTCATAAGCAAAAAACCGCCCGGCGGATGCGCCGGGCGGTTTTTCGCTGCCCCGCAAGGGGGCGGGAGCTTACGAAGAGGACTTATGCCTCGGTGAGCACCTTGGTGACGTTGGGGTCAACGGAGATGCCGGGACCGAACGTGGTGGCAACGGTGGCCTTCTGGATGTAGCGGCCCTTGGAAGCGGACGGCTTCAGACGAAGCACCTCTTCCAGTGCTGCTGCATAGTTCTCGGCCAGCTTCACGGCGTCGAACGAGACCTTGCCGATGATGAAGTGCAGGTTCGAGTGCTTGTCGACGCGGAAGTCGATCTTGCCGCCCTTGATGTCGTTGACGGCCTTGGTGACGTCTGCGGTCACGGTGCCCGTCTTGGGGTTCGGCATCAGGTTACGGGGACCCAGCACCTTACCGAGGCGGCCAACCTTGCCCATGAGGTCAGGGGTGGCAACGGCTGCGTCGAAGTCGGTCCAGCCGCCGGCGATCTTTTCGATCAGGTCGTCGGAACCAACGAAGTCGGCGCCGGCTGCGATTGCTGCCTCGGCCTTGTCACCGGTCGCGAACACCAGGACACGGGCGGTCTTGCCGGTGCCGTGGGGCAGGTTGACCGTGCCGCGGACCATCTGGTCGGCCTTGCGGGGGTCAACGCCCAGGCGGAAGGCAACCTCAACGGTGGCGTCGAACTTGGACGGGTTGGTGTCCTTGGCGAGCGTTACTGCCTCGAACGGAGCATAGAACTTCTCCGCGTCGATCTTGGCGGCTGCTGCCTCATATGCTTTGCTGCGCTTTGCCATGCTGCTTATTTCTCCTTGTGCAGTTGTGGTCTGCGGACCGCGCTGGGCCCTGCCACAGTCGGTGATCCGGAGCGTTATCCGGGCCGGATGACCAACATTTCAATGTTTCGATGGTGCCGGTTTCCCGGCGGCGCCGTTCGTCGTCGTCAACGACCCGAACCTGAACGGCTGGAAGGGGGTTATTAGCCCTCGACCGTGATGCCCATGGAGCGGGCGGTCCCGGCGATGATCTTCGCTGCGCCTTCGAGGCTGGTCGCGTTGAGGTCTTCCATCTTGGTGCTGGCGATCTCGTTGACCTGGGCCTGGGTCAGCTTGGCAACCTTGACGGTGTGCGGGGTGGACGAACCCTTGGCAACGCCTGCAGCCTTCTTGATGAGCTCTGCAGCCGGCGGGGTCTTGGTGATGAACGTGAAGGAACGGTCCTCGTAGACGGTGATTTCCACGGGGATGACGTTGCCGCGCTGGGATTCCGTGGCAGCGTTGTACGCCTTGCAGAATTCCATGATGTTGACACCGTGCTGGCCAAGCGCGGGACCGATCGGCGGGGCCGGGTTAGCGGCACCTGCCTGGATCTGCAGCTTGATGAGGCCGGTGACCTTCTTCTTGGGAGCCAATGTAGGGTCCTTCTCTCAATAACGTCCTGGGGCACAGGAGCGTGCCTCAGGTTTTTGGCCGCCATGGCGAGGCGGCCGGCCGTTCCGGCACCGCTAAGCGGGCAGCGCCGGGACGAATTCTTTGGATAATCAGATCTTGGTGACCTGGTTGAACGCCAGGGTGACGGGCGTTTCGCGCTCGAAGATGGAAACCAGCACCACGAGGGTCTGGGATTCGACCTTGATTTCGGAAATCGTAGCGGGGAGGGTCTCGAACGGGCCCTCCTTGACGATGACGGATTCGCCGACCTCGAAGTCCACATCCACAGGCGCCTGGTGCTGCTTGTTGACCGGCTTGCCCTTCTCGGCCTGCTCTTCCTCGAAGACCGGGGCGAGCATGGAGAAGACCTCGTCCAGGCGCAGCGGGACCGGGTTGTGGGCGTTACCCACGAAGCCGGTGACACCCGGGGTGTGCCTGACGGCGCCCCAGGAAGCGTCCGTCAGGTCCATGCGGACCAGCACGTAACCCGGGATGCGGACGCGGTTGATGACCTTGCGCTGGGCGTTCTTGATCTCAACGACTTCTTCCATCGGCACCTGGATTTCGAAGATGTAATCTTCCATGTCCAGGGTCTGGATGCGGGTCTCGAGGTTCGCCTTCACGCGGTTCTCGTAGCCGGCGTAGGAGTGGATGACGTACCAGTCACCCTCCTGACGGCGCAGCTTGGCCTTGAACTCTTCGGCAGGGTCAGCGGCTGCGGTCGCAGCGGCGGCGGCCAGGGCGTCCCCGGCCTCTTCCGAATCACCGGCGACGTCGGCACTTTCGGTGGCGTCGTCGTCGTCCGTTTCTGCAACGGCGCTGTCAGCAGCGTCCTCGTCAGCAACGTCCGGATCGGCGGCAGCGTCGGAATCGGCGGCGTCGGATTCGGGCGCGGAGGACTCAACCTCAGACGCGTCGCCGGCTTCCGCCGTGACGTCCGCGGACTCTTCCAGCTCAGTCTCGGTTACCTCGAGCTCCTGCTCAGACACTTGGTCTCCTGCTTCCTCATTGCCTAACATGCGTATTTAAATGGCTCAATTCCGCACACCGGTGTTTCCCTCCGGTTTCCCGAAGGTGGAACACGCAGCCTGCGGACCTTTCAGCCTTAGCTGTCCGTGGGGCCTGTACCGCCGAAGAGCCAGCCGACAGCGCTTCCGAAACCGAGGTCCAGCAGGCTGACGATGACCATCATGATGGCCACGAATACCAGCACCACGATCGTGTAATTGATCAGTTCCTTGCGGGTAGGTGCAACAACCTTCTTCAATTCGCCGATGATCTGGCGAATGAAAAGTGCAATGCGGGCGAAGAAGTTTGCCTTGGCGTCCTTCTTAGCTGGGCGGCCCTTGGAGCTGCTGGCAGCTGTTTCGGTCACCTGGTCCTCGCTCATCTGCAAAGTGTTGGATTACCCGGCCCTGATCAGAACCATGGTTGCTGCGCTTGCCCCGGATTGTGTCCGGGACAGCTTGCGCAGGGCAGACAGGACTCGAACCTGCAACCTGCGGTTTTGGAGACCGCTGCGCTACCAATTGCGCCACTACCCTATGGAGCGAATTCCACGTTTCCTGCACGAACCGCCAGCTGTCACTGGGGCGCACGCCATCATCCGTGTTTTCAACACCGGTGAACCAGTCTACGCAACATCTGCGCGTTAGTCGAACCAGCTCATCCCGGTCCTGCCGCGTGCCGCGCCGGTCATGCCCTCCCGCTGCCGGGATGCGGCAGGCGGTCAGTCACAAATCAGAACGGGCTCCCCGGAGGATCCGCAGATCAGCATAGAGTAGATCACGTCGAATCCCACATTCAGCCTCCCGGCTGCAAGCGTAGAACGGACCTGCCATGTCTGCCGCCCGCGTTTCCCAGCGCATTTCCGCCATTGCCGAATCCGCAACCCTGGCCGTCGATGCCAAGGCCAAGGCGCTGAAGGCAGCGGGCCGGCCGGTCATTGGGTTCGGGGCGGGCGAGCCGGACTTCCCCACCCCGGACTACATCGTCCACGCGGCCGTCGAAGCCGCCGGCCAGCCGAAGTACCACCGCTATTCCCCCGCAGGCGGGCTGCCCGAGCTGAAGAAGGCCATCGCCGAGAAGACGCAGCGGGACTCCGGCTACGCCGTCGACCCTTCCCAGGTCCTGGTGACCAACGGCGGCAAGCAGGCTGTGTACAACACCTTCGCCACGCTGGTGGACCCGGGCGACGAGGTCATTGTCCCCACCCCGTTCTGGACGACGTACCCGGAGGCGATCCGCCTGGCCGGCGGCGTTCCCGTCGAGGTGTTCGCCGGCCCGGAGCAGGACTACCTGGTGACGGTTGAGCAACTGGAAGCCGCGGTCACGGAGAAGACGAAGATCCTGCTGTTTGTTTCGCCGTCCAACCCCACCGGTTCCGTCTACTCGCCAGAGCAGGTCGCGGAGATCGGCAAGTGGGCCGCCGCGAAGGGCCTGTGGGTGGTCACCGACGAGATCTACGAGCATCTGACGTACGACGGCGTTCCCTTCACGTCCATTGCCACCGCAGCCCCGGAACTCGGCGACAGGGTGGTCATCCTCAACGGTGTGGCCAAGACCTACGCCATGACCGGCTGGCGCGTGGGTTGGATGATCGGGCCGGCGGACGTCATCAAGGCGGCCACCAACCTGCAGTCCCACGCAACGTCCAACGTCTCCAACATCATGCAGATCGCTGCCCTCGCCGCCGTATCCGGCCCGCTGACAGCCGTGGATGAGATGAAGGTGGCGTTTGACCGCCGCCGCAAGGCCATCGTCGCCGGCCTCAACGCCATCGAGGGCGTGGAATGCCCGACGCCGAAGGGCGCTTTCTACGTGTACGCGGACGTCCGTGCGCTGCTGGGCAAGGAATTCCCGACGGCGGCGGGCACTGCCACGCCGCAGACCTCCGCAGAGCTGGCGGCGCTGATCCTGGACGAGGTTGAGGTGGCCGTGGTTCCCGGCGAGGCCTTCGGCCCGTCAGGCTACCTGCGGCTGTCCTACGCCCTGGGTGACGAAGACCTGGCCACGGGCGTGCAGCGCCTCCAGGAGTTCCTCGGCAAGGCCCAGTAGGCCCCGGACGCTCTCTCACTTCCTGCGGCATTAACGCAATCGCTCTCGCACTTTCCCCGGGAAAGTGCGAGAGCGATTGCGTTTTTCATGCAGGAAGTGAGAGAGCGTCCGTAGTGGGTTGGGGTGGGTTAAGAGGAGTGGTTAAAGGAGGCGGCGCTCCGCAGCCCATCTGGTGAGTTCGTGCCGGCTGGAGAGCTGAAGCTTCCGGAGCACCGCAGACACGTGGGTTTCCACCGTCTTGACGCTGATGAAGAGCTCCTTCGCCACTTCCTTGTAGCTGTAGCCGCGGGCAATGAGGCGCATAACCTCCAGCTCCCGGGCGGAGAGCTTGTCGAGTTCGTCGTCGGCGATGTCTGCGGGCGCTGTACCAAACGCGTCAAGGACAAACCCGGCCAGCCGCGGCGAGAATACGGCGTCGCCGCCGGCCACCCGGAACACGGCATCGGTGATCTGCGCGCCGGAGATGGTCTTGGTGACGTAGCCGCGGGCGCCGGCGCGGATCACGGCCACCACATCCTCCGCGGAATCGGAGACGCTCAATGCCAGGAACCTTGTGCTGCCCAGCAGCGCGGCGGACCCGGCGATGACCTCGCGTCCGCCGCCGCCCAAGCCGCCGGGAAGGTGGACGTCCAGGAGCACCACGTCCGGGCGTTTGTCGGCGATCACGGCGATGGCCTGTTCGACGGTTGCCGCCTCGCCGACGACCTCGATGGCCGGTCCAAGATCGGCCTTGAGACCGGACCGGAAGATGGCGTGGTCGTCCACGATCACCACGCGGACGGAGGTTGCTGGGTCGGCACTGCCGGAGGCGATGTTCATGGGGTTCCTTCCACGTTGTGTGCAGCCACCGGCAGCCGCAGCCGGACCTCGGTTCCGTCCGGGCTGCTGAGAATGGTGGCCGAGCCGCCGTGCCGCTGCATCCTGCCAATAATCGATTCGCGCACGCCGAGCCGGTCCGCCGGCAGGTCCTGGAGGTCGAAACCCGGTCCGCGGTCCTTGACGAACACATCCACCTGGGATGCGGCGGCTTCGACGTACACGGACACCGGGCCGCCGCCGTGCCGGGAAGCGTTCAGCACGGCTTCCCGGACCGCCTGGACCAGGGCCTCGTGCGCCTCGGTCATTGCGGCGTCACCCACCGCCACCACCTCCACAGGGTTACCCAGGAGGTCCTCCACTTCGGCGGCAACCGCCTTGATCCGGTCCGAAAGCTGCCCTGCGTCCCGGCCCGGATCCTGGAAGAGCCACCCGCGAAGTTCACGTTCCTGCGCCCGGGCCAGCCGGACGACGTCGTGCTCGTTTCCTGCCCGCCGCTGAATCAGCGCAAGGGTCTGCAGGACCGAATCGTGCAGGTGTGCGGCGATCTCGGCGCGCTCCATCTCGCGGACGCGGCCGGCGCGCTCGGACTCCAGTTCACGCCAGAACTTGAGCGCCCAGGGCAGCAGCACCAGCACCACCCCGCCCAGCACAGCCACGGACGCGAGCAGGGCCAGCCATGTCTGTTCCCACGAACCGGAGCCGGAAACCATCACCAGCACGCCCGCAACCACCAGCGCCAGGCCGGCAACGAGCCGGGCCCAGCCGCCGGCCTGGTCCGCCTTCGTCGTGTCCACCAGGCCGGCGCGGCGGGTTTCGTCCAGTTGCATCCACGCGATGGAGGCTCCGCCCAACACCGCGGCCGCAGGGATCAGCGTCCCCAGCGGCACATCCACGCCCAAGAGCTGCGCGATCATGATGCCGGCCACCAGGAGCAGTCCGATGCCCAGCAGGATCTCTTTGCCGTAGCGCAGGCCTCCGGGGCGGAACCAGGGCGCGGACGGCGCGCCGGCCCCTTCCGTCGGAGGCACGGGGCCGGCTGCGGCAGGAGCAACCGGCGACGACGGCCGGCGGGCTTCCCTGCGCGCGGCTTCGTCCGCGGTGGGAACCATAATCCACAGCCAGGCATAGAAGAGGAATCCGGCGCCGCCGGCCAGCGCGGCGACGGCCATGCCGATGCGGACGTTCCGAACCGGCCAGCCGAGGTGCGCCGCCAGGCCGGCGCAGACGCCGGCGATGACACGGTCGGTGCTGCGGACAAGGCGCGGCCGCGCCGGGACCCGCGCTTCCGCACCGTGCCATGCAGCGACGGGCCATTCCGGCGGCTGTCCGGCGGGGATTGTTGCCATGGGTCAATCCAAGCACGGATCAGGGTCTCCCGGACCCGAATTGGCCGCCAACCGGGGAACGGTCAGGGATGGTTCAGGGTATCCCCCAGTAGAGCCGGAACGTGCGGCAGCGGGAGGATTTTGGTATGAATCCGCACACTCCGTCCCCGGACGGCAACGACTCGAACGACACCCCGTTCCCTGGCCCCGGCAACGCTCCAGCCCAAGGCTGGCCCGCCACAGCCGGTACCAGTAGCCCGGGCCAGGCCCCTCCCCCTCCCCCTCCCCCGCCTGGCCTGGCGCCGCCTTCCAACGGAACGCCCCCGCCAGGCCCCGGGAACCTCCCGCCGGGCGTCGCACCACGGACTGACTTCTTCAGCTGGATCCGGAGCCACGGCGTTTACCGGAGTGCAGACCGGTGGATTGGCGGCGTGTCCGGAGGCATTGCATACCGGCTCGGCGTGGACCCGCTGATCATCCGCGGTGTCTTCATCGTGCTGACGATCTTCGCCGGCGTCGGCGTGCTCCTCTACGGCCTCGCCTGGGCGCTCCTTCCCGAACCCGACGGTCGGATCCACGCCCAGGAAGCCGGCGCCGGACGCTGGTCCAGCGGGATGACCGGCGCCCTGATCGCCACCATCCTCGGCCTGACCGGTCTGGGCGGCGGCGTATGGGGATGGAACAACCACGGCTTCGGCGGCTTCCTTTGGACTGTCGTCTGGGTGGGCGGCGCAATCTACCTTGTTTACTACCTCTCCCAGCGGAACACGGGCTCCCGTCCGCCCCAGCAGTACCCGGCAGCGCCGAACTACGGCACGCCGGACTACGCGTACAGCTATACCTACACTCCTCCCGTTGCCCGCCCCCGGCCGGCGGGGCCGGGCGCACCGGCCGTAGCCATTTCCGCGGGCCTGGCCCTGCTGGTGGGCGGCGGCCTCAAGGCGCTGGACGCCACCGGCGCCGTCAGCCTGGGGACCTCCCCGAACGCCCTCGTCTGGGCTTCGGCGGCGGCGGTCCTTGGGTTGGGCATCCTCATTTCCGGAGCCCGTGGCCGCACCTCCGGGATCCTGAGCTTCTTCGCCGTCGTGGCGCTGATTGCCGGCGGGATCTCCAGCGTCATCGGCGTCGGGGACCGGGCGCGGTTCCAGGAAGTGGACTGGACGCCCATCAGTGTTGAGGAAGCGGCCCAAGGCTTCGACATCACGGCGGGCCGCGGAACTGTTGACCTCACCGGCCTGAACCTGGCCTCCCCGCTGCCCTCCGACGTCGTGATTCCGCTCGACGTCACCGCCAGCAACGTTACGGTGGTCATCCCGGACGACGTGCCCGTCGACGTCAAGACAGACATGACCATGGGCAACCTCAACGAGCCCGGTGGCCGGCGCGGCGGCACCACCCAGCGGGAGAGCAACTACAACACTGGTGAGCCGGGGGGCCACCTCGTCATCGAAATCGACGGCGCATTCAGCAACGTCACCATCCAGGAAGGCAATTGAGATGAGCAACGAGAGTCCGGTACCGGAAAATCCGACGACGGCGGGTCCCGTCAGCGGCGGCCCGGCACCTGCCCGGGTGGGAACCATCGTGTGGGGGCTGATCGTCCTGGCCCTCGCGGCGCTCATTATCGTGGCACAGCTTGGCCTGGTAGTCCTTAACGGCACCTACGTGCTCATCGGCCTCATGATCGGTGCAGGCGCGGCGCTGGTCCTGGGCGGTGTCCTGTCCGCCCGGAAACGTGACAATGGCTCCGCAACAGGGAAGTCTTAATCCATGGACAAGTTCTTCAGCATCGTCAGGGGCCTCGGCCTGAAGCGCGGCCCGGAACGTTGGATCGGCGGGGTGCTGGGCGGCATCGCAGCCAAGCTGAACGTGGACGTGGCGTACGTCCGGATCGCGTTCCTGGTGCTCTCGCTCCTGCCGGGGCCGGCCTGGGTGTTTTACGTCATCGCCTGGGTCATCATCCCGGACCAGCGGAACACCATTCTCCTCCAGTCCTTCCTGGAGCGGCGCTCGCTCAACGGCCGCTAGCTGGCGCCCGCGCCGGAAGGGCCTGCTGAGAGAAGTGCCCGTTCAGGATGGGCCCAAGAGGACGCTGGTCTGGATTCCCCCGGCGGTGAAGCCGAGTTTCCGGGCCAGCGCCAGCGATCCGGTGTTGCTGACGTCCGTCCGCCACTGCAGCGTGAGGCCCGCGGCCAGGGCCTCGTGGGCAGCGATGGACGCCGCAAGGAGGCCCAGGCCGCGGCGTCGCCAGTCCGGATCCACCAGCACACCCAGCTGGGCCAGCAGTCCTTCCCATTCCGTGAAGGCGCCGCAGGCCAGTGGCACCCGCCTGCCCTCGATCTCGTGCACGATGGTGTAGCGGTTCTCCAGGTCCGAGAGGCCAACCTCGTTGACGTCGTCGGGCGGACACTGTCCCTCCAGCTCGATGGCTTCGGGATTCCCGTGGGAAACAGTCATTTCTTCGGAAGGCTGTTTCAGCGGAAGGTCGTCCGCGAAGAACAACGCCGCCGCTCCGAGTCCGTGGCCGCCATGGGACCGGGTCAGTGTCAGGAGCGTGACGTGCTGGGCCATTTCCGCGTCCGGGATGTCCGCAGCGGCATCGACAAGCCACTGCGGACCCACCAGCGCAGAGACACCGAACAACCGGACGAACTCGGCCGTTGACGCCGCCTCATCCACCCGCACGATCCGTTCGCCGGAGGCCAGGGCCTCACTAAAGGCATGGTCCGTCAGACCCAGGCGGCGCGCCCAAGCAAGTTGGATGATGGCGGCGGAACCGGCGTCGAGTGTCATCCTCCCAGCCTAGGCCGGGCCGGCGGTCTTAGCCGAACAGGACCGCAGCTTCGTTATAGCGGTTCTGGGGCACCGTCTTGAGCTGGCCAAGCGCTTTCTCGAACGCGACATGCTCAATGTCCGTGCCCTTCAGTGCAACCATGGTGCCCCAGTAGCCCTCGACTACCGAATCGATGGCAGCCATGCCCAAGCGGGTGGCCAGGACACGGTCGAAAGCGGACGGGACGCCGCCCCGCTGGATATGGCCCAGGATGGTGGCGCGGGTTTCGATGCCGGTGCGGGCTTCCAGCTCAGGGGCCAGCTGGTCCGCAATGCCGCCGAGGCGGGGCCGGCCAAAGGTGTCCAGGCCGCGCTCCGAGTGCGGGGATTCCATGTGCTCCGGCACGAAGCCCTCCGCGACCACTACCAGGGGCGCGCGGCCACGGGCGTGGGCTTCATTGACCCACTCGGTGATCTGCTCGATGCTGACTTTTTGTTCCGGAATCAGGATGGCGTGGGCGCCTGCGGCCATCCCCGCGTGCAGCGCGATCCAGCCAACGTGGCGGCCCATAACCTCAGCGATCATGCACCGGTGGTGGGACTCGCCGGTGGTCCGGAGCCGGTCGATGGCCTCGGTGGCAATCTGGACGGCTGTGTCGAAGCCGAACGTGTAGTCGGTGGCGTCGAGGTCGTTGTCCACGGTCTTGGGCACACCGACGATCTTCAGGCCCGCATCCGTGAGGCGCTTGGCCGCGGCAAGGGTTCCTTCACCGCCGATCGCAATGATGGCGTCGATGCCCAGGCGGTCCATGTGCGCCTTGATGACATCAGGGCCTCCGCCGTTTTCGAACGGGTTGGTGCGGGAGGTTCCCAGGATGGTGCCGCCCTGCTTGGCGATGCCGCGCACCATGGTCCTGGGGATGTCGATGATGTCGCCCTCAACAACACCGCGCCAGCCGTCGAGGAAACCGACGAACTCGTGGCCGTGGATGGCAATGCCTTTGAGGACGGCGCCGCGGATGACCGCGTTCAAACCGGGGCAGTCGCCACCGCTGGTGAGGATTCCAATTTTCATGTTTCGGCTCAAATCCTGGAAGAGAGGGGATAACTGGCAGAGCGCCACGCTGAGCTCACCCTAGAGTCTAGTGGGACGTGTGGGGTACGACACAAACCGGTTACACGTGGGAGCGGGTCAGCCGAGGAGGTCCAGGATCTCCGTCCGGGCGAACATCTGGGCCGCGGCGCGGGCGGAAGGAGCTCCGGCGTCGGGGTCAGCCCCAGCGTCCAGCAGCATCCGGGCCACGTCCGTGTATCCCTTGAACGCGGCACCCGCCAGCGGGGTCTGGCCGCGGTCGTTTGCCGTGTTGGCGTCGGCGCCGTGCCGGAGCACCAGCGCCACGGCGTCAGCGTGCCCGTGGTAGGCCGCGAGCATCAGGAGCGAGTCCCCGGCGGCGTTGGTGAGCCCGGCCGGGGCACCTGCGGCGAGGTAGGCGCCCAGCAGCTCCGTGTTCCCTTCCCTGGCAGCCTGGAAAAGCGTATGCGCCAAAGCCAGGGCGTCGTCGTCGGGCGTTTCCGGCGAGGCTCCGGACGTCGCGGCGTTGGTTCCGGTCATGCGCGTGGCCCCCTGAGGAATCCGGTCTGGCGCCCCACCACCTGGCCGGCGTCCGGGGCAACGATGAGCTCCTGGACGGCGGTGTACGGCTCGTCGCCATCCTGGACAGTCAGTATCTCATCGGGCGCTACGGAACGCTTGATGACTGCGAGGGCCACCGGGCCCATCTCGTAATGCTGCGCCACGGACGTCACGGCACCGACTTTGCGCTCCCCGGCCAGGACCGGGCTGCCGGCGGCCGGCATGGTGTGCTGGGACCCGTCCAGCTGCAGGAAGACGAGGCGCCGCGGCGGGTGTCCCAGGTTGTGCACGCGGGCGATGGTTTCCTGGCCCTTGTAGCAGCCCTTGGCCAAGTGCACGGCGGTACGGATGAGGTCCAGCTCGTGGGGAATGGTTTTATCGTCCGTTTCGGCACCGATCCGCGGCCGCCAGGCGGCAATGCGCAGCGCCTCCGCCGCCATGACCCCGGCCAGGGGACGCTGCCCGACCGTCTGTTCCAGCTCCGCGGCGGGCACGAGGTATTCGAACCAGGGCCGCTCCAGCCCTGGGTGCCCCTCCTCGGTAACGGTTGCGTAGGAGTATCCGCCGGCACCGACGTGCGGCCATGGATCCTGCCAGGCCAGCAGGCCGGACCATTCGGGCACCGCCCGGGTACTGCCCAGCACGGCCCAGCCGGCAGAGACATCCGCCACCTCCACCCGCAGCATGAACTTCATGCGGTTCAGGAACTCCGCCAGCGGACCGGCTTCGGTAGCCTCGACGATCAGCCAGGTGGTCCCGCCGTCGTCAATTACCCGGGCGTCGAACTCGATGCGCCCCTGCACGCTCAGCAGCAGCAGTTCGCTCGACTCCCCCGGCTTCAGCGCCGCCACCTGCTGGGAGGAGAGGGTGTTGAGCCAGCTGAGGCGGTCGGGGCCGGTCACCGTCACCACGCCGCGGTTGGAAAGGTCGACGACGGCGGTACCGGCCGCGAGGGCACGTTGCTCGCGGAGGGGCTCACCGTAGTGGGCGGCAACTCCGGCGTCCGCGCCGACGGCTTCGACCGCGCCAGGGCGCGACAACAGGGGGCTGGGGGTAGTCATACTGGGAAAACGTCCTTTAGGGTCCCCGGTATTCCGGGTTTTCGAAATCGAAACGGGTGCCGGCATCCCATTCTTCAGGCAGGTTGCCGTAGGCCGGGTAGCCGCCTGCCGCTTTGAGGATGCCGGCCAGGTGCATCAGGTTCCAGGTCATGAAGGTGACGTTGCGGTTGGTGAAGTCGCTCTCCGGCCCGCCGGACCCCTCGTCCAGGTAGCTGGGGCCGGGGCCCACCGGACCGATCCAGCCGGCGTCCGCCTGGGGCGGGATGCTGAAGCCGATGTGCTGCAGGCTGTAGAGGAGGTTCATGGCGCAGTGCTTGATGCCGTCCTCGTTGCCGGAGACCAGGGCGCCGCCCACCTTGGGGTAGAACGCCCACTGGCCCTTGCCGTTGAGTTCCCCGGAATGCGCGTACAGCCGTTCGATCAGCTTCTTGGTCTGCGAGGAGTTGTCACCGAGCCAGATGGGGCCGGCCAGCACCACGATGTCGGCTTCCTGCACCGCGGGGTAGAGTTCCGGCCATTCATCCGTGGCCCAGCCGTATTGCGTCATGTCCGGGTAGACGCCGCTGGCGATGTCATGGTCCACAGTGCGGATCAGCCGGGTGGTGACGCCCTGCTTTTCCATGATGCGGCGGCTGATGGCGATCAGCCCGTCCGTGTTGGAGGTCTGGGGTGATTTCTTCAGGGTCCCGTTGAAGAAAACCGCCTTGAGTCCGCTGTAATCGCCGGCTTGTCCTGCTTCCACGGCACCGCTCCTCGCGTTGATACTGCCCGCCCGGCTGGTGCCGGCCGGTGTCAGGACACTTTCTTCAGGAAGGCCGAAGCGTGGGCCTCGAGGCCCTTGCCGCCTTCCTCGCCGGTGGCTACGTCCCAGCGCCACAGCAGGTTGCCGTCCACCAGTCCAAAGATTCGGGTGGCTGCCGTGTAGGCCTTGGAGTGGCTCCCGCGCATGACCATATCCGTGGTCAGGTGGATTTGCGGGCCCTTGATCTGCCCGTAGTACAGCTCGGAGATTCCGCCGGGATGCGCGATGGACACGGAGATATCGAAGCCGCCGTCCTTGTTCCGCAGCGCCTCGACCTCTTCCGCGCTCTTGAGCACGGGGACGATGTCGGAGGGAACAAGGCCCGGGCCGCCGTCGGCCTCCAGCTGCTTGCGCTCCAGTGCCCAAAAGCCCGTCTCGACGGTGAGGGGCCTCAGGCGCGTGCCGTCGTCGTCCGTCAGCCAGCTCTCCGCGCGGTACTGCAGATACGGCTGCCCGTTGTGGGTGAACGAGACGTGCTGCAGGAAGTGCTCGGAGTCCTCGTCCCCGCTGCCTAGCCGGCCGCGCCCTTCCCACTCACCGATGAGCCAGGAAAGGGGAACGAGTTCGGGTGTCAGGTCTGTAGGAATCTCAATGGGCACAGCAATTACCTCGCGGTAGGGAAAGACCGGGAACCCAGCAGCCTATTTCTGGCCCTTGAAGAGGCGGTAAACCACGAAGCCTGCGAACCAGGCCATGGCCAGGCTCGCGATGCCGAGCAGGACAAGGAAGAAGATTTCAAATGCAAGTACGGACATGATGCCATCCTAACCGTTAGTAGATGAGTAGTTTGTCTATGAAGTAGGCAAGGGACCCCACGGCAGAGACCGGTGCGAGGCCGATGGCCACAGCGGCCGGAATGTTAAGCGGGGCACCCCGCAGCGTGACCAGCCGACGGAAGCTGGCGAGCACCGCCCCCACCACCACGCCGAAGATCGCGGCCGGCAGGACGGCGATGTCCGAGAGCACCAGCCCGGCGAGCGGACCGGCCAGGCCGGCGAGGGAGATTTCCAGCGGCGCCACGATGTTGTCCGGCCAGCGGATCAGCCCGACCAGGAGGGCGACGGCGGCGCTGATGGCGGCCACCAGCAGCATCTCGCGGACGCCGTTGAAGCGGGCCCCGGCAATCCAGCCGGCGCCCAGGCAGGACAGGAGCACGCCGGCGGAACAGCCCAGCGTGGACTCCAGCCTCTGGGCCTGCCCGGTTCCGCGGATCAGCTGGACTACAAAGACCGCCATGATGCCGAGCGCAATGAAGGCAGGCGTCCGGTCCAGGTAGCCGGGGGCGGGCGCGGAGGCTGCGGCGAGCGCCGAGCCGACGCCGGGGAGGGCGATGACGGCGGCGAGGGTCTTCTTGGCGGGAATGCGGAGGAAGTGCGGCCAGCCAATACCCACGGCGACGGCGGTCAGGACCGCCACGGTGACCAGGACAGCGATAGAGGAATAGACGCCGGCGATGATCGCCACGAGTCCGGCGATTCCAACGACGCCAATCACCCACGAACCGAGCGACCGGACCGGGGCCTGCAGTTCGGCGGTCATGCGGGAACCGGCCGGGGCTTAGTCTGTGCACTCACTGCGTTGCTTTCCCATCGTGGCGTGGACCGTGGCTGGGCGCGTATGCCCTGGCGCAGGGCGGCGGCGCCGCGTTGCGGGGCATTCGGCCCCTGCCCCAATCCTGCCTTATATGAAACGGATATGTCGTAAAACGTCCCCGCCGGAGGGCCGGATCCGTGGCTTGGAAAGGCCTGCCGGGTATAATCAAAGTTCAGCTCAGTCGCCCAACGATGCGCGGACGGCCCTTGGAGGAATAATGTCGCACATCCTGTTACTGACGAACAGCACCGGCTCTTCGGTGGACATCCTTCCTGCCTTGGAACTGCTGAACCACCGCGTCCATATCCTCCCCGCGGAACCCACCGCACTGCTGGAAACCGATCCGTGCGACATCGTCCTGCTCGACGCCCGCAAAGACCTGGTGGGCGCCCGGTCCCTCACCCAGCTCCTTAAGGCAACCGGCCTGAGCGCGCCGCTGATGCTGATTCTGACCGAGGGCGGCATGGCGGCGGTATCCTCAGCGTGGGCCGTAGACGACATCGTGCTGGATTCGGCGGGCCCTGCGGAGGTGGAGGCCAGGATCCGGCTCGCAGTTGCCCGGGCCATGCCGGAAGCGGACGAGACCCCCACCGAGATCCGTGCCGCCGGTGTAGTCATTGATGAAGCCAGCTACACCGCCCGCGTCAACGGCGCGGCCCTGAACCTTACCTTCAAGGAGTTCGAGCTCCTGAAGTACCTGGCGCAGCACCCTGGCCGGGTGTTCACCCGTCAGCAGCTCCTGACCGAGGTGTGGGGCTACGACTACTACGGCGGCACCCGTACCGTGGACGTCCATGTCCGGCGGTTGCGCGCCAAACTCGGCGCCGACCACGAGAACCTGATCAGCACGGTCCGGAACGTGGGTTACCGCCTGACGCTGATGCGCCAGCAGGAAGACGAACTCACCGAGGCCTGACGCGCTCGACCGGATCCGGCCGAACCCGTATAGCCTTGCTTCATGACTCCAGCGCACCCCGAGAAATGGCCCGTCCAGGTTGTGCGCGGCGGGGTTGACCGGCAGCTCCTGAAGGATTGCCGCGACCTCCTTGCTGCCGCCGAAGAGTCGGATGGCAACCCGTCCATTTCGGAGCAGACCCTGGTGACCATGCGCTCCGCCGATACCGGCTCCCACGCGCTCCTCACTTTGGCGCTCTATGCCCCTGACGAGGATTCCGATCCGGCGACGGGCGAGGATTTGGCGGGGTTCGCCGTCGTCATCGATGAACCTGACGGCACCGGAGTCCTGGAACTTGCCGTGCACCCCAGCTACCGCAACCAGGGCGTGGCGGACCGCTTGGTGGGCGCACTCAGGGAGTCCCGCGGACTGGACGGTCTGAAGGCCTGGTCCCACGGCAACCACGAGGCCGCGGCCGACCTCGCCGCCCGCTATGGGTTCGGCCCGGTGCGTGAACTCTGGAAAATGCGGATGACGACGGCGGGTTCCCGCCTGCCCGAGACGGCGCTTCCGGAAGGCGTCTCGCTGCGGCCGTTCCTGCCGGGCCGGGACGAGGACGCCTGGCTGGCAGTAAACCGCGCGGCGTTCGCACACCACCCCGAGCAGGGCAGCCTGACGCG
The DNA here is from genome assembly GCF_042723515.1 of Pseudarthrobacter sp. NPDC058362. Classification (NCBI taxonomy): domain Bacteria; kingdom Bacillati; phylum Actinomycetota; class Actinomycetes; order Micrococcales; family Micrococcaceae; genus Pseudarthrobacter; species Pseudarthrobacter sp. NPDC058362. The sequence continues at coordinate 648,007 of NZ_JBHXIW010000001.1, read as the reverse complement.
GGCTGACCTCGAGGCCCGCATGGCGGAGGACTGGTTCGACCCTGCGGGATTCCTGCTCGCCGAGGACCGGAACGGGCGCCTGCTGGGGTTCCACTGGACGAAGGTCCACCCCAGGCACGGGCAGCATCCGGCGATCGGCGAGGTTTATGTGGTGGGCGTCGCCCCCGACGCGCAGGGAATGGGATTGGGCAAGGCCCTCACCGTTGCCGGCATCAGGTACCTGCAGGACCTTGGTTTGCACGCCGTCATGCTCTACACGGATGCGGACAACGCGGCCGCCGTGGCCCTCTACCGCAGTCTGGGATTCACCCGCTGGGACATGGACATCATGTACGGGCCGCTGGAGCTGGGCACCGCCTAGAATGGCGGGCCGGAGAGGAGCGTAATCCGCCCCTGCTGCAGGCCGGAAAACTTGTAAGGTTGAAACAGGGCGCGCAGGCCGGACCAGCCGGTCCAGGCGCCAGGCAAAGGAGACGCCATGACCCCGGAACCGTCCGGAACCGCCACTCCCCAGGATGTTGCGGCACCTGTACGCGCCCGCTTCGGCTCCTCCGAGGTTCCGGCTTCACGGGCCACCCAGGACCGGATCGACATTCCCGAATTCGCACCGAACCTGCAGCCCGAGGGCGACATCCGCCCGGACCGCTTCCTGGACCGGGAGCTGAGCTGGCTCGCCTTCAATTCCAGGGTCCTGGAACTGGCGGAAGACCCCACCCTGCACCTGCTGGAACGCGTCGGCTTCCTCTCCATCTTCGCCTCCAACCTGGACGAATTCTTCATGGTCCGGGTGGCCGGACTGAAACGCCGCATCGCCACTGGACTGGCCGTCCCCTCCCCCGCCGGCCTGAGCCCGGTGGAGGTCCTGGAACGGATCAGCGAAGAGGCGCACCGGCTGCAGCAGCGCCACGCGCAGGTCTACGCTGACCAGATCCGCCCGGCACTGGCTTACGAACACATCCACCTCATGCACTGGGATGAGCTGGACGACGCCGCCAAGCAGCAGTTGAGCGTCATGTTCGCGGAAAAGGTCTTCCCGATCCTCACCCCGCTGGCAGTGGACCCCGCCCACCCCTTCCCCTACATTTCCGGACTGTCCCTGAACCTGGCGGTCGTGGTCCGGAACCCGGTGAGCGACAAGGAACTCTTTGCCCGCGTCAAGGTTCCGGACCAGTTGCCCCGCCTGATCTCCATCGACGGGCCGCGCGCCGGTGCCGTCCCGGGCCGGGTGGCCCGCTTCATCGCGCTGGAAGAGGTCATCGCCGTCCACCTGGACCGGCTGTTCCCCGGCATGGAAGTCCTTGAGCACCACACCTTCCGAGTCACCCGCAACGAGGATGTGGAAGTGGAAGAGGACGACGCCGAGAACCTCCTCCAGGCGCTGGAGAAGGAACTGCTGCGGCGCCGGTTCGGCCCGCCCGTCCGGCTCGAAGTCACCACCGACATCAACCCGAACATCCGGGCGCTCCTCATCCGCGAACTTGGCGTCGAAGAGGCCGAGGTGTACTCCGTCCCGGCCCCGTTGGACCTCCGCGGCCTGTCCGTGATTGCGGCCATTGACCGCGCGGACCTGCATTACCCCAAGCACGTCCCGCACACATCCCGGTACCTCAACGAGTCCGAGACCTCAAAGGCGGCCAATGTCTTCGCTGCGATGCGGCGACGCGACATCCTGCTGCACCACCCCTACGATTCCTTCTCCACCTCGGTCCAGGCGTTCCTGGAACAGGCCGCGGCGGACCCGAAGGTCCAGGCCATCAAGCAGACCCTGTACCGGACGTCCGGCGACTCCCCTATCGTGGATGCGCTCATCGACGCCGCGGAGGCCGGCAAGCAGGTCCTGGCACTCGTGGAAATCAAGGCACGGTTCGACGAGCAGGCAAACATTTCCTGGGCGCGCAAGCTGGAACAGGCAGGCGTCCACGTGGTGTACGGCATCGTGGGACTTAAGACGCACTGCAAGCTCTCGCTGGTGGTCCGCCAGGAGGTGGACGGGCTGCGCCGCTACTGCCACATCGGCACCGGCAACTACCACCCCCGCACCGCGCGCTATTACGAGGACCTGGGCCTGCTCACCGCCAACGACCAGGTGGGCGAGGACCTGTCCAAGCTGTTCAATCAGCTCTCCGGGTACGCGCCCAAGTCCACGTTCAAGCGCCTGCTGGTGGCACCGCGGTCCGTGCGGTCCGGCCTGATTGACCGGATCGAGACCGAGATCCGCAACGCCCGTGCCGGCCTTCCGGCCCGGGTGCAGATCAAGGTGAACTCCATGGTGGACGAGGCCATCATCGATTCGCTGTACCGGGCGTCGCAGGCCGGGGTCAAGGTGGACGTGGTGGTCCGTGGCATCTGTTCGCTCCGCCCCGGCGTGCCGGGCCTGAGCGACAACATCACGGTCCGCTCCATCCTGGGCAGGTTCCTGGAGCACTCGCGCGTGTTTGCGTTCGCAAACGGCGGGGACCCGGTGGTGTACATCGGCTCGGCGGACATGATGCACCGCAACCTTGACCGCCGGGTGGAAGCCCTGGTACAGCTGGGCAGCCCGGACGACATCGCGTACGTGCTGGGCCTGCTGCAGCGCTACATGGCACCGGAAACCGCCAGCTGGCACCTGGACAACGAAGGACACTGGACCCGACATCACCTTTCGGACGATGGCAAGCCGCTGGAGGACGTCCAGTCCTGGCTGCTGGCTTCCCGTCCCCGGCAGCGCAGCCTCAGCCGCCGGTAAGGGCCCAGTCTTGTCCAGCGATGCGCTCGTAGCCGACCAGACAGACCACCCGGGAGAACCCATCGCCGTCACGGCAGCGGGGGCTATCCCGTGGCGGGTTGCCAAGGACCGGCTGGAAGTCCTGTTGATCCACCGGCCGCGCTATGACGACTGGTCATGGCCCAAAGGCAAGATCGATGACGGAGAAACCATTCCCGAGTGCGCAGTGCGGGAGGTCCGTGAGGAGATCGGCCTCACCGGACAGCTGGGGATTCCGCTTCCTCCGATCCACTACCACGTCCAGTCGGGCTTGAAGGTGGTCCATTACTGGGCCCTCAAGGTCAATGGAAACCGCCTGGAGCCGGACGGCAAGGAGGTGGACAGCGTGATGTGGTGCACGCCGGAAAAGGCGGCTTCACTGCTCTCCAACCCCTCGGACCTGTTGCCGCTGGAGTATCTGTGGGAAATGTACCGGCGCCGGGAGCTGGACACGTGGCCGCTGCTGGTGCTCCGGCATGCCAAGGCCAAACCTCGTTCCTCCTGGACCAAGGCAGAGGGCGAGCGGCCGCTCGCCGCCACGGGCACCCGGCAGGCCCAGGCGGTCGGCAGGCTTCTGCAGACCTGGCAGCCCGCCCGGGTGGTGACCAGCCCGTGGACGCGCTGCGTGGCCACGGTTGCCCCCTACGCCAAGGTCAGCGGCGCAAAGGTGAAGCTCGTTGAGGCCCTCACGGAGCATCGGCACCACCGCAGCCCCAAGAAGACCGCCGGAGTAATCGAGAACCTCTTCGACAAGCAGCGGCCGGTAGTAGTCTGCACCCACCGCCCGGCACTGCCCACGGTCTTCGGCCAACTGGCCAAGCACATGGGCAAGCAGTTGCAGACACTGCTGCCGGCCAACGAGCCGTACCTCTCGCCCGGCGAGCTGGTGGTGTGCCACGTTGCCCACGGCGGCAAGGACCGGATCGTGGCGGTGGAACAGTTCAAGCCGTTTGACGACTAGTGTCGCCCACCAGACCCCGCGCTTTCGAAAGTAGACTTGAACCGTGAGCATCCCAACCCCTTACGAAGACCTCCTGCGCGATGTCCTGGCCAACGGCACCCATAAGTCGGACCGTACCGGCACCGGAACCACCAGCGTTTTCGGCCGGCAACTGCGCTTTGACCTCAGCAAGAGCTTCCCGCTGATCACCACCAAGCGGGTGCACTTCAAGTCGGTGGCCGTGGAGCTCCTGTGGTTCCTGCGCGGGGAAACCAACGTCAAGTGGATGCAGGACCAGGGCGTCACCATCTGGAACGAATGGGCGGACGCGGACGGCGACCTCGGCCCCGTGTACGGCGTACAGTGGCGCAGCTGGCCCACCCCTGACGGCGGACACATCGACCAGATCGCCGAGCTCATCGAGGGTCTCAGGTCCAACCCCGATTCCCGGCGCCACATCGTCTCCGCCTGGAATGTCTCCGAACTCAAGGACATGGCGCTGCCGCCGTGCCACGCGTTCTTCCAGTTCTACGTGGCGGATGGCAAGCTCTCCTGCCAGCTCTACCAGCGCTCGGCGGACATGTTCCTGGGCGTTCCGTTCAACATCGCCTCCTACGCCCTGCTCACGTGCATGGTGGCACAGCAGGTTGGCCTTGAACCGGGAGAATTCGTCTGGACCGGCGGCGATGTGCACATCTACGAAAACCACATGGACCAGGTGCTCAAGCAGCTGGACCGGGAACCGTACGAGTACCCGCAACTTAAAATAACCCGCAAACCCGCCTCGATTTTCGATTACACCCTGGAGGACTTCGACGTGGTCGGTTACCGGCACCACCCCACCATCAAAGCCCCGATTGCCGTATGAGCACCGGGAACCCGCAGGCATTCACGGAGGAGCTCGCCACCTCCATCACCGGCGTCGGGCTCGTCTGGGCGCAGACGCCGGACGGCGTCATCGGCAAGGACGGGGACATGCCCTGGCACCTGCCCGAGGACCTGAAGCACTTCACCCGCCTCACCATGGGCCACCCTGTGGTGATGGGCCGCAAAACCTGGCTGTCCTTTCCGGACAAGTACCGTCCGCTGCCTGGCCGCACCAACATTGTGATCACCCGGCAGGAAGGGTGGGCCGAAACGCCCGAGGCGGAGGGCGCCGTCGTGGTTTCCTCCCTGGATGACGCGCTGCTGGAATCGCAGTTCGTGGACGGCGGCGAAACCGTCTGGATCGTGGGCGGCGGCGAGATTTTCCGGCAGTCCGCCGAACTCGCCAACACAGCGGTGGTCACCACCATCGACGTAACGGCCGACGGCGACACTTACGCCCCGGAACTTGGCCCCGGTTGGGAGGCAACAGCCTCCGTCCCTCCGGACGGCTGGCTGACCGGCGCCAACGGCACGCGCTACCGCTTCACCAAATGGTCACGGACCCAAGGCTAGGAACATGCTGAAGAAACCCGAAACGCTTTTCATCCTGGGCTATATGCTCCTGCCACTGCTGGCGCTGCTGTCCGCGATTGTGGGGCTGACCATGATCCTGGGCGGGAACAAGATTGCCGGTGCCATCGTGCTGGTGGTGGTGACACAGGTCTTCGCCTTCGGAGCCTACTTCGCGCTCCGTGCCCGGAAGACCGCTGTACTGGAGGACCCGGACCGGCAGTAGCCATACCGGGCAGCCGGGGTCCGCTTCGCCAGCCCGCTTCGCTTGTTCCGGCGTGACGTAACCGACTGCGCCGCCCCGGCTGCGAAGTCTAAACTGGTCCAATGACTACAGCAGCTACCCCTTCCGTCGGCCTGGTCGGATGGCGAGGCATGGTCGGTTCCGTCCTCATGCAGCGCATGCAGGACGAGGGCGACTTCGCCAACATCAACCCGGTGTTCTTCTCCACTTCCAACGCGGGAGGTGCCGCGCCCTCGCTTGCTGGTACAGCAGCAGGCAGCGCCGGCAAGCTCGAGGACGCGTTCGACGTCGACACCCTGGCTAAGCTGCCCATTATCGTCACCGCCCAGGGCGGTGACTACACCAAGCGTGTCCACTCGGAGCTGCGCGGCCGTGGCTGGGACGGCCTCTGGATCGACGCCGCCTCCACCCTGCGCATGAACGAAGATTCGATCATCGTGCTGGACCCCATCAACCGCGATGTCATCGACAAGGGCCTGGTCAACGGCACCCGCGACTTCATCGGCGGCAACTGCACTGTTTCCTGCATGCTCATGGGCCTGGGCGGCCTGTTCAAGAACGGGCTGGTGGAATGGGGCACCTCCATGACGTACCAGGCCGCTTCCGGCGGCGGGGCACGGCACATGCGTGAGCTTCTCAGCCAGTTCGGCACGCTCAACGCCGAGGTCAGTACGGAACTGGACGACCCGGCGTCGGCCATCCTGGAGATCGACCGCAAGGTGCTCGCCCACCAGCGCACGGACATCGACGCCACCCAGTTCGGCGTGCCGCTGGCCGGTTCGCTGATCCCCTGGATCGACGCGGACCTGGGCAACGGCCAGTCCAAGGAAGAGTGGAAGGCCGGGGTTGAGACCAACAAGATCCTGGGCACCTCCGAGGAAAACCGCGTGATCATGGACGGCCTCTGCGTCCGCATCGGTGCCATGCGCTCCCACTCCCAGGCCCTGACGCTGAAGCTCCGCGAGGACCTGTCGGTCGCCGAGATCGAGAAGCTGCTGGACGAGGACAACCAGTGGGCCAAGGTGGTTCCGAACACGAAGGAAGCGTCCATGGCCGACCTGACCCCGGTCGCCGCCTCCGGCACCCTGGACATCCCGGTGGGGCGCATCCGCAAGATGGAAATGGGGCCGCAGTACATCAGCGCCTTCACCGTGGGCGACCAGCTCCTCTGGGGCGCCGCCGAGCCGCTGCGCCGCATGCTCAACATCGCCACGGGCAACCTGTAGGCCTCGGTTGCCTTAAGCGGCCCTGACCCGCATAACCGGCGCTTCCAAGCGCCGCTCATGCGGGCCAAGGCCGCTTTTGCGTGGCCAGGAACGCGAAGAGCCGCCTCCGCAGCTCGCCGGGCCGGTCCAGCTGCGGCCACTTGATCCGGAACACTGACCAGCCGAGCTCCTGCAGCGCTGTTTCCCGCCACCGTTCGCTGAGGAGGGCCTCCTCTGCGGGCTTGTAGTCGGAGTACTTGGCGCGGCCGTCAAATTCGATGATGACCCTGGCCTGAAGGTCCGCGAAATCGGCCCGGAAGAGTCCCTGGCCCGTGGGAATCTCCACCTGAGGAATAAAGCTGTCCAGGCCAAAGGAGCGCAGCAGCAGCCGGGTCCGGGTCTCCCCCGCCGACTCCGAGCGCCCGTCGATCACCTCCAGCAGGTCCGCCGCCCTTCTGCTGCCGCGCTTGGTGGGACTCTCATCCAGGAGTTGCCGCATGCGCTCCAGGCTGGCACCTTTGCGGAGGGCGTGGTCCCCGATCACCGCGGCCCGGTCCAGCGGCAGGATCCGGGCGCAGTCCAGCACGGTTCGTTCGAGGCTGGTGGTCAGGACCTCCCGGCCGTCCGTCGTCCGCACGCTGGCCAGTTCATGGTCCGCCAACGGCAGCCGGTGCGTCCTGACATCCTTGCCTGCGCTGGCCCGGGAGTTCGAGTAGCCGGTGGTGACATGGATCAACGGGCCCACCTCCCACACATTGCAGCGGTGCAGCCGGGCCGCGCTGATGTGGCTGTACCGGGAATCGCCGCCCGTCGATTCGAAGTGCGCGAGGACCCGCAGCAGGTCCTGGTCCCACGGTTTCAGGCTGTCCCAGTAGCCCCGCCGAACGTAGGCACCCCTGCGAAGCCGCAGCAGCGCGCCGTCGTCCGTTGCTTTCTTGACCAGCCGGCTCTCCAGGCCGGCCGCTGCCAGGTGCCGGGTTGACGCAACATCCACCTGCGGCCACCGGCCGTCCACTACGGCCTGGATCTTTTGGGAATTCATGGTTCAACACTCGCCGGGCGGCTATTGGACGGGTAGCCCCGGGCGCGGCTATGTGGATAGCCTGGCGCATGAGCGGTCCGTGGCCGCATGGGCGCGGTTGGCCAACGCCGGTCAAGCCGGCACGGACCGGTCATACGGGAGTGTGCGTCAAGTGGCCAGGAATTCCAGGTACCGGCGGGCAGCGCGTTCGAAGGCAGCCTGCGCGGCCGGACCGGGCTGACGGTCGCCAAAGAGATCATGTACGACGGCGGCCCGGCGGCCCTTTCCCTCCACGGCCCAGGTGCCGATCACCTCGCCAGCAGCCACAACTGTCTTCTTAAACACCCCGTTGCCGCCGGGAACGATGTGGTCGGCGTACTCCGGCGGCAGCACCAGGCTCCGGTCCTTGTAGCCCAGCAGGAACTCATCGAAGCCGGGCAGCAGCAGGACTGACCGGCCAGCGGGGACTGTCGCGTCCTGCAGTGCCGCCGTCCCGGGCGACATCCAGTAGGCGGAACCATCGAACTCCAGCTCCGCCAGTTGCCCGCGGACTTCCGCCAGAGCGGCCCGGACCTCGGTGAGCGGAAGCTGCGTCCACCAGGCGAAGTCATGGACGGTGGCGGGCCCGTGGCTGCGGACGTACCGGAGCAGCCATTCGGCAACCGCCTCCGCACGCTCCAGCCGGCGCGATGCGGGGATCCAGTCGTCAAAGGCCACCAACAGCTGCTGGTTGCCGGCCAGCGGTCCCAGTACCAGCCTGCCATGGCGGCAGAGTGTGCCGAGGATATGGATGCCGCGCTGGCCCTGCGTGGCCTGGCCGGCGGCATCGAACAGGGCAAACAGCTCACTTCGGCTGACCGGTCCCGCGGACGATATATGGTCCAGGGCGAGGTCCCGGCATTTCTCCACGTCCGCCCAGGTGATCCCGAGTTCCCGGTGGCGGGCGGCCATGCCCTTGGTCAGACGGTCCGCGGTGAGCTCCAGCATCCAGCGAAGGTCTTCGGGCGCCACCAGGTGCAGAGTCCCGCGCATCGGCCAGGACCGGACGATGGCCCCGGAGTCCAAGGCCGCCCGGACCATGCTGAGTCCCCCTCCCTGGAGCCGGACCCCGACAGCCCACAGCGCGGCCTGGAAATCCTGCGCCTGCATGGCCGTCATCCATCGGACTATGTCAGCCGCCTCCGGACGCTCATCGGTGAGCGACGGCAGCAGCAACTGCGAGGCCAGCCTGAGCCGTCCCATGATCCTGCCGTTGAGGCGCTTGCCCGCCAGCGCAGCCATGCCCCCAATCCTACGGTCGCCGACCGACATGCGGGCATGGACGGCCCGGGGCAGCATGAACGCGGTTGGCCTGCACCGGTCATGCGGGGGCGGGCCGGTTATGGGGCCGGGGGCGGGCCGGGGGTTAGAGTTCCAGGCCGATCAGCAGCGGTTCGGGGTGCAGCACTATGCCAAAACGGCGTTCGACGCCGGCACGCACCTCGCGCGCGACGGCCACCATGTCCGCGGCGCTGGCTGCCCCGCGGTTGGTGATGGCGAGGGTGTGCTTGGTGGAGAGGGACGCGCGCCCCCTGGAAACGCTGTCCGGTTCCAGCCCGTAGCCCTTCCCGAAGCCGGCCTGGTCGATGAGCCACGCAGCCGAGAGCTTCACGAGTCCGTCCTCCCCCGCAGGGTATCGCGGCGCTCCCTCGGGAAGGCCCGCTGCCAGATCCCCGGACACCACCGGGTTGGTGAAGAACGACCCCGTCGAATAGGTGTCCCTGTCCCCGGCATCCAGCACCATGCCCTTGGACGCACGGAGCCGCAGCACCTCTCGGCGGACGTCGTTGGCGTAGGCCCGCTTGCCTGTTTCGACCCCCAGGGACCGGGCCAGCTCGGCGTAGCGGATGGGCGCGCTCATCCGGCCCAGGGGCAGCTGGAACTCCACGGTCAGCACCACGTAGCGCGGCGAGCCGTTGACTGTGGTCTGCTTCAGGATGGAATCGCGGTAGCCGAACTTGAGTTCGGAGCTGGTGAACGTCTGCACGGCGTTGCGCTCCCGGTCCCAGGTGCGGACGGACGCGATGGTCTGGGAGACATCCGCCCCGTAGGCACCGACGTTCTGGACGGGCGTGGCACCGGTGGAGCCGGGGATTCCTGAGAGCGCCTCGATCCCGGACCAGGCGTGCCGGACGGCGTGCTCCACGAGGGCGTCCCAGTTGTGGCCGGCCTGGACCACCACCGACACCCCACCGCATGAATCCTCCGCGTTGACGGTGAATCCCTCGGAGGCGATCCGGATAACGGTACCCGGGAACCCGTCGTCGGATATCAGGAGGTTAGAGCCGCCGCTGATAATGAGGACCTGCTCCCCTGCCGCGTCCGCGGAACGGACAGCATCGATGATGTCCGCCTCGGTCCGGGCCTCAATGTAGGTGGCGGCGGGGCCTCCGACGGCGGACGTGGTCAGCTGGGAGAGCATCGTGGGAGTCACCCTGCCACAATACTAGGGAATCCTAGGTAACCTTCCGGGCCACCGGGGAGAGCAGGAAGCTGACCACCAGCATCACCATGACGGCCAGCAGCGAGTGCAGGATGCCCACGCGCTCTGCCAGCAGGCCGAGCAGCGGCGGCCCGCACAGGAACGCCCCGTAGCCGATAGTGGACACCACGGAGACCCGGGCGGCAGCCTTGGCGGGGTCGTCGGCGGCCGCGGACATCCCCACCGGGAAACCGAGGGACGCACCGAGCCCCCACACAGCGAGACCTGCGTACGCCACCCATGGTGCCGGGGCGAACACGAACAGGGCCAGGCCCAGGACCGCCATCGCCGCGCACCCCCGCATGACGGGAACCCGGCCGTAGCGGTCCAGCACCACAGTCCCGGCAAAGCGGCCGATGGTCATGAAGGCCACGAACAGGCCATATCCCGCGGCGCCCGCGGCGTCACTCTGCCCGTACCCGTCAGCCAGGGCCAGCGCCACCCAGTCCCCCGCGGCCCCCTCCGCAAGGGCCAGGCCCAGCACCAGGACCCCGAGCAGCACCGTGCGGCGGTCACGCCAGGCCTGGGCAATCTTGCGCTTGTTGTCCAGCGGCGCCTCGCCGGCCGCCGACCCGCCGGGCGGAATCACCGGGATGGGCCCGGTGGAAGGATCGCCGAACGTGTCCGGCGCATAGCTGCGTTCGCCCCCGTGCGGAGTGAGGTCCGCGCGGAACCAGGCTGCCGCCGTCGTCACTGAAATGGCAACGACCGCACCGGCTGCGGCAAGATGCCAGAACACCGGGATGGAAACTGCGGCGGCCCAGGCGCCCAGCCCGGCGCCCGCCACGGTTCCGATGCTGAACGAACCGTGCAGCCGGGGCATGATGTGGCGGCCCACGGCGCGTTCGACGGCGGCGCCCTCCACGTTGGAGGCCGTGTTCCAGCTGGCCGTGCCCAAGCCAATGATTGCGAGGCCCACGCCCGTGACCAGCGGGCTGATCAGCACCGATGTGCCGAAACCGGCGACGGCGAGGCCGACGCCCACCATGATGCTTCCGGTCCTGATGGTCCGCCGCGAGCCGAGCCGCAGCACGATCAGCCCGGAAGCGGACACGGACAGGAAGGAGCCCAGGGTCATGCAGAGGAGCAGCAGCCCCACGTTCCCCGGCGTCAGCCCCAGTCCGTCCCGGATGGCAGGCAGTCGCGCCACCCAGGAGGCAAACGCGATGCCGCTGGCCGCATAGGCCACCACCACGGCGTTGCGCCACTGGGTGACCTCGACGGCGGAAGGCCTGGCGCCGGTCCGGGCGGTCATGGGACGAGGCTCAGGAGACCCTGACGAGGGCCTGGGCCTTCATCAGGACTTTCTGTCCGCCCGAAACCACGGTGAGGTCAACGCGCGCGGTGCCCGCATCGGCGTCGAGCTTTCCAATGGTGCCGCTGACCTCGATGGTGGCGCCGGGATCAGGCGTTCCGGTGGTGTCGGTGACCAGCACCGGTTTGGTGAAGCGCGTCTGGAAATCGACGACGGCGGCGGGGTCGCCGGCCCAGTCGGTCACCAGCTGGACGGCCGCTCCCATGGTGAACATCCCATGCGCGATGACCCCGGGCAGCTCCACGCTGGTGGCGAAGGCTTCGTTCCAGTGGATGGGGTTGAAGTCCCCGGAGGCGCCGGCGTACTTGACCAGGTCTGTGCGGGTGACCTCGACGGTACGGCTGCCGATCTCCTGGCCGGCGCTGAGTTCAGTAAAGGTGGGGCTCATGGCTACTGTCCCTCTCCGCGGACCAGGATGGATGACGTGGTGGTGGTGACGTGCTGGCGGGAGTCACCCTCGCCCAGCGCGTATATCTCCGAGCGGGTGGTGAGCATGGCTCCACCGCCCATGGCCCGGACCCCATCCACGTGCAGCTCGGCCACCAGGCGGTCGCCGGCCAGGATGGGCTGGTGGTGCGTGAAGCGCTGGTCCGCATGGACCACCCGGGAGAAGTCGATGCCGGCTTCCGGGTCCTCGATCAGCTGGGCGTCGGCACGTTGGGCAATGATGATGGCGAACGTGGGCGGCGCTACGAGGTCGCTGTGGCCCAGGGCCCTGGCTGCGTCGACATCGAAGTGCGCAGGGTGGGTGGCTTTGACGGCGCGGGCGAACTCGCGGATCTTCTCGCGGCCGACGTCGTACACCTCTGCGGCGGGGTAGCTGCGCCCCTGCAGGTCCGGATTGATAGTCATGGCCTCAAGCCTATCGCCCGCCATTGGCAGGGAGGAAAGGCAGCGGCAGCTAGCGTCGGAGGTTCTTTCGTATGGCCTGGCCGCGTACCACGAGGCCCACGATGTGCAGCACCAGGCCGAGCCCGATCAGCGGCAGCGACGCCATGGCCAGCGCCTGGTTTCCGTTGGTGTTGCCCACCAGGTTGAGGATAATTCCGACGGCGATGAGCCCCATTGCGCTGAAAACCAGGACTTTGTAGCGGGTAGGCGCAGTGGCCCAGAATTCGTTCAGCACCGTGCCAGTCTAGCGGCCGGCACTACAGCGCCGGCTTCACCCCGAAGGCCACTGCGAGCTTCATGATCTTCTCGGCCCGGCCCAGGCGCGGCAGGTCGGACCCGTCGCGGATAACCCGGCCGTTTGCTTCGAAGTCGTTCATGAAGTCCGTAGCCCAGGCGACGTCGGACGGCGTGGGGCTGATGACTTCGTTGATCACCGGAGTCTGGTCGATGGCGAGGCAGAGCTTGCCGGTCATGCCCATCATCACGGTGATACCGGTCTGCTCGCGCAGGATGGGGTGGTTGGTGCCAACGGTGGGGCCGTCGATGGGACCCGGCAGGTTCCCCACGCGGCTGGCGACCACGAGCTTGGCCCGGGGGTAGGCCATGGCCTCGGGCGTGGCGGCCATGCCGGTGTCACGGCGGAAGTCGCCGGAGCCGAAGGCCAGGCGGAACGCACCCTGGGCTTTGGCGATGTGGTTGGCTTCCTCGATGCCGAGGGCGGACTCGACCAGTGGGATCACGGGAGTCTTGCCGTCCATACGGTGGAAGCTTTCGGTGACCTGGTCCGCGGATTCAGTCTTGGCGAGCATGACGCCCAACAGGCCCGGCGTGCCGCGCAGGCCCGCCAGATCATCCGCCCAGAACGGGCTGGTGGCATCGTTGATGCGCACCCAGGCCTTGCCGCCTGCCGTCAGCCAGTCAACCACGTGGCCACGGGCCTGGTCCTTCTGGGAGGGGTCTACGGCATCTTCAATATCCAGGATGATCGAGTCCGCGCGTGAACCTGCCGACTGGTCGAACAGTTCCGTCTTCATGGCGTTCACGAGGAGCCAGGAGCGGGCGATTTCTGCGGGGATATTGCGTTCCGGCCTTACGGTCTCGGCGGCGATGGTAGACGTCATGTTCCTACCGTATCTGGCCGGGGACCGGCAGTGCCAAGAAAACGGCCGCCGGGCGGGGACCAATAAGAACTAAAGGGACTTATTCCGCATGTGGGTAGCAGTAAGTGCCGTTATGGCATGCCAAAACGGCACTTACTGCTACCTGGTTGGGGGTTAGGGGATGTTGCTTCCCCGTGCCGCGACCCACAGCTGGTACCACTCGGTCCGGGTCATGGCCTGCGCCACCCGGCCGGCGTCCCGGCAGGCCAGGATCCGGCCGGGGTTGATCGTCCCGATCACGGGCGCGATGCCCGCCGGGTGCTTCATGAGCCAGCCCAGCAGCACGGCCTCGCCGGAGGTGCCATAGTCGGCAGCCAGCCTGGCCACCAGTTCAGCGGTGGCGGTTTCGGCCGACGACGGGCTCTCCGGTTCGGCGCCTGTGTACAGTCCGCGGGCCAGCGACCCGTAGGCCTGCAGCGTGATGCCGTTGCGGATGCAGTACTCCACGGTGCCGTGGGGGAAACTGTAGTCCAGGTGCTCGGCGTGGTTGACCAGCACGTGGCTCTCCAGCCAGGCCCGCTTGAGCAGGCTCATTTCCAGCTGGTTGGCCACCACGGGCGTCTCCAGCTGGTCCTGCAGCACTTCGATTTGCGCCGCGGACATGTTGGACACACCCAGTTGCCGGACCTTGCCTTCCGCCATGAGGTGTCCGACGGCGCCGGCCACCTCCGCGGGGTCCGCCAGGGGATCGGGGCGGTGCAGCAGGAGGACATCCACGTAGTCCGTCCGGAGCCGCTTGAGGCTGGCGTTGACCCGCTCCAGGATGGCGTCCCGGCTGAGGTCGTAGTACCCGGGCATCCCCGGTTCGCTGAGCCGGATGCCGCATTTGGTCTGCAGCCGGATCCGGCCCCGCAGCTCCGGCCGGGCCGCCAGGACTTCACCGAACACCGCCTCCGACTTGCCGTTGCGGTAGATATCCGCATGGTCGAAGAGGGTGATTCCGGCATCCAGTGCAGCGTCGATGGCGGCCGCGGCCTCCTCCACATGGTCGCTGCCGTGCGGTTCGTCGGACCAGGTGCCGCCCAGCCCCATGCAGCCGTAAATGAGCTCCTGCATCAGGCCTGGTCCCCGGCGCGCAGCCAGGCGGTGGTGTTGGCGGGCAGGGTGCTGCCTTCCAGCGGCGCGCTGCTGACCAGGACGGTGCCGGCGGGAAGCTCGACGGCGGTGTCCCCGAAGTTGGTCACGGACTGCCAGCCGTTGGGGCGGCTGAAGTGGAGGACCTCCGGGTTGCCGGTCTCGTGCCAGGTGAGCTCTTCCCCGGTCTGCAGTTCGCGTCGGAGTTTCAGGGCGGCGCGGTAGAGCTCCAGCGTGGAACCCTCTGCGCCGTCCTGTGCCTCTACTGCGTACTTGCTGAACCACTCCGGCTGCGGCAGGTGCGCGCCGCCGTCGCCAAACCCGAAGGAGGGCCCGTCAACCTTCCAGGGCAGCGGCACGCGGCAGCCGTCGCGGCCCACTTCGACGCCGCGGTTGCGGAAGAAGGAGGGATCCTGGCGCTCGGACTCGGGGATGTCGGCGACTTCCTGGAGCCCGAGCTCTTCACCCTGGTACAGGTAGGCCGATCCGGGGACGGCCAGCATCAGCAGGGTGGCGGCGCGGGCGCGGCGTTCCCCCAGGTCCGTATCCAGCTGGTCGGCCGGGCCGCCGGCGAGCAGCCAGTCCTTGCCGTCCTGGCCCTTGGCGCCGGCCTTGGCCTTGGAGACCTGGGGCAGGCCGTAGCGGGTGGCGTGGCGGACCACGTCGTGGTTGGAGAACACCCACGTGGAGGACGCGCCGGTCGCGGCGGCCTCGGCAAGGTTGCGGGTGATGATCTCCTTGTACTCGGCGGCGTTGAAGTCGGCCTGCAGCAGGTCGAAGTTGAAGGCCTGGCCCAGGCCATCGGGGCTGGCGTACCGGGCGCGGCGGGAAGCGTGCACCCAGGCCTCGGCCACGGCGGTCCGCGGCGGGTTGTACTCGTTGAAGACCTCGCGCCACTCGGTGTAGATCTCGTGGACCTCGTCGCGGTCCCAGAACGGGTGCGAGCCGTCGTCGAATCCGTCCACGCCGGTGTTGGCGGCGCTCAGTTCCAGCTTGGACAGAAGGGGCTCTGTGAGGTCCTTGGTCAGCGCATGCGCCACGTCAACGCGGAAGCCGTCCACGCCGCGGTCCGACCAGAAGCGCAGGGTCTTGAGGAAGTCCTCGCGGATTTCGCGGTTGGCCCAGTTCAGGTCCGGCTGTTCCTTGGCGAAAATGTGCATGTACCACTGGCCCGGCGTGCCGTCCGGTTCCGTGATCCGCTCCCAAGCGGGGCCGCCGAACACTGAGTCCCAGTCCGAGGGCGGGAATTCACCGTTGGGGCCCTTGCCGTCCCGGAAGATGTAGCGGTCGCGGGCCGGGGATCCCTTGGGGGACGCCAGCGCCTCCTTGAACCATTCGTGGCGGTCCGATGAGTGGTTGGGCACGATGTCCGCGATGAGTTTGATGCCGGCGGCGTGCAGTGCCTTGGCCATTTCGTCGAAGTCGGCAAGGGTGCCGAGCTTCGGGTCGACATCGCGGTAGTCATCCACGTCGTAGCCGCCGTCGGCGAGCGCTGAGGGGTAGAACGGGCTTAGCCACACGGCGTCGATCCCCAGGGACTTCAGGTAGGGGACCTTTGCGGTGATGCCCTTGAGGTCGCCGATGCCGTCCCCGTTGGAGTCCGAGAAGCTCCGCGGGTAGATCTGGTAGACGGAGGCCTGGCGCCACCAGTTGGGGTCGGCCAGGCGGTCGGAATCGGACAGGGTTGCCAGAGTGGCAGTGGTGGACAAGGCTGATCCTTTTCGTGGCTGTGGTTATATTTATATTGATTCTAAATTTATTACTCTCCACATTATCTGGCCCTGCCCGCAGAAAGGTCAACAGCATGCCCGACTGGATCCCGGCTACCCCCGGCCTGCTTCGCCGGGTCAGCGCAGGAGCGGTGCTGGACTTCATGCGTGCTTCGCAGGCGGTCACCGTCACCGAAGTCATGGCCGCCACCGGACTGACGCGCGCCACGGGCATCGCCGTCTGCGAAGACCTGATGGAGCGCGGCTGGATCCGGGAGCTGGAAAGCAACAGGGCGGCAGGGACTGCCCAGAAGGGCCGCCCTGCCCGGCGTTTCGAACTGAACGACCGCGCCGGCGTCGTCCTTGGCCTGGACATCGGCTACGCCAAGGTGTCCGTGGTGGTCTCCGACCTGAGAGGCACGGCCCTCGGCCGGGCGGGCCGTCCGTTCGCTGCCTCCGTCGGCGGCGCCGGGCGCCTGGCCGTCATCGAGGACGTGGCGCTGGCCGCCCTCGCAGAGGCGGAGGCGGACCCTAACGAGGTTCTGGCTGCCTGCGCCGGCGTCGCCGCACCCGTGGACCGGCATGGAAACGTGCTGGCCACGCAGGAGTTCTGGGGCCTGTTCGACATCGGATTGAAGACGGCCATGCAGGAGCGGCGCGGCTGGACGGTGCTGCTGGAAAATGACGCAAACCTTGCGGCGCTCGGCGAGCGCTGGCGCGGCACCGCGGCCGGCGTGGACGACGTTGTGGTGATCCTGGCCAGCGAACGCCTGGGCTCGGGCGTGCTGGAGGGCGGCCGGCTGGTCCATGGCAGCCGCGGCAGCGCCGGCGAGCTGGCGTACCTGGACCTGGTCGAGGGCGTGGGTGACACCTTCGGCATCGCGCACCTGGCCAGGTCCTGGGCCGCGGAAGCGGTCGCCGGAGGCGAACCCACGGCGCTCCGGAGCATCCCGGCCAGCGGCCTGGCAGCGGAGGACGTCTTCGCGGCTGCCGCCGGCGGTGACTCCGTGGCCGGCAGGATCCTTGACCGGCTGGCGGACAGGATGGCCCGGGTCATCGGTACCGTGGCCACAATGCTCAACCCGGAACTGGTAGTCATCGGCGGCGGCGTGGCAAACTCGGCCGGCCGCATGCTGCCGGACATCCGCAAACGCCTGGCGCAGTTCACCGCCACACCCCCACGGGTCGAGTTATCACCGCTGGGCGATGCCATCGTGGCCGCGGGCGCGGTGCGGTGCGCCTTGGACTACGTGGAGAAGAACTCCCTGGACCTGGAAATCGGCGCGCGCGCCCGCCCTTAGGTCGATTCCTGGCTGTCCAGGGCGGCAGCCACCGGCAGGTCCCCGTCGCGGAATTCGATGGTCCGGCCTGCGGTTTGGGGCAGGTCCAGCACAGCGGCCGCCACCATGGCCGTGTTGGCCCGGGAAGTGTCCCGGACCCCGTCGGGTGAAGGGCCGACGTCGATCAATCCCGATCCGCGATTGTCCGTCAACGCGCCCGGGCCCAGGACGGTCCAGGCCAGGCCGGTGCCCCGCAAGTACTCATCCGCAGCCGCTTTGGCCTCTGCGTACGGAAAGAAGCTGCTGCCTTCCGGCACTCCATGATCCTTGCCGGCGCCCAGGTAGGAGACCATGACGTACCGGTCCACGCCTGCCTGGACCGCGGCATCCATGGACCGGATGGCCGCGTCGCGGTCCACCGCGTAGGTGCGCGCGGGATTGCCGCCCCCGGCCCCGGCGGACCAGACCACAGCGTCGTGCCCCTTAAGCGCTTCGGCGATTTCCGCCGTCGTCGCGTGTTCCACATCCAGGACCGACGGCGATGCTCCGGTCGAAGCGACATCGCCGGCATGGCCGGGGTTGCGGATGAACGAGGTGACGGAATGACCCTCGCCGGTGAGGAGTTCGGACAGGAGGAGGGCCACTTTCCCGTGGCCGCCGATAATGCCGATGCGTGTCATTCCACCATTCTGCCTGCCGGGTGCCTCCATCAGAAGTGGAAAAGGCCCTGAACAGGGCCTTTGTGCCCTGTTCCGGGTTTCCGGCCCCCGCCTAGCTTGGAAGGCATGGCTGCCGGACCACACGCCGGGTTGGATGGACCCGCCTCAGACGCACTGCTCAAACTGGGCCGTTTCTTCACGAAATGGGACCAGACCGATGACGGCAGGGCGGTGTTCCGCGAGGGCGGGCGGCGCGGCGACGTCTTCTACCGCGACCGGTGGAGTCACGACAAGGTGGTCCGTTCCACGCACGGTGTGAACTGCACCGGCTCCTGTTCGTGGAAGGTGTACGTCAAGGACGGCATCATCACCTGGGAATCCCAGCAGACCGACTACCCCTCCGTGGGCCCCAACAGCCCGGAGTACGAGCCCCGCGGCTGCCCCCGCGGTGCGGCTTTCTCCTGGTACACCTACTCCCCCACGCGCGTGCGCTTCCCCTATGCCCGCGGCGTCCTGGTGGAGATGTACCGCGAGGCGAAGGCCCGGCTGGGCGACCCCGTCCTGGCGTTCGCGGAGATCGCGGCGGATCCTGTGAAGCGGCGCCGGTACCAGCAGGCCCGCGGCAAGGGCGGGCTGGTCCGGGTGTCCTGGCAGGAAGCCATCGAGATTGCCGCCGCCGCGCACGTGAACACCATCAAGACCTACGGCCCGGACCGCTGCGCCGGGTTCTCCCCAATCCCCGCGATGTCCATGGTGTCGCACGCGGTGGGGACGCGCTTCATCCAGCTGATCGGCGGGGTAATGACGTCCTTCTACGACTGGTATGCGGACCTTCCCGTGGCCAGCCCGCAGGTATTCGGGGACCAGACGGACGTTCCCGAGTCCGGCGACTGGTGGGACGCCCGCTACCTCATGATGTGGGGCTCCAACGTCCCCGTCACCCGGACCCCGGACGCGCACTGGATGGCGGAGGTCCGCTACCGGGGCACCAAGGTGGTCACCGTAAGCCCTGACTACGCGGACAACACCAAGTTCGCGGACGAGTGGCTGCCCGCCCAGGCCGGCACGGATGCAGCCCTGGCGATGGCCATGGGCCACGTGATGCTCAAGGAATTCTTCGTGGACCGGCAGGTCCCCTTCTTCACGGATTACGTCAAGCAGTACACGGACTTGCCCTTCCTGGTCAGGCTGGAGGCGAACGACGGCGGCGGGCTGGCGCCGTCGAAATTCCTCACCGCCCTGGACGTCCCCGGCGAGGCCGGGGCCGAGGATGCGGCGTTCCGCACCGTCCTGTTCGACCGGAAGTCCGGCAGGGCAGCGGTCCCCAACGGGTCCCTGGGCTTCCGCTACTCCGGCAGCGGTGAAGGCAAGTGGAACCTGGACCTCGAGGGGCTGGAACCGGCGCTGTCCCTGCGCGAGGTGTCCGGCGAAAGCGCCGAGGTCCTGCTCCCCTGCTTCGAGGACGCCGGCGGGGCGGGTTCCGTGCTCCGCCGCGGGGTGCCTGTGATGGAAGTGGGCGGGCACCTGGTGACCACGGTCTTCGACCTGATGCTGGCCCAGTACGGCGTGGGCCGCGAGGGACTGCCGGGTGACTGGGCCGCAGGGTACGACGATGCGGCCACGCCCTACACCCCCGCCTGGCAGGAGGAGATCACCAGCGTTCCCGCCCAGGCCTGCGTGCGGGTGGCCCGGGAGTTCGCCCGGAACGCCGAGCAGTCCAAGGGCCGGTCCATGATCATCATGGGCGCCGGCATCTGCCAGTGGTTCCACGGCGACACCACCTACCGCGCCATCCTGGCCCTGGTGATGCTCACCGGCTGCATGGGACGCAACGGCGGCGGCTGGGCGCACTACGTGGGCCAGGAAAAGACCCGGCCCGTGACCGGCTGGGTGTCGCTGGCCAACGCGCTGGACTGGTCCCGGCCGCCGCGGACCATGATCGGCACCGGCTACTGGTACATGCATACGGACCAGTGGCGGCAGGACGGCTACTCCGCGGACGCGCTGAAGTCCCCGCTGTCCACGGGCAGCCTGGACGGGCTGCACACGGCGGATGCGCTGGCCCAGTCGGCGCGGCTGGGCTGGATGCCCTTCTATCCCCAGTTCGACCGCAACCCCCTGGACGTCGCGGACGAGGCGGAGGCCGCCGTCGCAAGCGGAGCGGTGCCTGACGCGCCCGCGTACATTGCCCAGTCGCTGAAGGACCGCACCCTGAACCCTGCCATAGAGGACGTGGACGCCCCCGCCAACTGGCCGCGCACCCTGGTGCTGTGGCGCTCCAACCTGTTCGGCTCCTCCGCCAAGGGCAACGAATACTTCCTGCGGAATCTGCTGGGCACGCACAACAACGTCATGGGCCAGGACAACCCGCCGGAGCTCAAGCCGCGGGACGTCGCCTGGCACGACCAGGCGCCCGAAGGGAAGCTGGACCTGCTGGTCTCCGCGGACTTCCGGATGACATCCACCACGCTCCTCTCCGACGTGGTGTTCCCCGCCGCAACCTGGTATGAAAAGCACGACCTCTCCTCCACGGACATGCACCCCTTCGTGCACGCCTTCACCCCGGCCATCGACCCGCCGTGGGAAACCAAGACCGACTTTGATACCTTCCACCTGCTGGCGCAGGAGTTTTCCCGGCTGGCCAAGACCCACCTGGGCGTCCGCCGGGACCTGGTGAGCGTGCCGCTGCAACACGACACCCCGGGCCAGCTGGCCCAGCCCGGCGGCGTGGTGCGCGACTGGCGCAACCCGGACATTCCCGCGGTACCCGGCCAGAACATGCCCGTCTTTTCCGTCGTGGAGCGTGACTATACGGCCATCGCGGAGAAGCTGGCCGCCGTCGGTCCCCTCGCCGGAAAGCTGGGCTTCACCGTCAAGAACGTCACCTATAAACTGGACGGCCCTCTGGAGCGGCTGCGGCGCGCCAACGGCGTGATGCTCGGCGGCGCTGCGGACGGACTCCCCGCCCTGGACACAGACGCGAAGATGGCGGAGGCCATCCTGGCCTTCTCCGGCACCACCAACGGCGCGCTCTCGGTACAGGGGTTCAAGGACCTGGAGGTGCGGACCGGGCAGAAGCTGGCGGACCTGGCCGAGGGATCCGAGGAAAAGTTCATCACCTTCGCCCAGACGCAGGCCGGTCCGGTGCCGGTGATCACCTCACCGGAATGGTCCGGTTCCGAAACCGGCGGCCGCCGCTACGCGCCGTTCACCATCAACATTGAACGGCTCAAGCCCTTCCACACGCTGACCGGCCGAATGCACTTCTTCCTGGACCACGACTGGATCACGGATATCGGCGAGTCGCTGCCCATCTACCGGCCGCCGCTGGACATGCACCGGCTGTTCGGCGAACCCAAGCTGGGCCGCGACGGGTCCATGGAAGTGGTGGTCCGGTACCTGACGCCGCATTCCAAGTGGTCCATCCACTCCGAGTACCAGGACAACCTGCTGATGCTCTCGCTTTCCCGCGGCGGACCCACTGTCTGGATGAGCCCGGCGGACGCGGACGCCATCGAGGTCAAGGACAACGACTGGGTGGAATGCGTGAACATCAATGGCGTGCTGGTGGCACGGGCCGTGGTCAGCCACCGGATGCCCGCCGGGGTTGTGTACGTCCACCACGCGCAGGAACGCACCATCGATGTGCCCAAATCCGAGGCCACGGGCCGGCGCGGCGGCATCCACAACTCCGTGACACGGCTGCTCGTGAAGCCGTCCCACCTGATCGGCGGGTACGCGCAGCTGGCGTACGCGTTCAACTACCTCGGCCCCACCGGAAACCAGCGGGACATGGTGGCCACCGTCCGCCGCCGCTCACAGGAGGTGCAGTACTGATGCGTGTCATGGCCCAGATGGGCATGGTGATGAACCTGGACAAGTGCATCGGCTGCCATACGTGCTCCGTGACCTGCAAGCAGGCCTGGACCAACCGTGCCGGCACCGAGTACGTCTGGTTCAACAACGTTGAAACCCGACCCGGGCAGGGGTACCCGCGCCGGTACGAAGACCAGGACCGCTGGTACGGCGGCTGGACCCTGAACAAGCGCGGCAAGCTGGTCCTCAAGGCCGGCGGCCGGGTGAAGAAACTGCTGGGCATCTTCGCCAGCCCGGTACAGCCTGAGCTCAAGGACTACTACGAGCCGTGGACCTACGACTACAAAACCCTGGTGGATGCACCGCTGGGCGATGACTTCCCCGTGGCCAGGCCCAAATCCCTGATCACCGGCGAGGACACCAAGATCACCTGGTCCGCCAACTGGGACGACAACCTGGGCGGCTCCGCGGAAAACGGCCACCTGGACCCGCTGGTGGAGAAGGTCCGGCGCGAGTCTGAGGACAAGATCAAGTTCGCCTACGAGCAGACGTTCATGTTCTATCTTCCGCGGATCTGCGAGCACTGCCTCAACCCGTCCTGCATGGCGTCCTGCCCTTCCGGCGCCATCTACAAGCGGGTGGAGGACGGGATCGTGCTGGTGGACCAGGACCGCTGCCGCGGCTGGCGCCAGTGCATCACCGGCTGCCCGTACAAGAAGATCTACTTCAACCACAAGACCGGCAAGGCCGAGAAGTGCACGTTCTGCTATCCGCGCGTGGAGGTGGGGCTGCCCACCGTCTGCTCCGAGACCTGCGTGGGCCGGCTGCGGTACCTGGGGCTGTTTTTGTACGACGCCGATGCGGTCACCGCTGCGGCCTCGGTCACCGACCCGAAGGAACTCTACGACGCCCAGATGGACGTCCTGCTGGACCCCAACGATCCCGCCGTCCAGGCCGAGGCCCGGGCGCAGGGCATCCCGGAGGACTGGCTGGATGCCGCCCGTCGCTCGCCCGTGTATGCGCTGGCCAAGGTGTATAAGGTGGCCCTGCCGCTGCACCCGGAGTACCGCACCATGCCGATGGTCTGGTACGTGCCGCCCCTCTCCCCCGTAGTGGACCTCCTGCGCGAGCAGGGGCACGACGGCGAGGACCAGGGAAATCTGTTCGGCGCCATCGACGCGCTGCGGATCCCCGTGGAATACCTTGCCGAGCTCTTCACGGCCGGGGACACCGAACGGGTGACGGCGGTGCTGCGGAAACTCGCGGCCATGCGCTCGTTCATGCGCGGCATCAGCATGGGCGAGGACCCGGACGAATCCATTCCGGAGTCCGTGGGCATGGACGGGCAGACCATGTACGAGATGTACCGGCTCATGGCCATCGCCAAATACGACGAACGCTACGTCATTCCCAAGGCCCACGTGGAGCAGGCGCACGACCTCGAGGAGATGGGCTGCTCGCTGGATTTCGACGGCGGCCCGGGCATGCAGGATTCAGCCCCCTTTGGGGAGGCCAGCGGCCGGCCCGTCCCGGTGGCCGTGGAAACGTTCAACGCCCTCCGCGACCGGCAGACCTCCGGCGCGGCTGCCGACAACTCGGCGCTGCGGGGCCGGGTGAACCTGCTCAACTGGGACGGCAACGGAGCACCGCCGGGGCTGTTCCCGGAGCGTTCCGGCCCCTCCGGCTCTCCCGTGTCCACAGCGGAGGACCGCCCATGAGCCGCCGCAGCCAGGTACTGTACCTTGCGGCCGCGTGGTGCCTGTCCTATCCCGACGAGGACCTGGTGGCCAGGGTGCCGCTGATCCGCGCCGCGCTGGCAGAGTTCCCTGGTGTCACAGCCGGCTTCGAGGCCGTGCTCGACCAGCTCGAAGGCACGCCTGCGATGGAGCTCCAGGCCTTCTATGTCCGGGAGTTCGACCTGGGCAAACGGCACGCCCTGCACCTGAGCTACTGGACGGATGGGGACACACGGCGCCGCGGCGAGGTCCTGGGCACGTTCAAGGAGGCCTACCGGCAAAGCGACATCCTGGTGGACACCCAGGGTGAACTGCCGGATTACCTGCCCATGGTGCTGGAGTACGCGGCCCGGGTGGACTTCGGGGCGGGCCATGCCCTGTTGGTCCGCTACCGTCCCAGCCTGGAGATGCTCCGTCTGGGCCTGGCGCGGGACGGCCTGCCACACACGAAGATCCTGGAGGCCCTCTGCGCCACGCTGCCGGGCAAATCGCCCCGCGACGAGCAGGACGTCATGCGCATGGCTGGCCTGGGACCTCCCACCGAAGCGGTAGGCCCTGACCCGTACGATCCCCGGCTATTGCCCGTAAGGAGGGCCTGACCATGCCGGCTTTTGAGACCGCGCCCGGATCCGCCGTCGTAGTGACTCCCTTGGATACCCTGCTGTGGGGCGTCCTGCCGTACCTGATGGTGGTGGTGCTGGTGGGCGGGCTGGTGTGGCGCTACCGCTACGACCAGTTCGGCTGGACGACCCGTTCCTCGCAGCTGTACGAGTCCAAACTGCTGCGGATCGCTTCGCCGCTGTTCCACTTCGGGCTGCTGGCCGTAGTGGCCGGGCATTTCTTCGGCCTGGTAATTCCCAAGTCCTGGACCGAGGCGGTGGGGATCAGCCAGGACTTCTACCACTTCAACGCGTTGTTCGTCGGCGGGATCGCGGGGGTGGGCACGCTGGGCGGGATCGCGTTGCTGATCTACCGGCGGCGGACCAGTGGCCCGGTGTTCATGGCCACTACCAGGAACGACAAAGCCATGTACGTGGTGCTCACCGCTGCCATCCTGTTCGGGCTGTGGACCACGCTGGCGAGCGTCTTCGAAGGCGAGCACGGGCACAACTACCGCGAGACCGTGGCCCCCTGGTTCCGCTCGCTGTTCATCTTCCAGCCGGACGTGGCCGCCATGGCCGCCGCTCCGTTCTCTTTCCACCTGCACACGCTGGTGGGCATGGTGTTGTTCTTCCTGTGGCCATTCACCCGGCTGGTCCATGCGTTCACTGCCCCTCTGCATTACCTCTTCCGCCCGTACATCGTCTACCGCTCCCGTGACAAGGACCGCCGTGGCCGGGGCTGGCAGCCCGTCGGCACGCCGGACCGGGACACCCGCAACCGCTGACCGGGGCACTCGGTCCCGCCCGCACATACTTCAAGGAGAGCCACCGTGTCTGGAACATCCCCCGCCGTCACCAGCGGCCGCACCCTCAACCTGGTGCTGGCCACGGCCGCTTCCGTGGCCGGGTTCTGGGCCTGGAACTCCGTGGCAACATTGGGGGCCTTCTACACCCAGAACCTTGAGCTCACCCCCGCCACCACGGGAATCCTGGTGGCCATGCCCGTGTTCGTGGGCTCGCTGGGCAGGATCGTGGTGGGAGCCCTGACGGACAAGTACGGCGGGCGGGCCATGTTCAGCTTCGTACTGCTGGCCTCCATCATCCCGCTCATGCTCGTGGCCATCGGCGGGCTGCTCAGTTCGTTCGCGCTGGTGCTGGGCGCGGGACTGTTGCTGGGCGTGGCAGGTACCGTGTTCGCCGTCGGAATTCCCTTTGTCAGCGCCTGGTACGACCCCTCCCGGCGCGGCTTCGCCACCGGAGTGTTCGGCGCCGGCATGGGCGGCACCGCCCTCGCGGCGTTCCTGAACCCGCGCTTGGTAGCAGGCATCGGCTATTTCCCGACCCACCTGCTCATCGCCGGAGTCCTGGCCGCCATGGCCGCACTGGTCTGGTTCCTGATGAAAGAGGCGCCGGACTGGGAACCCCACCACGTGCCGGTCGTGCCCAAGCTGCTGGATGCCGCCCGGACGCCGGTGACGTGGAAGATGTGCTTCCTGTACGCGGTAGTGTTCGGCGGGTTCGTTTCGTTTGCCACGTACCTGCCTACCTACCTGCGCGATGTCTACAGCTTCGATCCCGCCGGTGCCGGTGCCCGGACCGCCGGATTCGCGCTGGCTGCTGTGCTGGCGCGGCCCATTGGCGGCGTGCTGGCGGACAAGTTCGGGCCTAAGCCGGTGGTCGTGACATCCTTGGCCGCCGTCGCCGTCCTGGCCTGGGTGGTCAACATGCGGCCCGACGGCGAGATCCCGGCCGGCCTGACGTTCGTCGGCATGGCCGCAGCCCTGGGCTTGGGAACGGGCGGAGTGTTCGCGTGGGTAGGGGTGCTGGCACCGCAGGGCAAGGTTGGCAGCATCAGCGGCGTGGTCAGCGCAGCCGGCGGTCTGGGCGGGTACTTCCCGCCGCTGATCATGGGCGCCACGTACGATGCCGCCACGCGCAGCTACTCGATCGGGCTCCTGCTGCTGGTGGCCACTGCCCTGGCAGCGCTGGCGTTCACTGTGTGGGGCGTGCAGGGCCGCGTCACAGCTGCCAAGGTTCAGGAGGCGCGGTAGCGGAGGACCTCTTTCGCAAAACCGGCCTTGGCCCGCATGAACGGTGCTGCTGCACACCGCTTATGCGGGCCACAGCCGGTTAAGCCCGACGTCGGGGTGCCGGCTATGAGGGGAACAGCAGGAACGCGATGGGAGTGACCAGGATCAGGGTCAGGGCAACCCGCTGGAACCAGATCACCACGAGCTTCCACACCGGGATGGGGATGTCCGTGGCCATGATGCAGGGCACCAGGGCGGAGAAGAAGATGATCCCGGAAACCGACACCACGCCGATGACGAACTTCACCACGGGGGCGGCTTCTGCCGCCAGCAGGGCCGGCAGGAACATCTCGGCCACGCCCACGGCGCTTGCCTTGGCCACCAGCATGGGCTCGGGCAGCTGCAGGGCCCAGGTGAACGGGTAGAAGATGTAGCCCACCCAGTCGAAGACCGGAGTGTAAGTGGCCAGGACCAGGCCCAGCAGGCCGATGGAAAGGATGGACGGCAGGATGGCCATGGCCATCAGAAGGCCGTCGCGGACGTTGGTCCACACGTTGGCCGCGAGGGACGGAGCCGCGTCCACCGTAGCTCGCGCTTCGCGCCAGGCAACCTGGAGGCGGCGGCCGGTGATCTGCTCTTCCGGCTGGGCCACGGCGTCCGGGTGGTAGTCGTCCGGGATGCTGTTCAGGGGCCATATCCGGACCGTGATGGCGGTGACCAGGAACGTCACCAGGAAGGTGATCCAGAAGTAGGCGGTCCACTGGCCCATGAGATCCAGGGTCTTGGCGACAATGACCATGAACGTCGCAGAGACAGTGGAGAAACCGGTGGCGATGATTGCGGACTCGCGGGCGGTGTACTTGCCCTCTTTATAGACCCGGTTGGTGATGAGCAGTCCCAAAGAGTAGCTGCCCACGAAGGAGGCGACGGCGTCGATCGCTGAACGCCCCGGTGTCCGCCAGATGGGCCGCATGACCCGCTGTACCAGGACGCCAATGAACTCGAGCAGGCCATAGCTCACCAGGAGGGCCAGGAAGACAGCACCGATCGGTACCAGCAGGCCCAGGGGGATGACCAACTTGTCGAAGAGGAACGGGCCCATGCCGGGTTCGAACAGCCAGGCGGGGCCAACACGGAAGACCATCATGAAGCCCACCGCCATGCCCACCACCTTGAACAGGGAAAAGATCACATCGACGGGAGTCTTCTTCCAGGTTCCGGTAATGAACGGGTACGCTGCTCCGGCGACGATGACGGCCAGCGCGTAGTAGGGCAGGGCCGGGCCGATGCCGGCCTGGAGGAACGTAACGATGTGGTCCAGCATGATGGTGTTCTTGGCACCGATGGTCACCGGAACGAAGAACATGAAGGCGCCAATGCCGCTGTAAACAAAAAGCTTCCACATATGACGCGATGTGGTGCGCGGGGCCTCGGAGGTGATGGCCATCGGACTTGTCTCCTGACTTTTGCCGGCCACGGAGTGGGTCCGGCATTTTCGTGTACCCAACCATCCCACCGCGGAACCGGATCAGGGACAATGGAATCCGGGACTATGGAGTCTCACATATGAGATTCGGCTCACAGGGAGGTGTGGCGTGGACAGCTCGTTGCGTCCCCTGCTGATCCTGAGCTTCCTGGCCACCCAGGCAAACCCGGTGTCGGCGGCAAGGATAGCGGAGGCCGTCGATGCCCCGCGGTCCACCACTTTCCGGCTGTTGCGGGGCATGCAGGCACTGGGCTACGTGACGCACCTGCCGGAGGAACAGGCCTACGCCCTGGGCATCGCCGCGCGGGAAATCGGCCAGGCTTTCGGTCTCCAGGCGCCGCTGGCCCGGTACGGCCGCCCGGTCCTGGAACGGCTCGTGGCAAAGGTGGGCGAAACAGCACACCTGGCCGTACTGCACGGCCACGAGACGCTCTACATCCACGAGCAGACCGCTCCCCTGCGCGCACCACTGGTCACCGCGAAGGACGTCCGGCTCCCGGCACACCTGACAGCCTCCGGCAGGGTGATCCTGGCCGGCATGGGCAACGACCAGCTGCGCGCGCTGTTCCCACCCAACTTCGCGTTCATCCGGCGGACCGGCCGGGGTCCGGCCACGTACGGCGAACTGCAGGAACAGCTCTCGGCGGTGCGGCGGGCCGGGTTCGCCCGCGAGTTCGGCGAGGTCACGGAAGGCTTAACGTCCATCGCGAAACCGGTGCACGACAGGACCGGGCGGGTCGTGGCCTCCATCGCGGTCACCCACGCCTACAGCCTGGCCGAACCGTCCGCCGCTGATGCGGACCTGCAGCGCACCCTCGTGGCCGCCCTCGAGAACGCGACCCGGGACCTGAGCCGCCGGCTTGGATGGGTGCCACCGGGGAACGGTTAACGAAAAACCCCCGGAATCTCGGGGATTCCGGGGGCTTAGCCTGTAGCGGTGGGGAGGCTCGATCTCCCGACCTCACGATTATGAGTCGTGCGCTCTAACCAACTGAGCTACACCGCCACGAATGAGAAAAACCTGCGTCAAGCCGGTCAAAACCGCCTTGACACAGGCCCTCATTCAGAGCCCCCCACCGGAATCGATCCGGTGACCTCGTTCTTACCAAGAACGCGCTCTACCACTGAGCTAGGGGGGCAACGAGTAAATACTCTACCGGAAGATTTCACCACCAACAAATCGGCGGAACCGGCCTTCCACCGGGGCTCGCAGCCTGCCTGAGAGAGGTGCGCATCACCCCGATTTTCCCTAGGTTTTAGCGGCTTTTAACGGTTTCACCATCAGGACGGCCGACGCCGGAAATCCCCTTGGAGGACCCCTCATCGACCCGCCCGGGTGGCAATGTGTCCATCACCACACCAGCCGCACTCCCGGCAGTGTGTGCTCGCCTTAACGGGCGACGGCGACGGGCCGGCATTCAGCCGGTCCGCCGCCGTCGTCAGTCACCTACCTTGCGGAAGGTTTACCACTTGCCCTTGCGGTTGAAATCGCGGTGTCCGCTGTCATTGCCGCGGGGCTTGCGGGAACCGTCACCGTGGCCGAAGGAACGGGAATCACTGGAGGAGCGCTCGCTGTACGAACGTCCGCCACGGTCCGCAGAGGACCGCTCGCCGTCGTTTTTGCGGAACTCGCGCTTGAACCCGCCGCTGCCCTTGAAGTTGCCACCGCGGTCACCGCCGCGGTTGCCCTGGTAGGCGCCGCGCTCACCGGAGGGACGGCGTCCGTTGTCCAGCTCGAGGTGGATCAGCTCGCCGCCGATCCGGGTGCGGGACAGTGCGCGCAGCTGCTCGGGGCTGAGGTCCGCGGGCAGCTCCACCAGGGAGTGGTCCGAACGGATGTCGATGCCG
The DNA here is from genome assembly GCF_042723515.1 of Pseudarthrobacter sp. NPDC058362. NCBI lineage: Bacteria > Bacillati > Actinomycetota > Actinomycetes > Micrococcales > Micrococcaceae > Pseudarthrobacter > Pseudarthrobacter sp. NPDC058362. The sequence continues at coordinate 618,287 of NZ_JBHXIW010000001.1, read as the reverse complement.
CCGATCTGCGAGGACGAGATGCCGCCTTCGTTGGCGATGGCGCCCACGATGGAGCCGGGCATGACGCGCTGGCGGCGTCCCACCGCGATCCGGTAGGTGGCATTGCCCTCGGTGAGCTGGCGGGTGGGCCCGCGGGATCCGAAGCCGTCCTTGGACCGTTCACGCTTCTGGAACTCGGGAGCTGCCGGCAGTTCCTTGACCAGGAGCGGCTGGCCGCCCTGGGCCATCACGGCAAGGGCTGCAGCGATTTCGGCTGCCGGCACCTTGTGCTCTTCCTCGTAGGAGGCGATGAGGTCGCGGAACATCGAGACATCCTCGGAGGCGAGGGTCTCGGTGATGCGCTCGGCGAACTTGCCCAGGCGCAGCGTGTTAACGGTCTCGGCGGTGGGCAGGTGCATCTGCTCAACCGGCTGGCGGGTGGCCTTCTCGATGGCGCGCAGCAGGTACTTCTCGCGGGGCGTCATGAAGAGGATCGCATCACCGTTGCGGCCCGCGCGGCCCGTACGGCCGATCCGGTGCACATAGGACTCGGTGTCGTGCGGGATGTCGTAGTTGACCACGTGGCTGATGCGCTCAACGTCCAGGCCGCGGGCGGCGACGTCGGTGGCCACCAGGATGTCGATGCGGCCTTCCTTCAGCGCGTCAACAGTGCGTTCACGCTGCTGCTGCGGAATGTCGCCGTTGATGGCGGCAGCCTGGAAACCGCGGGACTTCAGCTTGTCGGCCAGGTCCTCGGTCGCCATCTTGGTGCGCACGAAGGCGATGACGCCGTCGAACTCTTCCACCTCGAGGATGCGGGTCAGGGCGTCCAGCTTGTGCGGGCCCATGACCTGCAGGTAGCGCTGACGGATGTTGGCGCCCGTGGAGGTCTTGGTCTTGACCGAGACCTCTTCGGGGTTGTTCAGGTACTGCTTGGACATCCGGCGGATCTGGCTGGGCATCGTGGCGGAGAACAGCGCCACCTGGCGGTCTTCCGGGGTCTGCTGGAAGATCTGCTCCACGTCTTCGGCGAAGCCCATGCGCAGCATTTCATCGGCCTCGTCCAGTACCAGGTACTGGAGTTCGGACAGGTCCAGCGAGCCCTTGGAGATGTGGTCGATCACGCGGCCGGGGGTACCGACAACAACCTGGGCGCCGCGGCGCAGGCCGGCCAGCTGGGGGCCATAGGCGGAGCCGCCGTAGACGGGCAGCACGGTGAAGTCGTCGATGTGCTTGGCGTAGGAGGTGAACGCCTCCGCCACCTGGAGCGCAAGTTCACGGGTGGGGGCCAGGACCAGGGCCTGCGTCTTGCGGGACGGGCCGTTGAGGTCGTGCAGTTCAGCCAGGCGGGACAGTGCCGGCACTGCGAATGCTGCAGTCTTGCCGGTACCGGTCTGTGCCAGGCCCACAACGTCGCGGCCTTCGAGCAGCAGCGGGATGGTGGCGGCCTGGATGGGGGATGGCTTTTCGTAGCCGACATCCTGGAGGGCGGCGAGGACGCGGCCGTCGATGCCGAGGTCGGCAAACTTGACGGAGTTGTCCTCTGCCTCAGCCTCGGCGGCGGGAGCCGCGGGCGCTTCGGCGGGGGCAGCGGAAGCTGCAGGAGCGTCGATCACTGTGGTGTCGGCGTCGTAATTTTCGTTCTGGTTTTCGGGCATAGGGAAAGATTCCTCATCCATAGGGGGCCAGGCGGCACTACCCGAGGTGAGCGGAGCCGCAGTACGTGTGCCGTGGGTGCCGGGCATACGTTGACCGGCCGGTCACAGAAGTCCGGCGCTTTCGCAATCCCGTGGCAGGACTTCCCGCTGCATCTCTTGGCTGCTATCCCAGCAGTCTGTACAGCGTTTTCTTTAGCCGGCTCTCCCTATGAAAATGCCCGCATCGCTTGCGCGGGCCCCAACACTTACCAGTCCTGCCTCAAAAATTGGGCAGGAATAAGGGATTTCCGGAGTGGGGGATATTTCAAGTGTAGGGCACCGGGGCGCCGTACCGGAAATTCAGCGCACGACGGCGGCGGTGAGCTTGCGCACATGGCCCGCCGTGCGCCGGGATGCTTCGCCCGGGTCACCTGCCGAATCGGCGCAGGACGGCGTCGAACTTGGTGTGGTACTCATCCTGGAGGCGGATCTCGCCATCGGCCTCGGCGTCGCGCAGGGCCTCCACCAGGTCCGGCGTGGGCTCGCTGAACCACTGCCCCACGGTGATGCCGTGGCGCGGGACGAAGGTGCGGTGGATGTGGTCCCCGGCCTGAATAGCACCGGTGTGGATGACGCGCAGGTAGGTGCCCACACGGCCTTCTTCGGTAAACCGCTTGACCCACTGCGGCTGGTCCATGCGCCGCTGGAACGTGGCGCACGGGACGCGCGGGGAGGTGACCTCGAGTTCGACATCCAAGCCGATCTTCCAGCGCTCCCCGATCACCGCGCCGGTGGCCTCGATGCCGGCCACCCGCAGGTTCTCGCCGAAGACGCCCGGCGGAAGCTCGCGGCCCAGCGCTTGCGACCAGAATTCAGCGTCAGCCTGGGAATAGGCGTAGACAGCCTGATCTTCACCGCCGTGGTTGTATCGGTCGGCCTGAATGTCGCCGCGGAGGCCCAGCTTGTGGATTTTCACGGGACCTTCCGTCGGGCGCTTGTCGATGGCAGTGATCCCGACCGCGCTCTCATCCTCGAGGAGCTGGTGGACGCGGCACACGGCAAGGACGGAGGCGGTTTCCATGGCACCAGTGTAGGGGCCCGCGGCTGTGTGGGGGACGGATGTATTCGAAGAGTTCGAGCCGGCCACGACCGTCCGGCGTCTGGAGCTACCAAGGCCACCGCGTCAGCTCCAGCGGCGTCCCGCCCCCACCGTCAGGCTGAAAACCCGCCATCCGCCTTGACCAGCTGGCCGGACACCCAGCGCCCGGCCGGCGAGAGGAGGAAGGCCACCGTGGCGGCGACATCCGCGGGCGTGCCCAGGCGTCCGGTCGGCTGGCGTTCGGCGAGTGCCTCCCTCAGTTCCGGGGTCATCCAGCCTGTATCAACCGGCCCCGGGTTCAGCACGTTGGCCGAGATGCCCTGCGGTCCCAGCTCCCGCGCCGCGGCAATGATGATCCGGTCGAGCGCCCCCTTCGAGGCCCCATAGGGAAGGTTGAACGCTGTGTGGTCACTGGTCAGCGCAACGATCGCGCCGCCGTCGTCCGTTGCCTGCCGCGCGAACGCCGCGATCAGCTGCCAGCTGGCCCGGGTGTTGACGGCGAAGTGGCGCTCGAACGACTCAAGCGTGGTGTCCAGGACGCCCGAATCCACTGATTCCGCGTGGCTCAGCACCAGCCCCTGAAGCGGCCCGGCCAGCTCTACGGCGTCCGCCACCAGCCGGTCCGGGACGGCGGGATCAGCCAGGTCAGAGGGAAGCAGATGGACGCGGGCGCCGATGACTTCCAGCTCGGCAGTCAGGCGTACGACGTCGTCCGGCTGGCTTCCCCACGGCATGCGGGCATCGTAGGGGTGCCAGTACGCCAGGGCCAGGTCCCAGCCGTCCGCCGCCAGGTGCCGGGCAATGCCCGCGCCGATGCCGGCCAGCCGCCCGGCCCCCGTGATGAGCGCAACGGGACGGGCAGGTACTTCGACGGGAGGTTCCATGCTGCCAGCGTACTGGCGTCTCCATTCGGCGTGGCCGGGTGGCTACGGGATGGAGCGGAACGCCTGTTCGAGGTCCGCGATCAGGTCTTCAGCGTCCTCGATGCCGCAGGAGAGCCGGAGCAGGTTGACCGGGACGGCCAGTTCGGTGCCCTTGACGGACGCGTGGGTCATCTCGGACGGGTAGTTCATCAACGACTCGATGCCGCCCAAGGACTCGGCAAGCGTGAACACGGAGGTGTTTTCCGCAACCGCCCGCGCCGCCGCCTCGCCGCCCTTGAACTGCACGGACACCATGCCGCCGAACTTCTTCATCTGCTGCTTCGCCAGTTCATGGCCCGGGTGCGAGGGCAGGCCCGGGTACAGCACGGCCTCCACCTCTGGGCGCTCCAGCAGCCATTCGGCCACGGCCTGGCCGTTCTCGCTGTGCCGGTCCATCCGCACGCCCAGGGTCTTCAGGCCGCGGGTGGTCAGGAAGGCATCCATCGGACCGGATACGGCGCCGACGGCGAACTGCACGAAGCCGATCTTCTCCGCCAGCTCCGCGTCCTTGACCACCACGGCGCCGCCGACGACGTCGGAGTGCCCGCCGATGTACTTCGTCGTGGAGTGGACCACGACGTCGGCGCCCAAAGCAAGCGGGTTCTGCAAGTAGGGAGAAGCGAAGGTGTTGTCCACGACAAGGAGGGCCCCGGCGTCGTGCGCTACCTTGGCGAGCGCAGCGATATCGGTGATCTTCATCAGCGGGTTGGAGGGGGTCTCCACCCAGACGATGCGGGTCTGCTGCGCGGCCACCGCCTTGGCCACGGCATCCAGGTCCGCCATGTCCACCGGGGTGTTCCCGATGCCCCACTCCCCTAGCACGCGGCTGATCAGCCGGTACGTGCCGCCGTACGCATCATTGCCCAGCACGATGTGGTCCCCCGGGCGGGTGATCGCGCGGATCAGCGCGTCCTCCGCGGCCAGGCCCGAGCTGAAGCTGAAGGCGTGCGTGCCCAGCTCCAGCGCGGCCAGCTGCTCCTGCAGCGCATCGCGGGTCGGGTTGCCGCCGCGGCCATACTCGTAGCCGTCGCGGAGCCCGCCGATGCCGTCCTGGGCATACGTCGAGCTGAAGTGCAGCGGCGGGACAACGGCACCGGTGCGCGGTTCGAAAGCCTGGCCGGCGTGCACGGCGCGGGTGTTGAAGCCTTGGTTCTCAGAGGCAGTCATGGTGCTCCTTTTCGGGTTGGCGCAGGTCAGTTGCTGAGGTATGCCAGGAGGTCGTGGCGGGTGATGATTCCCACCGGTGCCCCCACAAACGTAACCATCAGGGTGTCGACGTCGGAGAGCATTTCGCGGGCGGCTGAGATGGTCTCCAGCGAGCCGATCACGGGCAGCTTGGGGCCCATGTGTTCGGAAATCTTGTCCGTCAGCTTCGCCTCGCCGCGGAACAGCTTGGCCGTGAGCGAACGCTCATCCACCGCGCCCAGCACCTCGCCCATCACCACGGGCGGCTCCTGTGAGAGGACCGGAATGTGGCTGACGCCGAACTCATTCATGATGTTGATGACGTCCCGGACCGACTCGTTGGGGTGGATATGCACCAGGTCCGGCAGTTCGCCGTTCTTGGACTTGATCACCTCGCCCACGGACGTTTCCTCGCCGCCGGAGAGGAAACCATAGGAGCGCATCCACTGATCGTTGAAGATTTTCGCCAGGTACCCGCGGCCAGAGTCGGGCAGGATCACCACGACGACAGCCTCCTCGGGCAGGTCCCTTGCCGCCTCAAGCGCAGCCACCACCGCCATGCCGGACGAGCCGCCCACCAGCAGGCCCTCCTCCCGGGCCAGCCGGCGGGTCATGGCGAACGAGTCGCCGTCGTTGACCGCGATCACCCGGTCCGGGACGGACTTGTCGTAGTTGCCCGGCCACATGTCCTCGCCCACGCCCTCGACGAAATACGGGCGTCCGGTGCCGCCGGAGTAGACCGAACCTTCGGGGTCCGCGCCGATGATCTTGACCACGCCGCCGTCGGAGTCCGGACGGTCCGCCGACACCTCCTTGAGGTAGCGGCCCGTGCCCGTGATGGTGCCGCCGGTGCCGGCGCCGATCACGCAGTGGGTGACCTTGCCGTCGGTGTCGCGCCAGATCTCCGGACCGGTGGTCTCGTAATGGCTGCCGGGGGCCGCGGGGTTGGAGAACTGGTCAGGCTTATACGCGCCGGGGGTCTCGCGTACCAGCCGGTCCGAGACGCCGTAGTAGCTCTGCGGGCTGTCCGGCGGGACGGACGTGGGGGTCACCACGACTTCCGCGCCGTAGGCCTGAAGCACGGCGCGCTTGTCCTCGCCCACCTTGTCCGGGACCACGAAGATGCACTTGTAGCCCTTCTGCTGGGCCACGAGCGCCAGGCCAACACCGGTGTTGCCCGAGGTGGGTTCGATAATGGTCCCGCCGGGCTGGAGTTTGCCGTCGCGCTCGGCGTCCTCGATCATCTTCACCGCGATGCGGTCCTTGATGGATCCGCCGGGGTTCACGTACTCGAGTTTGACCAGAACAGTGGCTTTAATGCCGTCCGTGACGTGGTTCAGCTTGATGAGCGGGGTATTGCCAATGAGGTCCAAAACGGACTGGGCGTACTTCATGGATACTAAGCTACCGCTTCCGGTGATGTCGGGGCGGCGTGGGACGATGGAGGCATGACCATCGCAGCCGCAACCGCCCGGCCCGCCGCCGCGGCGGACGCCTCCCTGCGGTGGCATTCCGGCAGCGGATTGGATCTCCTCCGCACTCTCGGGCCCCTGCTGCGCGGCGCCAGCGACCCCTCCTTCAGCGTGCAGGGTGGCGTGGTCTGGAATGCGTTTACGACGCCGGACGGCCCGGTGACGCTGCGCCTCGCGCCCGCGGGCGGCGGCGCAGTCGACGCCCGGGCGTGGGGTCCCGGTGCGGCCGCCGCGGTGGCTGCAGTGCCCCGGCTCCTCGGTTCCGGCGACGACTGGTCCGGCTTCGACGAACCCGCCTTCCATGCCACGCTCCCCCGGATGGTGCGTGAAGCCAGGCGGCAGAGCCGCGCCGTGCGGCTGCCCGCCAGCGGGCGCATGGTGGACCAGCTGGTGCCGATCATCCTGGAGCAGAAGGTCACGGTCATCGAAGCGCGCCGGGCCTACCGGTACCTGGTGCACAGGTTCGGGTCCCCACCGCCGGCAGCTCCCCTCGCCCCCGCAGGGCTCCGGCTGGCCCCCACCCCCGCCCAGTGGCTGCAGGTCCCCAGCTGGGAGTGGCACCAGGCGGGCGTAGGACCCCAGCGGTCGGCCACCGTGATGCGGGCGTTGCGGTCCGCCGTCGCGCTTGAACGCCTGGCATCGCTGCCCGCGGCGGAGGCAGCTGCCAAGCTGCAGACCATCCCCGGCATCGGCATCTGGACCGCGGCGGAGGTGGTGCAGCGCACGCACGGCTGCCCCGACTCAATCTCCGTGGGCGACTACCACCTGGCCGCCTACGTGGGTGCCGCACTGACCGGCCACCGGACGGACGACGCCGGCATGCTGCGGCTGCTGGAGCCCTGGACCGGCCACCGCCAGCGGGTGGTACGGATGATCCAGGCCAGCGGCTTCCGCAAGCCCACGTTCGGCCCGCGGATGACCATCCAGGACCACCGCCGCCACTGACGGTTACAGGCGGAGGCGGGCCACGGCTTCCTCGCGCATCTCCACCTTGCGGACCTTTCCGGACACCGTCATGGGGAAGCTCTCGCGGACCTCCACGTACCGGGGAATCTTGTAGTGAGCCAGCTTCCCGCGGCAGAACTGCGCCACCGCCGCCGCGTCCAGGGTTTCAGCTCCGGGCTTGAGGATCACGCAGGCCATGAGCTCCTCCCCGTACTTCGCGTCCGGGACCCCGATCACCTGCACGTCCTGGATGGCCGGGTGGGTATAGAGGAACTCCTCGATCTCGCGCGGGTAGATGTTCTCGCCGCCGCGGATCACCATGTCCTTCATCCGGCCCTCGATCACCACGTACCCGTCCTCATCCATCCGGGCCAGGTCCCCGGTGTGCATCCAGCCGTCGGCGTCAATGGACTCGGCCGTTTTCTCCGGCTGGTTCCAGTACCCGGCCATCACGGCATAGCCGCGCGTACACAGCTCGCCGATCTGCCCCCGTTCCAGGACCTCCCCAGACGCCGGGTCCACAATCCGCGACTCCAGCCTCGGCATGGTGCGCCCCACGGTCTCGGTGCGGTGCCGGAGCGTGTCCCCCTGCCGGGTCATGGTGGACACCGGCGAGGTTTCGGTCATGCCGTAGCAAATGGCCACGTCCTTCATGTTCATCTCCGAAATGACCCGGTTCATCACCTCAATGGGGCACAGCGAGCCCGCCATGACGCCGGTCCGCAGCGTGGAGAGGTCGTAGGAGCCGAAGTCCTCCAGCGCGAGCTCGGCGATGAACATCGTGGGGACCCCGTACAGAGACGTCCCGCCGAAGTCCTGCACGGCTTCCAGTGCCGCGGCGGGCGAGAATCCACGGCCCGGAATGATGGTGGCAGCGCCGTGGCTCAGCGCGTTGAGGTTGCCGATCACCATGCCGAAGCAGTGGTAGAACGGCACCGGGATCACCACGCGATCGTGCTCCGTATAGGCCAGCAGCTCCCCGATGGCGTAGCCGTTGTTCAGGATGTTGTGGTGCGTGAGCGTCGCACCCTTGGGGAAACCGGTGGTTCCGGAGGTGTACTGCAGGTTGATCGGGTCGTGCGGGTCAAGTTCCGCCATGCGCTCCTTCAGCACGGAATGCCCGACGGCGTCAGCCCGCCGAAGCAGCTCGCCGTACGTCAGCTCTGCCTCGCTGAGGGGGACGCCGGCGTCGTACGCATCCCCGCCGGGCCCTTCCCCGCCCGGCGCCGGCAGGAAGACGAGTTCGCGCAGCTCCGGGCAGGTGGTGAGCGCGCCGCGGGCCATGCCCACGTAGTCGCTGTTGCGGTCCGAGGGCGCGGCGACCAGCATCCGCATGCCGTTCTGCTTAACCACGAACTCAAGCTCGTGGCTGCGGTAGGCCGGGTTGACGTTGACCAGGATCGCGCCCACCTTGGCGGTGGCGTACTGCAGGAGGGTCCATTCGGCGCATTTGGGGCTCCAGATGCCGACCCGCTCCCCCTTGGCAATGCCCAAGGCGAGCAGGGCGCGCGCCAGGCGGTCGACGTCGTCGTTCATCTTGGTGTAGCTCCATCGCCGGGCATCCGCACCCGGGACCGGGGCCGCCTCGATCAGCGCGTCATGCAGCGGGAACTGCGCTGCAATCCGTTCAAAGTTGTGGCCGATGGTCTCTTCGAGCAGCGGGACGTCAGTGTCGCCGGCGGTGTAAGCGCGCATGGAAGGCACGCTACCGCATCGGGCCGGCGCCGGCCGGTATTCTGAAACGCATGAGTGCACCCATCGACCTGCAGGCCACGTTCATCCCCAACGACGGCGAGTTCTTCCGCGTGAAGCTCGCCCTGGAAATCGCCATTGACGAAGTGGTGAACGAACCCGGCTGCATCCGCTACGAGCTGACCGAAGCCACCGAGGAAAAGCTGGTGCTGACCGAGCGCTGGGCGTCGGAGGATGACCTTGAGAAGCACTCCAAGGGCATCGCGGTGCAGGACCTGAACGAATCCCTCAGCGCGCTGCTGGCCGAACCCGTGAAGGTGGAGCGGATCTAGCGCGGCCGGTCTTAAGCATCGACTGCTCCGTAAGTGCCCTTTTGAAGGTTCAGGTGGCACTTACGGAGCAGTCGATGGTTTAAGGGACTAGGCGTCCGGGATCTGTGTGCCGTCCTGCTGGCCTGCCGGCTGGCCTGCTGCGGCGGCGGCCTCTGCCCGCTGGCGCGCCACGTGCGCGTGGACCTCTTCCATGTCCAGGCCCTTCACGGCCTCCACAACCTGCTCCAGCTGCTGGGCGTTCAGCGCACCGGGCTGGGAGAACACCAGCACCTTTTCGCGGAACGCCATCAGGGTGGGGATGGAAGAAATGCCGGCCTCGGCGGCGAGCTGCTGCTCAGCCTCCGTGTCCACCTTGGTGAACACTACGTCCGGGTGCTTCTCGGAAACAGCAGAGTACGTGGGCCCGAACTGCTTGCAGGGACCGCACCACTCCGCCCAGAAGTCCACCAGGACAATGTCGTTGCCTTCGATGGTCGATGCGAACTGTTCACCTGTGATGTCAAGGGTAGCCATGTGTCCACGGTACGCGGAATGGTTCCCCATTTGGGGCGGTGTTCGCTCCCCGCGTCATCGGGAATACGGGACGTTAGGCCGTATACAGTGCACCCTGCGGCGCTTACCCTGAGGGCAACAGCGAAGCGTGCGTGCGACAGGAGGGCTCATGACCGCCGCGATTTCGGCACGGTCCCTGACCAAGAGCTTTGGCCGGCGGGAGGTGCTTCACGGCGTGGATTTCACGGTAGAGCCCGGTTCGGTGTTCGGCGTGATCGGGCCCAACGGCGCCGGCAAAACCACCACCATGCGGTGCCTGCTGGACATCATCCGGCCCAGTGGCGGCGAAGTCCGGGTTCTGGGCACGGACCCGCGGGCGGGCGGTCCGGAGCTGCGGCGGCGCATCGGTTACCTGCCGGGCGAGCTTTTCCTGGAGGGCCGCGTCACCGGCCGGAAGCTCCTGAACCACTACCAGGCCATCAGCGGTCCAGTACCGCCCGGCCGGGTCGACGAGCTGGCCGAACGCCTGGGACTGGACCTGGACCGGCACACCCGCAAGCTGTCCAAAGGCAACAAGCAGAAGCTGGGCCTGGTCCAGGCGTTCATGCACCAGCCCGAGCTGCTGGTCCTGGACGAGCCCACCAGCGGCCTGGATCCGCTGGTGCAGCAGGAGTTCCACGCCATGGTCCGCGAAGCACGGCACCGGGGCCAAACCATATTCCTCAGCTCCCACGTTCTCAGCGAGGTGCAGCAGACCGCCGACACCGTCGCCATCCTGCGCGACGGGCGCATCATCGCCGTCGAATCAGTCAGCGGCCTCCGGGAAGGTGCCCAGCGGCGCGTCCGGTTCACGGCGCATGCAATTTCAGCGGACGACGCCGTTGCGCTGCTCAGTGAGGTGCCCGGCGTCGGAAACGTGGAGGTGCTTGAGTCCGACGGCTCGGTCACGCTGTCAGCGACCCTCTCCGGCCCTATCCAGCCGCTGGTCCGGATGCTGGGCTGGCTGGAGCTCGTAGACCTGGTCCTGGAGGAACCGGACCTGGAGGACGCCGTCCTGAAGATGTACTCGGTTCCGCAGGAGGAGGGGCGATGAAAACTGCGCTTCCCCTGTTCCGCCGTTCCTTCGTGGACTCGTGGCGCTCCACCCTCGCCTGGGCCGCCGGGCTGGCGGGCGCATGCTTCCTGTACCTGCCGCTTTATCCGTCCATCGGCGGCAGCGCACAAATGCAGGACATGATCGATGCCCTTCCGGCGGAAATGACCAAGGCGCTGAACTACGACCAGATCGCCACCGGGCCCGGCTACACCCAGGCCACACTGTACGGGCTGCTGGGCTTCCTCCTGATGACCATCGCATCCGTCGCCTGGGGTGCGGCCGCCGTGGGCGGAGACGAGGAATCCGGCCAGCTTGAACTGACGCTGGCACACGGCGTCCGGCGGGTGCAGGTGGTGCTGGAACGGGCACTGGCCCTGGCGCTGCGGATCGTTGTGCTCTCGGCCTGGGTCTTCCTGCTCGTCTGGTTCCTCAACGAGCCCTCACAGCTGGGCATCAAGATGGAGAACCTTTTCGGCGCCTCGGTCCTTTTCGCCGGGCTGGCACTCCTGAGCGGCACGGCGGCCCTGTGTGCCGGCGCAGTGACCGGGCGGAAGACCGACGGCATAGCAGCCGGGGCGGCGGTGGGCGTCCTCGGGTACGTGTTCAACGCCGTCGGCCGCCAGAGCGAGGACGTGGAATGGCTGCTGAACCTGAGCCCGTACCACTGGGCCTACGGGAACTCGCCGGTGGCCAGCGGCGCCGACTGGTCCGCCGCCGGATGGCTGTGGGCGCTCTCCGCGGCGCTGGTGGTGCTGGCGGCCGCGGCACTGGAACGGCGCGACGTCGGGGCCTGACGCTCAGGAGTGCCAGGCGTGCGGTGCCGGGGTGCGGGCGCCCGGGAGGCTGTTGGCGATCCGCCACTCATGGATCCACTCGGGCAGTTCCAGGCCGGCCGGAGGCTGCCCGAATTCTTCCAGGATCTCGTCCTGGCTGACCGGCCGCCCCCTGGCGACCAGCCGGGTGGCGATATGCGCGCGCGCGTAAATTTCGCCGTCGGACACCATGCGCTGCTCGAAGTAGACCGCTTTGGTGTCCAGCCCGATGATGCGCGTCTCGATGGTGTAGCGCTGCCATAGCTGGAGGGACTTCCGGAACGCGATGGTCTCCCCCGCCGCCACCGGAGACCAGCCGCGCCGGCGCATCCGCTTCCACACACCGCTGCGGACCATGAGGTCGAACCGGCCCAGGTCCATCAGCGAAAAATACATGCCGTTGTTGACGTGGACTGCGATGTCCACGTCAGTGGGCAGGACGCGCATCGGCAGCGACGACGTGTCCCAGATGGTCAGCGGCGCCCGCCTGGCAGAGCGGAAAAGCATCAGGATGGTTCGCAGAATCAGGTGCATGGCGCCTATGTTACCCGCTAGTAACAAAACGCGACGGGCAGCGGGCAGCCCGCCCGTCAGGCAGGTAGTCCGCTGCCCCAGTTGAGTACACCCGTGCGGGCCCTCCAGCGAATCTCACGGATTTCCGGGTACCGCGTACTCGTGCCGGGCGCCGGGGCCCGTTCCTAGACTCGGGATTCCTAGGACCACGCAGGGTCGGGTCTTCCGGAGTTAGCTGCCGGGATCCGGTCCCGTTCAGGCTTCCGTATTTTCTGGGTATGCGGTCGCTTCCGCCCTGGTGGCTCCGGCGTGATGCCGGGGCCACCGGCGCACCCTGATCACCTGTCCGACTCCGGGGTGCCGAGTATCCGCCTGTGACGCGGCGCGCCCCGGCCGGAGGACCGCAGCTGGACGGCCTACCCATGAACCCGCAAGAGGACCCCTTCAACACCATTCCCCCTAGTGACTTCACCGCCCCTTCGCCAGGCACCGGACCTGCCGGCCCCGGGCTCCCCTACCCCGCCCGCCGGGCGGGAGCGGCGGCGGGCGCCCTTGTTGCAGTCTTGACCATCGCAACCCTCAGCCTCAGCGCAACGCCTGAAGTATTCAACGGACAGGACGCAGGAACCGCCACGGGGGGTACGACGGCGGCCGGCGCAGTTGCGACCGACGGCCCGGCTTTGGCGGACTACACCGCCAGGCGTGTGCACCCCGCCCTCCCCATCGACGCCTTCGCCGATCCCGCCGCGAGCCCGGCCGGCAGTTCAGGAACGGGCGCCGGCCCGGCCGCCCCATCCCAGACGGGAACTCCGGCTTCTGTCAAGAAGGCCGCCGTGGCGCCGTCGCCCGCGAAGGCAGCTGCCGCCGCCGTCGCACCCCCTCCGGCTCCAGCACCCGCGCCTGCCCCTGCACCCGCTCCAGCACCCGCGCCCGCCCCCGCTCCGCCCCCGGCTCCGGCACCGGCACCTGCTCCTCCGCCTGCACCCGCAGTGCGGACCATCCATGTCGCCGGGTCCGGCGGGCAGGAACTGATCGACGCGTGCATCGGGCCCATCCACTTCACCCCTAACGACGGCTACTCGCTGTTCATCACCGAGCACGACTTCTGCGGCGGGTGGGCACGTTTTTCCGGTATCGGGGTGGGCGAAACCGTGAGCCTGCCGGGTTATGGAACGTACACCGTGACAGGCCGCGGCCAGGTCCCCAATCCCGGGACGACCAACGACGTGGTGGCGGTGTTCGGCGGATTCCCGCGGGCCATCCTGCAGACCTGCATTCCCGGGACAAGCCAGATGCTGCTGATTGCGCTGAACTGACCCCAGAAGCTGTTGGCCCGCGAAGTTGGCGTGGGCGCATTAAAAAAGCTGTCCGCGGATCCGGCCCCAAGAAAGGGGTCCGATCCGCGGACATGGCCGGCAAGCGGCCATTGGTGCGGTCAGTAGGGCGTTCGCCCTTTAGGCGGGGTGGCGCTCCGAAATATGTTCCACCAACTCGCCAACCCGCTGCTCGGTGTAATTCCGTGCAATATCGCCCTGGCTGATGATGCCCACCAGTTTGTGATCGGCAATGACCGGCAGCCGCCTGATCTGGTGCCTTTCCATCAGCTCAATCGCGGCGTCGATAGTGGCATCGGCGTCAACCCAGTGCGGCCGGCCGGTAGCGAGTTCGCGTGCCATCATCTCAGCCGGGTTACGGCCGGTGGCAACGCACTTCAGGACGATATCCCGGTCGGTGACCATGCCCGTCAGCTTGCCGTCGTCTCCGCAGATGGGCAGCGATCCGCAATCCAGGTCCATCATCATCCGGGCCGCGTCCACGAGGGACTGGCTTTCCTTGATACAGCGCGCGTCCGTGGTCATAAACTCACGCACAGCACTCATTGGATCCTCCTTCATCGATGAAAGTATCGACGCAGGGCATCGGGGCTCATACGCCGATGCTGCCAGCCTACGCCGACGCTGCGGGCAGTGTCGACGGCTGGTTCCACTCCCCGTCTGGTGGTCAATTCCCCGTGAAACGCCGCGGGGAATTGACCTTTCAACGGGGAAAAGCCGGACACCACCAAGGGCACGAAAAAGCCCCCGGAACCTAGTGGTTCCGGAGGCTTTCACAAGGGTGGCAGATGAGGGATTCGAACCCCCGTAGGCGTTGCCAGCTGATTTACAGTCAGCCCCCTTTGGCCGCTCGGGTAATCTGCCGAACTTCAAAGAAGTACCCGCCGATGCAGTCTGCAGAGCGTCTGTTTCCAGGCCGTTCTGCTTCCGGTAACCGCGGGCAAGACAACTTTACAGAACTTCCGCCGAAGAATCGAATCGGGCCTGATGGCGGCAGGGAACCCGTTATTTCCCGCGGAGTTCGAGGGCGGATCAGGCGGGGCTCCGTCCCCGTTTCCGCTGATAGGGAACTGTGAATCCCAGACCCCACCGGAAGAGGCATCCGTATTAGGCTTGACCGCAGTGATCCCCGGCCCCGTCCGCGCACAGGGCCCTACCCCGCACCACCGCATAAGGAGAGTCATGGCAGGCGAGTCAACGTTCGACGTCGTAAGCAAAGTGGACAAGCAGGAAGTGGCCAACGCCCTGAACCAGGCCCAGAAGGAACTGGCCCAGCGGTACGACTTTAAGGGCGTCGGCGCTGAGGTGGACTTCAGCGGCGAAAAGATCCTCATGAAGGCCAACTCCGAGGAACGCGTCCTGGCCGTGCTGGACGTCCTCCAGTCCAAGCTCATCCGCCGCGGCATCTCGCTCAAGTCGCTGGACACCGGCGAGCCCTACGCCTCCGGCAAGGAATTCCGTCTGGAAGCCTCCATCAAGGAAGGCATCGCCCAGGACCTGGCCAAGAAGATCAACAAGCTCATCCGCGACGAGGCCCCGAAGTCTGTCAAATCCCAGATCCAGGGCGACGAACTGCGGGTCACGTCCAAGTCCCGCGACGACCTGCAGGCCACCATGGCCCTGCTCAAGGACTTCGAGGAGGCGGACCTGCAGTTCGTCAACTTCC
This sequence comes from Pseudarthrobacter sp. NPDC058362, assembly GCF_042723515.1. Classification (NCBI taxonomy): domain Bacteria; kingdom Bacillati; phylum Actinomycetota; class Actinomycetes; order Micrococcales; family Micrococcaceae; genus Pseudarthrobacter; species Pseudarthrobacter sp. NPDC058362. The sequence goes on along the minus strand of NZ_JBHXIW010000001.1, from coordinate 603,110 downwards.
GCAGCTAGGCGAGCGGCCTGCCTGCCATCCGCTCAAGCCGGGCAATCCGGTCCCGCATGGGCGGATGGGTGGCGAACAGCTTGGTCATCGCCCCGCCCCGGAACGGGTTGGCGATCATCAGGTGCGAGGCGTTGACCAGCCGCTGGTCCTGGGGCAGCGGCGCGACGGCGACGCCGCGCTCGATCTTCGCCAGGGCTGAGGCGAGCGCCAGCGGATCGCCGGTGAGCTGTGCACCGTCCTCGTCGGCGTCGTACTCCCTGGTGCGGGAGATGGCCAACTGGATCAGCGAGGCTGCAAACGGAGCCAGGAGCGCCATGGCGATCATGGCCAATGGGTTGCCGTTACGTCGGTCCCCGCCGCCGAAGAAGAGCAGCATCTGGCCCACCGAGGTGATGACGCCGGCGACGGCGGCCGCCACGGACGAGGTAAGGATGTCCCGGTTGTAGACGTGCATCAGTTCGTGGCCCAGTACTCCGCGGAGTTCGCGCGCATCCAGCAGTTGGAGCATCCCCTCGGTGCAGCAGACCGCCGCGTTCTTCGGGTTGCGGCCGGTGGCGAAGGCGTTGGGGTTCATCGTAGGCGAAAGGTAAATGCGCGGCATGGGCTGGTTGGCCCGGACGGAGAGCTCACGCACGATCTGGTGCAGCTGCGGTGCCTGGGCCTCGGTGACCGGGTATGCCTGCATGGAACGGATGGCGATCTTGTCGCTGTTCCAGTAGCCGTACGCAGTGGTGGCAACACCCACGAGCGCCATGATCCAGATGGGCGTGGAGCTGCGGGTATTGAGGCCGATCAGCCCGCCGAGTCCCAGCAGAACCGCCCAGAGAACGCCGAACAGCGCCGCGGTTTTGAGTCCGTTGTAGTGCTTGTGCATTTCCACTCCCGTCTGGAACGCGAACAGTTGCCGCTAAGGGGCCGGGCGGCGGGCGTCGTACGCGGTGAAGCCCGGCTGCAGCCTGGCGGCCAGCCACGCGGCGCCGATGCACAGCACGCCGCCGAGCAGCAGCACCCAGCCCTCACTCAAAATCTTAGTCGCGCCGCCTGCCAGCAGGTCCCCCACCCGCGGCCCGCCGGCCACCACCACGATGAAGACGCCCTGAAGCCGTCCCCGCAGGTGGTCCGGGGTGGCCGACTGCAGGATGGTGTTCCGGAAGACGGCACTGATGGAATCGGCGATGCCTGCCAGGACACAGCAGAGCGCCGCCGGCACCAGCCAGCCCGTAACGGCACCGTCAGGGGAACGCCCGGCCAGCAGCACCACCAGGCCAAAGCCGCCAATGGACGCGCCCCAGCCCATGACCGACAGCACCACCGCGGTGCCCTGTTTGTGGATGCCGCCCAGCGGTCCGGAGAACAGGCCGGCCAGGAAGGCCCCGACCGCGGTGGCCGCCAGGAGGATGCCCACGGTGGCTTCCCCACCGCCGATCATCACCGCGCCGATGGCGGGAATCAGCGCCCGGGGCTGGGCCAGGACCATGGCGATGAGGTCGATAACGAATGTCATCCGCACGTTCGGACGGGTGCCCAGGAAACGGAAGCCTTCGATCACGGAACGGATTCCCGCCTTGCTGCGGCGGCCGTCCGGCGGCATCGGCGGCAGCCGGAATACCGCCCACAGCACAAACGCGAAGCTGGCGAAATCCAACGTGTAGGTCCAAGCGAACCCCACCCCCGCCACCAGCAGTCCTGCCAGCAGCGGTCCGGCCGTCATGGACAGGCCCATGGACAGCATGTTCAGCGCATTGGCCGCGGGCAGCAGTTCGCGCCGGACCAGGTTGGGGATGATGGCACTGCGGGCGGGCTGGTTGATGGCCTGGGCCCCGCTTTGCAGTGCCACCAGCGCATAAAGGATCCATATATTTCCCAGCGCCAGCCAGGCCTGCAGCGCGATCATCCCGGTGGTCAGCCAGAGGACGGCGGTGGCGCCGAGCGCCACGGTCCTGCGGTCGTGCGAGTCCGCGATGGAGCCGCCCATCAGCCCGCCAAACACCAGCGGTACCAGAGCAAAGATGCCGAGCAGGCCCACGTAGAAACTGTCCTGCGTCAGCCGGTAGACCTCCAGGCTGACCGCAACCAGGGTGAGCTGGCTTCCGACGGCGGACACCGCGGATCCCAGCCACAGCCTGCGGAACGCCGGGCTCTCCCTGAGCGGCGTCACGTCTGCCAGCAGTCTCCCCACCCTGACACCATACTGGGCAGCGCCGACAGCGGAGGTCGGAAGGCGTGCTGCACCGGAAACGGGGCCGCTCCGAAGCTTAGCCACGCCTTATTATGAGATGCTCATAATAAGTGCTTGAATGGTCCCATGACGGAACTTCTGGATGGCCACGACTCCTGGGCTGCCGCCCTGCGTGCCCACGGCCGGAGGGTGACCAAGCAGCGCCTCGCCGTGCTGGCCGCCGTCGAGCGCCATCCGCATTCCCCGGCTGAAAGCATCCTTGCCGCGGCCCGCGCGGAGCTGCCGGAACTGACGGCGCAGTCCGTTTACGTGGTGCTCGGAGACCTCACCGACCTGAACATGCTGCGGCGGTTCGAGCCGCCCCACTCGCCTGCACTGTATGAGACACGCGTCGGCGACAACCACCACCACGCCGTCTGCATCAGCTGCGGCCGCGTGGAGGACGTCGACTGCGCCGTCGGGCACGCCCCCTGCCTGACGCCGCACTGGAACCCCGATGCCAAGCCGATGACCATCCAGATCGCCGACGTCCTCTACCAGGGCATCTGCCAGGAGTGCCAGCAGGCACAACAGCTTCCTCCCCACAGTCCCTCGCAAGAAAAAGAGAAATAGGAGAACAATGACTGCCGTTTCCACAACCCAGTCAGGTGCACCGGTTACGTCCGACGCACACTCGAAGTCAGTTGGTGCCGACGGCGCCATCATCCTGACTGACCACTACCTGGTGGAAAAGCTTGCCCAGTTCAACCGTGAGCGGGTTCCGGAGCGCGTTGTGCACGCCAAGGGCGGCGGTGCATTCGGCACGTTCAAGACCACCGAGGACATCTCCAAGTACACGAAGGCTGCGTTCCTGCAGCCGGGCGTCGAGACCGAGATGCTGATCCGTTTCTCCTCCGTCGCCGGCGAAAACGGCTCCCCGGACACCTGGCGCGACCCCCGCGGTTTCGCCGTGAAGTTCTACACCACCGAGGGCAACTACGACCTCGTGGGCAACAACACCCCGGTGTTCTTCATCCGCGACGGCATCAAGTTCCCGGATTTCATCCACTCGCAGAAGCGCCTGCCGGGCACCCACCTGCGCGACGCCGACATGCAGTGGGATTTCTGGACGCTCTCCCCCGAGTCCGCCCACCAGGTCACCTGGCTTATGGGCGACCGCGGCCTGCCGGCTTCCTGGCGCGAAATGCAGGGCTACGGCTCCCACACCTACCAGTGGATCAACGCCGCCGGCGAGCGCTTCTGGGTCAAGTACCACTTCAGGTCCAACCAGGGCGTGAACTCCATGACCTCCGAGCAGGCCGAGGCGCTGGCCGGGTCCGACGCCGATTTCTACATCCGCGACCTCTCGGAGAACATCGAGGCCGGGAACTTCCCGTCCTGGGACCTGCACGTCCAGGTCATGCCGTACGAGGACGCCAAGACCTACCGCTTCAACCCGTTCGACCTCACCAAGGTGTGGCCGCACGCTGACTACCCGCTGATCAAGGTGGGCACGATGGAGCTGAACCGGAACCCGGAGAACTACTTCGCACAGATCGAGCAGGCCACCTTCGCGCCGTCGAACTTCGTTCCCGGCATCGCCGCCTCGCCGGATAAGATGCTGCAGGCCCGCATCTTCTCCTACGCTGACGCGCACCGCTACCGCGTGGGCACCAACCACGCCCAGATCCCGGTGAACCAGCCGAAGAGCCAGGTCAACAACTACAGCCAGGACGGCGCCGGCCGCTACCTGTTCAACGCCCCCTCCGTTCCGGTATACGCGCCCAACACCATGGGCGGGCCCGCCGCCGTTGAGCCGCAGAACCCGGCCGGCGGCTGGGAGAACGACGGCGAGCTGACCCTGGCTGCCCATTCCCTCCACGCCGAGGACAGTGACTTCGTCCAGGCCGGGACGCTGTACCGCGAGGTTTACGACGACGCCGCCAAGGCCCGCTTCCTGGACACCATCACCGGTGCCGTGGGCGGCGTGAAGAGCCCCGGCATCAAGGAACGCGCCATCCAGTACTGGACCAATGTTGACGCCGAACTCGGCGCCAAGCTGCGCGCCAACCTGGGCGCCGCCCCGCAGTCCGAGGCTGAGGCAGCCAACAAGATCGGCTAAGTCCTCCACTTATCCTTCCGCCCCGCTACGGCTTCCGTAGCGGGGCGGAGTGTTTTCCACATACGACGGCGGGACCGTGGCGTCCGGGGGCAGGCCTCCTTAGGCTCGGTGCATGACTACTTTCCAGGGAATTCCTCCCGAAGCCTTCAGCTTTTATGCCGAACTGGAGGAAAACAACAACCGGCAGTGGTGGCAGGAGCACAAGGACAGCTACACCAGCCTGGTCCGTGATCCGGTTACGGCCCTGCTGGCAGAGCTGGCGCCCCGGTTCGGCCCCGGCAAACTTTTCCGGCCCAACCGGGACATCCGGTTTTCGGAGGACAAGTCGCCGTACAAGACAGCGCAGGGCGCTTTCGCATCCACCCTGGAAGGCGTGGGCTATTACCTGCGGATCAGCGCAGACGGGCTGCTGGTCGGCGGCGGGTACCATTCCCACACTCCGGCGCAGTTGGCCCGCTACCGGAACTCGGTGGATGCCGCCGCCACGGGCGAAGCGCTCCGGCAGATAGTTGACGGCGTGGCGGCGGCGGGATTTACCCTGGACGGCGAAAAACTCAAAACGGTGCCGCGGGGTTTTGACCGGGACCACCCCCGCTCCGACCTGCTCCAATACAAGTCGCTGTCTGCCGGCCTGGAGCTGGGCAGGCCCGACTGGCTGGCCACGCCGGCGGCGGCGCAGGAAATCTCAACGCGGTGGGAACGGCTGCGCCCGCTGGTGGAGTGGGTGGGCAGGCACGCGGCGCCGTGACGGGCCTCGTGCCGCATCAGCGAACATTTAGGCCGGCCAGTCCATCAGCGTGGAGCGGATCAGGAAACGCTTGCCCTCCGGCGCCTCCACCGAAAACCCGCTTCCGCGCCCGGTGACCACGTCGACGGTCAGGTGCGTGTGGCTCCAGTAGGCGAACTGTTCCCGCGACATCCAGAACTCCAGCGGCTGGGCCGCGTCGGCACGCTGGCGCGCGCCGCCGTCGTGCGTTCCCTCCGCCGCCAGGTCGAACCGGCCCAGTAGGACGTCCGAATCCCCGGTGAGGAACTCGCCGGCCGGATAACACATCGGCGCGGAGCCGTCGCAGCAGCCGCCTGACTGGTGGAACATCAGCGGCCCGTGCTGCAGCCACAGCTTCCGGAGCAGGTCCGCGGCAGGCGCCGTGAGCGCCACCCGGGAGAAATCCTCCCCGGGCAGCGTCACGGCGGCGTCCAACACTGCGTTTTCCACGGCTTAGAAGAAACCCAGCTTGTTTTCGTTATAGCTGACCAGCAGGTTCTTGGTCTGCTGGTAGTGGTCCAGCATCATGGCGTGGTTTTCACGCCCGATGCCTGAGGACTTGTAGCCGCCGAACGCGGCTCCTGCCGGGTAGGCGTGGTAGTTGTTGACCCAGACGCGTCCGGCCTGGATTTCCCGGCCGGCGCGGTAGGCCACGTTGCCGTTCCGGGACCAGACGCCGGCGCCCAGGCCGTACAGGGTGTCGTTGGCCAGGCCCATGGCGTCGTTGTAATCGCTGAACTTCGTCACTGCCACCACCGGGCCAAAGATCTCCTCCTGGAAGATGCGCATCTTGTTGTGGCCTTCGAACACGGTGGGCTGGACGTAGAAACCGCCGGCCAGGTCGCCGGGCAGTTCCGCGCGGGCGCCGCCGGTGAGGACCTTGGCGCCTTCCTGCTTTCCGATGTCGATGTAGGACAGGATCTTCTCCAGCTGGTCGTTGGAGGCCTGGGCGCCCACCTGCGTTTCGGTGTCCAGCGGGTTGCCCTGGATCATCTTCTCCACCCGGGCCACGGCATCCGCCATGAAGGATTCGTAGATGTCCTCCTGGACCAGCGCGCGCGACGGACAGGTGCAGACCTCGCCCTGGTTGAATGCGAACAGCGCAAACCCTTCCTGGGCCTTGTCGTAGAAGGCGTCGTTCTCCTGCGCAACGTCGTTAAAGAAGATGTTGGGGCTCTTGCCGCCCAGTTCCAGCGTGACCGGAATCAGGTTGTTCGAAGCGTACTGGCTGATGAGCCGGCCGGTGGTGGTCTCACCCGTGAAGGCGATCTTGCGGATGCGGGAGCTGGAGGCGAGCGGCTTGCCCGCCTCGACGCCGAAGCCGTTGACCACGTTGACCACGCCGGCAGGCAGCAGGTCGCCGATGAGTTCCATCAGCACCAGGATGGAGCTGGGCGTCTGCTCGGCGGGCTTGAGCACCACGGCGTTGCCGGCTGCGAGCGCGGGCGCCAGCTTCCACACCGCCATCAGGATGGGGAAGTTCCAGGGGATGATCTGGCCCACCACGCCGAGCGGCTCGTGGAAGTGGTACGCCGTGGTGTCGTCGTCGAGCTGCGAGAGCCGGCCTTCCTGGGCGCGCACGGCGGAGGCGAAGTAGCGGAAGTGGTCCGCCGCCAGCGGGATGTCGGCGTTGAGGGTTTCGCGGATCGGCTTGCCGTTGTCCCACGACTCGGCCACCGCCAGCATCTCCAGGTTTTCCTCGATGCGGTCGGCGATCTTGTTGAGGATCGCCGCGCGCTCGGCCACCGACGTTTTACCCCACGACGGCGCGATTTTGTGCGCGGCATCCAGAGCGAGTTCGATGTCCTCAGCAGTTCCGCGGGCCACCTCGCAGAAGGCCTTGCCGGTCACGGGGGTGATGTTTTCGAAGTACTGGCCCTTCACGGGAGCCACCCATTCGCCGCCGATCCAGTTCTCGTACCGGTCCTTGAACGTGACCTTCGAACCTTCGGTCCCGGGCTGTGCGTAAACAGTCATTGCGAGCTCCTTTGCTGTGCAGTGTTCGGCGGCCCGACACGGGCGCTGCCGCTGGCATCAGCGTAGGAGGGCAAAGGTTGCAGCAAGGTTGCGCCCCACCACATGCCCGGGCACCAGTCTTACGAAACGGTCGACGGCGGGGGCCGGCTACGCGCTGAGCTCGGCTTCCAGCCGCTCGAGGTCCGCGACGACGGCGGCCCGCTTGGGTGAGCGCGGCGGCAGGAGACGGAGCGCAGCGCGGCGGATCACGACGTCGTTCCTTGCCTCGGGAAGCCCGGCATACCTGAGGAGGGACTCGGCGCTGCCGTCGGTGAGGACCGCCTCCCGAAGCAGCCCGGACACCCTGGCCCGGAGCTCCACGATCCCCGGCGCCTCGGACCGCGGCAGCACCGCGCCCCGGTAAATCTCCAGCGCTATCCGGTGGGCTCCGCGTTGCAGGCAGTTGAGGACCTGGTTGCTGTCGGGCACCAGATCCATGGCCAGCCGATACGGCCTCGAGCCGGGCACGGCTTCGGGGTTGAGCTGCTGGAGTATCTTGCGGAGTCGGACCATTTCAGCGCGCAGCGTCATGGTGGAGCCGTCCCCGGGATAGAGCTGCAGGCACAGCTGCTCAGCTGTCAGGCCTTCCGGGTGGGCACTGAGCAGGGCGAGGATCTCGCTGTGCCGGGCGGACAGCGCCACCGTCCTGCCACCGATGCTCAGCAGGGCCTGGTCGCGGCCCAGCAGTTGGAGGCTGTTGCGGTAGAGGCTGCCTTCCTTGCCCTCCGCCCTTGGCGGGCGGGAAGCGGAAGCCTGCTGCCGCCGTCGTACCGGTTTGCGGGCGAGCTCCGCCGCCAGCTGGAGCCGCTCGACGCGCAGCTGCGCCTGGGCGGCTGCCACCGTGGCTTCCACCAGCGACAACGTGTGCGGCGCCACGGCGCTGTCCGTGCCGGTGATGTCCACGACGCCCAGGACGGCGCCCGAGTCGGGGTCGTGGAAGGGAACGGCGGTGCAGCTCCACGGGTGCACGGAACGCTGGTAGTGCTCGGCACCCGAAATCTGGATGCCCCGGCCCAGGGCGAGCGCGGTCCCGGGGGCGCTGGTGCCCACCGTCGCCTCGGACCAGTCGGCGCCGGGGACGAACATCATGCCCTCGGCCCGGCGCTGCATTGCCGGATCGCCTTCCACCCAGAGCAGCCGGCCCACCTCGTCGCCCACCGCAACCAGCAGGCCGCTGTCATGGCTGGGCTGGACCAGGAGCTTGTGGATGACGGGCATGATGGTGGCCAGCGGATGCTGCCGGCGGTAGTCCTCGAGTTCTTCGAGGTCCAGGGCCAGCGGGGCGCCGGGGCTGTCCGGGTCCGCTTTGAACCCGGCCGACCGCTGCCATGATTCGCGGATCAGGGTCCGGATTCCGGGGAGTTCTTCGACGCCCGGAAACGCCAGGCCGCCATCGAGCCGCTCATGGCCGGCCAGGGCGCTGTGCTGCTGGCGCGTGATCAGGTTCGTCATTGAACTCCCGGGGTGCAGGCACGGCGACGCTGCGCCGCCCGGCTATTGTAACCCCCATCACACTGAAGCAGGCCCGGCCGCTGATGCGTCACTGTCGGCACCGGCAGCTGCGGCTGTCCTCGGAATGGCGCTGCTGCAGCTGAGTCAGGGATCCAGAAGTCACGCAGTTCGGGCCGGGCTGAGCAGCTCCTCGAGTGCGTCGGCGCCCGTCCGCACCCCGCCCGCCGCTTCGAAGCCGGCAGCCACCCGCCGGGCGCCTGCGGTCTTCGTGAGGGCCTCCCGGACGGCGGTGCGCAGCTTCTCGGGGGTGAGGTTTTTGCGCTTTAGCCGCACGCCGGCGTCGGCCGCCACTACCCTGGCAGCCACCTCATGCTGGTCCCGGCCATAGGGAACCACCACCACTGGCACTCCCTTGGCCAGCGCCTTCTGGGTGCCGCCCATCCCGCCGTGGGTGATGGCGACGGCGGCACGATCCAGCACCGGCCCGTGAGGCAGGAAGCGCTCAAGCCGGGCATTGGCTGGCAGCTGGGCGGGCGGCTCCGGGGCCTCCTTGCTCGCCGGAAGAGTGGCGACGACGGTAAACGGCTCGTGTTCCAGCGCCGCCAGGGACGTTCGTACCAGGTCCTCGTCCGCCTGGTACTCGGAGGAAGTGGTGACCAGGACAACGGGATCCGGCAGGGCGTCCAGCCACGCGGGAGCTTCCGCCGGCGGTTCCCAGCCCAGCGCACCGATCATCCGGACGTCCGGTCCCCAGTCCGGGTGGGGATACTCGAACGGCCCGGCGGTGGCCACGAGCAGCAGCGGCGCCGTGCGGAAGAAGTCGTCCACTCCGCGGACCGGCTGAAGTGTGCCGCCGGACAGGTCGGCGCGCATGGTGTTGATGCCGGGCAGCATGATCTTTTCGACCGCACCGGTCACCAGCGGCCGCACCAGCGCATCCCGGAGCCTGCCCAACGGGCCCGGCATGGGATCGAGCCCCGGTCCGAAAGGCGGGGTTCCGCTGGACCGAAGCGGCGGGGTGTAGGGGCTGAAGGCCGCCCACGGAATTCCGCTGTTTTCGGCCACGGTGCGGGCGCCCCAGGCGTTGATGTCCACGAGCAGCAGGTCGGGACTGGTCTCTGCAATGGCCGCGCGCAGGTCCGGCCCGTCCACCAGGCCGCGGGCGGTGAAGGTGGCGGTGCTCAGGGCGAGGTTGGCCTTGATGGAGGTCGCGGTGTAGTCGCGGTGCATGAGATCAAGCAACCGGGCGTCTATGGGCCGGGCTTCCAGGCCTTCGCGGCGCAGGTGATCCACGTACGCCGGCAGAGTGCGGACATGCACGACGTGCCCCCGCGCTTTCAGCTCCAGGAGCAGCGGGACCATCGGGAACAGGTGGCCGATGGCGGGTGAGGTGTAGGCAAGGACGGTGGACATTATGGCCTCCAGCTAAAGGGCCCCAGCATTTCAAGAAGTGAGGTGGCCACCTGGTCCCGGCTGAGTCCTGCATCGAGGCGGAGCAGTTTCCAGGTGTAGACGTCGCAGAGGGCGACGAACTGGGCAAGGCGGCGGTGGCGCTCCGCCGTGTCCGCAAACAGGTCTTCCGCCAGGTAGGGTGCGAAAACGCGCTCGCACCACTGCCAGTGGAATTGGCGTCCGGCGGCCGTAATCTCGGCCATGACCGGGGAAGTGCCCTCTTCCGCGAGCATCTTCAGCGCCAGCGCGCCGGTGGTTTCGTAGTGCTCCAGGAGATTTGCGACGGCGGCCCGGACATCGCCGGGCGGCGCGGCGTTGCGCTGGCCGGCCACCCTCGCTGCCGCGGCTTCCGCGGTGGCGTGGATGAGGCCCATCCTGTCGCCGAAGCGGCGGATGACGGTCTGGACTGTGACTCCGGCCCGGGCTGCGACCGCATTGAGGGTGACGTCCGCGAGCGGGCCCTCGAGGAACAGGTCCTCGGTGGCCTGCAGGATCCGCCGGCCGGTTTCCGCAGCCGCAGCCGCCCGCTTGGGTGAGGCATAGGGCCGGGTCGGCCCGTCCGCATTCATGTTAATGACACTAACTCCAATGGGAGTTCTTGTCCATGCGCGGATGTCAGGCGCGGGAGATCTTGATCATTTCTTCGCGCGGGACCACCTTGATGCGCTCCCGGACCACGGGTTCGGCTCCGTCAGCGGACCGGTCCGCAGTCCACGCCGCACCGAGGGCTGCCTCGTGGGCGTCGAGCCTGTTCCAGCCTTCCCACGTGGTGTATTCGATGCCGCGTTCCTCCAGCAGGTCGATGATGGCCTGCGGGTCCGGGTTGCTGGCCGGGGGCAGCGCCAGCCGGTCCTCCAGCAGGAAGCCGATGGTCTCCAGTGCGTCGCCCTTGGTGTGGCCGATCAGGCCCACCGGACCGCGCTTGATCCAGCCGGTGGTGTAGATGCCGGGAACCGGCCTGCCCTCGGCGTCCAGGACACGGCCGCCCTCGTTGGGGATGACACCGCGCTTGGCGTCGTACTCCAGCTCGTCCAGCGCGGATCCATGGTAGCCGATGGCCCGGTATACAGCCTGGACCGGGTATTCAACGAACTCCCCCGTTCCCTTCGCGTTGCCGGTACCGTCCAGCTGCATCCGCTCGAACTTGATGGCGCCCACCCTGCCCGCCCCGCTGCTCTCTCCGCCTTCGGCGAGGATTTCCACCGGACTGTGCAGGAAGTGCAGGTGCAGGCGGCGGGAGGACGGGTTCTCGGACTCGGCGTGCTCCTCCACCAGCCAGTTGGTGAGCGTGTTCACCATGGTCTTGGTCTGGTTGTTGGTGCGGATGGCCTCGTCGGAGGCTTCGTCGAACTCGAAGTCCTCCGGGTACAGCACGATGTCCACGTCGTTCATGTGGCTGAGCTCGCGCAGCTCCAGGGGCGTGAACTTCACCTGCGCAGGGCCGCGGCGGCCAAACACGTGCACGTCCGTGACCGGCGAGGACTTCAGCCCCTGGTAGACGTTGTCCGGGATCTCGGTGCTGAGCAGTTCCTCGGGGTGCTTGATCAGCATGCGCGCCACGTCCAGCGCCACGTTGCCGTTGCCGATCACCGCAATCTCGCGTGCCTCCAGCGGCCATTCGCGGGGAACGTCCGGATGCCCGTCATACCAGGACACAAAGTCCGCGCCGCCGAAGCTCCCGGGAAGCTCGATACCCGGAATATTCAGGTCCGCATCCTTGATGGCGCCGGTGGAGAAAATCACTGCGTCATAGAACGCGCGGAAGTCGTGCAGCGTCAGGTCGCGGCCGTAGGTCACGTTGCCCAGGAAGCGGATGTCGCCGCGGTCCAGCACCTTGTGCAGGGCGTTGACGATGCCCTTGATGCGCGGGTGGTCCGGGGCGACGCCGTAGCGGATCAGCCCGTACGGTGCCGGATAGGCCTCGAAGAGGTCGATGCTGACCTCGAAGTCGCCGTCCTTCACGCCCGCCGATTTGGTGAGGATGTCCGCAGCATAGACCCCGGCCGGACCGGCGCCCACGATGGCGACGCGGAGGGGACGGGTGGAGGCGGTTTCGCTGTGGTTGGACACCGGGAGCCCTTCTTACGATGAGGATGCGCCGGACCTTGGCGCACCGCCTTCCATTCTAGATTGACACGCTTATGAGGCCCGCAGCGGGACCACGCTGCCCTCCCGGTACAGCAGTGCCCGCAGTTCGGCCTCGCCGGAATCGGCGCGGCGGGGGTCGATGGTTTCGCCGTCGTTGTAGTGGTCCACCACCCGGGGGTCCACATAGCTTTTCCGCGCGATCGACGGCGTGTTCCCCAGCACCGCCGCAGCTTCCTGCATCGCCTGGCTCACCGCGCGCTTCCGCTGAGCAACCGTCCGGCGGACGCCGGTCTGCGCCAGGCTCCCGGCGGCAGCCACCGTGCCGCGCAGGGTCCGGAAGTCCTTGGCCGTGAAGTCGGACCCCGTCCGCTCCTTGACGTAGGCGTTGATCTCCGCGCTGGTGACCGGCCGCCACCGCCGGCCCTCCTTGTACGCGAGGAGCCTGGCGTTGGGTCCCCGGCGCTTAAGCGACCGCACCAGGGCGGCCAGGTCGGCGTCGTCAATTTCGGACTCCCAGAACTTGCCGCTCTTGGCCGGGAACCGAAGCATGACGCGGTCCTTGCGCACTTGGGCGTGCGCGCACAGCAGGGTGGCCAGGCCGCGGCTGCCGTTCTCGTTGGTGTACCGCTCGGAGCCCACCCGCAGCGACCCGCTGTCCAGCATCCTGAAGGCCCCGGCCAGGACCCGCTCGCGGGAGAACCCCTCGCTGCGCAGGTCCATCGTCACCTTCCGGCGCGCGGCGGGCAGTGATTCGGCGAGCTGGAGGGACCGGTCGAACTTGGCCCGGTCCTTCCGCTCCCGCCATTCCGGATGGTAGATGTACTGCCGGCGCCCCACCGCGTCCAGCCCGGTGGCCTGGATGTGGCCGTTCTCGAAGGGGGAGATCCACACGTCCGTCCAGGCCGGCGGGATGCCGATGCTTTCCAACCGGTCGCGGATGGGTCCAGGCGGCAGGGTGGAGCCATCGAGGTCGCGGTAGCTGAAGCCCGTGCCGGCTGCCACGCGGCGGTATCCGCGCCCGTTGGCGTTGCTGCGCCGGAGCCTCATGGCGCGGACCGGGACGGGGCTGCGTGTGTCATGAAAGCAAGCCTACTGATCAGTGCCGTTTTCCCCCGCATGGCGTGCTGGAATACCTGCCCCGGTGGTGATGTTATGGGTTGCGTGCCTACACCCGATGGAGTAACCCCCGCCAGCGCCCCTGCCACTGCAGCGGCCCCACGCTCCGCAGGCCCCCGGGCGCCCGGCACCACATCTCCCGGGGCCACGCCGTCCGGCCCCAAGGCCGTGGACAAGGAGACGACGGCGGGAATCCTCTTCGGCGTCGGCGCTTACGGGCTGTGGGGGCTGCTCCCGCTGTACTTCTTCGCGCTGATGCCGGCGGGTGCCGTCGAAATCGTGGCCAACCGGGTGGTGTGGTCGCTGGTGTTCTGCGTCCTGCTCATTACCGCCACCCGTGCCTGGCCGGCGCTGGCAGCGGCCTTCCGCGACCGGAAGGTATTCGGGTCCCTGGCCCTGGCTGCCGCGCTGATCGCCGCCAACTGGCTCACCTACACCTACGGCGTGACCACCGGGCAGGCCGTCGAGGCGGCGCTGGGGTACTTCATCAACCCGCTGGTATCCGTGCTCCTGGGCGTGTTCGTGCTCAAGGAAAGGCTGCGGCCGCTGCAGTGGGCCGCCGTCGGAACCGGTTTCGTGGCGGTGGGCGTGCTCACCTACTCCTACGGAAAGCTTCCCTGGATTGCGTTGACCCTGGCGGTGACCTTCGGCCTGTACGGCTTCGTGAAAAAACGCGTGGGGCCAAGGGTGGACGCAGTGACCAGCCTCAGCGTGGAAACCATGGTGCTGGCGCCGTTCGCCGCGGCCACCATGGCGGTACTCGCCCTGAACGGCACCGCCACCCTGACCGCGCAGGGCGCGGGGCACTTCTGGCTGCTGGTGGCCTCCGGCGTGATCACGGCGGTCCCGTTGCTGTTCTTTGGTGCTGCGGCCCGCCGGCTGCCTATGACCACCATCGGCCTCCTGCAGTACATGGCGCCGCTGCTGCAGTTCGTGGTGGCGCTGCTGGTGTTCCGCGAAGCCATGCCCTTGGAGCGGTGGATCGGCTTCGGCGTGGTGTGGCTGGCACTGCTCCTGCTGACGCTGGACATGCTGCGCGCCGCCCGGAAGAACTCGGCGGCGCGCAGGGCAGCGGCTGTTACGCGTGGGCCTTGATGGCAGCTGCCAGGACGTCCAGCCCGTCGTTGAGCAGCTCGTCCGTGATGACCAGCGGCGGGAGCAGGCGGATCACGTTGCCGTAGGTTCCGCAGGTGAGGATGATGACACCCTCCTTGAGGCAGGCGGCGGCTACTGCCTTGGTCAGTTCAGGATTGGGTTCCTTCGAGCCCGCCTGAACGAGCTCGATGGCCAGCATGGCACCGCGGCCGCGGACATCGCCGATGACGCCGGTCCCGGTCCCGGCCAGGTCCGCCTGCAGTTCGCGGAGGCGGCCGGTGGCGACGGCTTCGATGTGGCGGGCACGGCCGGCGAGGTCGTACTCCTCCATGGTGCCGATGGATGCCAGCGCCGCGGCGCAGGCTACGGGATTGCCGCCGTAGGTGCCGCCCAGCCCGCCGGGGTGGACGGCGTCGAGCAGGTCCGCGCGGCCGGTGATCGCAGAGAGCGGCATGCCGCCGGCGATGCCCTTGGCGAGGGTCATGATGTCCGGCACCACGCCCTCATGGTTGACCGCGAACCATTCGCCGGTGCGGCAGAACCCGGACTGGACCTCGTCGGCAATGAAGACGATGCCCTTCTCCTTGGCCCATTCAGCCAGTGCCGGCAGGAAGCCTTCTGCCGGAACGATGAAGCCGCCCTCGCCCTGGATGGGTTCGATGATGATCGCGGCCACGGACTCGCCGCCGATCTGCTTCTCGATCATCGTGATGGCGCGCTTGGCTGCCTCGGCGCCCGTGATGGCGGGGTTCTCCTCGCGGTACGGGTAGCTCATCGGCATCCGGTACACCTCGGGGGCGAACGGTCCGAAGTTGGTCTTGTACGGCATGGCCTTGGCGGTCAGCGCCATGGTCAGGTTGGTGCGGCCGTGGTAGGCGTGGTCGAAAGCGACGACGGCGTCACGTCCCGTGGCGAGGCGGGCCACCTTCACGGCGTTCTCCACCGCCTCGGCGCCGGAGTTGAACAGCACCGTGCGCTTCTCGTGGTCGCCGGGGGTGAGGCGGTTCAGCTGCTCAGCTACGGCGACGTAGCCTTCGTAGGGGGTCACCATGAAGCAGGTGTGCGTGAAGTGCTCCACGGCTTCCTTGACGGCACCCACGACGGCGGGGTCGGACGCGCCCACGCTGGTCACCGCGATGCCTGAGCCGAGGTCGATGAAGGAGTTGCCGTCCACGTCATGGATGATGCCGCCGTCGGCGTCCGCCACGTAGACGGGAACGCCGGACGCGACGCCGGCGGCAACCACGGCCTTGCGCCGTTCTGCCAGTGCCACGGACTTGGGACCCGGGAAATCGGCCTGCACGCGGCGCTTCTGCTCCAGGCGGAAGGTGATGTCAGATGCGGTAGTGGTCATTATGAATGCTTTCTTAAGAGTCGAGGGCGGACAT
Organism: Pseudarthrobacter sp. NPDC058362; assembly: GCF_042723515.1. Classification (NCBI taxonomy): domain Bacteria; kingdom Bacillati; phylum Actinomycetota; class Actinomycetes; order Micrococcales; family Micrococcaceae; genus Pseudarthrobacter; species Pseudarthrobacter sp. NPDC058362. The sequence goes on along the minus strand of NZ_JBHXIW010000001.1, from coordinate 587,457 downwards.
AACGTGCTTGATGCGCGTGTAGTCCTCCACGCCGTACATGGAGAGGTCCTTGCCATAGCCGGACTGCTTGAACCCGCCGTGCGGCATTTCGGCGGTGAGGAGGATGTGGGTGTTGATCCACACGGCGCCGAAGTCCAGGTCCCGGCTCAGGCGCATGGCCGTTCCATGGTTGGTGGTCCAGACGCTGGAGGCAAGGGCGTAGTCAACGTCGTTGGCCAGCTCCACGGCTTCTTCCTCGGTGCTGAACTTCTGGACGGTGATCACCGGGCCGAAGGTTTCGTGCTGGACCACGTCGTCCGTCTGGCGGGCGCCGGTGATGATGGTGGGCTCGAAGAAGTAGCCCTTCTCCCCCGCCTGGTGGCCGCCGATTTCGATCCGGCAGTTCTCCGGCAGGTTGGCCACCACAGAGCTCACCGCGTTGAAGTGGTTGACGTTGTTCAACGGACCAAAGTAGTTCTCCGAGTCATCCTGCGAGCCCGTGCGCAGCGTCCTGGTGTGCTCCACCATGGCCGCCACCACGTCGTCGTGCACTGACTCCTCCACCAGCACCCTGGTGATGGCCGTGCAGTCCTGGCCGGCGTTGAAGAACGCGAACTCGGCAATGGCGGCGGCGCTCTTCTTAATGTCAGCGTCCTTGAAGACGATGGCCGGTGCCTTGCCGCCCAGCTCCAGGTGGGCGCGCTTGAGACCCTTTGCGGCGCCGGAGGCAACGGCGATACCGGCGCGGACCGAACCGGTGATGGACACCAGGCCCGGCACCTTGTGCTCCACCATCAGCGAGCCGGTACGTCCGGTGCCCAGGACCACGTTCAGCACGCCGGCCGGGAAGATCTCCCCGGCCAGGCGGGCCAGGACCAGGGTGGATTCGGGGGTGGTGTCGGAGGGCTTCAGGACCACCGTGTTGCCGGCGGCGAGCGCGGGGCCGATCTTCCAGATGGCCATCAGGAACGGGTAGTTCCACGGGGCAACCTGGGCCACCACGCCGATGGGTTCGCGGCGGACGTAGGAGGTGTGGCCCTCGAAGTACTCCCCTGCGGACTTGCCTTCCAGGATGCGGGCGGCGCCTGCGAAGAACCGGAGCTGGTCGGCGCCGGCGGCCACTTCCTCGGACGCGATCAGCGAGCGCACCTGGCCGGTGTTGCGGTGCTGGGCCTCTACGAGCTCGTCGCTGTTGGCCTCGATGGCGTCCGCGAGCTTGAGCAGCATCAGCTGGCGCTGGCCCGGCGTGACGTGCTTCCAGGACTTGAAGGCGTCCCTGGCGGCGGCCATGGCAGCATCGACGTCTGCCTCCACCGACACGGGCGACTTGGCCACCACTTCACCGTTGGTGGGGTTCACGATGTCCAGCAGGTCGGTGCCTGCGGGCGTCACGAATTCGCCGTTGATGAAGTTCTGCAAGGTTTGGACCACGGTGTACAACCTCTTTCTGTGGGGCTGTCGGCGGCCGCGCGGGTGGGCGGCAGCGGACGGCTGGCTCTGTCTCGAGCCTATGCCAGCACCCCATGGCAGGGAATAGCCACCTGCACACCGTCGCCCGCAATCTTTAGTGCGGTTGACCAGCATCGAACTATCCTTGGTCCATGGCTATTTCCCTTGCCGCCCTGCTGGGTGTCGGTTCCCTGAAACTGTCCAAGGCAGGGCTGGCCGAGACCACCTGGCACCAGGACATCAACTGGGTCGCGGTGACCGAACTGGAGGACCCGCAGCGTTTCCTCAACGGCGGCGAACTGGTGCTCACCACGGGACTGCGGCTCCGGTCCGCCCCGGACCAGCGCCGCTTTGTCCGCCAAGTGCAGCGCGCCGGTGCCGTGGGCATCGGCTTCGGCGTGGGGCTCTCGCACGAAACCGTGCCGTCGGCGCTGCTGGCCGAGGCCAACCGGTGGGGCCTGCCCGTGGTGGAGGTTCCGTACGAGACGCCGTTCATCGCCATCGGCAAGCTGGTGGCGGACGCCCAGTCCGCGGACCACTACGCCAAGCTGGAGCGATTGATTGCCGGGCACCAGGTGCTGGCGCGTGCACTCCTCACCGGCGGCGGGCTCAGCGAGCTGCTCAAGCAGCTGGGCAGCATGCTGCGCACCGGGATAGCCCTGACCCAGTTCACGGCCGAGCTCTACAACAGCACCGGCGAGGTGCCGTCCGCAGGGACCTGGTCCTCCTACCCCGTGCCAACCGGCCGCCGGGACGCGTGCACCCTGTGGGTCCGGCAACCGTTCGAGGACACCGGGATCATCGGCTACGCCCAGAACCTGATCAGCGTGGAGCTGAACAACATGGTCCAGCAGCGGCAGGCCCAGCGGGCACTGTGCGGGCAGGTGCTGGACGACGTCATCAACGGCGCCCTCGAAACGAGCGAGGCCCAGCGCCGCCTGGCCGGCGTGGGCATCAACAGCACGCGCAAGAACGTGGTGCTGCTGGCCGTGTCCGCGGCCCATCACAAGGCCTTGGCCAGCACCTCGGTGCCGCGCGAACTCGGGGAGGCGGTGGCCGCCGTCGTCAACAAGGACCTGGTGCTGGTGGTCAATGACGACGGCGGGGCGGCACCTGCGCTGGCGCGCCGGCTCAGCGACCACCTCGCCGAAGCCGGGATCCACGCGACGATCGGGATTGGCGGGGCGTATACGAAACCGAACGGCCTGCGGTGGAGCTACTACGAAGCCCGGGACGCCGCCAGCCATGGCTTGCCCGTCAACGAACCCGAGCGGCTGAGCCTGACCTCCCTGCTGCTGGCCAGCGAGGACGTGCCGCTGGCGGACATGGCCCACGAATCGCTCACTCCGCTGCGAAATTTCGATGCCGCCCACGGTTCCGAACTGATGGGCACGCTGGAAAGCTACCTGAACAACAACGGGTCGGTGGCTGCCGTTGCCGAGGAGCTGACGCTGCACCGGAACACGGTCCGCTACCGGCTGGCACAGATCACCGAACTCACCGGATACGACCCCGCCGTCACCGCGGACCGCGTGCAGCTGTGGCTGGCGCTGGCCGTGGCCCGGCTCGCCTCCCGCCCGTCCGCCCCCTCCCCTCCTGCAACGCGGGGGCAGTCCCGGCCCACTCAACGCGCCTGAGACGGCGTTATGTGATCCGGCCGTGCAGGAGGCGGCGGGATTTCTTCCGGGCCTTCCGGTATTTCTTCTCCGCCGCGGCCATCAACTCGATCTCCCTTGCGTGCAGGACGGCATAGGGTCCATCGCTGCCCATTCGGGCGAGCAGGTCCCGGGCGATGACGGCGTCGTGGAAATCGCCCAGCACCTTCTGCTGCCGGTGTGCGGCCTTCGCCACCTTGCGGGCCCTGCGCCGCACAGGTTCCGCTGACTCTGCCACGTGCCGCAGCCGCTTGGCGTCCTTCCGCACCCGGTGAAGCGCTTCCTCATAATCGCCCTCGGCGGCGGTGCCAGACGCCTTATCCTGGGCCCGGCGGAGGCGCTTTGCCGCCTTCGCGACGGCCCGGGCGGACACCTTCCTGCCGCGCCGGGTAGCCTTCGTGCCGGCCCCGTCGAGCCGCAGCGGCGGAGCGTCCCGGAAATCCTCGAGCGCGTCGAGGAGGCGGAAGTAGCGCCCCGACTCCAGCGCAAGCAGCAGGCGGCGGTATCCGGCGTCGAACTCCTCCGCGCCGTGCCGGTCCAGCCGCTCCCGGGCTCCCGCCGAGTCCTTCCCCGGCGGCAGTTCCGCGGCGTGCCGGTCCAGCCGCTCCCGGAGGACCTCGGCATCGCGCGGACCGCCCAACATGCCGCCCAGCCACTTGAGTTCCTCGGCCAGCCTGCGCACAGGCGCCTTCGAGTACAGCTTTCGGTACGCGGCCAGCGCGGACCGAAGCCGCCGCGCTGCGGACCTCATGTTGTGCACGGCCTCAGGTTCCTCCAGCCGGACGCCCGGGTCATTGCCCAGCAGCTTGTCCAGGTGAGTTGCAAAATATAGGCCGACGACGGCGGCAGCCGGCGCTTCCTTGCCCGCCGCCAGTTGCGGGGTGCTTTCGCCCGGGGGCCTCTTGGTGTCCGCCGGGAGGGGTTCTGCGAGCGCCGCGAGCGCCCTGGCCAGTTTCGACCCGTGCGCGGTGTGGGTGGCGCCTGCCGCTGCGAGCAGGTCCGCGGCGGGCCCCAGGAGATCAGGCCCGCCGTGCACCAGTTCGAATTCCCACTCCCGCCACTGGTACGGCCCCCCTCCGGCGGGCAGGAGGCTGGCCGTCACGCTGTCGTCGGCCAGGTCCGCCAGGTGGGTACCGTCGGGGCCGTAGAGGGCGTGCGTGGTCCGCTGCGTTTCCAGCCGCACCAAGGGAGCGAGGTCGGCACCGCGCAGGTGCACGTGCAGGTGGGCCAGGAGCGCATCCGGCACGGCGTCGGCGCGGCCCAGCGGTGCGTGCAGCTCGCGGCGCCGCCGGGCCTCGGGAGCTCCGGGCTCCGCATCGGCGCCATTCCCCGGCGGTTGTTCCGGCGCGAGCTTCAGGTGCCAGCCCTCATCCGTGCCGCCCGTACGCCGCCGAAGCGTGATCCCGCGGCCGGCCAGCGCGCGTCCCGGGCTGTCGAAGTACACCGCGGTGAGGCTGTCCACCCGGGGAGACGCAACACGGGCGACCCCGGGCAGCTCCGCAAGCCCCGGCACCCGGGCCGCCGCGCCGGCGTCGTACTTCATCTCGACTTCCATGCCCTCGAAGTTCATGGCTGTCCTTCCGCCGTGGTGTTTCCTGCAGTCTATTTCGCCTGCCGCCGGGCCGGGAGAGGTTGGCCACAAACCACTAGACGTCAAACGTCTAACGTTTACCCTTGAGGTATGCCAACGCCACCTTCGCAGTCCGCCGCGCCTTCGGCGCCCCGGACTGTCGCTGCCCCCACTGCGGTCACTACCTCGATGGCCCCGGCGGACGCACGCGCGGCGCGCTCCGCCGTCGTTTTCGGTGTCATTGCTCTGATCCTCATTGGTCTCAACCTCCGCGCGGGCATTACCGGCGCGTCCGCACTGCTGCACGACCTGCAGGCGGTCCTGGGGTACGGGACACTGGTGGCTGCGATCATTCCGTCCATTCCCACCCTCTGTTTTTCGCTGGCGGGCGCCGGAACCTCGTGGCTGACGGGCAGGCTGGGCGTGGAAAATGCGATCCTGCTGGCACTGGCAATGCTGGCCGGCGGGCTGCTGCTGCGCGGCGTTCCGGCGACGGGCATGCTGGTGGCAGGCAGCATCGTGGGCATGTCCGGGCTGGCGGTGTGCAACGTGGCGATGCCGTCGTTCATCCGCGAGCATTTCGCGCACCGCACCTCGCTGATGACCGGGCTTTACACGGTGACGATGACCACCGGAGCCACCGTGACATCCGTCGCCGTGGTGCCGCTGGCGCAGGCGCTGGGGTCGCCGTCGGCCGCTGTGGGGGCGATCGGCATTACCGCAGTGGCAGCGTTCCTTGGCTTCCTGCCTGTCGCCCTGCATGCCCACCGCAACAAACCCCGCACCCCCGCCGCCCGTGTTTCACCGTGGCCGCTGCTGCGGACCCGAAAGGGCGTGCTGCTCACCGCTATCTTCACGCTCCAGTCACTGCTGGCCTACGCGATCATGAGCTGGTTCCCGTACATGCTCACCACCATGGGACGAAGCGCAGCGGACAGCGGGCTCCTGTTCGGGCTGATGCAGCTGGTGTCCGTGCCGGCGGGCATGGTGCTGATCGCCATCGGATCCCGGCCACGGATGCTCCGGCCGGCGTTCTACCTTGCCAGCGCCACGATGGCCGCCGGACTCGCGCTGCTGCTGCTCCTTCCGGCGGAACTGGCCGTGCTGCCGGCCGTGCTGCTGGGGTTTGGGCTGGGCATCTTCCCGCTGGTGATGGTGATGATCAGCCGCAGCGGTGCCAGCACCGCCGAGACCACCGCGCTGTCCACGCTGGCGCAGTCCACCGGCTACCTGCTGGCCACCACCGGACCGTTCGGAATGGGCCTGCTGCACAGCGCCACCGGGTCCTGGACGCTGCCGCTCGCGCTTCTGCTGGCGCTTGCCCTGGTGCAGATCGTCGTCTCGCACCTGGTGACCGGCCGGGCGATGACCGGGACCCGGGCCGGCACCGGCGCTGCCGGCGGGCCCGCGGGCACCGGAGGGAAGTAGGAGCAGCCATGGAACTGAGCCCCTCGCACCGCCAGCCCCTGGCCGAGGAAGTCACCGCCAAACTCCGCGCCATGGTCCAGTCCGGCGAATGGCCCCTGGACCGGCGCATTCCGTCCGAGCCCGAGCTCATGGCAGGCCTGGGCGTCTCGCGCGGAACCCTCAGGGAAGCCGTGAAAGCTTTAGCGCACACCGGCATGCTGGAAGTCCGGCGCGGCGACGGCACCTATGTCCGGGCCACCAGCGAAATATCCGGGGCGGCCCGGCGGCTCTACCAGGACCACACCGAGCAACACGTCCTGGAGGTCCGGCTGGGGCTCGACACCCAGGCCGCGCGGCTGGCCGCACGCCATGCAACGGACGACGACGTCACCGCCTTACGCAGCCTCCTCGCCACCCGGGACCGGGCCTGGAAGGCCGGCAATTACGCGGAATGGGCGGAGGCCGACTGGCGGTTCCACGAACGCGTCGCCCTGGCCTCCGCGAACCCGCTGCTGCACGAGCTGTACGCCAGTTTCGGGGCCGCCTTCCACCAGGACCTGCTCGTCCAGCACAGCCGGCCGGGATTCGAGGGACTGCCGCACGAAGGCCACGGGGCGCTGCTGGCTGCCATTGAGCGCCGGGACGAGGAAGCGGCCGTGGCCACGGTCAGCCGGAACCTGAACTCCTGCGCGGAGTGGCTGGCAGAGTAGCGCCGACTCCGTCCACCGCCCCGCCGATGGCCGTGTCGGTTTCTGCCGCCCGGGAACACTCAGTAGGCTTACTGTCAGACGAGGTAGTCACGCCTGCTGTCCACCTGGTCCGCAGGCGCCAGCCCACCACGAGGAGTTCCCATGGCGCCCTTTTCACGCCTTGCCGCCCGCCGGGCCTGCACCGAAGCCCCGCCGGCAGCAGTACCCCCGGTTCCAAAAACAGGACCGGCCTCGCTCTGGGCCGACGGTCTGGGAAGGGTCGGCACCCGGGCCGCGCAGGTCCTGCTGATCCTGCTGCTGGCAGCCGTATCCGTCTACGCACTGATGCAGATCAAACTACTGGTGATCCCGGTCCTTATCGCCCTGATCCTGGCTGCCGCCATCGGCCCCTTCGTTAACATGCTTCGCCGCCGCAATGTCCCGGGCGGGCTGGCCACCGGCATAGCTTTCGTGGCACTCCTGGCCCTGCTGGCCGGCGTCGGGACGATCATATACCTGTCCGTACGGAACCAATGGGCCGATCTGGCCCAGCAGGCCTCGTCCGGCTTGGACGAGCTGGAGAATTTCCTCCTGAACGGTCCGGTTCCCCTCGACCAGGGCCAGCTGCAGGAGGCACGCCAGGGAATCATTGACTTCCTCACCAGCAGCCAGGCGCGCTCACGAGCCATCACGGGACTCTCCGTTGTCACTGAATTCCTGGCCGGGACCGCCCTGATGGTGGTTATTCTCTTCTTCTTCCTCAAGGACGGGGCCAATATCTGGAACTTCCTGCTCCGGCCCTTCAGCGGACTCCGCGAGGCGAAACTCCGCCGGGTAGGCCGCCGCACCCTGGAGGTCCTGGGCGGCTACGTCCGCGGTACCGCCATCGTGGCGCTCGTTGACGCCGTCGCCATCGGCGCCGCCCTGCTGATCCTGCAGGTTCCGCTGGCCTTCCCGCTGGCGATCATTGTCTTCATTACCGCGTTCATCCCGCTGGTTGGTGCCACGGTTGCGGGCATCCTCGCGGCGCTCGTTGCACTCGTGGCCAACGGACCGGTGGTGGCGCTGATCGTGGTGGCCGTCGTCGTCGCGGTCAACCAGCTGGAGGGCGATCTCCTGCAGCCGATCGTCATGGGCAAGTCCCTCCAGCTGCACGCGCTGGTGATCCTGATGGCACTGACCGCCGGAACCATCCTGGCCGGAATCGTCGGCGCGGTGCTCTCAGTGCCGCTCGCCGCCGTCGTCTGGGCAATCATCCAGGTGTGGACCGCGGAGGACCCCAGCCTCACGGACATGAACCCGGACCTGCCGCCGGCCAATACCCACCCGGTTTAGCCTCTTCGGAGAGCGGACGCACGACGACGGTCCGGCACCCGGGTGCCGGACCGTCGTCATTTGCGTGTGGTGGAGGCCGCCCGGGCCAGCCGGGTGCCTAACCGCGGAGGCCCGCGAGGACGTTCTTGGGCCGCTGCATCTCGCCGTGCTTCGCGCCGAGGACAACCACTGCGCCGGCAAAGACGGGGATGACCCATTGCAGCATCTTCAGCTGCTCCTGGGCGGATTTCAGCTCTTCGGAGGCGCCGGAACGGGGTTCGGTGGCACCCTCGGCGCCCTCGCCGGCAAGCTTCTCCACCTTCTTGCCCAGGATGCCCGAGTACAGCGTCACCGCTGCGCCTGCGACCGTGACCGCCGTCTTGATCGCCGTGTCCCGGGCAACTCCATCCTGCTTGGCGATCCGCCCCTTGTTCTCCCAGGCGATGGCGAGGTCCGCCACCAGGTGCGAGGCAAAGGCGGCTGTCTGGACCGGCGCCCACTTCATCCACCCGGCACTGGAGAGCCGGGTGCGTTCGGCCGGGTCCTTGGCCTGGGCTGCCGCCCCGTTGAGGCCGATGGCGCCCATGAGGGACCCGCCGAACCATGCTGCCGCCGTCAGGTCGTGGACTGAGCGGGCAATGAGGTTTCCTGCCATGATGCGTTCCTAACGTCGATTCGGATTCACTGTGCCGGCTTTCACTGTGCCGGCCCGCAGCCGCAGGGGCCGCACTGCCCTTATCGTAAGCACACTTACTAATGTTACGAAAGTCCGTCTTTTCGCGGCGCGACCCCGTAATATCGTCGCCATGGGAATGACAGGCACCTTATTTGGCTGGGCCTTCGGGGACCCGGCACGTGAATCCGACACCTCCTACGTGGAGGGGCTCCAGCGTGAGGCGCTGAAGAACGCCCGGGAAACGGCAGCCGCCAAGGGGGTGGATGCGGTTCCCGGATCCGAGGCCTTCACGGTGCTCAGCGGGGACGACTCCCTGGTGGAACTGGAGAACGCTCCGGGCCGCCTGGTGGTCCGCTGCACCATCCACGTTGAAGGACCCGGCGCCGAGAAGCTGCGCGCCGAAGGGCCCATGAACGGCTGAGGCCATGGCAAACCCCGACTCCACCCTCAGCCAGGCCGCGGACGTCATCGAGGACGCGTCCAATGCCAAGGCCCTGGATGTACTGGCGCGCGCCGGTTTTGCCGTGATGGCCCTCCTGCACCTCATCGTGGGTGCCATCGCCGTCGCCATCGCGCTGGGCCAGCCGGGGCAGGCGGAACCCACGGGTGCCATAGAACAGCTGGCCGCGAACCCTTGGGGACCGGCCGTCATGTGGGCGAGCGTGGCTGCGTGCGCTGGACTGGGGCTGTGGCAGGCCAGCGAGGCCACCCTCCGTGCCCGGCACCTCCCGCGCAAGGAACGCGCGGCCAAGCTCGTCTCGTCAGGTTTCCTTTCGGTGGCCTATGCCAGCGTGGGCCTCAGCTTCGCGGGCTTCGCCACGGGAATGCCCGGCGACTCCGGGGACAGCACCCGGGATTTCAGCGCCGCCCTGATGGCCCACCCGCTGGGCCCGTGGGTGCTGGCCGCCCTCGGCCTGACCATCATGGGCGTTGGGGTCTACTTCGTCATCAAGGGCCTTCGGCGGGGTTTCAAGGAGGAGCTCCTGGCGTTCGACGGTACCCGCCGGGGCCGCCTCATAGACACTCTCGGCGTCGCCGGGCATGCGGCCAAGGGGGTTGCGCTCAACCTCGCCGGACTGCTGTTCGTCATCGCCGCTGCCAAGCACCGCCCCGAGGAATCCACCGGGCTGGACGGCAGCCTCAAGGCCCTCCGTGAGCATCCGTTCGGGCCCTACCTGCTGGTGGCCATTGGCGTGGGATTCATCGCCTACGGCATCTTCGCGCTCATCCGCGCCCGTTTCGGACGCATGTAGGATTTCCCCACCGACCCTATGGAAGGAACGCCATGTCCACCGTGTCCCGGCTGTTCAATGCCCCCGCCGCCAACGTCTGGAAGGTGATCTCCGACGGCTGGCTGTACTCCGGCTGGGTGGTAGGCGCTTCCCGCATCCGGGCGGTGGACGACCACTGGCCGCAGGAAGGTGCCCGGCTCTACCACTCCGTCGGCGCCTGGCCGCTGGTGATCAACGACAGCAGCCGGGTCACCGCCGTGGAGCCCGGTCAGCGGCTGGAGCTGGTGGCGCGCGGCTGGCCCATGGGCGAGGCAAAAGTGGTGCTGACGCTCGAGGACCGGGGCGACCAGTGCCTGGTGACCATCATGGAGGACGCGATCCGGGGGCCGGGAAAGCGGGTGCCCAAGGCGTTCCGTGATCCGGCGATTTCGGTCCGGAACCGCGAAACCCTGCACCGCCTGGAGCTCATGGCGGCAGGCGGTGCAGGGCGGTAAAGCGGTCCGGCGTTAGACCTGGGCGGCTACACCGTCGCGGGAGATGGTGACCATGTCCTCACGCGGGACAACCTTGATGCGCTCACGCTTGACCTCCACGCCGTGCGAGCCGCCGGCCTCAGTGGCAGCCGCGCCCAGCGCCAGTTCGTGGGCGTCCAGGGCCAGCCAGCCTTCCCAGGACGTGAACTCCACGCCGCGGTTTTCCAAGAGTTCGACGACGGCGCTCTCTGCGGGCGCCTCGGCGACCGGCAGATTTTCGCGGTCTTCGAGCAGGTAGGTGACGGTTTCCAGGGCGTCGCCCTTCGTGTGCCCGATGAGGCCGACCGGTCCGCGCTTGATCCAGCCCGTGGCGTAGAGACCCGGCACGTGGGTGCCGGAGGCGTCCAGGACGCGGCCGCCGTCGTTCGTCACCACACCCTTCTTGTGGTCGAACTCAACGTCCGGCAGGGCGGAACCGAAGTAGCCGATGGCGCGGTACACGGCCTGGACCGGGTAGTCGATGAACTCGCCGGTGCCGCGCGCGTTGCCGGTGCCGTCCAGCTCGGTGCGTTCGAACTTGATGCCGGCAACCTTGCCCGGGGTCTCCGGGTCGTCGTAGATCTCCACCGGGCTGTGCAGGAAGTGCAGGTGGAGGCGGCGGGAGGCCGTCAGTTCGGAGACGTCCTCGGGCTGCTCGGCGATCCAGTTGGTGAGCGTGCCCACCATGGTCTTGGTCTGGTTGTTGCTCTGGATCTGCCGGTCCGATTCTTCGTCGAACTCGAAGTCCTCCGGGTAGAGGATGATGTCCACGTCCTTGGAGTGGGACAGTTCGCGCAGTTCCAGCGGGGTGAACTTGACCTGGGCGGGGCCACGGCGGCCGAAGACATGCACGTCCGTGACGGGCGAGTTCTTCAGGCCGGCGTAGACGTTGTCCGGGATCTCGGTGCTGAGCAGGTCGTCGGCGTGCTTGGACAGGACGCGGGCCACGTCCAGGGCGACGTTTCCGTTGCCGAGGACGGCGATTTCCCTGGCATCCAGCGGCCATTCGCGCGGCACGTCCGGGTGGCCGTCGTACCAGGAGACGAAGTCGGCGCCGCCGAAGGAGCCTTCCAGCTCGATGCCGGGGATGTTCAGGTCCGCGTCCTTGATGGCGCCGGTGGCGAAGATGACGGCGTCGTAGTGGGTGCGGAGGTCCTCGATGGTGAGATCGGTGCCGTAGTCCACGTTGCCGAAGAAGCGGATGTCGCCGCGGTCCAGGACCTTGTGCAGGGCGTTGACGATGCCCTTGATGCGCGGGTGGTCCGGGGCAACGCCGTAGCGGATCAGGCCGTAGGGTGCCGGGTAGCGGTCAAAGAGGTCGATGCTCACGGTCAGCTCGCCGCTCTTGACGGCCTCGCTCTTGGTGAGGATGTCCGCGGCGTAGACGCCGGCCGGGCCAGAGCCCACGACGGCGACGCGCAGCGGACGTTCGGCAGAACCTACGGTGGTGCTTGATGACACGGCTGTGTTCCTTTTGTTCGGCTAGGAGGTGAGGACTCGGGGTTTGCGGGGGCTGTTCGGGGTGGTGGTGCCGTAGTCAGCGGTTTTGAAATGCGCCGGAGCGAACGGGCTCACGCGCACTACGTCGCCGATGACAATGACTGCGGGATTTGCGACGCCGGCGGCCTGGGCCTGGTCGGCGATCGAACCAAGCGTGCCAATCGTCACGCGCTGGTTGGGCAAATAGCCGTTCTCCACGATACCAACAGGGGTGTCCTGCGGCAGGCCGGCTTCGCCCAGCGCGGACGCGGATTCGCGGAGCTGACCGACGCCCATCAGCAGGACGATGGTGTGGTCTGCACGGGCCGGAACCTCGGACAGTTCCTCGTGGCCGGTGACCACGCTGAAGCCCTTGGCAAGACCGCGGTGCGTGACCGGGATGCCCGCGGCTGCGGGAACGGAAATCGCGGAGGTAACACCGGACACGACCTCGACCTCGACGCCGTGCTGCCGGCAGTACTCGGCTTCCTCGCCGCCGCGGCCCAGGACGTACGGGTCGCCGCCCTTGAGCCGGACCACGCGGTGGCCCTTGAGGGCTTCTTCCACCAGGATGCGGTTGATCTCAGACTGCGGCACGGGGTGGTGGCCGGGGGTCTTGCCCACCTCAATGACGCGGACGTCAGGGGCGAGTTCGTTCAACAGTTCGCGGGGACCGAGGCGGTCGGCAACCACGACATCGGCCTGACCCAGGAGCCGGCGGCCGCGGACGGTGATGAGGCCGGTATCGCCTGGTCCTCCGCCCACCAGCGCAACGGAGCCGCGGTGGGCGCGGCGGCGGCGCAGCGGAAGATCCCCGGTTTCCAGGGCGGTGGCCACGGCGTCACGGACGGCCATGGCGCGGCGCGGGTCTCCCCCGGCGTTGACGGCGATCTTGACGTCATCCACTTCGGCCACGGCGGGGGTCCAGGCTGCGGAAGCTTCGTGGTCGGAGGCATTGACGCACCAAACGCGCTGCGCCTCGGCGTCGGCCGATACCTGGGCGTCCACGCTGGGATCGCCGGTGGCGGTCTGGACGAACCAGACGCCGTCGACGTCACTCGAAACGTAAGGGCGCGCTACCCAGGTGACCAGGCCGGCGTCGGCCAGGTCCTGGAGGGCTGCGGAGGCAACGGGAGCCACCACGGTGACAACGGCACCGGCGTCGAGCAGGCCCTTGGCGCGGCGTGTAGCCACCGGTCCCCCGCCCACCACCAGCACGGGACGGCCGAGCAGCCGCAGCGCTGTGGGGTAGATATCCTGAATTGCCATGAATCAACGGTAGAGCCGCGTCACAATCACCCACAAAGGCCCAGCAACACCAGTTCACGCAAGGTAATCCTGCGTCACATAGTCAGTCCCCGTACAGGCCGGTGCTGAGATACCGGAACCCGGAATCGACCATGACCGTGACCACGGTGGCTTCCGGGCCGAGGCCTTTGGCGATGCGCAGGGCCGCCACAACGTTCCCGCCGGACGAGGTACCGGCGAAGATTCCCTCTTCAAGGGCAAGCCGCCGGCTCATCGCCATGGCCTCGTCGGAGGTGACCCTTTCGATCCCATCGACTTCGGCAGGTTCCCACAACGGCGGAACGAACCCAATGCCCGTGCCCTCAATACGGTGGGACCCGGTCGGTCCGCCGGACAGCACAGCCGATTCGGCGGGTTCCGCCGCGATGATGCAGGCCCCCGGGATGTGTGCCCGCAGGCCGCGCGCCGTCCCGTGGATCGAGTGGGCGGTGCCCACGAACTGGACAAAGGCGTCAACGCGGCCGTAGGACTGCTGCCAAATCTCCTCGCCCAGGGCCAGGTAGCCCGTGATGGCGTCATGGTTGTTGAGCTGGTCGCAGGCCCAGTGGCCCGGCTGTGCGCTCAACTCACCGGCACGGGCGATCATGGCTTTGATCAGCTGTTCCGTGATTTTTCCGTGGTCGCTGGGAACATCTTCGACGGTGGCCCCCAGCGCTTCCATGGTCCGCCGTTTCTCGTCGCTGAACGCGTCGGAAAAAACCACATGGAGCTTGTAGCCCTTGGCTGCGCAGACGAGCGCCAGGGAAATGCCTGTGGTCCCGGCGGTGTACTCGACGACGGTGTCCCCCGGGCCGATGTCGCCCCGGGCTTCTGCAGCCGTGACCGCCGCCAAGGCCATGCGGTCCTTCATGCTCCCCGTAGGGTTCGCAAACTCCAGTTTCGCGAGCACCCGGGCAGAGCCGGGCGGCACAACTTTCCGCAGTTCAATCAGGGGGGTCGAACCTATCCCCGCCAGTACGCCTTCATCCGTTCCGACCGCACGTTCCATGTGTCCGCCTCACGCTTAGCGCCAGCCCGGACTCGCAGGAGTTGCCGGCTACGGTTCAAGCTATACCCGGCCGGGCCGGGGACGCCAGAGAAGGCCGTTCCCTCCCCCGGTTCAGCGGGTGCTGCCGGCCAGGAGCCCGCGCCGGCGGAGGAGCCGCTTCTCGATCGGGCCGAACACCAGCAGCTCAATCAGGATGCCGACGCCGAGGATCAGCAGGATCGCGGCCATCACGATGGTCATGTCCGAGAGATCGCGGCCCTGGTCCAGCAGCGAGCCGAGGCCGAACCCAATGGTCCCGCCCACAGCAATGATTTCGGCAGCCATCAGCGAGCGCCACGAGAACGCCCAGCCCTGCTTCAGGCCGCCCAGGTAGCCCGGAAGGGCGGCCGGCAGGATGATCTGCAGCGCCATCTGCAGCCGGGACGCACCCAGCACGGTCCCCACGCGGCGGTACTGCGGCGGGATCTGGTCAACGCCGGAAATCAGCCCGTTGATGATGGACGGAATCGCCCCCATGAACACCACGAAGTAGACGGTGGCGTCGGTCAGTCCGAACCAGATGATGGCCGCCGGGACCCACGCGACGGACGGCAGCACCTGGAGCCCGGAGATCAGCGGTCCGAAAGCCCGGCGGAGCGGCGCGACCTGGGACAGCAACAGCCCCACCGGCGTCGCGATGGCCACCGAAATCAGGAAGCCGACCAGCCCGCGCTCCAGCGAAGTCCACACCGCTTCCTGCAGCTTGGCGTCACCCCAGAGGGTCCCCAGCTGGCCCAGCACATCCAGCGGCCCGGGGACCTGGTCCCGCCGCTTGAAGCCGAGGGACACATAGAACTGCCAGATGAGGACCAGCACAGCCAGCGCCGCGACGGGGAGGAACGCGCGGGACCAGTCGATCCGGTGCTTGCCCGCGGCGTCGGACTGCAGCGAATCCAGCCCGGATTCAAGTTCCCGCAGGTCCTCGTTCCCGGTGGACGTGCGGGTCAGCGCGGCGTGGATGTGCGGGGCGTCGGCGCGGGGCTTGTCCTCCAACGGGGTGGGGTTACTTGGCATGGCGGCGAATCTCCTCCCGCAGCCGGGCGGTAATGACCCCGGTCAGCTGGCCGGCGAGCCCGGCGTCGGTTCGGTGTTCCTCGGTGACGTCCCACTCCTGGACCACGCGGCCCGGGCGGGAGGACAGCAGCAGCACGCGCTGGCCCAGCCGCACGGCTTCCCGGACGTTGTGGGTCACGAAGACGATGGTTCGTCCGGTTTCCTTCCAGATGCGCTCGAGTTCGTCGTGCAGCAGGTCGCGGGTGATCGCGTCGAGCGCGGCGAACGGCTCGTCCATGAGCAGCAGCTGCCGGTCCTGGGCCAGCGCCCGGGCCAGGGATACGCGCTGCCGCATGCCGCCGGAGAGTTCGTGCGGGCGCTTGTCGCCGGCGGCTCCGAGGTGCACCAGCTCAAGCAGCTCCTGTGCCCTGGCCTGCCGCTCCGCCTTGCCCACGCCGCGCATCTTCAGCGCCAGCTGGACGTTCTCCAGTGCGGTCAGCCAGGGGAACAGCGCCGCGTCCTGGAACATGAACGCCGCTCCGTCGCTGGGCACTTCCAAAGCGCCCGACGTCGGTGCCTCCAGTCCCGCGATGATGTTCAGCAGGGTGGACTTGCCGCAGCCCGACGCACCAAGGAGGGCAACGAACTCACCCGGGGCAATGTTGGCATTGACGTCATCCAGGACCGGGGCGCCGTCGCCGAAGCGCTTGCCCAGGTGTTCCAGTACGACTGGCATGGTGAGTCCTTAAGTTTGTGGGAAAGCGGGTCAGTCCTGGCCGAGGCCTGCGGCGGATATCGGGTCGGCACCTGACGGCGCGCCGGCGCCGGAGACCTGGTTCAGTGCGCGAAGGTCGAACAGGCCATTGATGTCGGCCTCCTTCGTGGTCCCCGCCTCGACGCCGTCCCGCAACAGCCGCGGGTAGCTTCCGGCCAGCGGGTCCAGGGTGAACGTGATGTTGGCCAGGGCCCGGTCCAGCACGTTCCGGGGAAGCGCCGCTCCGGCGTCTTCCTCCAGCGCTGCGTTGATGACCTGCGCTTTTTCTGCTTCCGGCGCCGCGTTCAGCCAGGCCACCGCCTCGGCGTGCCCGGCCAGCAGCACCTGGACAGTCTCGGGATGGGCGGCAGCGAACTGCTGGTTCACGATCAGCACGGTGGTGGGGAACTGGCCAGGCTTGCCGGTTCCGGTTCCGTCCCACAGGTCCTTCTCGTCCACCAGCACCCGGGCTCCGGCCTGGAGCACCAGCCGCGACGCCCAAGGCTCAGGCAACCACGCGCCGTCGAGCTTTCCGTCCTGGAAGAGCTTCAGGGTCTGGGCGTTGTCCGTGGGGTTGATGGCGACGTCGCCGCTGCCGTCCACGTTGGTCTTGAATCCCTGTTTGGTGAGCCAGGCGCGCAGGGCCACATCCTGGGTGCCGCCCAGCTGGGGCGTGGCCAGTGTTTTGCCGCGCAGGTCCGCCGCCGAGCTGATGCCGGGCTCGACCACCAGCTGCGCGCCACCGGCCGCCGCCCCGGCGATGACCCGTACGGATTCGCCCCTGCTGGTGGCGTAGGAGTTGATGGCGGGGTTGGGTCCCAGGTAGGCAGCGTCGATGGCGCCGGCGTTGAGGGCCTCAATAGCTGCCGGGCCGGCGTTGAAAGTCTCGGTGCTGAGCGTGGTGCTGCCGAGGGCCTCGGCGAGGAACCCCTTCCTGACGCCCACCAGCGCCGGCGCGTGCGTTACATTGCCGAAGTAGCCCAGCCGGAGCTCGGCGGCCGGGCCTGTGTCCGCGGCTTCCGCTTCCGGATTCCGGGAGAGGTTGGACGCCACGACGGCTCCTGCCACGATCAGCAGGACAAGCCCGATGGCCAAGGCGGCCTCGATGGCACGCCTGCGCCGGGGCACCGCGCTTTCGCCTGCCACGATGCGCCGCATACCGGGCTTGGAACTAGTCATTGTTTCACCATAGGGAGTGCCCCAAACCCCATTCAATGACGCGGAAACCGGGGGTCACGCGGGTTAATCTGGCGTCACATTCGGCCTCGGAGACACGGTTTAGTTCCCCTTGACGTTGACCAGCTGCCGGAGCTTGTGCCGCACCGCGACCAGGTCCGCGGCATCCTGCATTACCACATCGATGGGTTTGTAGGCGGCGGGGATTTCGTCGATGAAGGCTTCGGAGGCGCGGAACTCGATGCCCCGCATTGCCCGCTTGAGCTCCTCAAGGGTGAAGGCCTTGCGGGCGGCGGTGCGTGAGTACTCCCGGCCTGCCCCGTGCGGCGAGGAGTTCAGCGACGCCGGGTTCCCGAGCCCCGCCACGACGTACGACGCCGTTCCCATGGATCCCGGGATTAGTCCCGGATCGCCGGGCTCGGCTTTGATCGCGCCCTTGCGTGAGACCCAGACGGACTTTCCGTAATGCGTCTCCTGCTGGGTGAAGTTGTGATGGCAGTTGATGCGCTCCAGCTCTTTGACCGGCCCGCCCACGAACTGCGCAAACTGGGCAGTCACCCGGTCCATCATTTCCTCGCGGTTCAAGAGGGCGAAGTGCTGCGCCCAGCGGAGTTCGGCGATGTACCGGTCAAACTCGGACGTCCCCTCCTCCAGGTGGGCCAGGTCCGGATCCGGCAGGCGCACCTTCAGCCTGGCAGCCACCTGCCTGGCAACGCCGATGTGGTGCTGGGCGATCTTGTTGCCGATCCCCCGCGAGCCCGAGTGCAGGAACAGCCAGACGCCGTCATTCTCGTCCGCACAGACCTCAATGAAGTGGTTCCCCGATCCGAGCGACCCCAGCTGCAGGTCCCAGGCCGGGACGTACCGGGCCGGATCGAACCCGGCCACCGCGGCACGTGACTGCAGCTCCGCAACCCGGGGCGCCGCCGTCGGAAGCACCTTCCTGTTGTTGTGCCCGGCAGAGAGGGGGACAGCCCGCTCGATGCTTTCGCGCAGCGGCCGCCGGTCGGCGGGCAGGTCGGCCACGGAGTACTGCGTCCGCACCGCGATCATGCCGCAGCCGATGTCCACACCCACCGCCGCCGGAATGATCGCGCCGAGCGTGGGAATCACGGAGCCCACGGTGGCGCCCTTGCCCAGGTGAGCGTCCGGCATCAGCGCCAGGTGCGGGTAGATGAACGGCAGGCCGGCGGTCATCACAGCCTGCTCGCGGGTCTTCTCATCCAGGATGGACGCCCAGTTCAGCAGCTTGCCGTTAATGGTTTCCATGGTCCTCCCGCCGCCCCGGACTAACGTGGGTTCCAGACTAACCCCGTAACCAGGAGGCACCCATGGTGAATGTCCAGACCGAGATTGTTATCAACCGTCCCCGCGCCGAGGTGGCGGAGTACGCGGCCAACCCGGACAACGCGCCGCAGTGGTACGCCAACATCCACCGCGCGCAGCGGCTCACGGACGGCCCTGCCGGCACCGGATCCAGGGTCGCGTTCACGGCCAAATTCTTGGGCCGCGAGCTCAATTACACCTACGAATTCGTGCAATTCGTGCCGGGCGAGCGGCTCGTCATGCGGACCGCGCAGGGCCCCTTCCCCATGCAGACCACCTACACCTGGACGGACGACGACGGCGGGACGCGCATGACCCTCGGCAACAGCGGGAGACCCTCGGGTTTCTCACGGCTGGCAGGGGTCTTCATGGCACCTTTGATGCGCCGGGAGAACCGCAAGGACCTGCAGAAGCTGAAGTCGATCCTCGAAGCCGACCCCGCATAACCGGCCCGAAACCGCATAACCGTTGCCGGGTGGCACCGGCTAAGCAGGCGAGGGCCGGTTGTGCGACATCAGATCGAGTAGCGCTCATCCTCGTGGTCGCCCGGGTGGTCCTTGACCAGGCCGGCGGCCAGCGTGTTGCCGTCCAGCGGATCGATCACCAGGAACGCTCCGGTCCGGCGGTGGTGCAGGTAGTTCTCCAGCGGCAGCGGGGCGGCGAGCCGGAGCTGTGCGTGGCCGATGTCGTTCAGCTCCAGGCTGGACGCGCCCTCGAGCTTGAAGGACGCCAGGTCCAGCTTGCCGGAGACGTTGCGGACCATGGCCTGGACCGTGCGCGTGCCGTGCTTGACCAGCACCTTCTGGCCCTCGCGCAGCGGCTTCGGGGACAGCCAGCACAGCGCCGCGTACAGGTCCGCCGATGCTTCGCGGACGGTTCCCGCAGCGGCGATGGTGTCTCCGCGGGCCACGTCGAACTCCTCGGCCAGCCGGATGGCGACGGACTGCGGGGCCGCGGCTTCCTCCAGGGAGGCGCCGGCAAAATCGATGCCCGCAACCGTGGTGGTGCGCGGGGACTGGCCAGGCGTCAGCACGGAGACCTTGTCCCCCACCTTGACCGAGCCCTCGGTGATCTGGCCGGCGTAGGCGCGGTAGTCACGGTAGGCCTCCACGTCCAGGCCGGCGGCCACGGCGTCGGGAGCCAGGGCGCCCTGCGGCCGGATGACCAGCTGCACGGGGAAGCGGAAGCTCTCCAAGTGGCTTTCGAGTTCGTCGGCGGCGGGCAGGGTCTCGAGGACCTCCAGCAGCGCCGGGCCGGTGTACCAGGGGGTGCGCTTGGACCGGTCCACCACGTTGTCGCCGTCGAGGGCGGACACGGGGATGACCAGCAGGTCGCTGATTCCATCGGATCCGAGGCCGAGTTCGCGGCCCACCTGCTGCACGTCCGCCTCGATCTCGCGGAACACGGACTCGCTGAAGTCCACCAGGTCGATCTTGTTCACGGCCACGATCACGTGGGCCACGCGCAGCAGCTGCAGCACGGACAGGTGCCGGCGGGTCTGCTCCAGCACACCCTTCCGGGCGTCGATGAGGACGACGACGGCATCCGCGGTGGACGCGCCGGTCACCGTGTTCTTGGTGTACTGCACGTGCCCGGGGCAGTCGGCCAGGATGAAGCTGCGGCGGTCGGTGGCGAAGTAGCGGTAGGCCACGTCGATGGTGATGCCCTGCTCGCGCTCGGCGCGGAGTCCGTCGGTCAGCAGGGCGAGGTCGATCCCGCCCTTCTCCCCGCCAAAGCCGCGGTCGGCCGAAGTCCGGGCAACGGCGTCAAGCGTGTCAGCCAGGATGGCTTTGGAATCGTGAAGGAGGCGGCCCACCAAAGTGGACTTGCCGTCGTCGACCGACCCTGCGGTGGCGAACCGGAACAACGTAGTGGGCAGTGCTGTCTCCAGCTCCGAAGCCAAAGTATCGGTGCTCATTAGAAATACCCGTCCTTCTTGCGGTCTTCCATGGCTGCCTCGGAGATGCGGTCATCTGCGCGGGTGGCGCCACGTTCGGTCAGGGTGGAGGCGGCGACTTCGACCACGACGTCGGCCACGGTGAAGGCGTTGGACTCGACGGCGCCGGTGCAGGACATGTCCCCCACCGTGCGGTAACGGACGGTCTTGGTGATAACTTCCTCATCGAGGCGCGGCTGGGAAACCTCGCCCACTGCGCGCCACATGCCGTCGCGGGCGAAGACCTCGCGCTCGTGGGCGTAGTACAGGCCGGGCAGCTCGATGTTCTCGCGCTCGATGTAGCGCCAAATGTCCAGCTCGGTCCAGTTGCTGATGGGGAACGCACGGACGTGCTGGCCTACGGTGTGGCGGCCGTTGTAGAGGTTCCACAGCTCGGGACGCTGGTTGCGCGGGTCCCACTGGCCGAACTCGTCACGGAGGCTGAGGATGCGCTCCTTGGCGCGCGCCTTGTCCTCGTCGCGGCGGCCGCCGCCGAACACGGCGTCGAACTTGTTCTGCTGGATGGCGTCCAGCAGCGGGACCGTCTGCAGCGGGTTGCGGGTGCCGTCGGCACGCTCTGCCAGTTCGCCACGGTCGATGAACTCCTGCACGGAACCCACTACGAGCTTCAGGCCCAGGCGCTCAACAGTGCGGTCGCGGAAGTCGATAACCTCGGGGAAGTTGTGGCCGGTGTCCACGTGCAGCACGGGGAACGGGACCTTGCCCGGCCAGAACGCCTTGGTGGCCAGGTGCAGCATCACCACGGAATCCTTGCCGCCGGAGAACAGCAGCGCGGGCTTCTCAAACTCGGCAACAACCTCGCGGATGATATGAATCGCTTCGGATTCGAGGGTGTCCAGGCTGGAGAGGCGCGTGGATACGGCGGCTTCAGTCACCTGGGGCTCCTCGGTTAAGTAAGTGCTCATACGTGTAGTCCGCATTCTGTCTTGTTGGTTCCTGCCCAGCGGCCGGCGCGGGGGTCCTCGCCGGGAGCCACCTTGCGGGTGCAGGGCTGGCATCCGATGGACGGGTAGCCCTGGGACAGGAGCGGGTTGACGGGCAGGAGGTTGTCGTCGGAGTACTGGACCAACTGGTCGAACGTCCAGGCGGCCATCGGGTTGACCTTGACCAGGCCGTTCTTGTCGTCCCACGTCACCAGCGGGGTGTTGGTCCGTGTGGGGGCCTCGTCGCGGCGGACGCCGGTGAACCAGAGTTCGTAGCCAGCGAGGGTGCGCTGCAGCGGGGCCACCTTGCGGAGGGCGCAGCACTGGGCGGCATCGCGGAGGAACAGGTCCTTGCCCAGGAGGCGGTCCTGCTGCTCCACGGTGTTCTCCGGGAGCACGTCCACCACGTTGACGCGGAGGTTCGCTGCCACCTCGTCACGCGTGGCGTAGGTTTCCGGGAAGTGGTAGCCGGTTTCCAGGAACAGGACGTCGACGCCGGGCAGCTGGTCCGCGACCAGGGCGGGCAGGACGGCGTCAGCCATGGAGCAGGCGACGGCGACGGCGGGCAGCTCGAAATTGCGCGCCACCCAGGCAATCACGTCAGCGGCCGGAGCGTCCCAGCCAAGCTCGGCGGCGCCGGCTTCGGCGAGGGCCTTCAGCTCTTCGTGGGAGCGGAGCTTGGGAGCGGCAGTTGCCACGGTCTCCTCAACCTGCGCGGCGGCCTCAGCGGTATCAACAACGGGGTCGGCCCCGAGCGCGTGCTTACTCACTGGAGTGCCTCCTCGTCTGCTGCGTGGGCCCACTCCGCGAAGGTCTGGCCCTCGGCGCGCTGGGCCACGAAGGTGCGGACAACCCGTTCCACGTAGTCCGGGAGATCGTCCACGTAGACCTTCAGGCCGCGGACCGTCCGGCCCAGGCCTGCTTCCTCGCGGTCCTTGGAAGCCAGCCCGCCGCCCAGGTGGACTTGGAAGCCTGGGGAGGGATCGCCGTCGGGCGTGGGAAGCATCATGCCCTTGAGGCCGATGTCCGCGGTCTGGATGCGGGCGCAGGAGTTGGGGCAGCCGTTGATGTGCAGGGACAGCGCCTGCGGCAGCTGGCCGGATTCGGCGAGGTCGGCCAGGCGGCGCTCCAGCTCGGCCACGGCGGTGGCGGCGGTGTGCTTGGTCTCCACGATGGCCAGCTTGCAGTACTCGATGCCGGTGCAGGCGATGGTGCCGCGGCGGAACACGGACGGGCGGGCGGACAGGCCCAGGGCGTCCAGCTCGGCGACGAGCGGCTCCACCTGCTCCTTCTCGACGTCCAGGACAACGAGCTTCTGGTGCGGGGTGGTGCGCAGCCGGTAGGAACCGCGGGCTTCGAGGGTGTCCGCGAGCTTGACCAGCGCTGCGCCGGACAGGCGGCCGGCCACCGGGGTGGCGCCGATGAAGAACTTGCCGTCCTTCTGCTCGTGCACGCCCACGTGGTCGCCGGGGGTGGTGGGCTTGGGCGCGGCGGGGCCGTCGGCCAGCTTGTAGCCGAGGTATTCGTCCTCCAGGATCTGGCGGAATTTCTCCGGACCCCAGTCCGCCATCAGGAACTTCAGGCGGGCCTTGGTGCGCATGCGCCGGTAGCCGTAGTCGCGGAAGATACTGGTCACGCCAAGCCACACGTCGGCGGCCTGTTCCGGCTTCACGAAGGCACCCAGGCGCTTGCCGAGCATCGGGTTGGTGGACAGCGCGCCGCCGGCCCAGAGATCGTAACCAATGCCGAGTTCCGGGTGGCGGACACCCACCAGGGCGAAGTCGTTGATCTCGTGGACCACGTCCTGGCTGGGGTGGCCAGTGATGGCTGTCTTGTACTTGCGCGGCAGGTTGGACAGCAGCGGGTTGCCGATGAACCGCTCCCCCAGCTCCTCGATGAGCGGAGTGGGGTCGATGAGCTCATCCTTGGCGATGCCGGCCACGGGGGAACCGAGAATGACGCGGGGCACGTCGCCGCAGGCCTCGGTGGTGGAGAGGCCAACAGCTTCCAGGCGGGTCCAGATCTCGGGGATGTCCTCCACGCGGATCCAGTGCAGCTGGATGTTCTGGCGGTCCGTGAGGTCGGCGGAGTCCCGGGCGAAGTCCACGGAGATCTGGCCGATGACGCGCAGCTGCTCGGTGGTGAGCGCGCCGCCGTCGATACGCACGCGGAGCATGAAGTATTTGTCCTCGAGCTCGTGCGGTTCAAGGGTTGCGGTCTTGCCGCCGTCGATCCCGGGCTTGCGCTGGGTGTAGAGGCCCCACCAGCGGAAGCGGCCGTGCAGGTCCTGGCTGGGGATGGCGTCGAAGCCTTCCTGCGCGTAGATGGTCTCGATACGCTCGCGGACGTTGAGGCCGTCGTCTTCCTGCTTCCAGGTTTCGTTGGCATTCAGCGGCGCCTTGCCGTCCACCTTCCACTGCCCGTGCGGCTTGGCGGCGGGGCGGGACGGGCGGGCGGGGCGCTTGGCGGCAGCGGAATCCGCCGACGCTCCGGCTAGAGCTGTATCAGTCATGCATCGACTGTAGGTCCCGCTCCGAGGGGGCTACAAAGGTCCGGAAACGCTAAGTCACCTAGGGAAATATTTCGTCACGAAACGCCGGAGGCGCTGGCTTCGGCGACGGCGGCGTCGTACCTTTCGAGCGCAATTTCGGCGAGCACCGGAGATGGCAGCAGAGGTTCGGTGACCAGGTCCGCACCGGCCTTCGCCAGCTGGTCGTGGAAGAAACCCGGCGCCAAAAGGTAGGACGCAATGACAACCCGCCCGCCGACGTCGACCCCTCCCGCGGACTCCCCCGCCCCGGCACCCCCGGCGAGTTCCTCGCGGAGCATGGCGACGGCGTCGGGCACGGAAGGCTTGGCGGAGGCACCGTACGCGGCCACCATCCGGTTGGACCGCAGCTGCCGCAGTTGTCCCAGCAGCTCCTCTACACTGACGGCCGCGTTGGGGTTGGAGGAACCTGCTGCGGCGAGGATGATGGCGTCGTTGTCCGTGGCGCCGGCCTCGCGCAGCCGCTGGTCAAGCAGCGCGGCCAGGCGCGGATCAGGGCCGAGCGGCTGGGCGGCGGCCATGCCGGGCCGGCTCTTCACGGCCCGCGCAATGTCCACCTTGACGTGGTAGCCAACGCTCAGCAGCAAGGGCACGACGACGGCTTCCGCCCCCTCCGGCAGGCCCGCCACCACATCAACCAGGTCGGGTTCCTGAACGTCCACGTAGGCTTCCCGAACGTCCAGGCCGGGGCGGAGTGCGGCGATGGCGGCGCGCAGGGCATTGACCTCCGCGGCTCCCTGCTTGCTGGAGGTGCCGTGGGCACAGGCGATCATTACCGGGCTGTTCATAGGGGCTAGCGTAACGTTGGAGCCGCCGCTGTCCGCCCTCTTTTAACCGCAGGGACGTTCCATGACATTCCCTTTTGACATCGCCCTGGTGTGGCTGGATCTTGCGGGCGTGTTCTTCTTTGCGGTCTCAGGCTCGCTGCTGGCCGCACGCAAGCAGTTCGACTTTGTGGGTTCCCTCCTGCTGGCATCGCTGGTGTCCCTGGGCGGCGGCGTGATCCGGGACATCATCCTCAACTCCGTCCCGGCAGCCTTTACCAACCCTGCCTACCTGGTTCCGCCCGTCCTGGCCACGGTGCTGGTGTATTTCCTGTTCTCCAGCGTCCAGCGGTACACCTCCCTCCTGGTGCTGTTCGATGCCGGCGGGCTTGCCCTGTTCTGCATCACCGGCACCCTGAAGGCACTGACCCTGGGCATGAACCCGTTCGCGGCCGTGCTGCTGGGCGTGACGACGGCCGTGGGCGGGGGGCTGCTGCGCGACATCACCGCCAACGAGGTGCCGCAGCTATTCGACGCCCGCGACCTCTATGCCCTGCCGGCCTTCAGCGGGGCCACCCTCACCGCCGTCCTGTGGGTCACATCGTCCTTTAATGCGCTGACCGCGTGCGCCGTGGCGGGCGTGGTCTTCGCGTTCCGCGTGGTGGCCTGGCGGCGGTCGTGGCACATCCCGCTGGCGGTCCGCGGATGGCAGCGCAGCGCGGGTCCGACCGGCGAGTGGGGCACCCGCGATTAGCTAGGATATGAGCATGACTGACATGTTCCTCGAGAAGTTCCGCGCGCTTGTTCCGAAGTATCTCGAGGACGAATGGCAGCAGGAGGACGGGCTCAGCCCGGAGGAACTGGACTCAGCCCTCGCCGAGCACCAGTTCCAGATCCCGCTGGTCCTGCGCGAGTTCTACCTGGCACTGGGCGGCTGCGAGGACCTCATGGAGGCGTACCACTACTTCTGGGACCCCGAAGAGCTCGAAGTTGATGATGAAGGCTTCCTGATGTTCCTCGAGGACGAGGAGGAGGCCTTCACCTGGGGCTTTCGGACCGGTGACCTCAGCATCCCGGACCCCATCGTGTACCGCCGCAACAACGCCCGCGGCCAGTGGAAGTCCGAAGAAGGCACCTTCTCCGAGTTCGTTTTCGACATGTTCGAGTGGGCGTTCGAGGACGAAGAGTAGGGCTTCCCGGGGCCCGGCTTCCAGCGGACCCGCCGCCGGGTTTCCCCACCTTTGGGAGTGGCCGACGGCGTGTCCCCCCGGATTTCCGGCGCGTCAGCCACGTCCCGAATCCAAACCTGGGGAAACTCAGCGGACAACTCTGCCCCGCAGGACCTGCCAGACCTCGCTGATGATCCGCTCCGGGTGGTAGACCACCTCGGCGTAGCCGTACCGGAGTACTGCATAGCCATTCAGGGTGCCGGCGTTGTTCCGTTTCCGGTCCTTTTTGACCTGACGCGGCTCCAGGTGAGTGGAACCGTCGATTTCCACAATCAGGAATCCCTCCAGCAGGAAGTCCACTATGCCGATGCCCTCCAGTTCCACCTGGGTTTCGGTGTAGATCCCCTCACTGCGGAAGATCAGCCGGGCCACCACCTCAATGGCTGAGTCCGCGGTGCCGTCCACCAAATCGAGGACTTTTCGGGCAGCGCCGTTCCGGTTGCCGGGGAGCCGCGCGCGGAGGTAAGGGAGCGTAGTCACCCCCTGCCGCACAGCACTCTCGGTCATCACTGCGGCCTCCACTCCAGGAAGGCAGCGAAGCCCGTGCAAGAGTACATCGGTGGTGCTGGCCACCGGCCTGGGAGTATCCGGAGGCACCCAGGTTTCACGGTGCACCACGGCGGTTTTGGTCCCGCCATGCCGGCAGGCCAGGTGAAGTTGCTCCGGCTGGTGCAGCACCCAGAGGTTTCGGTGCGCCGCCCCGGACGCACAGGTCAGAAGCCCATTGCCCAAGACGGCGCCCACCATGTCCGCCGGCGCCTCCGGGAGGGCCAGGACACCATGCCGCAGCCTTCGGATCTCCCCGGCAGCCACGGCATTGCGAACTTCCCGCTCCGAGAATCCAGCCTTCAGGAGTGTAGTCCTTCGGGCTACTGAGCCGGCATAGTGCAGAAACCTGCAGAGATCCATAGATTCAGAACACTTGATCGGCGCCCCGGCCGTCAGCCCCAATCAGCTCTATGTGCAAAGCCTGTCGGCACCCCGCGCCGGTTTTCCCCACCTTTCAGAGCGTCCGACGGCGTGTCCCCCAATTTCGCCGCCTGTCAGCCAGTTGCCGGATTCAAACCTGGGGAAACCCGGCGGGGAAAACCCTGTGACAGACACCGTAAATCGGGACTTGCGTAATATGACAAAGCTGTCATAAGCTGTTCACGGATCCGCTAAACGCCTCCGGCGGGTCTGATGCGAACGGAGAGATAGCCTCGGTTCAACGCAACGTATGACTCGTATCGTTGCTGCGAACCGGGGCTATCGTTTTTAAGCAGCGACTCCAAGCAGCGCCAAAAAAGGCCCGGCGCGCCGCGGACAACGTCCAGGGAGAGCCGGGCCTTAAAAAAGCAGTTGACCTAGCTGGCGCGGTCCACCACGGCCAGTGCGAAGTTGGACAGCGAGTCCTTGACCACGCCCTCGGGCAGGGGGGCCAGGGCGGCAATGGCCTCGTTGGCCCACCGCCGCGCCACGACCCAGGACTCAGCAGTGACAGGGTGCACGCGCAGCCCGGCCACCGCAGCGGACAGCGCTTCGTCTGAGCTCAGATCGCCGTCAATCAGTTTCAGGAGTTCGACGGCGGACTGGTCACCTTCATCGGCGGCCTTCCGCAGCAGCAGCACCGGCAGGGTGGGCACACCTTCGCGCAGGTCCGTCCCCGGCGACTTGCCGGACTTGACCTTCACGCCAGTCACGTCGATGACGTCGTCAGCCAGCTGGAACGCCACGCCCACTTTCTCGCCGTACTCCACCAGGACGGGCTCGTAGGCGGGATCCGCCTCGGCGAAGATCGCTCCCAGCTGGCCGGACGCAGCCACCAGCGAACCGGTTTTGTCCGCGATAACGGACAGGTAGTGCTCCACCGGGTCCTCGTCCGGGCGCGGCCCCACGGTTTCGTGCAGTTGGCCCAGGCACAGCCGTTCAAACGTCCGCGCCTGGATGCCGAGCGCGCGCGAACCGAGCTCGGACACCAGAATCGACGCGCGGGCAAAGATGAGGTCACCGGTGAGGACCGCCACCGAGTTGCCCCAGACCTCATGTGCCGTGGGGGCGCCGCGGCGGAACGGGGCGGAATCCATCACGTCGTCGTGGTACAGCGTGGCCAGGTGCGTCAGTTCCATGACGACGGCGGCCTGCACCACAGCAGGACGGCTCGCGTCTCCGAGGTGGGCACAGAGGAGGGTCAACAGCGGGCGGATCCGCTTGCCGCCGGCTTCCACCAGGTGCCGCGACGTTGCGTCAGCCAGGGGGTCGGAGTTGGCGATGGCCTCCCGGAGCTTCTTCTCCACGCGGGCCAGGTTGTTGGTGATGGCGGGGCCGAGCTCAGGGTCCTCCGCGATCGCCGCAAACCCTGCGGGCAGCTGCAGTCCCGTGGCGATGGCGGTGGTGTCGAGGCTGGGTTCGGTGTCCGGAAGGCCGTGCCCGGCGTGCGTCCAGCTGTGGTCTGCGGAGTTGGTCACGGGTTAACCCTAACTTTTTGTTGCGGATACCGCTGATTCGAGGCAACCGGAGCATTGGATGTGGCGGGGACCAATGATTCGAGGATCCTGATCATCCGGTCCTGGACTCCCTTCGCGGACGGGTCGGTCAGGTTGGCCAGCAGCCTGACCACGAACCGCATCAGAACCGGAATCGGCATGCCCGTCTGCAACGCCAGCTTCATCACCGAGGGCTTCCCAATCAGCGCGGCGAACACCCGGCCCAGCGTGAAGTGCGAGCCCCACTGGTTCCGTACATAGTCCGCGTACCGGGACAGGTGCGCGTCGGCGTCGTACATTCCGCCTGCTGCATGTGTGCGCGAGGAAGCGTCGATGATGAACTCTGCCGCAAACCGCGCGGACTCCATCGCGTAGGAGATTCCCTCCCCGTTAAAGGGGGAGACCATGCCGCCGGCGTCGCCCAGCAGGAGGAGGCCCGGAGAGTAGTGCGGTGTGCGGTTGAAGCCCATGGGCAGCGCGGCGCCGCGGATTTCGCCCACCTGGTTCTCCGGCGTGAAGCCCCATTCTGCGGGCATCGCTGCGGTCCATTCGCGCAGGACCTGTTTGTAGTCGAGCTTGCCGAATTCCTTGGAGGAGTTCAGGATGCCCAGGCCCACGTTGGAGGTCCCGTCCCCCACACCGAACACCCAGCCGTAGCCGGGCAGGAGCTTGCCGTCGCGGCCGGGGAGTTCCAGCCAGCCCTCCATCCAGTCGTCGTCGGTGCGGGGCGAGGTGAAGTAGGTGCGGACGGCGACGCCGAGCGGGCGGTCGTCGCGCTTATGCATTCCGAGGGATACAGCAGTCCGGGTGGAGTTGCCGTCCGCGGCAAGTACGACGTCGGCGCTGAATTCGAGCGTCTCCCCCGTCTTGCGTCCGGACTCGTCAAGCAGCGCTGCGCGGACACCGGTAACGCGGCCGTCCTCCTCCCGCACGGCTTCGGTGACGCTGTGGCGTTCCAGGATCACGGCGCCTGCGGCCTGGGCATGGCGCGCGAGCTCCTCATCGAAGCCCAGGCGCGTCCGGATCAGCCCGTACTGCGGAAAGTCTGATACCTCGGGCCACGGCAGCTCGATGGTACGGCCGCCCGCGATCAGGCGCAGGCCCTTATTCCGCCGCCAGCCTTCGCCCTCGGGGTGCGGCAGCCCAAGCTTCTGGATCTCGCGGACCGCCCGCGGCGTCAGCCCGTCACCGCACACCTTCTCGCGCGGAAAGCTGGTCTTTTCCAGCACCGTGACCTGGATCCCGGCCTTGGCCAGATAGTACGCGGCGGTGGATCCGGCCGGGCCGGCCCCGACAATCAGTACCTTCACAGGTCAGCGGACGATGTTTCGGCGCAGCTTGGCCACCGGGCCCTTATGCGCGGCAATGGCGGCCGCTGCCCCATCCGGGGTGGTCTCCGGGGCCTTGAAGGCGCGGTGGACGGCGACGATGCCGCCGGTGAGGTTGCGGTAGGTAACGTTTTCCCAGCCGGCTTCCTGCAGCCAGGCGGCGAGGTGGTCCTGGTCCGGCCAGGCGCGGATGGACTCTGCCAGGTAGACATAGGCGTCAGGGTTGGAGGCGACTTTCACTGCGATGGCCGGCAAGGCCCGCATGAGGTACTCGGTGTACATGGTGCGCCAGAGCGGAACCACCGGCTGGGAGAATTCGGCAATGACCAGGCGGCCCCCCGGCTTGGTCACGCGGAGCATCTCCTCCAGCGCCTTCTTGGGCCGGTTCACGTTGCGCAGGCCGAAGGAGATGGTGGTGGCGTCGAAGGTGTTGTCCGCGAACGGCAGGTTGGTGGCATCCCCGGCGACAAAGTTGATGTCCGGGCGGCGGCGCTTGCCGACCTTCAGCATGCCAAGTGAGAAGTCGCAGGCCACCACGTCTATGCCCGCATCGGCATATGGCTCGCTGGAAGTGCCCGTGCCGGCGGCCAGGTCCAGGACGCGCTGGCCCTTGGAAACCTCCATCGCCTCCACCACGATCTTCCGCCAGCGGCGGGTCTGCCCCATCGAAAGGACATCGTTGACGACATCGTATTTCGGTGCGACGTCGTCAAACATCGTGGCTACTTCGTCCGGACGCTTATCCAAGGATGCTCGGTTCACCATGACATTGTCTCAAATGTTCGGCTGGGCGCGGACCACCGGGGACGCCCCCGCGGCGCTGCCGGCCTTCCGCGGGGGCGCGCGGCGCGCCGGAGTAGTGTTGTTCCATCATGACGAGCACGCGCACCGGCCTCATAAAGTCACTGACAGTCCCCCTGGATGGAAAAGCATTCCCCGGGGGGCTGCCGTCGTTTTTGGTGCGCGACGATGTCCTCTGCTGGACCCGCCGCGAAGCCGGGCTGGCGGGTTTTGGTGAGCTCGCGCGTTTCACGGCCACGGGCCCGGAGCGCTTCCTCGAGGCCGACATCTGGTGGCGGCACCTGGTCCTCGAAGCGGACGTCACCGACGCCGTGGAGCTTCCCGGCACCGGCCCCGTGGCCTTCGGTTCCTTCGCTTTCTCCAAGACCTCGGCGCACGAGTCCCGCCTGATCGTGCCCGAGATCGTGGTAGGCGTGCGGGACAACCAAGCCTGGCTGACCCAGTTAACGTTCGACGACGGCCCCCTCACCGAAGCGGGAGCGCTCGCCGCGCTGGCGCGCTGGCTGGGCGCCGGTTCCGTTCCGGGCATGGGTCCGGTTCCGGGCAGTGGCTCCAACGCAGAACGAACGACGGCGGCAGCGGACTCCGCCGGGGACGCTGCGGAAGGTGCCGTTCCCGGGCAGGCGGGCGGCGCCGTCGTACGTCCCGTCACCCTGGCCGCCGGCGCAACCCTGCACACGGGATCCCTGACCGAGGAGGCATGGATGGCCGCGGTGGCCGCCGGCGTGGCGGAAATCCGCACGGGAGCCCTCGAGAAACTCGTGCTGGCGCGGGACGTGGTGGCGACTGTTCCCGCCGGCGTACATGCCGCGAACGTCCTGCGTGAACTGTCTTCCCGCTACAGGGAGTGCTGGACCTACGGCGTCGATGGCCTTGTGGGCGCCACCCCGGAGATGCTGATCCAGGTGGAGGGCCGCACGGCCCAGGCGCGCGTGCTGGCCGGGACCCTGGACCGTCGCGATGCCCACGGCGAGGACGGCGCGCCGATGGACTACGCCACGCGGGTCCTGGCCGGTTCGGAGAAGCAGCGGCACGAACATGAGATCGCCATCCAGTCGCTGACCTCGCAGCTGGCGCCGTTCTCCGAAGCCATGAACGCGCACGACGAGCCCTTCATCCTGGAGTTGCCCAATGTGTGGCATTTGGCGTCGGACGTGAAGGCGGAGCTGGCCGAGGTGGAGGGGCACGTGCCCACCTGCCTGGCGCTGATCAATGCGCTGCACCCCACCGCGGCCGTATGCGGAACGCCGACGCAGGTGGCGGGCGCGCTGATCCGCAAGCTGGAGCACCTGGACCGCGGACCGTATGCCGGGCCGGTGGGCTGGCTGGACGCGGCAGGGAACGGCGAGTGGGGCATCGCGCTGCGCGGGGCCGTGATCGAGTCTCGGGATACCGTGCGTTTGTATGCCGGCTGTGGCATCGTCGACGGATCGCAGCCGGAGGCCGAGCTTGCGGAGACGTGGGCCAAGTTCCGGCCGATGCTGGAGTCCCTCGGCATCCGCAACTGACCCCCACCCAACGGGAGTCCGAAATAACAGACACCCACCGGCGGTGCCCGCTTGATTTCTGAGCCCATTTAGTTATCCAATAGTGAAACAAAGTTTCCTGTGATGCACATCTCATAATCGGCGCTACACTATGTACCGATTTAGTACGGCATATTCCCTGCAACAAAAGGTAAAGAAACATGCAGCTCAAGTCCCTGGCCACGGCCAAGATCACTGCCAAGGCAGCAGCACTCTTCGCCGTCGGAGCCCTGACGCTCACGGCATGTGGCGGCAACTCCACCCCGGCCGCGTCCGAAGGCGGCGTCCAGCTGATCAACGCCGGCAAGCTCACGGTCTGCTCCGATGTCCCCTACGAGCCGTTCGAGTTTGAGAAGGACGGCGAGACGGTAGGCTTCGACATCGACATCGCCAAGGAAATCGCCAAGGACCTCGACGCCGAGCTGAGCATCGTGGACAGCTCCTTCGAGGCCATCGAGACCGGCACCGCACTGACCCAGTGCGACCTGTCCATCTCCTCGGTCTCCATCACGGACACACGCAAGAACGTCATGGACTTCTCCACGCCGTACATGGATGACGACCTCACGCTGCTCGCCTCCAAGGACTCCGGCATCAAGAGCCTGGAGGACGCCAAGGGCAAGAAGGTCGGCGTCCAGCAGGCCACCACCGGCGCCAAGTACGCGTCCGAGAAGGGCATCGACGCCCAGCAGTTCGAGGACACCGGGCTTCTCACGCAGGCCATCCAGGCCGGCACCATCGACGCCGCCCTGGGCAACCAGTCCGTCCTGGCCTACGCCATCAAGGACAACGACAAGTGGGAGCGCGTGGAGAACTACAGCACGGGCGAGCAGCTGGGCATCGGCATCAAGAAGGGCAACACCGCGATGGCCGAGAAGGTCAACGCCACGCTCAAGCGCCTGAAGGATGATGGCTCCCTGGAGAAGTTCGAAACCACCTGGTTCGGCGAGACCGCCAAGTAGGCAGCCCACGGCCATCGCGGCCACGGCTCCTGCATAGCCCCTGAGAACACGCAGCTGAGGCCCCGGACGCACTGTCCCCAGTCCGTCCGGGGCCTCAGCCACGCACAACGAATGTGAGCACCCCATGGCAATGACCGCAAGTCAGCGCGCCAGAGTAAGCCTTTACGTCCAGGCCGGCATCTTCATCGTCGCAGTTGCCGCGCTGGTCCTGGCCACCGACTGGAAGACCGTCGCCAACAGCGTCTTCAACTTCGGCAAGATCGGCCCGATGTTCCCGGGAATCATCCTGACGGGCCTGAGCAACACGCTGATTTACACCGCCCTCGGCTTTATCGTGGGCCTTTCCGGCGGCCTCCTTCTGGCCCTCATGAAGCTTTCCAGCTTCCCCCTCTACCGGTGGATCGCCACCGCGTACATCGAATTCTTCCGCGGCATCCCGGCCCTTCTGGTCTTCATCGCCTTCGGCTACGGCGTTCCCCTGGCCTTTGGCGTTTCGTGGAACGTGACCGTCGTGGTCATGATCTCGCTGGGAATGGTGGCCTCGGCCTACATCGCAGAAACCCTCCGCGCAGGCCTGCAGGCCGTGCCCAAGGGCCAGCTCGAGGCCGCCCGCTCGCTGGGCATGCCGCAGTGGCGGGCAATGGTCACCATCGTGATCCCGCAGGCCTTCAAGATCGTCCTGCCGCCCCTGACCAACGAGGTCATCCTGCTCACTAAGGACTCCTCGCTGATCTACGTCCTGGGCCTGACTGCCTCCCAGTTTGAACTCACCAAGTTCGGCCGCGACGGCATCTCCTCGCTGGGTGCGGGCCTCACGCCGCTCCTCGTAGCGGGTGCCTTCTACCTGGTCATCACCATCCCCCTGAGCCTCCTGGCCCGGAAGTTCGAAAGCCGCTCCGCGCGGACCAAGCGATAGGCAGGGAAGACAATGAACGACGTCGTCACTAACCCCAGCGGCAGCACCTCCCCCATCAACGCGGCAGGCGTGGACATCAGCAACCTGCGCAAGTCCTACGGCTCCAACGAGGTGCTCAAGGGCATCAACCTCAGCGTGGCCCCCGGCGAGGTGGTGTGCCTGATCGGTCCGTCCGGTTCCGGCAAGTCCACCCTGCTCCGGTGCGTGAACCTGCTGGAAACACCCAACCAGGGCAGCATCCATGTGGGCGGCTTTGAAGCCACGGACCCCGAGGTGGACATCGACCGGATGCGCCGCAAGGTGGGCATGGTGTTCCAGCAGTTCAACCTGTTCCCGCACCTGGACGCCCGGCGCAACTGCACCATCGCCCAGACCAAGGTACTGAAGCGTTCGCAGGCAGAGGCGGACAAGGTGGCCCAACACAACCTTGAGCGCGTCGGCCTGGGGCACCTGGCGGACCGCTTCCCGGACCAGCTGTCCGGCGGCCAGCAGCAGCGCGTTGCCATTGCCCGGGCGCTGAGCATGGACCCGGAACTGATGCTCTTCGACGAGCCCACGTCCGCCCTGGACCCTGAAACGGTGGGCGATGTCCTGTCCGTCATGCGCAACCTTGCCAAGGAAGGCATGACCATGCTGGTGGTCACGCACGAGATGGGCTTCGCCCGCGAAGTGGCGGACCGCGTGGTCTTCATGGACGGCGGCGTGGTGGTGGAGGAAGGCGTGGCCGAACAGGTCATCAGTGCCCCCACCCAGCCGCGTACCAAGGAATTCCTGCGCCGGGTGCTGGACCCGACGCACATCGACCTGGAGGACTAGGCTCGGACTTCCGCACCGATTTCGGACAGCCGCTACGTGGATCCACGTGGCGGCTGTCCGTTTTCGTAGCAGATGCCCGGAGCGCAGGCCCGAAACCGGGTCCGGGGAACGCCCGCCCGCTCCAGCATGGCCGCGAAAGCCGCCCGGTCCGCCAGGTCAGTCCACGTCCAGCGGATGACCCTGCGGCCGGCGGCACGGATCCGGTCCTCGCGCCGTTTCTCCGCAACCACCACGTCCGACGGCGTGCGGCCGCTCAGGTACTCGGCCTTCTGATACTTCACCAGCCCGTCGAATTCCCCGGCCAGCCCCTCCTCCGGCCACTCGAAGTCAAGCAACGCCACAAATCCCCTCCGGTCACGGATTTCGGTCTGGAGGCGCGGTTCCTTGAAGCCTTCCATGTACATATAGGCGCGGCTGAGTGACTCCCCGGGCGAGCCTGAGGCCGGGTCCGCGAAGCCAAGCACCATTCGAATGCGCCGGGCAGCCGCTGCACTGTATTCCGGGCCTATGGACCCTTCGAGTTCGGCCAAGGTCAGGGGCAGGAGCCGCTGGACGGGGTCCGGCTTGAGCACATGGTCCACCGCGGCCACGCCCTGTTCGAACGTTCCAAACGCCGCCAGGTCCAACACCGTGCGCAGCCTTCCGGTCACCCACAGACCGGACCGTAGCTGAACGTCCGCCGCTTCCGGATCCCCGCGGTGCCGTCGCACACCCGCCCGCGAACGTCCTCCGCCGCCATCAGCTGTCAACGCGTGCACGATCTGCTGGGTCCCGAGCAATGGAATGCCCCAAACAGCAGCAGAGGACTCGCGGCAGAACACCGTCCGTGATTGGAGCGTCGCAGCGGCCGCCCGAATCAGCAACGGATACTGCTCCCAGTGTTTGAGCGCGTTCCACTCTTTTGCCGATACGTAGACCCCTTGCCGGATCCTGCAGAGCTCTTTGGACGCAGCGCGGCGGGACAACGTCCGGCTGTCCTGGCCAACCCGTGCGTAGTCGCTGCTGAGAATCAGGGGAATCTGGTCCATGGCACGATGCTCTGCCCTACTCTCGGGGGCAGGAAGGGGGCACAGAGGCCATGTGGACAACTACCCGACGCTGCGGTTCCGGACCGAGGCTGCGGTTCCAGTCGTCCGCGCCCGGGGCCCGGGCAGCCGCAGTCCGAAACCGGGGCGTCAGTCCGAAACCAGCGCGCTTTGCCCGGACCAGCGCCTACCCGGCCAGCACACCCTCCACCGCCGCGGCAACGGCCTCCTTGATCCGCGCGTGCAGGCCCCGCAGCCCCCGCCGGTTCGTCCGCACCTCGATGATCGTGCGCCCCTGCAGCGGCTGGCCAAGCGCTTCGGCGAGACCCGCCGTCGTACTTACCGCTGAATGTCCGACGCCGTACGCTGCGGCGAGTGCCGCGATGTCCACCGAGTGCGGGGTGCTGAAGAGGCGTTCGACGGCGTCTCCGTAGTTCCCGGACTCCTCCACGGCGCCGTGCTCCAGGAGTCCGAAGATGGCCCCGCCGGAGTCGTTGAGTACCACAATGCGGAGGGTTGGCTCGTCCTCGCCGGCGCCGAGGAGCAGGCCGCCGGCGTCATGGAGGAAGGTGACGTCGCCCAGCAGGACCGTGGTGTCCTGGCCGGCGCCGATCGCCAAGCCGGTGGCGGTGGAGATGGTGCCGTCGATCCCGGCCAGGCCGCGGTTGGCGTAGACGGTGGCCGCGGGTTCAGGGGCGGGCAGGCCGGCCAGGTCCACGTCGCGGATCCCGTTGGAGGAGCCCAGCAGCAGCTGCCCGCGCGCGTGCTTCCACACGAGCGACGCGACGGACGGGCCTCTGGCAGGAGCTTCAGCGGACAGCACTCCGTCCAGCGCGTGCTGCGCGGCGGACCCGGCCAGCAGCCAGGCATCCAGCCAGCCGCCGCTCCCCCGGCCGGCGAAATCGGCGAGGTCGGCCAGGCTTTCGAGGGGCAGTTCCGTGCGCCGGCCTGGCTCGTACCAGGCGACCGGAACGGGCTGATAGAGCGCTGACGGGACGTCGGGGCGGGCCAGGAGAGCGGCGACCGGGCGGGACAGTGTGGGCCGGCCGAACAGGACCACCCGCTCAATCGGCTGGGCAGAGTCCGGGCCGAAGTGCTCCAGCAGCAGCCGGTACGGGCCAACGGCGTTGGGGCCAAAGCGGGCGTTGGAGGACGGCTCGGCCAGAAGCGGCAGGCTGTGTGCGCGCGCGAAAGCCTCGGCCACGGGTCCGGCGTCGTGCCCGGCCAGGACCACGGTGCGCCGTTCCGGAAGATGTTCCGGGGCCGGAGGCAGGTTCATCACCAGCGGTTCGGCTCCCACCCGGAAACGCTGTGTCCCGGCGGCCGCGGGCATCTTCTCGCCGGCGGCCGGAACCAGCGGGTCCCGGAAGGCCAGGTTCAGCTGCACGGGGCCGGGCGGGAGGTCCGGGAACGCACCCGTGGCGGCGGACAGTGCGGTTTCTACGGCACGCTGCGGGTCGGTTCCGGCCGGAACGTCGACGGCGAACCGCACCTGCTCACCGAAGAGGTCCGGCTGAACCGTGGTCTGGTTGGCGCCGGTTCCGCGGAGCTCCTCGGGCCGGTCTGCGGAAATCACCAGCAGCGGGACGGCGGCGTGGTTGGCCTCCATGACGGCGGGCATCAGGTTTCCGACGGCGGTTCCGGACGTGGTGACGACGGCGGCCGGGGAGCCGGTGGACAGCGCCAGGCCGAGCGCGGTGAACCCGGCGCTCCGCTCGTCGATCCGGACCAGCAGCTCCACCCGCCCCGCTGCGGACGCCTCTGCGAG
This sequence comes from Pseudarthrobacter sp. NPDC058362, assembly GCF_042723515.1. Classification (NCBI taxonomy): domain Bacteria; kingdom Bacillati; phylum Actinomycetota; class Actinomycetes; order Micrococcales; family Micrococcaceae; genus Pseudarthrobacter; species Pseudarthrobacter sp. NPDC058362. Next base: position 549,883 of record NZ_JBHXIW010000001.1, on the reverse strand, counting down.
CGCGTAGGCCATGGGCGCGGACCGCGAACCGGGACAGACCACCACGTGCCGCACACCGCCGTCGAGCATTATCCCGACGGCGATCCGCGCCGCCTCGAGAGAGTTCAGGAAAGTCACCAAACCAGTCTCCCACCCCCGGACGCTCTCTCACTTACCGTCGCTTAAACCCAAACGCTCTCTCACCTTGCGAACCGTAAGGCGCGAAGGGTGAGAGAGCGTTGGCCCGAAACCGCAGGAAGTGAGAGAGCGTCCCGGGGAGGCGGGAGGGAACGGGAGCTAGGCGTCCGTGCGGAACACCTGGATCACCGACGGCCGGGGCGCGCGCGCCTGGCCCGGTGCCGGCGTCGTACCAGCCGGAACGTAGTCCGGGAAGAAGGACACCTGGTTCTCGAACGAGCCGTCCTCGCCCGGGTGCTGCACGGCGACGAACACGGTGCGCTCTTCGTCGTGGATGATCGGTCCGCAGGTCTCTCCATCGCGCGGGACAGCCAGGAACTGCTCCACCTTGCCGCGTTCAGCACCTTCCAAGGTGACCTTGAAGAGCCCGTCGGCGCGGCCGATGCCGCTGGGTGCACCGTCCGTGGAGATCCAGAGGTTGCCCACAGAGTCGAAGGCAAGGTTATCCGGGCAGGAGATGGGCGAAACCTGGTCCACCGGGAAGCCGGAGAAGTAGGTGACGTCACCCTGGGCCGGATCGCCGCACACCATCAGCAGGTTCCATGTGAAGGTGGTGGACGTCTGGTCGCCGGTTTCGGTGATTTCCACGATGTGGCCGTCGCGGTTCTGGTTGCGCGGGTTGACCTCGGTGGCGCCTTCCTTCGTGCCGGTGCCACGTGCGGAGTTGTTGGTGCAGGCCACGTAGACCTTGCCGGTGTGCAGGCTGGGCTCCACGTCCTCGGCCCGGTCCATCTTGGTGGGACCGACCTTGTCCGCCGCGAGGCGGGTGTAAACCAGGACTTCCTCGACGGACATGCCCGGAACGGCGGACTTGCCGTCCACCACCAGGGGAAGCCATTCGCCGATGCCGTCGAAGGCGCCGTCGGACGGAACGTTGCCGGTGCCATCGATCTCCGCTGCCGGAGAGTTGCCGGTGAAGCGTGCGACGTACAGGCTGCCGGCAGAGAGCAGCGTCATGTTGTGCTTGCGGTCGCCTTCGATGTACTTGTCCTTGGAGACGAACTTGTACAGGTAGTCGAAGCGCTCGTCGTCGCCGGAGTAGGCCACCACGTGGCCGGACTCGGCGATGATCACGTTGGCGCCCTCGTGCTTGAAGCGGCCCAGCATCGAGTGCTTCTTCGGGGTGGACGTGGGGTCGAACGGGTCAACTTCCACGATGTAGCCGAAGCGGTTGGACTCGTTCTCGTAGCCGGCGTTGCGGGTGTCGAAGCGCGGGTCGTCCAGTTCCCACTTGCGGGCGGTGGCCTTGGAGGTCAGGCCGTAGCGCTTGTCGGACGCCGAGGTGCCTTCGGAGACGAAGTAGCCCTGGAAGTTCTCCTCGCCGGACAGGATGGTGCCCCACGGCGTGGTGCCGCCGGCGCAGTTGCCCAGCGTGCCCTTGATGAAGCGGCCTGCGGGGTCCTCCACGGTCTTGACCAGGGCGGAACCGGCGGCGGGGCCGGTCAGTTCGTAAACGGTGCTGTTCAGGTAGCGGCGGTTCAGCCCGGCACCCTTGACGTAGGTCCACGGCTGGTTCTTGTTGTGGCGCTCCAGTTCCACGACGGACAGCCCGTGTGCGGCCTGGCCCACGGCGCGGACCTGCTCTGCCGGCATTGTGGGCGGGAACATGAGGGCGTCGTTGGTGTACTCGTGGTTGGAGAACATGACTGCCCGGCGGCCCTTGCTGCCCGGAATCTCGAGGATATCCGTGTAGTCGTTGTTGTAGCCGAACTGCTTTTCCTGCGCCTCAACCGTCTGGTTGTTGATGTCGAACACCGGGGCGTCGTTGAACATCGGGTCGCCCCAGCGGATGACCGGCTTCCAGGTGAAGCCCTCGGGGACAGTAACAGCGTCCACCATGGCGTCAATCGACGGAATGGGAGAGAACTGGAGCTTCGACTTGGCGAAGCCCTCGGTGGCTGCCTTGGACAGGCCGGCGGCATTCGCCTTCTCCGGCGAGGTGACAGCACCCCCGAGTACGACGGCGAGGGCACCGGCGGCGCCAAAGCCCAGGGCGGCGCGGCGGGACATCGTTGCGGAGGCGATGTCGCGGAAGTAGCTGTTGGAACTGGTGTTGCAGACATCGCCGGCACAGGCGTTGTCGCACTTGAGCGCACAGGTAACGGCGCTGCGCTTGCCCTTGGTGTGGCCGAGCATCGGCAGGAGGGGGAACTTACGGGCAGTCGTTTCAGACATGGGGGGCCTTCCAAAATCCTTTGTGGGGTCCCGCCCACCCTGCCAGCCGTTTCCTACACGCAGGGGTCGCCGAGATGAAGTCCAGGTGAACTGAGAGTTGCCTACAGGAACGCTCTCAGAACAGGGCGTGGACGCGGCGGAGCCGGGCCAGCCACCAATCGCGCCGTTCCGCGGGAGCCGCATAGCGCTGCAGCAGCCCGGCGTCGGGGGCCGCGTCGCGGAGGCGGATGGCGCCGTCGTCGGCCGTCAAGGGGTCCAGGGTTACGTCCGACTCGAACAGCGACACTGTCCCCAACCCGCACGCGTACGGCAATTCCGGCAGGGACGCAGCGAGCGCCAGGCCGGCGCGGATTCCCACGGACGTGTCCAGCGCCGAACTTACGACGGCGGGCAGCCCGGCCTGCGCCACGATCTCCAGCGCGCGCCGCACTCCCCCAAGCGGCGCCACCTTGACCACGATCAGGTCCGCCGCGCCGGCTCGGGCCACGCGGAGGGGGTCGGTTTCCTTGCGCACGCTCTCGTCCGCGGCGATCAGGACAGGCGTCCCGGCGTCCCGCAGTTGAGCGCGCACGGCCGCCAGCCCCTCGATGGACGGCACGGGCTGCTCAGCGTATTCAAGGCCGACGGCGGCGAGTCGGGTCAGTGCCTCGACAGCCCCTGGCACGTCCCAGCCTCCGTTCGCGTCCACCCGGAGGGCGGCCTGCGGAAGGGCTGCGCGGACGGCCTCCACGCGGGCGACGTCCTCGGCGAGTGTTTGCCCCGGCTCCGCGACCTTGACCTTCACCGCATCCACCCGACCGAAGCGGGCCAGCAACTCCGGCACACGGTCCGCGGGGACGGCCGGAATCGTGGCGTTAACGGGGATACTGTCGCGCAGCGGCGCAGGGAAACCCTGCCAGGCGGCCTCGACGGCAGCTGCTAGCCAGCGGGAGGCCTCCGCGTCGCCGTACTCGGGGAACGGGCAGAATTCCCCCCATCCCGCCGGGCCCTGGATCAGCAGCGACTCCCGGGCCGTCACGCCGCGGAACTTTACCCGCATGGGAAGTCTGACCACGTGTGCGCCGGCCAGGAGTTGTTCGAGCGGCGGCACTGTGGGGGGCATGTCGGGCGGGACAGCGGCGGAAAGCGGGGGCATCCGTTCACTGTACCGAGCGCCCCCTGCGGGTTTGCGTAACTTTCTGGACCCGCGGGCCGGGGCGGACCCCGGGTTGGCGGCTGGAGCCGGACTCACTGCCAAAAGTTACGCATTTCCGTACAGAGATGTCAGTCGCCTTTTGCTAATGAGAATCCTTCTCATATAGAGTTCCTTGGGCCCGCCCCCGCTATCCACGTTTAGGAACCCATGCCCAAGAGCAAAGTGCGCAAGAAAGCCAAACAGGCCCTCGACCGGGAGCGGGAGGACCGGCGGGCAGCCGAAGCGTCATGCGCAGCCCCCTGCTGCCCGCAGCCGCCGCTCCGGTCTGCGCCCACCCCTTCGGGCGCCCAGTAGATTCAGACGTCAGCAAGACCGCGGCGCCCGTGCCCGCACCCGCACACCTTTCAACCTAGGAAACACCCATGCCTTTGCGCTCCTTCCTGCTGTCGGCCGCCGCCGCAATCACCTTTTCCCTTGCTGCGCTGACGGCCTGCGGCAGCACTCCCCACACTGCGGGAGGCGCCGCCGGCAAGGACGTGCTTGACGTCATCGGCCCCTACGAAGTCCACAGCCTGGACCCCGCTGCCGCGGAGGGCATCTTCACCCGCCTCCAGGTAGCTGAAACCCTGGTGGACGCCGACGGCGCCGGCCGCCTCCGCCCCGGCCTCGCCACTCACTGGAAGGCGGCAGGAAATGGCTTGTCCTGGGAATTCACGCTAAGGGAAGGGGCAGCGTTCCACGACGGAACTCCGGTAGATGCGGCAGCCGTCGTCGCAGCCCTGGAAAAGGCCCGAACCTCTGAAGCCAACACCCTCGCCACGGCACCGATCACGGCAGTCCGTGCCCACGGCGAAACTGTCGTCATCGAGCTGTCCAAGCAGTTCGCCCCGCTACCGGCAGTCCTTGCCGCCACCAGCACCCAGATCCTGGCCCCGTCCTCCTACGCCAAGGACGGAACGGTGACGCAGGTGGTGGGGTCCGGCCCGTACAAAGTGGTGGAGGTGGCGCCGCCCGCACGGATCGAGCTGGAAGCTTTTGACGGTTACGAGGGGCAGGCACCTGCCGTTGAGGGGGTGGTCTACAAAAGCGTGGGCCGGGCTGAGAATCGCGCCCTGATGGCCGAGAGCGGACAGGCCGACATCACCTTCGGGATGGACCCGACCAGCCTGCAGCGGATCAAGGGCAAGCCAGGGGTCCGGGTGGAATCCGCGCTGCTGCCGCGCACCATCGTGCTGAAGCTCAACGCCGAACATCCCGCCCTGTCCGATGAGCGGGTGCGCAAGGCGCTGTCCCTGGCCCTGGACCGTCCGGCGATGGCCACTGCCGTGCTGCGGGACCCCGACATCGCCGCCACGCAGATGTTCCCGCCGTCCCTGGAGGCGTGGCATGACAAGGCACTGGAACCCCTGGCCCAGGACCTTGACCGTGCCGCTGCCCTCCTGGATGAAGCCGGCTGGTCCAAGGGTTCCGGCGGCGTCCGGGAGAAGGACGGGAAACCCCTCCGGCTGACCCTGCTGACGTTCCCCGACCGTGCCGAACTGCCGACAATGGCCACCGCCATCCAGGCGGCCCTGGCTGAGGTAGGCGTCACCGTCGACGTACGGGTGGACAACTCCAGTGAGATTCCCGCAGGCCACGCCGATGGTTCGCTGGACATGGCACTGTTCACCCGCAACTTCGCCCTGGTGCCGGACCCCACGGTGACCCTGCTGAAGGACTACGCTGCTGGCGGCGGCGACTGGGGCGCCATGAACTGGAGCGATGCGGGAATGCAGAATGCCTTGGGCCGCCTGGCCACGGACCCGGACCACACCGGCGAAAAGGCACAGTCCGCCCGGGAGGCAGTAGCGGGCACACTGCAGGACCAACTGCCGGTCATCCCCGTCTCCTGGTACCGCCAGAGCGTGATCGTCAACGATTCCGTTGAGGGGTTCGTCCTTGACCCGCTGGAGCGCAGCTGGAACCTGGCCTCAGCTTCCTACGCCAAATGAGTGTGACCGTATTCCAGGCTGCGGCCGGCCCTTCGCTTGCGGCCGCCGCCGCGCGGATCCTCGTGCGCCGCGCCGCCCAGGCGGCCGGTGTGGCCCTGGTGGTCACTGTTACCTGCTTCGTCATCGTCCAGCAGTTGCCGGGCGATATCGCCTTCCGCATCGCGGCCGGGCGCTACGGCTATGACAAGGTGGATGCCGCCACCGCTGCCGAAATCCGCGCGGACCTGAACCTGGACGCGCCGGCATGGGAGCAGCTCGGCGCTTGGATCCTGGACGCGGTGCGCCTGGATTTTGGAGCCTCCCTGGTGACCGGCGCCCCGGTCATCGGTGAACTGGGCCATCACCTGTCAGCCACCCTGCAGCTGGCCGCGGTGGCGCTGCTGGTCTCGGTCGCTGTAGGCGCGGTTATCGGAGTACTCGCTGCCCGCTCCCGGGGCGGGGCATTTGACCGGCTCACCGACACCTACGTTGCACTCGTCCGCGCTTTACCGCCCTTCGCCCTCGGACTGCTGCTCATCATCGTGTTCTCCGTCCAGCTGGGCTGGGTTCCGGCAGCCGGCCACGGCGAGGGCCGCAATATCGTACTCCCCGCCTTGACCCTGGCCATCGGCCTGTCCGGACTTTTCGCGCGGGTGACCCGGGATACTGTTGCCCGGATCCTGCAGTCCGAACAGGTCCACTTCGCACGGACCAAGGGGCTGGCACAGAAAATGGTGCTTGCCCGGCACGTGCTGCGCAACGCCGGGGTGACATTGGTGGCCTACGTCGGCGTGCAAATCCTCATCCTGGTGGAAGGCGTGGTGGTGGTTGAGAGCCTTTTCGCCTGGCCCGGGCTCGGCCACGCCCTGGTGCATGCAGTTTTCTGGCGTGACATTCCCGCCATGCAGGCGACCGTCCTGGCGCTGGCTCTCATCGTCGTCGTCGTTTCGACGGCAGTGGATCTCGCCGTACTCGCCCTTGACCCCCGTACCCGGGAGGACCGATGACCACCCGCACCCAACTGCAGCCCGCCATCCAATGGGGTACGGCGGAACGATTCCGCAGCGCAGACACCGCCCGACTGGTTTCCGCCGCACTGCTCACAGCCCTGGTGCTCTTTGCCCTCATCGGCCCGCTGGTGTGGCGAGAGTATTCGGGACAGGACCTCAGCCAGTTCCTGCAGCCCCCTTCGCCGATAGAGCCCTTGGGGCATGACCACCTGGGACGCAGCGTGCTGGCCCGGCTGGCACACGCCACGAGGCTGTCGTTGGGGCTGGCGGCACTGTGCGTGGCCACAGCCGCCATAGCCGGCATTTCCCTGGGCCTGCTCGCGGCATGGCGGCGTGGCTGGCTGGACCAGGCGCTGCTCGGCATCTCGGAGGTCTTCCTGGCGCTGCCTGCCCTGCTGATCGTGCTCATTTTCGCGGCGCTGGCGTCCGGGCAGCTGTGGACGATCTACCTCGGTATCGCACTGGCCCAGTGGGTCGAGTATTTCCGGGTGGTGCGGGCCCGTTCCGTCAGCATCCTGGCCAGTCCCGCGGTGGAGGCCGCCACCATGCTGCGGCTGGGACCGGTGCACATCGTGCGGCGCCATCTTCTGCCGGAACTGGCCCCGGTACTGCTGAGCATGGCCACCCTCGGCCTCGTGACCGCAGTCCTGGCGATGTCCACGCTCAGCTATGTCGGCGTCGGCCTGAAACCGCCTACCGCTGAACTGGGACTGCTGATCACCGAAGCCCTGCCCTACTACCACGAAGCCCCCTGGATGGTGCTGGCGCCCGTTGCGGTACTGCTCCTGCTGCTGGTGGGGCTGCTCGGACTTCGTTCCCAGGAGGACCGCCGATGACCATCGAACTGCTCGACGTCTGTGTCAGTCACAACCGCCGCACCCTGGTGGACGTCCCCGGAATGACGCTGGAACCCGGCCGGGCGGTGACCATCGTAGGAGAAAGCGGGTCGGGCAAGTCCCTCCTGGCCCACGCCCTGATGGGAAGCCTCCCGTCGAGCCTGGACGTCACCGGACGGCTCCGCATCGGCGACGAATGGTCTTCCCTGTCGGACACCGGCGCGCAGCAGCGGCTGTGGGGGCGGCACCTCGCCCTGCTTCCCCAGGAGCCGGTCCTTGCGCTCGATCCAACCATGCCGGTGCGCGCCCAGGTTGCCGAGGGAAACCCCGCGTTCTTCAAGAACCGGCACGGGCGGCGAACGGCGCTCACCCGGGCTGAGCAACGTCTCTCCGGACTGGGCCTGGACGGAGTCGGCCGGTCCTATCCGCACACCCTCTCCGGCGGCATGGCGCAACGGGTCGCGTTCGCGGCGGCCACCATGGGCGGGGCGGCAGTGCTCATTGCCGATGAACCGTCCAAGGGCCTGGACAGCGGATCCCGGGACGCCCTGGCCGAGATGCTTATTCAGCACATCGGGCGCGGCGGCTCACTGCTGACCATCACCCATGACCTGGACCTCGCGCGGGCCTTGGGCGGAACAGTCCTGGTCATGCAACAGGCCGCCATCGTCGAGCAGGGTCCCGCAGACCAGGTGCTCACGGCGCCGGCCCACCCATGGACCCGCCGGCTGCTCGCGGCTGAGCCCAGCCAGTGGAACCCGTCCTGGCGGGGCACCCCTGACTGCAGCAGCACCACCCTCATTGAGGCAACGGGCCTGCGCAAAGCCTACGGCGACCGCCCCCTCTTCGAGGGCCTCGACCTGAAGATTGCCGCCGGGGAACGGCTCGCGCTGACCGGCCCCAGCGGCTGCGGCAAGACCACGCTGGGAGGGATCCTGCTCAAGCTGCTCCGCCCCGACACGGGAACGGTCCAGCACCACGGTTTGTCCGGAGGCCAGGCACAGAAGCTCTACCAGGACCCTGCCGTCGCCTTCGCGCCCCGGGTCAGGATCAAGGACAGCTTCAACGACGTGGTCCGCCGCCACCGTGCAGACCCGCGCCGGGTCGGAGTGCTCCTGGACCGGCTCGGCCTCGACCATGCATTGCTGGACCGCTGGCCTGCCAGTGTCTCCGGCGGGGAACTGCAGCGCCTGGCGATCATCCGGGCCATGCTGGTCAAACCAAAAGTGCTCTTCGCGGACGAACCCACATCCCGCCTGGACCTGCTCACCCAGGAGGAGACCATGAGCTGCCTTCTGGATCAAGTCTCTAAGCATGACACGGCGCTGGTGCTCGTCACCCACGACCACAGCCTCGCCGCCGCCGTCACCACCCGCCACATGTCACTGCCGGGAGTCGAGGGCAGCCAACGTATTCTGGAGCAAATCGCCTAAGGGACCACAACTACTCCAAAAGGGCATGAGCATCACTACGACAAGAGCAGCCACCGCGCCCCTCTATGCCGCCGGGTTCGTCACGGCCTTCGGTGCGCACAGCATCGCGGCCGGCCTGGGTGCGCAGAGTGACAACATCGGCCTGACCCTCCTGAACCTGGGCATCCTGCTGGCGCTCTACGACGTGTCCGAGGTGTTCCTCAAGCCCGTCTTCGGCGCGTTGAGTGACCGGATCGGGCCCAAACCGGTGATCGTGGGCGGCCTCCTGGGCTTCGCCGCGCTGTCCCTGATCGGGCTGTGGGCGGCCGACCCGTTGATGCTCGCCCTTGCCCGGCTGGGACAGGGCGCGGCGGCGTCGGCCTTCTCGCCGTCGTCCTCTGCGATGGTGGCCAGGCTGGCGCGCGGCGGCCAGGCGGGCACCTACTTTGGGCGCTACGGGTCGTGGAAGAGCCTGGGCTACATCATCGGGCCGCTGCTGGGTGCGGGGCTGATTTTCGCCGGCGGGTTCCCGCTGCTGTTCGGAGCGCTGTCGGCGCTGGCTGCGGTCACCGCAGTGTGGGTGCTCGTGGCAGTTCCGCACCTTGAGCCGCTCCCCCGCCAGCGGTACACGGTCGTGGACCTGGCACGGCAGGTGGGCGAGCGGCGGTTCCTGGTGCCCACGCTGGTTTTGGCGGCGTCGACGGGGGCCCTCGGCGCGGCGGTGGGTTTCCTCCCGGCGCTGGCGACGCGGCACGGCATGGACGCAGTGGCCGGCACCGCCGCGGTGAGCGTGGTGGCGCTGGGTTCCGTCCTGGCGCAGCCATGGATGGGGCGCATGCGCGACCTCCACCGGGTTTCGGACAATAAGGGCACGACGGCGGGGCTCCTCCTTATCGCCGCAGGCGTCGGTCTGGTGGCGGCAGCCCCCGGTCCGGTCACCATTTTCCTTGCGGCTGCGGCAATCGGTACGGGCATTGGCGCGGCGACCCCGCTGGCGTTCGCGCACCTGGCCGACACGACGCCGCCGGAGCGGATGGGCCGGACGATGGGTTCGGCGGAGCTGGGCCGGGAACTGGGCGACGCCGGCGGACCGCTTCTGGTGGGCGGCGTCGCCACGCTGACGGTGCTTCCGTTCGGGCTGGGTGCGCTGGCGGCGCTCATCGCGGCGGCAGCACTCCCCCGCCTCGACGCAGCCCCCGCTCCGTCCTCCGAGCCCAACTAGGTAGCGCTAAGTGCCGTTTTGAGGCCCCAAAACGGCACTTAGCGCGACATAGTTGGGTGGAGCAGGCTCCCAGCTTTTTGTGACACGCTTAATCCGATGACTTTTTCACGGCTGGCACAGGTCCGGGCAGCAGCGCGCCCTGCTCCGGGTTCGGCGGCGCTGTTCGCCACGGCCACCCTGGCCTGCGTCGCGGGACTGGTGGCCACGTACTACTTTTTTGTCCAGACGACCACGGGCCAGTTCATCGACGAGTCCGCGCTGGTGGAAGCGGTGGAAATCCACGGTCCGGCCGGCAAGGCGAGCACCAAGTTCCTTGACCTGCTGCCCACCATCTCACTGGTGATGGCCGCCGTCGTGGTCCTGTTTGTGACCGTCATCAGGCGGCACTGGGCGGAAGCAGCGATTGCCATCAGCGCGTGCGTGGGCGCGAACGTGGCCACGCAGGTGCTCAAGGCGCTGCTCCCGGCCCGCCCGGACAAGGGTGTGATCACGCTGGAGCTGAATTCGCTCCCCTCTGGCCACACCACGCTTGCGGCCTCCGCGGCGGCTGCGGTGTTCCTGATGGCATCGCCGCGGTGGCGTCCGATGGCCGGTTTCATCGGCGGGACGTTCGCGATCGCGTCCGGAGTGTCCACCCTGATCAACCAGTGGCACCGGCCGGCCGACGTGGTGGCCGCCTTCCTGGTCGTGGGCGCGTTCATGATTCCGGCGGGCTGGCTGATCATGCGCCGCGGCATGTGGAACGCGTGGGAAGGCTTTGGCCGGCACCTGGGATCGGCGCGGATGTGGCTGACGCTGCCGGTCGCCATCGGGCTGGTCTCAGCTGCTGTTGCCGTGTATTCGCTGGCCCTGATCGCGCCCGGGGGCCCGCAGGCCAGCAGCACCAACTACTTCTGGGCGGGCATCGCGCTGATCGTCATCGCAGGATATCTGGGCGCCGTGGCCACCACGTCGCTGTTCGCTTTTGCCGCTCGGCGCCGGGACGCGCCAACGCGCTGACCTGCGAAAACATCGCCAAATTTGAGCAAATCTTGATGAAATACACCGGCGTAATTTGATGTGCCCCGGGAAGGATGTGTTGTGCCGGAACCAAAAAATTCGGCGTACGGCTGGTCCACTGGGGGGCGGCCGGTCCGCGTGGGGAGCGGACCTTTTGACACACAAAGGACATTCTCATGGGTCTCAGCATCAGCACCACGGCCGGCAAGGTCCTGGCCTCAGCAGCGCTTGTCGGAACGGCGGCTGCAGTAGCCGGCCTCGGCACGTACGGTGGATTCACGGACAGCACCACCGCAGCAGACCAGCAAGTCACGGCCGGCAGCACCAACATCGATCTGGCCAACGGCACGCTCACCACCACCGTCACGGGCCTCCTGCCCGGCGACTCGGTGGAGAGGGTTGCAACGCTCAGCAACGCCGGTACTTCCGGCTTCAACACCGTTACGCTCACCACCGCGCTTCCGACAGGTGCCACGGCGAACGTCCTCACTACCGACGCCACCAACGGCCTTCAGCTGAAAATTGAGTCCTGCAGCACGACGTGGACCACCGTAGCCGACGGTCCCGACACCTGCGGCGGCACTTCCCAAACGGTCCTGGCCACCACAGGCGTCCTGGGCGCCCGAGCGCTTAGCAACCTCGCCTCGGTGACGGCCGGGGCCTCGGACAACCTGAAGATCACCACCTCTTTGCCCGCCACGGCGGACAACAGTTTCCAGGGCCTGACCACCACCATCAAGTTCACCTTCGACGCCACCCAGCGCACCAGCAAGGTCAGCTAGGCCACCGAGATTTGCCCGGCGCCGTCGAGAAGCTGGCTGCGCCGGGCAACACCACCGCAGGATCACAAACTCAACCCAGGGGGCTGCACCGCGATGAGCATCGGAACCGATCCTGCGGTAACCACCGGCAGCACCCCCACCCTGTCCCGCCGTCCCCGCACCCCCCACGTGGACGGCGGGACTTCTTCCGTGCCGGCAGTAGTTCGCCGCGCCGTCGGCGTCCTCACCACGGGGCTGGTCATCATATCCGTCGCCGCCCTGCTGTTCCTCGCCGTCGGTCCCCGGATCTTCGGTTACCAGACTTCCACCATGTTGACCGGGTCCATGTCCCCCCTGATCAATCCGGGCGACGTCGTGGTCACCGTCCCGGTGCCTGTCTCCGATATCCGGGCTGGGGACATCATCACGTACCGCATCCCGGTTGAGGACAGGAGGGTGGAGACACACCGGGTCACCAAGGTGTTCACTGCCGCGGACGGCTCGACGGCGGTCCGCACCAAGGGTGATGCCAACAACGGCGTGGATCCCTGGGAAGCATCGTTGAACGGCAAAACCGTCCACAAACACGTATTCACTGTTCCTGCCCTTGGACATGCCGTCCGCGCCCTCCGCGAGCCTGTAGTGCTGAACTCGCTGATGTACGGCGCGCCTGCGATCCTGGTGCTTGGTGTGCTGCGTTCCATCTGGCGGCGGGAGCCTGCCCTGTCCACCGGGAAGAATGGCTAGGCCCGCGGCCAGGGACGCCGTTGCGTGCTGGGCCGCCGCCGCCTCGGCAGGGTGCCTGCTGCTGGGCTTTGCGGCAGCCCCGGCAGCCCAGGCGGCATTCACCACGCAGGCAGTGGCCCAGGCCGTGGTGGGCACCGCGACCATCGGGTCCCCCACCGACACCAGTGTGGTCCCGGTGTGCTCCAGCAAGAAGACCCTCACGCTGACGGTCAACGTCAGGGAGACCGTTCCCTACGCCAACTTCCTGGACGTCACTATCACCAGCGGGACCGAGAGCACCAACCGGGTCCAGCCCGTCGGGAGTATTGAGTCACACACGCTGACCATTTCGGCCGCAAAGGGCAGCACCGTGGACTACACGTACACGGTCCGCGGGCTCTACACACCGGTCAACTCCACCAACACCTGGCGCAGCGCCACCCCGCTGACCCGCACCGTCAGCTGCAGCTAAGCAACCGAGCCTATCCGGCCGAACCCGTATCCGGCCGGCCGGGCTGGTAGAGGTCGATGATGGGCAGGTGCCCGTCCGTGCGGATGGAGTCACCGCCGCCATTGCGGTGGTGGTAGCCGCTGGAGTAGTTGCGGATGACGTGGACGGACTGCACGGCCTTGGCTATCCGCAGCGTTTCGATGATGAAGTCCCGTTCCTCGTCGGTCCGGTCGGCGATTTTGTGCGTGATCTGGAATGTGAAGAGCGAGAGCCCCACGCTGCGGTCGTAGGTCCCGGCCCCCACGAAGTCAACGGAGAGGCCGCCCGGCAGCATCCACCCGTCAGGGCACTTCCAGAAGCGGACGTGGTGCCGCTTGCGCGGGTTCCCGTCGATCTCCCGCTGGAACGCCAGGTCCTGCCGATTACCGAAGACGTAGAGCGCGCTGACCGGGGCCTCCGGGTAGCTCCGCCCCAGCACCGTCGAGGTCAGCGTCCGCCACGCCGTCCCCGGCGTTATCGGATCCGCCTCCACCCAGCCGGCGGTCCGCATCGCCCGCCGCAGCTCCTCCCCGGTCCCCACCACCGCCAGGTTCACGGGGTCGCCGAGCACACCGTCGCCTGTCCTGGCCCGGCCGATGAAGTAATCGGGGATGTACAGGCTGCTAAGGATTTTGTGGATGCGCGGCAGCAGGGCGTAGGCCAGGATCAGCCACACGGGCAGGAATACCCAGGCCTGTTCAGGTCCGCGGGCCAGCCGCGCGAGGAAGAAGTAGTACACCGCCCAGCCCACGGCGACGGTCACCAGCAGGTACAGCAGCCGCTGCAGAACCGCCAGGACAGTGGCCCACCTGCTTTGCCGCCGCTCTGCCGGGTTGCCCGACGGCGAGTGGTCAGGTTCCAGCGGCGCCTGCCGGCCGCCGTTGTATTTTCCGTTGAAGGTCATTGCCCGGGAAGGTTCAGCTGCTCCACGATGATCCGCGCGGTTTCCGGGTCGCCCAGGATCCGGAAGTGCCCCGCCACGGGCAGCTCGATGTTGGTGGCCCCGGGCAGGACGCTCCCCTCGGGAATGTGCGGATCGAACGGCCCGTACAGCGAGGTAATCCGGCTGTTGATGGTTTCCTCGCGCGCCAGTTCCCGGGTCAGTGCGCTGCGCGGAGAGAAAATCCGGAGGCTGGGCAGCAGCATGTAACGGGCGTAACGCGACCCCAGGAACGGGGTGCACACCGTGACCATCCGGCTGATCCGCTGCTCGGGGTCCAGGCTCAGCATGGCGTACTTGCCGATCAGCCCGCCCTTGCTGTGCGCCACCAGCGCGGCATCACGCAGCCCGGCTTCTTCGAGGTGCTGGGCCACCAGCCGTGCCGCCACCGGGACCTCCAGCTTGTTCCGCTGCAGGACGGTGACCACGTGGACCGGGTGGCCGGCGTCGTGGATGGCATGGATGAGCGGGAGCATGAACTGCCAGTTCTCGTACACACCGGGGATGATCACCACGGGGCTGCGGTGGCCCTGGTGGAACGACCCCGGCTGCACGCGCGAGAGCATCCCCCGCACCTGCCAGCCCGCCGCGTACAGGTAGTCCTGCAGCCACCAGAGGGCCTTCTGTGCGGGGCCGGGCCGGGCCTCGAGGGCGGATTCAGTCATGTCTCGAGGATAGCGGTCCACTCCCCCGATCCTGCCTGCGGCCCGAGGTCCGGGTTCGGTGCGCAGGGACTGTCCCTGCGCAGCGAGCCCGCGCGTCGCTGCGCAGCCAGGCACACGAAAATCCGGGGGTCACAAACGGGCCGCGGAGGAGTACATTTCGCCTTAGGGGCACTGTTCCGCGCCCCCAACCACAAGGAGGTCTTTCCATGGGTGATGTATGGATCCGCACGCTGGGCAACGGGCTGGTCCGGGCAGACAGAATCACCGAAATCACGTCCACGAGGGGTTCCCTGCACGAGGAACAGGGGTACTCCCTGAAGGTCATCGTGGACGGCAAGGGCCACGCGCTCATCGACGACGCCGACCTCCAGGGCAGCCTCGCCGACCGGCTTGAGTATGCCAGGCACGTGGAGGATGCGCTGTTGTTGTCCATGGATGAGGCAAAGGAGTCGGACGAGTCGGTGGTCATCTCGTACGAACCGGAGCGCGAGCGCTGGTCCGCCGCCGCCGTCACGGTGCTCACCGGGAGGCTCCCGGAAACGGTGGGGTGAACGTACGACGGCGGGATGCGTCCGCCGTCGTCATCCCACCCAGCGGTTGAGGTACTCCGCCAGCCCGGCGGCCCCCTCGTCGTTATCTCCCATGTAGCAGTAGCCGATGTACCCGTCCGGGCGCACCAGGTAGTGAGCCGCGCCTCCATCCGGCAGGCGCCAGTGCAGCAGGTGCCATGCCGGGCCGGCGAGTACCCGGTGCAGGGTGGTGGTTTCACCCTCGTAGACCACGGGCGTATCGGGCAGCCGGTCTCCGGCACGCAGTCCGCTGTGCCGCGATTTAACGCGCCCCCATCTAACCTGCCGCCAGTTAACCCGCGGGCCCGGCCCGTTGACCGACAGCGCGCTGCGCCGGTAACCGATCCCGAGCTCGGAAATGGTGCGGAAAAGCCGGGCACGCCCCCACGTGGCTTTGGCGGCCAGGGGCGCCACCACCGGCGATACCCGGGACCGGGCGAACCTGACCAGCGGATTGAGGGACGTGGCGATCCGGAACGGCCGGTTGCTCAGGCGCAGCACCGCCTTGCCCACGGGCTGCCGCTCGGCCTGGTACGTGTCCAGCAGATTGGGGCCGCCGGTGCCGGCGAGGGCCTGCGCCAGTTTCCAACCGAGGTTCACCGCGTCCTGGATGCCGGTGTTCATGCCCTGCGCGCCGGCCGGGCTGTGGACGTGCGCGGCATCGCCGGCCAGGAACAGCCGGCCGGACCGGTAGCGGGCGGCGGCGCGCAGGTGGATACGGAATTCCGTGATCCAGGCGGCGTCGTGCAGCCGCACCGTGCCGCCGGTGTAGTCATCGACGGCTGCCTGGACTTCATCCAAGGTGGCCTCCGGAGCGCCCGGTGGCCGGGCCGCCGTCGTCCGCTTGATGGCCAGTAGCCGCCACGTGGCCGGGGAGCCCAGCGGAAAGAACAGCAAAATGCCCTTCGCTGAGGCGAACGCATGGGCGGCGCCGCGCTCGAGCCCGTCCGCTTCGGCGTCGGCGAGGAGGAAGGTCTGCGGGTAGGTGCTGCCCTTGAACGGGATTCCGGCGATGCGGCGGACGGCACTGCGGGCGCCGTCGCACCCCACGGCGTAGGCGGCGCGCACAGTCTCGTCGGCGGCAGGGCCGGTTCCAGCGTGGCGCAGCACCGCCGTCACGGAACCGGCGTCCTGGGTGAGGTCCGTCAGCTCCACCTGCCGTTCCACCGTGATGCCCAGCCCGGCCAGCCGTTCCTCGAGGAGGCGCTCGGTCTCTGCCTGGGACAGGAACAGGAGGTAGGGGTATTCGGTGTCCTCGAGACCCAGGTCGAACAGCGGCACGGAGAGGACCCGGTCCCGGAGGTGCAGCTTGACCTGCACGGCACGGTTGCCGGCCGCCACGAGTCCGTCCGTCACGCCGAGTCCGGCCAGGACCTCCAGGGAGCGCGGCTGGAGGGCGAGCGCGCGGGATTCGTGGACCCGGTCCGCGCTGCGGTCGATGATCCGGATGCGCACCCCGAGCAGGGCCAGCTGGACGGCAAGGGTCAGCCCCGTGGGTCCGGCGCCCACGATCAGTACGTCGATTGGATCCCGCTGCATCGGCCCCGTCCCGTCCCCGTGTGGTCCCCCCATTCTGCGCCGGAACGGGTGCCACGCCCAGAGTCGAATATGCCCATCCGATGTAATAAACGCGTAAATGTTGCGCACGTCACACTCGGCCCCTACTCTGGTTGAGGCTGATGCAAACGGCCAAGGCAAGAAGCTGCAGCGTCGCAGCCAATGCAGGGGAAGGTTTTTCCAACAAATGAATTCGAAGCTCAACATCGTGGTCCGGGTGGATCTGGACCACGCCAAGGCGCAGGTGATTGCAAAGGGGCATATCACCGTCCACAGCGTCAACGCACTGTATGTAGTGGCCAAGAGGGCAAACTCCCTCAAGAACGGCCTCGATCTGGAACTGGATATCTCCCACGCCCGCGTGGATGAGGCGGCCCTGGAAATGCTCCGGGCGTCTTCGGAGACCCACCACCTGCCGGTCAAAATCGACCCCGGGCAGGCGCCGTGTTCCATCAGCGTCCTGGCACCACGCCGCGCCACCGCGCAGGCAGCCGCGCCGCTCGCCGCATAAAACGTTCCGGCTCCCGCCGCGCCCAGCTACGGGCCCAGGGAAGCCCCCAAACTTTGGCCGCAAGGCCGTGCTAAAACCTCCGAAGTGCAGCTGTACCTGAAGATACGGGTAGCTGCACTTTTGGGTTTAAACAGGACGCCGTGAAACTGAACGGCGACGCGGACGCCCGTCAGCCCTTGCGCCCCTCGGTGGCCACGCCTTCAATGAAGTGCCGCTGTCCGAAGGCGAAGAGCAGCAGCATGGGCAGGGTGATGATAAGGGTGGCCACCATGACGAACTGGTAGTCGCCCTGGCCGCCGTTGGTGGGGCTGTACCTGGTCATGGCATAAGCGATACCCAACGGCGCGGTGAAGCCCTCCACCGACCCGGCGTTCAGGTAGATCAGTGCCGACTGCAGGTTGTTCCAGCTGGCCTGGAACTCGAAGATGAAGATCACTACCAGCGAGGGGACGGACAGCGGGAGGGCGATCCGGCGGAAGAGTCCGAAGTAGCTCGCGCCGTCGATCCGGGCCGCTTCGAATAGTTCACGCGGCAGCCCGAGGAAGAACTGCCGCTGCAGGAAGATGTAGAACGCCGAACCGAAGAGGTTCATGCCGAAGAGCGGAATCCAGGTCCCCAGAGCGCCGAGATTTTTCCAGATCAGGTATTGGGGCACCATCGTCACCGCGCCGGGGAGCATCATGGTGGCCAGGACCAGTCCGAATAGGAAGTTCCGCCCCGGGAACCGGAAGTATGCAAAGCCGAAAGCCACCATGGCACTGCTGATGGTGACGAAGGAGGCCGCAAGTACCGCGATCAGGAAGCTGTTGGTCACCCAGTTCACCAGCGGCAGTTCGGACCAGACCTGGATGTAGTTTTCGGGGGTGAACGTGCGCGGGATCAGGGCGTTGTCGAACACCTCGCCGCGTGGCTTGAGGCTGGCGGCGATGAGCCACACCAGCGGGTAGAGGAACGCCGCGCTGATGGCCAGCAACAGCGCCCACAAGGCAATCTTGCCGAAGCGGGGCCGAGCCCTGGGTTTACCCGAGCTGATTTTAGGGAGCTGCGGCGCCTGCTGCTGGACAGAGGTGGTGGCCATCAGCGCTTCTCCCCTTCGTAGTAAACAAATCTGTTGCCAAGCTTCACTTGGACCAGGCTGATTCCCAGGATGATCAGGAACAGGACCCACGCCATGGCTGAAGCGAAGCCGAAGTTGAACTCGCGGAACGCCTGTTGGAAAAGGTAGATGCCGTAGAACAGCGAGGCCTCCGGGGACGCGTTGGTCTGGTCCCGCCAGAACAGCAGGTAGGCCTGGTCGAAGACCTGCAGGGCCGCGATGGTCAGGACGATCACATTGAAGAACATGGCCCCGGAAATCATCGGCAGTGTGATGTTGAAGAACTTCTGCACGGGCCCCGCCCCGTCCAGGGCAGCCACCTCGTACAGTTCCTTCGGCACGCTCTTGAGCGCGGCCAGGAAGATGACCATCGTCCCGCTCACGCCCCAGATGGTCATCAGCACGATGGACGGCTTCACCCAGGCGGGATCAATGAGCCACTGAGGACCCGCGATGCCGAAAAATCCCAGGACCTGGTTGATGGCGCCGGTGTTTCCGTTGAGCAACAGGAGGAACACCGCAGCCGTGGCCACCGACGGCGTCATCTTGGGAAGGTAGTAAACCGTGCGGAAGAAGCCGGCGCCGCGCCCCACTTGGTTCAGCAGCAGAGCCAGCGCGAGTGCCACGCAGATCTCCAGCGGGACCGCCATGACGGCGTAGAACAGGGTGTTGCCCAGGGAGACGGCCACCTTGGGGTCCTCGAAGAGCAGCGTGTAGTTCTTGATGCCGGCGGGCCTTGCCACGTCGGTGGCCAGGTTGTAGCGGCTGAAGGAGATCACCAGGCTGTAGGCCATTGCCCCCAGCATGAAGACGGTGAATCCCAGGATCCAGGGAGAAATGAAGAGATACCCCGCCAGCGCTTCCCGGCGGTTGTACTTCCGCGTTCCCATAAGATCTCCTCCCGCTCTGGTCCGCCCCCAACGAGGCCGGATGACGCGATCGGCCGCGCTTGCTTCCGGATGTTCCTTCAGCTAGCTTTCGGTTGAGTAAGCATACTTACATTAGCTCCAGGCCGAAGCTTTTCCTGACAGCTCTGAGATGAATGGAACCGGGAACCTATGAAAGCACGTCTTCCCAAGAAGAGTTTGGCAGTTGTCACCATGGCCGTCCTGACCCTGACCGCGTGTGGTGGAGGAGAGGAAAACTCCCCCGAAGAAGCGGCGGATTTCAAGAAAGAAGCGACCGGCACACTCAGCGCGTGGGCCTTCGATAACGCCGACGATGTGGGGAAGGCCCGCATGGACTACGCCGCATCGCAGATGCCTGACGTCAAGATCACCATGGACGAGACGTCCTTCGACGCCCAGAAGTTCACCACCCGGGCCGCCAGCGGAGACGTGCCCGACGTGGTGCAGATGGACCGCGCCTTCGTGGCGACGTATGCAGCCAAGGGCCTCATCAAGCCGCTCGACGGCTGCTTCAAGGCCCACGAGATGGACCCGGCGGAGCAGTTCTATCCGGCCGTGACCGAGCAGGTCACCTACCAGGACAAGATCTGGGCGGTGCCGCAGTTCTACCAGCCCGCGGCAATCATCACGAACCCTGCGGTACTGGAACCGGCAGGGGTGTCGGCGGAGGACATCGACACCTCGGACAAGGACAAGCTGCTGGCAGCCATCGCGAAGACGTACAAAGCGAAGGGCGGCACGCCCGGCACACTGGGCTTTGATCCAGTGGCCGGCGGCCAGGGCGAGCTGTGGCTTCTGGGCCAGGGCGGAAAGCTGATGGACGACGACGGCGCCCCGGCCCTGGACGATCCGGCCAACGTTGAGGCGGTCAACTTCCTCAAGGAGATTTACGACGCGCAGGGCGGCTACGCGAAGGCCAAGAGCTTCTCAGATTCGTTCGACACCTTCGGCAAGGACAACCAGTTCGCCAAAAACCAGGTGGGCGCGCAGGTCAACGCGCAGTGGTACGTGAACGTGCTGACTTCGGCCAACCCTGACGTCAAGATCGGTGCCACGCCGTTCAAGGACAAGGAGGGCAAGCCCTTCACGGTCGCCGGCGGCACCTCGTTCGTCATACCCGCCGGAGCCAAGAACGCCGATGCCGCGTGCGCATGGATGACTGCCCTGGTCAACGACGACGCGTGGGAGGCAGCCGGCAAGGCACGGGCAGAGAAAATCGCTTCGAAGCCGGGCGCGGTCAACACCGGACTCTTCACCGGTTCACCCTCTGCCGACAAACTGGTGCGCGAGCAGTTCGTGAAGCCGAGCGGCAACGCCGGACTGGACCAGACCATCGGCACGTTCTACGACGTCCTGCCGGAAGGGAAATCACTGGGCGCCTCCCCCGCGGGCCAGGCCATCAAGACCGAGCTCAACAACGCCATCGCGTCCGCACTCCTGGGCACCAAGCCGGCCGAGCAGGCCCTCAAGGACGCACAGGCAGCGGCCAAGCGGGCGTTCGACCAGAGCGGTTCCTGATTAGTACATCCCAGGATGTACTCTGGGAGGTATGGAGACACTGACCCACGCCCCGGTGCTGGCCCGGTTCGGCTACGCCGTCTCGGACCCCACGCGGGCGCGGATCCTGCTGGCACTGTCCGGTTCAGCCGCTTACCCCTCGGACCTCGCGGAGGCGTTGGGGGTGTCGCGGCAGAGCATGTCCAACCACCTCACCTGCCTGCGCGGCTGCGGGCTGGTGGTGGCGGTGCCGGACGGCCGGCGAACGCGCTACGAACTGGCCGACGGCCGGTTGGGCCACGCCATCCGCGACCTGATCGGCGTCGTGCTTGCCGTGGACCCCGCCTGCTGCGCTCCGGACGGGACATGCCGCGCGTGAGCACCGCACTGGACGTACGACGGCGGAGCCTCCTCACGCGCCGCATCCGCCTTTTCGCCGCGCTCACCATTTCGTACAACCTGGTCGAGGCGGGAGTGGCGCTGTGGGCTGGCAGCGAGGCGGATTCCGCGGCGCTGCTCGGCTTCGGGCTGGACTCGCTGATCGAGGTGGCGTCCGCCGTCGCGCTTTCCTGGCAGTTCGCCGCCAAGGACCCGGAACGCCGCGAGCACCTCACGCTGCGGATTATTGCCCTCTCGTTTTTTGCGCTGGCTGCATTCGTGGCGTTTGATGCCGCGGGCGCTCTGATCGGCGGCGAACGGGCGGAACATTCCACGCCTGGTCTGGTCATCGCCGCACTCAGCCTGGCAATCATGCCGCTGCTGTCCTGGCTGCAGCGGCGGGCGGGCCGGGAACTCGGTTCACTGACGGCCGTGGCGGACTCCAAGCAAACCCTGCTGTGCACGTACCTTTCAGCCGTGCTGCTGGTTGGCCTGCTCCTGAACAGCTCACTGGGCTGGTGGTGGGCCGACTCCGTTGCCGCCCTGGCCATCGCCGCGATCGCCGTCCGCGAGGGCATCAACGCCTGGCGCGGTGACGCCTGCTGCACCGTTCCGGCTGTGCCTGATGGCCCAGCCGCAGCGGCTGAAGAGGCCTGCTGCGAGGGTTGCAGGAAGCCGTAGCCGCAGCCCTGGCACGGGCGTAAAGTTCGCCTTATGGGCTGGGTTCAGAAACCGGCCCTGCCAGTGGGGCCGCCCATCCCAGGCATTCAAAGGGGCGGAACTGCAATGTTCGCAAGAGTCAGCACATACAAAACAGGGCCTGAGACTGTCTCGGATTCGGTCCCTGACGAGACCGTCCAAGCGGTCCTGGCAATCCCCGGCTGCCAAGGCATCTATTACCTGAGCGGTAAAGACGGCAAGGATCTTTCCATCACGCTCTGGGACAGCGAGGAAAGTATCGCCGCCAGCCGCGAGGCCGCAAACAGGATCAGGAACGAAGTGAGCGCGGCGGAGAAGCGGGAGATCGTTGCCGTTGAGGAATTCGAGGTGACGGCCAGCAGCCTCAGGAGCTGAAGCGACCGCCCGCTGCTGCACAGCAGGCGGGACTATTCCTCCACAAATTCCAGTAGGTCGCCGGGCTGGCAGTCCAGCACCCGGCACATTGCCTCAAGCGTGCTGAACCGGACCGCCTTGGCGCGCCCGTTCTTCAGCACTGCCACATTGGCCGGCGTCAGGCCTACCCGCTCGGCGAACTCTCCCACGCTCATCTTTTGCCGCGCCAGCTGCACGTCGATCCGGACCACAATGGGCATCAGATCACCGCTTCCATATCCGCGCGCAGTTCCGTGGCCTGGCTCAACAGCGCGCGGAGCACCACCACCACAAGGCCCAGCGCGGCACCGGCCACCAGCAGCAGGATCAGCAGCATGGGAAGGCCCGGATCGTCTGCATTGAGTACGACGGCGGCACTCACCCCTGCGAGCATCAGCCAGGCGGCAGCGATGGCCCAAACAATCGCATTGACCCACACCATGGCGGCCGCGGTGAAGATGCGATCGTGCCGGACCAGGGTGAGCAGCTTCCACGTGCTGATGATGACCACCTGCACGCATGCCAACTCGAGCACGGCAAAGACGGTCAGCGGCCACTGGAGCGGGGCGTCGTTCGGGTTCTCCCGGGCCATGTGCGCGAACTGCCCGGGCAGGGACAGGGTCTGGAAGACGAGCAGCAGCAAAAACGCCACCACCAGGACGATCCGAAGAGCCGGCACGGCCAGGCGAGTTGCAGTCATAGATTGAGCTTCGATCAAAACCTATCGAAAGTCAATTGATAGCTCCAAGCTCGGGGCCTAATGCCGGGCCTTCCAGCGGATCACGCCCGCGGCAGCCAGCCCGGCCGCCCCGATGGAGGCCAGCATTCCGCCCAGGGCCACAACGTATTCGGTGATGCTCATTGCTACCGCTCCCTCCGCGCCCGGATTCTTAGCCCTAAGGTAAGTCCGGAAGCTCAGGAACCGCCGAAGAACCGCCCAAAGGTTCGCTCAAGAAAACCGGGCGTCCCAGCCCGAGCGGACGTTTGGTGCAGCGAAGCGGGGCGGATGCGACTGATCAAAAGTAACCAAGGTGTGACCCATGGCACATGGGCGTGGGCTACGCTGGAAGAGGTGCTTTTGAGAAACGGGAAAGTGGCCGCGATGAGGCGGCCAGCTGTCAGCCCGCTTCGCCGCCTCCGGTCGCTGCGAAGCCTTTTCGTGTGCGTCCTGGCAGCCCTCCTCCTGACCGGGGCAGCCACCTATTCGCACGGCACCCGCTACGACCTCCCCGGCAACAACTTCCCGGCTGCGGCCGCCGTGACCAGCTCTGACGAGCCCGGCGCCTCGAGTGACCCGGAAGAGCTGTCGGACGATTCCGAGCGCAGGTTCGCCCCGCGCGGTGAACCTGCCCCGTTGCGCACCGGCGTGGTGGATCCTCCGCAGCTGTTCCACCGGCTGCCGGGCGACGCCGTCCTCTCCACCGGGCCGCCGGCGCAACCGGAATCCCATGCGCTCACACTGGCGGAACTTTCCATCAGCAGGACATAGACGGGTCGGCAGTGCCCCGTGCCAGTCCCTGCTGAACACACTTGGAAAGAGCAACCCATGACCCCTGTACAGCCCAGCGCACGCGTCCATTACCGTCCCGTGGAGGACCCGCAGCTGCTGAAGATGATGGCCACCCACATCCACTGCGGCGAGCCGATGCAGCTGCTCGCGGAACATCCGCCAGAGCGGGCAGACGAAAAGAACGACGGCGGCCCGCTCACCTACCGCTGCGCCTGCGGCTTCAGCTTCGACGAGGAGGCACCGGACGTCCCGGCCTGAGTTAGGGAGGGGTCTAGACCGGGCACTGCGCCGTGTCGATTCGACCATCCAGCGAAACGGTCACGCTGTT
Organism: Pseudarthrobacter sp. NPDC058362; assembly: GCF_042723515.1. Classification (NCBI taxonomy): domain Bacteria; kingdom Bacillati; phylum Actinomycetota; class Actinomycetes; order Micrococcales; family Micrococcaceae; genus Pseudarthrobacter; species Pseudarthrobacter sp. NPDC058362. The sequence goes on along the minus strand of NZ_JBHXIW010000001.1, from coordinate 525,919 downwards.
CACATAAGCTGGCTGCGTGCCTCTTTGGTTATTTGAAACGCTCTCCTATGCATCAACCACTGTAGGTGGTGCCGTCGCAGGAATTCTTGCCGAGAAGTTCCTTAATATCACCAGCCGGGTTATTCACCCGGTTTGGAATGTCACGGCCGGAAAATTTCTTCGCAGACGCAGGACGGCTCAGGACGCCAAGCTAATCGGCCTTTCCGAAACGTTTGCGGTTGGTGCCGCCAAGCATCAGATCTACATACGGCAATTTGCCCCACGCGGGTTTTCCGAACGTCACTTGACCGCGAGCAGGCTTCCAGACCAGCCAGCGCCAAGTCTCATTCAAAGCCTTCGCGAACCGCTGCGCCCGGCGTCACCTGCGGTTCTCGAGGCAGCCATTCTGGAAAAACGGATGGCACTGGAGGCCGCTCCTGAAGCCTGGAACGCGCAGAAAGTCGCTCTGAGGAGAATCAGGATCAGCCGGACAGGCAACCATGAAGAACCCACCATTGACCTCGGCTACGCCGTCACCGACTACGCCTCATTTCAAGCCATCGCCGAGGCTTGGGAAAATCGCTATAAGAGCCTTGATGACGCTGGTCGGGACCTCTCCGCAGAGGACCTGTGGGACGTTCTCCCCGGCCTGTCCAATTCCTTCGGCATCAATCTCACGGTAGAGACGGCAGACGACCACTTGGTGCTGACCCAGCGGAGCGGCAAAGCCAGCAGTGCGAAGAACCTACGTCATGTCTCGGTCAACGAGGGAATGGCGCTTGCAGACATCAACGCAAAGACCGACCTTCCTGATCCCTATCTGACTGCGCTTCGCGGTATTGAGGAGGAACTCGGAATTGATTTGAGCGGGGAACCCGACGTCCGGCAAAGGATTACTTTTCACAGTCTGATCTGCGACGTAACCCGATACGAGTGGGCCTTATTGGGCCATGTGAATCTGAGCCAGACCAAATGGACAAATGCCGAGATTCACAGCGCGCGAAAGCTAGGCGCTGCGCCGGACGACTGGGAGTCGAGCGAGCTGACGTTTATTTCGTTGGATCCGAAATCGATCGGGGCAGCACTTGCAGACGATTCCACATGGGTTGGGCACGGCTATATCAATCTGCTGCTTTCGGCCGTTTTTCGCCTCAGGGGTAGCCGCACGGAACTCCTGGACATAGCGCGGTCAACATTATTGGCACGGGCCACTCACGGGGAGCGGCCTTAGCGGTACCCGTCCACGATGGCCGCGGCGATCTCCTTGTAGGCCCGCCGCGTTTCGGGGCGCAGCGCGTCCAGGGTGACCAGGTCGCCGTCGGCCACTCCACGGTCGTGGGGCACGGCGATCAGCTCGCGGCAGATCCCGGCGAGGTGGTCCTCGATGGCGTCCTTGTCCACCCGGGAGGAGACGGCGTCCTTGTCGGTGATGACCACGATGGCGTTGCGGGCCAGCTCCTCGTAGCCGTGGCTGGCCAGCCAGTGCAGGGTGCTGCGGGCGCGCTTGGCGCCGCTGACGGCGTACCCGGCGGCGATGACCAGGCTGTCCGCGGACTGCAGGATCCCGCGCATGGCGTTGTGGGTGACGCCGGTGCCGCAGTCGGTCAGGGCCACCGTGTAATAGGAGGAGATCAGCCGGCGGATCCGCAGGTATTCCTCGGCCGTCAGCGAGTCCGAGACCTCAGGGTCCTGCTCGCCGGCAATGAGGTGCAGCCGGCCGGCGTGGTGCATGTATCGGGCCAGCGCGGTGAGCGAGTCCACGGAGTCGATGTTTTCCAGCAGGTCGCTGATGGTGCGGGGAGCGGACTGCTGGTAGATGCCCTCCCCCAGCGCGCGTTCCACCAGGTCGCCGGAGTCCGGGTTGGCGTCGATGGCGCAGGGCGCGTCGCCACGGTACTGGGCAAGCGTCAGGCCCACGCCCACGGTGGTGGATGTCTTGCCGATTCCGCCCTTGAGGCTGAGGATCGCGGTGTTGTAGTGGCCCTGCAGCTGCCGCGAGATGCGCTGCTCCAGTTCCTCTTCCTCGCGCTGCCGGGCGCCGGGGCCGAGGTTCACGGCGCCGCCGGTCAGGCTGTACAACGCCCCGCGGACGCCGCCCACGGGCCGCGGTTTCTGCTCCTTGACGAAGAGGCCGGGCGAGCTGATGAAGTCCGGCATGGGGCTGCCGGCGATGGTATCCGCCACGGTGGGGCGGGCGCGGCGGGAGGTCCGGGTTTCGGGAGCGGCGTCCGACGACGGCGGCTCCCCCGCCGTCTCTGTCTCGCCGGCTGCGGCGGCCGCCTCCGCCCAGGAGGATCGGCGCAGGTCTGTGGTGCCGGCGTCGGGCGCTTTGGAAGGGGGTGGGGGTACGGCTGGCATGGTTCCTGTCCGGGCATCGCCAAGGTCGCCTGCGGCGCGACGAAGGTCGCGGCGTCGGCGCAGCGGCGGCTGCCCTGCATCGTCTGCATGGGCGCGTGCGTTGTGATCCGCCGGATCAGGCATGTCTGTCCCCCCGGACGTTCGGCATAGGTTCTGCAACACTGCTTTTCACAGTAAGTCTAGGGGTTTTTGGCACGGATGCCGTGGTCAAACGCGGGTCAGCGCCGCTCCCACCACCGAAACGGTGACCATCAGGAGGAGCACCAGAACGGTGTAGCCCTGCCATTTGGGCCGGTTCTTGTGCGGGTTGATGTCGACGTACGGCACGGTTACACCTGGTCCTTCTGCGGGGCGGCGGGGACCGGAGCCGGGACGGTGCGGCGCTTATGCCGCAGCAGCTGGTACAGGACGGCGAATGGAACCAGCAAGGTGCCGAGGAGCGCGCAGAGCGCCAGGGCATAGTCGTGCAAGGCCATCAGTGCCTCCAGTGGTCGCGGTCGATCCCCCATGTCGGATCACGCGTGACGCTACCGGGCCTCCGCGCGTTTGACAAGTCACGTCAAACTTCGTGACAGGCGAGCCCCGCGGAGCCTTTAGTGGTCGTGCCGGGTCTCCTGCAGCCGCTTGATGAACCAGCGGGACTGTTCGGGGCCGTAGGGCAGTACGGGGATGGCCTTGGTGGCGTCCGACGGGGTGTCCCGGATGGACTGTTTGGCCTGGCGGACGGCGGTGCTCATGGTGTTGGCCATGGTCTTGACGAACTGGTCGCTGCAGGGCTGGCCGTGGCCGGGGATGAGGAATTCGTAGCGGTGGCGGAGGGCGGAGATATGCCGGAGCGCGTCCGCCCATTCCTCCGGGTAGGAGTCCTCGAAGGAGGGGTGGGCGCCCTGTTCCACGAGGTCGCCGACGTACAGGGTGGTGGGAGTCCCCACCAGAAGGTCGCCGTCGGTGTGGCCGCGGCCCAGGTAGAAGAGGGTGGCGGTGAGCCCGCCCAGGTCCACGAGGATGGGCTGGTCCTTGACGATGACGTTGGGGACAACGAGTTCCACGTTCTCGCCTTCGCCGGCGGACATTTCGGGTTCCAAGGTGCCGACGAAGCGGCGCTGCAGATCCCCGCGCTCGTCGATTTCCGCGGCACAGTTCTGGTGGGCCCAGAATTCCGTGACGCCGGCCTCGGCGAACACGGCGTTGCCGAAGAAGTGGTCGTAATGCGCGTGGGTGTTGACGACGACGAGGGGCAGCTGGGTCTTTTCCCGCACCGCATCGAGGATCTGCCTGCCCTGGCGCGGCCCGCAACCGGTGTCGATGACCATGGCCCGTTCGGATCCGACGACGAGTCCGGTGTTCAGCTGCGATCCTTCGGTGACCAGCACATAGTTGTCCGCGCCGACTTCGAGCCATTCTGACATTGTTTCTCCGTACCTCCGGCAAAGCAGTGTTCGTTCGTCTTGGCGTCGATTCTACCTACCGGGGCATGGAGTTTCGGGGAGCCAGCGCCGGGAGCTACCGTACGGCGGCCGCCGCGGGGCGCACGGGAAGCAGTTCCCAGGCGGCCGGATCCGTATGCGCTCCGTTCTTGATGGTTTCGAAGTGGAGGTGGCATCCGGTGGAGGAGCCGGTGGTGCCCACGGTGGCGATGAGCTCGCCGGGCTTGACGGCCTGGCCTTCGCGGACGCCGATGCTTGCCAGGTGGTTGTAGGTGGTGACCAGCCCGTTGCCGTGGTCCACTGCAACATGGTTTCCGCCGCCGCCCTTGGCCCAGCCGGCAGCGCGGACAACGCCCTCGTCGGCGGCGTGGACGCCGGTGCCGCAGGGGGCAGCGAAGTCCTTGCCCCAGTGGAACTCGCCGGGCTTGCCGGTGATCGGGCTGGTCCGCGGGCCGAACGGTGAGCTGGGGTTGAGGAATTCCAGCGGCGCCAGCAGGGCTCCGTCGGCAGGCCGCACCGGGGCAGCCGGGGCGACGGTCGCGGCGGCGGGCCGCACCGGGGTGGCCGCGGCTACGGCCAGCTTCAGCTTCTTGGGCTTCGGTTTTGCCATGGTGGCCACGGTGGTGCGGGTGTAGGACAGCGAAGCGGAGGACGGCGCCGCGACGGCCACCGCTGCACCGGCTTCGGGAGCGTCTACGGCGGCTCCGTCCGCGGCAGTGGCGTTGGACGGTACGGACTGCGGGGTGGCCACGGCGCCGTTGGCGGTCAGCGCGAGGGCCGAGAGTGCCACGACGGCCGTTCCCGCGCCGACGGTCAGCCGGATGATGCTGCGCCGCTGCTGTGCCTTGCGCCGTGCAGCTGCCCGTGCCAGATGTTTCCCCAAAAGATCTCCCATGGAAGCCGCCGCGAGGCGGAGATTTACGGTGGTTTCTTCCATGGGAGCACGGCGCCGGCGCCAAGAAAGCAAAAACAGGCGCTTATGTGGATAACCTAGGCAAACCCTTCACGGGGCTTTGGCGGGATGGGGAAATCTTGGGGTTTGATGCGTCATCCTCGGGGTGCAAACATCGTAGCCATCTGCGTTACAGCGAGCTTGGCCTACTTCCCCAGATAGTCTGCCAGCGCATCTTCGGCCGTCCTTGGATTGTATCCTGTGGCCCTGATCTTGCTGAGGTCAAGGACGCTGTTTGCGGGGCGCGGGGCGGCGTCCTTACCGGAGAAGTACGCCGCAGTGCTCACTCCCCGAACTGCTGCAGGGGATTTGCCGGACCGTTCGTATACCGTGGCGGCAACGTCAGCCCATGATTGCGGCGGGCCGTCGTTGCTGAGGTTATAGGTTCCGAACGCAGCCCGGGATTCCAGGAGGTGCACGATGCCCGCAGCAATGTCGCTAGCAAAGCTGAGACAGCCCACTTGATCGTTGACCACTGAGGGCTCAACTCCGCGTTCGGCTAGCGATGCCATGGTCCGGACAAAGTTGTGTCCATCGCCCACCACCCAGCTCGTACGGACAATGTAATGCCGTGGGACGACGCTGACCACGGCGTCCCCTGCTGCCTTCGTCTGTCCGTAGACGCCCAGCGGGGAGAACGGCTCATCCTCACGGTGCGATCCCTGGGTGCCGTCGAAGACATAGTCCGACGACACGTGAACCAGTGTGAGATCGTGGGCGACCGCTACCTGCGCAAGCTGCGCGACTGCTGTCACGTTGATCGCCCAGGCGGCTGTCCGCCCCTCAGCCGTTTCCGCTGCATCCACCGCGGTGTAGGCTGCGGCGTTGACGATCGTTGAGTAATTGTTCCAGTTCCGGCTGCGGAAGGAATCTGCATCAGCGAGGTCGAACTCAGCTCGTGATGCGAACTCCACCGACGGATTGGCGCCCCACACGCTGCGCATCGCTTTACCCAGTTGCCCGTCCGCGCCGATGACCAGGATCTTCTTAGGTCGCATTGGAGCCACCTCGGCCATCCGCGGGTGGGCCCTGTCCTTTTCGGAGAGTTCGGCCAGTTCCAAGGGAATCGGCCACCCGATCCCAGCCTCTTCGTCCGCGAGATTGAGGAATGTGTAGTTCCCTTGCGCGTCCGCCGACCAGTGATCGTTGACCAGATACGTGTACGCCGTGTTGTCTTCCAAGGTCTGGAAGGCGTTGCCCACGCCGCGCGGAATGAAGATCGCCTGGCTGGGATCCAATTCAGCGGTGAAAACTGCACCGAACGACGGGCCCTGACGCAGGTCCACCCAGGCTCCGAAAATCCGCCCCGTAGCTACAGAGATGAACTTGTCCCACGGTTCGGCGTGGATGCCCCGGGTCGTGCCGGTCTTCGCGTTGAAAGAGACGTTGTTTTGCACCGGGCGGAAGTCCGGCAGCCCGAGCGCCACCATCTTTTCACGCTGCCAGTTTTCCTTGAACCACCCGCGGTTATCGCCGTGGACCGGCAAATCGAAGAGGACTACGCCGGGGATGGGCGTTTCGTGGGCAGCTAGCCTTTTGGAGAACTCGATTGACATCGTTATTGGCCTTGGGCCTTGTAGCGGGCTTCGGTAGCGGCTTTCTGGGGACGCCACCATGCTTCGTTGTCCCGGTACCATTCGATCGTGTCTTCAATACCGGCGTCAAAATTTGAGAACTCAGGCTGCCAGCCCAGTTCCGTTCGCAGCTTGGTGGAGTCGATGGCGTAGCGGAGGTCGTGGCCGGGTCGGTCTATGACGTGGTCGTATGCATCAGACGGCTGGCCCATGTGCTTGAGGACGAGTTCCACAACGTCTTTGTTGTTCTTCTCACCGTCTGCTCCAATGAGGTACGTCTCGCCGATGGTCCCCCTGTCAATAATGGCAAGAACCGCGGATGAGTGGTCACTAGCGTGGATCCAGTCGCGGACATTTTCCCCCTTGCCATACAGCTTCGGTCGTATACCGTCGATGACGTTGGTGATCTGGCGCGGGATGAACTTCTCCACGTGCTGGTAGGGGCCGTAGTTGTTGGAACAGTTGCTGATCGTGGCTTGCAGGCCAAACGAACGCACCCATGCCCGCACCAGCAGGTCGGACCCCGCTTTTGTGGAGGAATAGGGGCTGGACGGGTTGTAGGGAGTCAACTCAGTGAACCGGTCCGGAGCATTCAGTTCCAAGTCCCCATAGACCTCGTCGGTAGAGATGTGGTGGAAACGCTTACCGTATCTGCGGGCAGCCTCGATCAGAGTGTATGTCCCGATGATGTTCGTATTCAGGAATGGCCTGGGATCCTGCAGCGAATTGTCATTGTGGGACTCTGCCGCGTAGTGAACTACGACGTCGGCCTTGGCCACCAGTCTGTCGACCAGCCCGGCATCAACGATATCCCCGCGCACGAACGCAAAGCGCGAGTCGGGGAGGTCGGCAAGTGATTCGAGATTTCCTGCGTAGGTCAGCTTGTCGAGCACGGTGACGTGGTGGGGAGTGTTGTCAACCAGGTAGCGGACGAAGTTGGAACCAATGAAGCCCGCGCCACCGGTAACGAGGAAATTCTGCATGTAAATCATCGTTCCACAGCAGCTGGATTTGGCCGAACTCTGAATGGCGGCAAGGATGTTCCTATGCGTGGAATCATTCTCGCCGGGGGGACCGGATCCAGACTTCATCCGATTACTTCGGGAATTAGCAAGCAACTGGTGCCGGTTTATGACAAGCCGATGATCTACTACCCTCTGTCGACACTAATGCTCGCGGGGATACGGGACATCCTGATCATTACAACACCCCATGACGCAGACCAGTTCCAACGACTGCTCGGAGACGGCTCCCAGTTCGGCGTAAACCTGACTTATAGCCAACAGCCGTCCCCTGACGGACTTGCCCAGGCGTTTATCCTAGGCGCCGAGCACATAGGCACGGGTCCAGTTGCACTCGTATTGGGCGACAACATTTTCTACGGCCAGGGACTTGGTGCTCAGCTCCGCCGTTTCGACAAGATAGACGGCGGCGCCATCTTCGGCTACCGCGTGGCCGACCCCAAAGCGTACGGTGTCGTCGAGTTCGATACGACCGGCAGGGCAGTGTCTCTCGAAGAAAAGCCGACCGCTCCGAAAAGCCACTACGCCGTCCCGGGCCTTTACTTCTACGACAACGAGGTCATCGAAATCGCGCGCGATCTGAAGCCATCCCCCCGCGGCGAACTCGAAATCACGGATGTGAACCGGGCTTATCTTGACCGTGGAAAACTCCAAGTAGAAATCCTCCCAAGGGGCACAGCTTGGCTGGACACGGGAACTTTCAACGACCTCAACGATGCGGCCGACTTCGTGCGCACCGTTCAAAAACGTCAGGGCCGCGCCATTGGCTGCCCTGAGGAAATCGCATGGAGGCTAGGTTTTCTCAACGACGACGAGCTTCGCGATCGTGCTCTCCCCCTCGCTAAGAGCGGTTATGGCCAATACCTCTTGGACCTGCTCGACGACCCGAAGGCAGCACAGGGGAACTGACTCATCTCTGGGTGTCTCCTGCGCAAGGACTGGGTACCCCTGATCACATCTCCGCCAGCAGCCCCTGCGGACTTTCGATCGCGTCTGCCACTAATCGCAGGAAACCCGCCGCCGTGCCGCCGTCGCAGACGCGGTGGTCGAACGTGAGCGTCAGCTCGGTGACCTTGCGGACAGCCAGTTCACCGTTCACCACCCATGGCTTGTCGATGATCCGGCCAACGCCGAGGATGGCAACCTCGGGGTAGTTGATGATCGCGGCGGAACCGTCCACACCGAACACGCCGTAGTTATTCAGCGTGAAGGTGCCGCTGCCCAGTTCGCTGGGGGTCGCCTTGCCCTGGCGTGCGACGTCGGTGAGCCGGCGGATCTCAGCGTCCAGTTCCCGGGCGGTCAACTTCTCCGCGGCACGGACCGAGGGTACCACCAGGCCGCGGTCGGTCTGGGCGGCGATGCCGAGGTTGACCCCGTCAAAGCCGATGATCTCCTGGGATCCGTCGGCCGAAGTTTCGATCCGGGTGTTGAGCTCCGGGTATTTTTTTAGCCCGGCTGTGACAAAACGTGCAATGAAGGCCAGCAGCCCAGGCACCTGGGAACCGCCGGCTTTGAGTCCCTTGCGAAGCTCCAGCAAACCGGTGGCGTCCACGTCCACCCAGACGGTTGCCTCGGGAATTTCGGAGCGGCTGCGTGCCATCGTGGCGGCAACGGCCTTGCGGACGCCCTTGACCGGCGTACGCGAAGAGATGCCCAGCCCGGTCCGCGCATCAGTATGCTCCGAAACCTGTTTGGCAGTGGCGGGCTCAAGCACCGGAGCCGTGGAGGGTTCAACCTGCGCAGTTTCAACGGTCTTAACCGATGGGGTATGGATGGCTGCCTCCACGTCGCGGCGCATTATCAGACCGCTCTCGCCTGAACCGCTCACGGAGCCCAGGTCCACACCGTGCTCCCGGGCCATACGACGGACCAGGGGCGAGATGACGGCGCCGATCTTCCCGGGAACGCGGGTCCGGAGCAGGGTGAGTTCCGGCGCCTCGGCAGGGTCGGTCCCCAAGGAGACGGGCTCAGAAGCCGCAGCCTCCTTTGAAGGTGCGCCGACCGTGGCAGTCGCGGCCCGCTTGGGCGCACGGGTGCGGCGGGTTGCGCCGTGTCCGCCGGGGGTGCCGTAGCCGATAAGGACGTTGCCGGACCCAGCCTTCTCCTCCTCGCGGTAGGTCTCGGCAGCTGCCTCCTCGGGCTTCTGCGGCGTGGCACCTGCGGGAGTCACCGAGATAAGCGGCTTGCCGACGTCGAGCGTCTGCCCCGGTTCGCCGTGCAGCTCGGCGACGGTTCCGGCATATGGGGATGGGACCTCCACCATGGACTTGGCGGTCTCCACTTCGGCGATGGGCTGGTCCACGCGGATCTCATCGCCAACGGATACCAGCCAGTTGACCAGTTCGGCTTCGGTGAGGCCTTCGCCGAGGTCCGGCAGGAGGAATACTTTCGTGTCACTCATGGTCAGTTCTCCCACTGGAGGTCGTCTACGGCGTCGAGGATGCGGTCCACGCTGGGCAGGTAATACTGTTCGAGCTTGGGCGCCGGGTAGGGCACGTCGAAGCCGGTGACGCGCCGGATGGGCGCGGCCAGGTAGTGGAAGCAGCGTTCCTGGACCCGGGCAACGATCTCGGAGGACACGGACGCGAACCCATGCGCCTCGGCGATCACCACGGCGCGTCCGGTCTTGCGGACGGACGCGGAGACGGTTTCGTCGTCGAACGGCACGATGGAGCGGACGTCGATGACCTCCAGCGAGCGCCCCTCCTCGGCGGCTGCCGCAGCGGCGGCGAGCGCGGTGGGGACGGACGGGCCGTAGGCGATGAGCGTTGCGTCAGTGCCGGAACGCGCGACGGCGGCGCGGCCTTCCGAGCTTGTCCCGGCGTCCGCGTTGGCCAAGTGCTGTTCCCGCAACTGCTCCAGGTCCACCATGTCCTTGGACCAATAGAGCTTCTTCGGCTCCATGAACATGACGGGGTCGTCGGAGTCGATGGCCTCGCGCAGCATCCGGTAGGCGTCCGCCACTGTGGCCGGAGTGTAGACCTTCAAACCCGCCGTGTGCGCGTAGTAGGACTCGGAAGAGTCGCAGTGGTGTTCCACTCCCCCGATGCCTCCCGCGTAGGGGACACGGATGACCAAGGGCAGTTTGACGGCGCCCTTGGTGCGGTTGTGCATCTTGGCCACGTGGCTGACGATCTGTTCGAACGCCGGGTAGGCAAAGGCGTCGAACTGCATTTCGATGACGGGGCGCATGCCGTTCATAGCCATGCCTACGGCCATGCCTACAATGCCTGACTCGGCCAGGGGTGTATCGAAGCAGCGTTGCTCGCCAAAGGTCTTGGTGAGCCCGTCGGTGATGCGGAACACCCCGCCCAGCATGCCCACGTCCTCGCCGAAGACCAGGACGGATTCGTCGGCGCGCATGGCGTCGGCCAGGGCGGTGTTGAGTGCCTTGGCCATGGTGACCGGCTGCGGCCCGGTGGCTTCGGCAGTGGCAGCCGCCGTGGCTGCGGCCCGGGCGGTGGCGGCGCTGACGTTGCCATTCGCCTCGGACGAGGTGGTGATGGTGGGGCTCATTTCGCGGCCTCCTCTGATGCTGCTTCGCGTACCAGTTCGTCGGCGAGCATGGCGGACTGTTCCTCCAACTGGGGTGTAAGGCTGGAGAAGACGTGCCGGAAGAGCTCCTGCGGGTCCACCGGGACGTCTTCGCTAAGGCCTTCGCGCAGCTGGGTGGCCACGTCTTCCGCCTTCGCGGCGATCCGGGCTTCTTCCTCCGCGTCGAGGATTCCGCGGTCCTTCAGGTAGGCGGTCATCCTGGTGACCGGGTCTTTGGCGACCCACTCGGCGACTTCGCTGTCCGCGCGGTAGCGGGTGGCGTCGTCGGCGTTGGTGTGCGCCTGCATGCGGTACGTGTGTGCCTCGACCAGGAGCGGGCCGGAGCCTTCCCGGGCGAGCTTGACGGCGCGGTCCAGGACGGCGAGGAGCGCCACGACGTCGTTGCCGTCCACGCGTTCGCCGGCCATACCGTAGCCCACGGCCTTGTGGGCGAGCGACGGTGCCACGGACTGGTGCGCCAGCGGCACCGAGATCGCGTACTTGTTGTTCTGCACGAAGAAGACCACAGGCAGGTGGAACACGGCGGCGAAGTTCAGTGCTTCGTGGAAGTCGCCTTCGCTGGTGGCGCCGTCGCCGCACATGGCCAGCACCACGGTGTCCTCGCCGCGGAGCTTGGCCGCGTGGGCGACGCCGACGGCATGCAGCAGCTGGGTGGTCAGCGGGGTGCACTGGATGCCCACCTTGTGCTCCGCGGGGTTGTAGCCGCCGTGCCAGTCACCGCGGAAGATCGTCATCACCTGCACCGGGTCCACGCCGCGGGCCATCACGGCGACGGCGTCCCGGTAGGTAGGGAACATCCAGTCCCCGTCGGAGAGGCAGAGCGCGGCCGCTACCTGGCAGGCCTCCTGGCCATGGCTGGAAGGGTAGACGGCCATGCGGCCCTGCCGGACCAGTGCGGAGTTCTGGTCATTGACGCGGCGTCCGACCACCAGCTGCTCGTAGGCGGCCAGAAGTTCGTCATCACCCGGGAGTGGGTACTCATGGCCAGGTTCGGTGCCCTGCTCGGCCTCGGCCCGGAGCCGGCCATCCGGGTCCACCATCTGGATCATGTGCCGCGCCGGCAGCAGGTAATCCTCCACGGTGATCCCGAATTTCTTGACAGCTTCGTCTGCGGAGATCGTCATTGGTCCGTCCTTCTGTAGCCACTATTCGTTCCCAGTATGGCCCTGAGGATCGTTTCGTATCCACCCAATTGTTGAATCATGGAGATGAGCGCCAAGTTGGCCTAGTCTGAAAGACGAATTGCATGTGTGAGCTGCGCTACGGGCGGGAGTTGTGGACAAATTGACTGAACTGAAGGCGGACGAAGCGGTTCCCCTGGATGATGTGGACCGGAAGATCATCGCCGAGCTGACCCGCGATGGCAGGATGTCCGTGACGCAGGTGGCGGAGAATGTCCACATTTCCCGGGCGCACGCCTACACTCGGATCTCCCGGTTGACCGGCGAGGGCGTCCTGACGAAGTTCACGGCTCTGGTGGACCCGATCAAGGCGGGCCTGAAGTCTTCCGCGTATGTGACGCTGAAAGTGCGGCAGCATTCGTGGCGGGAGCTCCGTGAACAGCTGCGGGCGATTCCAGAGGTCCACCACATCGCCTTGGTGGGCGGGGACTTCGACGTGATCCTGCTGGTCCGAGCCACCGACAACACCGATCTCCGGCGGGTCATCTTCGACCAGCTGCAGTCCATGCCTGGGGTGCTGGATACGCAGACGTTCCTGGTGTTTGAGGATCTGGATACGCGGTAAGTTGTTCCGCGCCCGCACCGTAGGACAGCTCGCCCACGAGGTTGCCTGACCGGCGGTAATCATTACACCCAGCAAGTACCCAGCCCCGCACGTAAGTAATTCCTGTAAAAAATCCAAGTATCCCCCACTGTTGTTCGGACACTTCCAAAAAAATAGTTTGTAGCCATGTTGGCGACTGCACTAGATCCAAACGTCTATCTCCCTAAGGGAGGTGGATGACTGTGGGATGGCGAAAGAAAGCAGAACCGCCGCTGTCAACGAGAGCCAGTGTCAACCGGCGAAGCTTATTTCACTTTGGAGCGTTGATCACAGTCTTCACAGGATCCTCTGCAGTCTCAACGTTAAACGGCAATACCGCTTTCGCGGCGGCGGGAGACAAGAACGCCCAGACCTACGTACCGGTGGCAGAAAAAGGAGCTGCCAGCGGCGTAGCGACTTTGGACGGAAACTCGAAGGTACCTCTTGCCCAACTGCCCAATCTTTCCGCGACGTACGGGTACATGCGCAGCATCATGCGCTACTCTTCCTTGGCCGGAACATTTGGGGAGAACTGGACGCCGGCGGTAGATGCTGCAATAGCGGATGCCGATCAGGGTGAAACGATTTTCTTTCCACAGCGGACCACGGGCGGCGGCTATCTGTTCACGACTGCCTGGGCTGATATCACTAAGAGCAACATACGGCTTCTTGGTGTCCCGCGCGACGGCTACGCGATGGCATTGAAGTTCACAACCCCGGGACTGCGAGCGGTCAGGGTCAAGGCACCTGGAATTGTATTCGAGGATGTGGCGTTCGTCGGTGACTCGACAAACGTTAACGGCGAAGGGGCTACTGTTCGTGGTCCAGAGATTTTTGGAGACGTCGACGGCAACGGCGATGCCGAATTCCGGGGCGTCACCTTCCAAGGCCTGTCGGAGGCCTATCGCACACACTGCCGAAACGTGAAAGCTGTAGGTTCGCTCTTCTCTAATTGTCTGAAGGGGATAGTGGTCGACGGGAAAGACAGCGCCTACCACTCGGGTCCCAACGCCGACCAAAACCGTGGTCATGTGATCAAGGACAACCGATTCCACAACATAGGCCACACAGCAGCTGACGCGGCAATAGAAATCAGCCCAGCCGCCAGACTTCTCCACGCCCTCATCGCAGGCAATTACTTCGACAGCAACGGGAGAGGCCGGCACATAGTGGCCACCGGCACACCCTTGGCCCCACACCGAGGCCTAACAATGTCTGGCAACAAACACACAGAAGCCAAAGCCGACGTCTATACGCTCACGTATGTAAACAACTCATCCATACGTGACGCCGACATCCTTGGAAACGCCGGAGCGGAAGGATCGCTCAGCAACGGATTCGTCCTCCAGAATACTGACACTGTGACGGTTGAGAACGTCCTCGCGATACAACTGGGACAGTCTGGTGTGGTGGCCCGCAACAACACCAGACTCCGACTGTGCAATGTTCAGCTCCGTAGGATAGGCACCGACCCTTCAACCCAGGGTCATGGGTTCGACGTGGATTCCACGAACAGCCTGGGCAACTTCGACCGGCTGATTACCGAAGGAGCGGACGGCTGGGGGTTTACAGGCTCTCCTACCTCTTCAAAGTTCGGCACATATGAGTTTCGGACCTGCACGCTCGGCGGGATCAATTCAAACACGTTCAGTCCCGAACAGGTTTTCCTTCCAGCTTCCAGCATGGGCGCTATTACCGGCATCCCAACACTGGCCGGCGTGCCGGGCGTCGGTTATCCGATGTCATGGCTGCTGGACGCATCCAGCGTTGAACAGGTCGTTGGGCAAATAGGCGCGCTCCCCAACGACTGGGAGTCTTTCGACGCATACATCGTTTGGACAGCCACTGATGGGTCAGCAGGAAATGTGGTGTGGGACTTGAACTACTCGTTCATCATCCAGGGCCAACTGACCAGCAGCGGAATCACCCCCAACCCCGGTACGGCGCAGCCTTCGCCAGGGGTGGCCGGACGGGTGGCCCGAGTCAAGATTGCATCCGGGAAGGCGCGTGGCACAGCGCCCATAGTAGTGCGGGTGGACCGCAACGCAGCTGCCGCGGGAGACACGTACCGCGCCAAGGTGGCCCTAATCGGCGTTCAATTCGTCCGAAGTGGTTGATCCGCGGGGACCAGATTAGTTCATCGGCAGTGTGCATCCAATCATTACGGGTGCCTTCACTCGCTCGGTTGATTTCTATACACCCGCGGGTAGTCGACGGTCGAGGCGTCAGTTCATCTATACTGCGAAAAGTGAGCATACAAAGACCCGCCTTGGCAGCCATCTATGCGGGGCTTCTCGCGGCGCTCACCATACCCGCGCTGAATTTTTCGGCGAGCCACATTGACTGGCCGCCTGACGTGACTGTGCAGGCCTTGCTGATGGTCCTAGTTCCCACAGTTGCGCTTTACTACTCTGTGCTGTCGCGAGAGCACAGTTTTGCATGGTCGGTCTACTGGACTTGGTCGTTGGTGTTCCTCGGCCTCGCCGCCGCTTATCAACTGGCCGAGGGGACCTTCCCTTGGGGAGGCATGCTTCATGAGGGAGACATTTCAAACGCGCAACGGATAGTCCTTATGGGCCACGCCGCCGTCATCACAGGGTTCGTGGCGATGAGATTCCGCGAGCGGGGACAAACATGCAATAACTCATCCCAGCGCACGACCGATTCGCCCCGGTTGAAAACCGGAGTCATGAGCGCATTACTTGTTCACGGAAGTATCGGCGCCCTGTTCTCCATACTAATGGGGCCTGCGATGTTTTCTGGACGCCAGGCGTTCCAATCCGGCCTTGCCGCAAACGAAGGGCTTCCAGGGTTCGGGAGCCTGTACTTTCTGTCGAACGCGGGCGCAATCGTCCTACCCGCGATGGCCATCCTGTTGCGGAAAAAGGGGCTCAACATACCCGTTCCCGCTCTGGTCCTTTCGGCGCTGCTCTCGTTCTTGGTCACAAACCCGCTGATCGGCTCGCGGTTCCTGACAGGCAGTTTCCTTGTTGCCCTCACAGCCGCACTCGTTGGTCCACAAGCGCGGCGCTGGATGCCCGCAGGGGTCATCCTGGCTTTCGTGACCGTATTCCCTACCCTTGACCTCCTACGTGGTGACGGAACTGGCGCGACCGAAGTGGCAATTACGGCACCATCGGAAACACTGACAACATTCGACTACGATGCCTTCGAAATGCTGACCCGTGAGGTGTCCCTGCACGGCGAACTCAACACCGACATAAGCCGGGCCGATCTGGCCATTGCACCATTCTTGCGCTGGATTCCCGTGCTTAGTCAAGGAGTCCAGGGCGACGCATCCGGCCCTGCAGTCGCGACGTCGACTGGGATGGGATACACCAATGTATCGATGCCACTCTGGGGTGAAGCCGACCTGATCGGGGCCGGGTCCGGGGTGCTTGTCGTGTTTACAGTCGTGGGCCTCGTGTTGGGCAGGGTCCAACATGCCACCCTGTTCACGTCGTTGCTGGAGATTCCCCTCGCCGCGCTATTGTTCATCGTGCTCCGCGGCTCACTTTATGAAGTGCTGGGTTACGTACTTCTTGCATATGCGGTTGCTTTGACGTTCTCCTACTTAGCACGGAAGGACAAGTTGGACAGACGAGATCCTCCCGTCGTGGAGAGGCGCGAATCTTGGGAGCTGGCACCACAACGACCCCGAGGCATCTGAACGAGCCCCGAGTCCTGAGCCGGCCGCCACAGGTATAATCGAAAAATCCGCAAATGGCTGCCTGGATAATTGGCAGAGCTGACGGGCGTCTACTCAGGGGGAAACAGGCTTGGACTTGCGCGACTACCTGCGGATCTTGCGCCGCAACTGGACAATTATTGTTGCGTTCGCCCTCGCCGGGTTGCTGTTGGGGGGTGCGGTTTCTCTTTTCTCGAAGCCCACCTACACAGCTGAGACCCAACTTTTTGTTGCTATACAAGGTTCCGGCACGGTTCAGGAATTACAGCAGGGAAACACATTTACCCAAGCGCGTGTCCAGTCATACGTAAAGACCGTAGTTTCCCCTGTGGTGCTGCAGCCCGTCATAGACACCCTAGGGCTGACTCTCACCGCTGAAGAATTGGCAGGCAAAGTAAAAGCGCGTACCGACGTTAACACGGTGCTAATTAGCATTGCCGTAGAGGATAGTTCGCCTGTCCAGGCTTCCGCCATTGCCGCGGCCGTCGGTGACAGCCTGATCAAAGCCGTGGACATGCTTGAGAAGCCCAAGGCTGGAGGGACTTCCCCGGTAAGTCTTTCGGTGATAAAGCCGGCTGTTGCGCCGCTATACCCCTCTGCCCCGAATACCCGTTTGGACCTCATACTTGGCATGTTGACAGGCACTTTGCTCGGAGTTGGGTTTGCACTGTTGCGCACTACCCTGGACGCCCGAATCCGCAATGAGGACGACCTTCGCCAAGTGACCGAGAGTCCCCTGCTCGGAGCAATTTCCTACGACCAGGACGCCGAGGGCAGGCCTTTGGTTACCCAGCACGCCCCCCAAAGTCCCAGGGCCGAGGCGTTTCGGCAACTGCGCACGAATCTGCAGTTCGCCAACGTGACAGGGACGGCAAACACCGTGCTTATTACCTCGTCCCTCCCTGGGGAGGGTAAGAGCACAACGGCGACCAACCTTGCGATCGCATTGGCTCAGGCCGGCCGCACCGTTTGCCTTGTTGACGCGGATCTGCGGCGCCCAATGGTTGCTGAATACTTGGGGCTTGAGCGCAATGCCGGCCTCACTACAGCCCTCGTCGGCGCGGCAAACGTGAATGACCTGCTGCAGCCGTGGGGCGACGACGAACTCTACGTCCTTGCGTCCGGGCAGATACCCCCGAACCCCAGTGAACTGCTTGGATCATCAGAGATGCAGCATCTGATCGAACGGCTGGGAGAGGCTTTCGACACAGTGATCATTGATGCGCCACCTCTACTGCCCGTGACGGACGCGGCAGTTCTTTCCCAGCACGTTGGGGGAGTCGTCCTTGTGGTAGGCGTTCAAAAAATAAAGAGGCATGATCTCGAAAAATCCCTTTCGAACCTCAGGCTGGTCGAGGCCAACCTTCTGGGGGTTGTGCTCAACCGCGTCCCCGCCAAGGGCGCAGATGCCTACAACTACGGGTACTACTCGAAGGAATTGCCATCGAAGGGTGGTCGTTCCGTGGCCGCATCCAGGTCCCGTCGGGCGCACCCTGGGGCAGCAGAACTGTCATCGGAGTTGCCGAGAGAAGATGGAACGCGGACTGCCGTTCCTTGGCCAAGGCATGCTACTGGCGCGGCTCCCGAAATTGGCGCTTCCAGGCACTTCTGAGTCGGCGGACCATGTCTCGCAAGTCGCCTTTTTATCGGTACGACATGCC
Organism: Pseudarthrobacter sp. NPDC058362; assembly: GCF_042723515.1. Taxonomy (NCBI): domain Bacteria; kingdom Bacillati; phylum Actinomycetota; class Actinomycetes; order Micrococcales; family Micrococcaceae; genus Pseudarthrobacter; species Pseudarthrobacter sp. NPDC058362. The sequence goes on along the minus strand of NZ_JBHXIW010000001.1, from coordinate 507,939 downwards.
CCGGAGTACGGAATTTCTTAGGCCACCATCCCCGCGACTGTGTCTCGCACCAATCCTGCAGCCTTTGTGCCAGTAGCGGCGACCAGCAAAGGTGCCACCTCCAGCAGGCCCGGATGCGTGAGTATGTCCGCCCCTGAACGTTCCAAAGCCGGCTCCCGCTCAAATCGCAACAGCGCGGCCCTCAGCGGAATCGAGGCCTCCCGGAGATTGTCCAGATCACACGGAAGCTCCCTTTCAGAATCCGCAAGAGTCAGCGCGGGTACGCCGATGGTCAGCGCATCAATGAGCGCCGTCGAATTGATACCTACCACAATATCGCCGGGAATGAGCGACTCCCAGAAATCGGAACCATCCTCAATCCGGAAAGAGCCTGCTATGGCCTTCCAGTCATCGTCGAGGTCTGCCCCCGACAAACTGGGGTGTGGCCGGATACTGCACTTCAGGCCCCAACCCGTGGCCGCCGCGCAGAGACGGACCAGGGACTCCCGTTCCGTCTCGGACAGCCGTTCCATCGAATGCATGACCCTCAGCCGTCGTGGCGGCGCGGGTGCAACCGACTTTCGAATTTCCGGTCTCCCGACAACGTGGCAGTGGCTTTGCGGGCTTGCCGCGCGAAACCACCGAAGCTGGGAGTCACCCCATACCAGCACCTGGTCGGCGACTGGCGGCAGATAGTTTTGGTTGGGACTGCCATGCACCAAGGTAGCGGTTTTCCGACCGAGCTTCTTCGCCTGCCAAATCAGCGGCCGGCAATAAGCGGGCCGGTCGAAGTCCGCGAGCCATAAATGATCCTTGGGCAAACTGGATACCCATGAGTGGGCGAAATCGTAGCGCACTGCCTGCAGGACAAAAAGGACCTCAAGGTAAGTCTGTGAAAGGCCCTGGTAATGGGTGGCCCTGAGTACCGTCCGCCGACGCAGTCCAAGAGCACGCCACAGGTGGGCGGGACTGAGGCTCGGGCCAAAGGACCGGACAGTAAGGCTGGGGAAATGGTACATTCCGCGGGACAGGGGGGCATCTGCGAGCCTGGTGTCTCCCACGAGGTTTACGGTCACGCCGCCAAGCGCCTCCACAACGGCGGCTCCAAGACGCGCCCCATGTGCGACTGGATTTGCAAGGACGAAAGTAAGCTTCGCAGATACGGGCTTAGTTGGCCTACGTGCGGGCACCACGAGCAGAACCACCAGCACTGCCGCAGTCACCACGGCCCTAAGGCATTGGTGGCGGTGGCGCAGGTGGTCGCCTTGCTTCAGCGAGTCTGCAACCTCTTTTGCCAGGCTGGACATCTCCGGACTACAAGCCCTCATTGCACCGGGCGCCGGGCACGGCGCAGCACCGCTAGCACGCTGCCCATGCCGGCCAGTGCGAGCGACCGTAGCCAGGCCCACGAGGGTTCCCCCATTCCCGGCTTCGGCGAAGCTGGAAGAGGACGGAAATTCCGCTGAGTTGCCTCTAGAAATGCGAATCCCCAGCTGGCGTCCGGTTCAAGATACGCGCCTTCGGCCCACTCGTTCCACGCGTTAACGAAGACGAGTCCCGTGCCTTGCCGGTTATCCTCCGTACTTCTCGCATGGGACAGCCACTCCGCGTAGTCCCTCGGGTTATGGCCCACGTAAATCGTGGCTTTATTTCCGCGGCGGGCCGTATTGTCCCAGCCAGGGGCAACGCCCCGATATCGGATGAATGACGGTTGCCTTCTGCGCATGAACCGTTTCGCCATGCGCTGATAGGACATGATCCGGCCTGCGAAATCGTCTCGGAGCCCCTTAACCGGAAGCAGCTGTGCTGATGCCAGGGTGTTCGAGCCCACGGGTGGGAATTCCGCGATCGCGTCGACACCGTACCACCCTGGTTGGATTCCGAACCTGGTTTCGGCGGCAATAACATGAAGCTCACCAAGTCCGTGTTCCTGCGCCAAAACGCGCCATTGGGACACAAGCTCTGCAGCATTTGGGATGTGATCGATTCGGTGGATAACAAGGACCAGGGCGCCGTCCACCCGAAGATAACGTTCATCCCGAAAGTACGGAAGAAAATCTGCAAAAATCTCCTCCGCTGTGGAGCCTGAGTAATTTTGCCCCACTAGAACCTCGTGCTCCTTGCCGTCCCAGCGTCGCGTCCAGTTTTCATTCGCCCATGAGAGGCAAAAGGGGAATTCCGGACCTGACCGGATGTAGTTGTCGACCGGACGCTCCAGTAGCCGGCGGCCATCAAACCAGTAGAAATAGAAGCAGAAGGCATCCACGTCGTACTGCTTGGCAAGTGCTGCCTGACGGTGCATGACTTCAACGGTCCGCAAGTCGTATTGCCCGAGTGTCTCGACCTGCCGTGGATGGTCATGACCATCAAACTGCGGCGTAGCCTTGCTGACATTTGTCCATTCTGTAAAACCGGGCCCCCACCATTCGTCGTTCTCAGGAATCTGATGAAACTGAGGCAGGTAGTATGCGACAGTCAGGGACGGCACCCCGCTCGACAGGTTGGACACTGCTAAACCTCCAATAGGGATGACTTTTGTGATGTAAGGGCCGGAAACGAATAGCGGCTTAGAGGGGCGGCGCCACTCTTGGCCTGAGCGCCCAGATACCGGCTCACAAATCACCCTGTTGCTCGACGGGATCCCCAAATCTGTGGAACTGCCCCCGCCACCTGCGGCGGGCCCCTGGGAGCGGCACCATAAGCAATTCCGGATGCCTCGAGTAAAAGCGCCAAGCCGAGGCGATCTCCCTAGTCCAAGGCTGAAGTCGGAATTTCTTGGTATCACGCTTCCATGCATGCACCCAGGAAACACCGGGAACCAGGATCACCTCCTGTCCACGGGCCCAAGCATCCAGGCCGAAGGCGTGGTCCTCGTAATACAGGAAATACCGTTCGTCCCAGCCACCTGCGGCGCGGATCCGTTCTGTGGACCCGCACACGCCTGCACCCATCACCCACGCCACGTACGTGGGTGCGCGTGACGTGTCAGGGAGGTAGTTCATGACCGAGCTGCCTGGAAGAACCATGCCGCGGTGTGCCAGTTTGTCCACCAAATACGGTAGTCCTCGGCCATTAGGCTGGATGGAGCCGTCAGGATTGGTCAGTTGCGGAGACACAATGGCGTCACGCTCGCTGATTACCCGTTCCAGGATCTCCAGTGAGGATGTATCAACCGTCACATCAGGATTGACGAAAGCTACATAGGTGCTCCGGGCGGCCCTCAACCCGACGTTGTTCGCCCGGCTGAATCCCAAGTTCTGGCCAAGCCGGACAACTTCCGCACCCATGCGTTCCGCGAACTCGGGCCCGCCATCACTGGAATTGTTGTCTACGACGATCCAACGTGCGCCGTTCAACTCCACCCCCTGCCACCAGGTGCAGAGTTCCTCCAGGTTGTTATAGGTGACGGTAATCAAAGTCCATGAGGACGCGGCCTGATTCAATCGCGATCTCCTTTCAGCACGGGGGCCAGAACAGAGGCAACAAAGAGGGATGCCACCCGCATGCGCGAACAACGTCCGCGGACAAACGCACGCGCGCAGAGAACGGCAAAGGCAGGAGTAGGAGGGCCGGCACTGAATACTCTGAGGACGGCTGCCTCGCGGGATGCGGGGTTTTCGCTTCGGCCCAGTGCCAGCCTGCACATGTTGACCCGCCACTGCCATCTGTGATCAACCAAGTAGCGCACAGACGAAATGAGCCCCGGTGAACGCCGCCAGAGGCGGACCGCCCGGTATAGGGGGTTTCGGCCCATCTCCTCGCCAATGACATTCGCTTCATGCTGGTGATAGTCCTGCACGATGTCGGGTACCGTCCGAACGCCCCTATCGAGAGCCGCGCAGAGTCCCAACCAGTGGTCATGGTACGCAACATCCGTTGGCGTGGGAAAAGGCAATGCTTTGGTCAGGAGATCGGACCGGAATACGGCCAGGGCACCGCTGATGACATTGTCCAGAAGGAGTTCTCCGACGTTGAAAAACCTGCGGTCAGTCACTCCCACCGGCTTCCGGGCGTCTCCCTTGGATTGTAGGCGGACGATCCGGGCTTGGCCGGAGACAAGGGAGGCGTCGTCGAGGTGTCCAAGCAACACACTCAGTTTTTGTTCATACCAGAAGTCATCCTGGTCGGACAGAGCTATCCAGTGGGAAGAATTCGGAACCAGGCGAAGAATACGTTCAAAGTTCCGATAGAACCCAACCCTCTTCCCGAATTCGTGGACTACAAACCTGTCATCGTTCCCAACCATGCTTTGAAGGTAGGCTGCAGTGGCCGCATCAGTACCGTCTATTCCGATGATGCAGGTCCAATTCCGAGCCGTCTGGCATGCAATTGAGGCGACCTGCTTCTTCAGCAGCTGCAAATCTGGTCTATAGACGGCCAGGCATATGGCGCCAAACTCATCCTGCATTAAGCACCCCCACGCGGCGCACATACCTGGCTACCTGTTTGCGGCGCACACCTGCGAGAGTGGCGAGAAGGCCCAAGCTCAGGACTGGCAGCAGCATGAAGTTATCCGGTACCAAGAGGCCGGCCACGATCAGGGCCGCAATGACGGAAATTTCCGGGAAAAGCTTTAGTGCCGGCACCTCTATTTCACTCCGTCCGCGCCGGATTGCGATGCTCATTGCCAGTTGGCACACGTGGAACAGCGGCACCGCGACAGCCAGGACTCTGATGTCCAGCGGCAAGCCTGCCAACACGGAGAGGCCTACCAGCAGCAATGCCAAGATCGCAGAAACGGGGGTTGTTATTGCAAGGATGGCTGTTCTCCCCGAAATGAATACAAGGTGAATGTTGGCCAGGTAAGCCGTCATGAACGGGGTGCCCGATGCCACGATGAGGGCAACCTGGGTAACTACGTGCCCGTTGGCGACTGGACCTGCAACGAATGGAACAACCGCTGGGGCAAGAACAACAAACCCGCAGACAAGGAGTACGACCATAAGCATCATGGTTCCGTAGGAGGAACGCAATATATCTCCGCGGCTATCGCTTGGGGTTCGGTAGATCATCGGCGCCCAGGCATTGTTAATCGCGCCCAGGAGCATCATCGGCGCTGAACCGATGAGCAACCCGAGTTGGAGGCCACCAGCAGCTTCGAGGCCAACTACCCGCGAAGTTCCGGCCACGAGAAGCAGGGCCAGGAAGCTTACCGCCATTTGATGCGGAACAGTGGGTAGCCCGATGCTAAGGCTCTTTGCAAAATCCATGCCCACGAACCGCGGCCGTTGCCTCAGGAGGCACACTAGGACCGCCACGATTCCCACGGTCAAGTGAACTGCGGAGAGACCACTCAAATATGTTGGTGCAGTCCGCTCGACGTTTAACAGCAACAGGAGACCTACCAGTGGCCCGAGCACGGAGGCTGCGACCCCCAGCAGCACAAAGCTGGCCACTTGCTGCTCAGCACGGAAAAGGGACTGAGCGTTTTGAAGTAATGCCAAACCGAGGCAGGAGACGAGCGGATAGATCAGGATGGCCGGATCTGCCCCTTGCAGCACACCAGGCCCCCACCATGGCAACAGCAGCACGGCCAAACAAAACAAGACGGCCGCGCAGCCGGCGCCGGCCAGGACAGTCGCCACGGCACCGGACCTGCCCGAGTCCTCCAAGATGGCCTGGCGTGTAATAGACGCGGCCAACCCCAGGGTAAGAAGCACAATCCCGAATTGAAAGACTGACACCGAGACAGCCACCACGCCATAGGACTCCGGCCCCAGAACACGCGTCACGAAGGGCGTTGCGACAAAATTCATCAGGATGGGCGCAATGGAAACCGACGCGTAAACTAGGCCGCGGCCAAGAAAACGGCTATTCACCGTCGCCCCGCTGGAATTCGCCAATATGGGCGACGCTCTGGCTGCAAGATGCCAAACTGCCGGTGCCCAAGAAATCCCCCAACCCTCCAGGCGGACGACATGGACGTATTCCAACGCCCGCCACGAACCAACGTTAGCAGTGTCGGCAGTCCGGAAAAACTGCGAATGTCCCAAAGGGGCACACATGGCGGGTCAGGCAGGCAACTTCGCATCATGAAGTATCCGTGCATGCGGCTCATCCGGCTCATGTAGGCTTTCCGTAAAAATCTGCTGGCTACGGGGCGTGCGGCCGCTGCTTGAGTCACAGGGGGGGCTTTGAACGCGAAAACGGATGCTTCCGGACTTCTTTCCGGAAAGATGACAGATGCCGAGGGCGGATTAGAGAATCTTTTGATGCTGCCCTTAGTGGCCACGATGCCTTCTGGGGCGGGCAGCATTGGCAGGCTTTACAGCACCACGAAGCTCTCCTCATGGTGAACCAGCAAGAATCAGGCATGCGGGTTTTGCAGGAACCGGATCCTTGGCGGAGACGTTACGTAAGGCGACTTCAAATCGTCGATGCGAGCCTTGTCGCATGGGCCGTGGCCGGTGCGTACGGGGTTCGTTTCGTACTGGCCGATTTACCGGAAGGACCGGGGCAGGAAGGGCCATATATAGCCCTCTCGGTTGCGCTTGCAGCCGTCTGGTGGGCGATGCTTGGACTCTGGGGCGCTCGCGACGCTACGATTCTTGGTGCCGGATCAGAAGAATACAAGCGGGTTTTCGCGACGTCTGCCTGGCTGTTCGGATTCCTGGCCATCTTTTCCTACGCCCTCCGCATCGATACGGCCCGGGGTTTCGTCGGCTTGGCTTTTCCGGCGGGGGCTGTGGGTCTGCTCCTAGGGCGATGGCTTGTGCGACAGCATCTTACGGTCGACAGAAAAAAGGGGACCAGCAGCTCCCGGGTCCTCATCGTTGGAAGTCCACCGGCGACCGACCACTTGATCCGGTCTTTGAGGAGCGTCCCCGCCGCGGGGTATCTGCCAGTAGCGGCGCATCTGCCCGGCGCCAGCTCCTCGTCGGCCATACTCAAGGAACAGGGTGTGCCCGTTACCGGCGTGCAACCGGACGTGCCTTCCATCCTGGAGGTCATAGACTCCCAAAAAATCGACGCGGTGGCTGTGTCTGCTGGAGTACAAATGACCCCGCAAGACCTCCGGCAGTTAGGGTGGGAACTCGCTGCACGGGACATCGGAATGATCCTGGCGCCTGCTCTCACCGATGTTGCCGGGCCCAGGATTCACACCCAGCCTGTTGCGGGACTGCCCCTCATCCACGTTTCGACGCCGAAGCTCACCGGCGGAAAACGCGTGGCCAAGCGCACCTTCGACATCGCATGCGCGATCTTGCTTTGCATCTGGCTCGCACCGTTGATGCTGGTGCTGGCAGTCCTCGTACGGATGAGCAGCCCAGGCCCCGTTCTTTACAAGCAGGAACGCGTGGGCCTTCACGGCACGACGTTCAAGATGCTCAAGTTCCGGTCAATGAGGGAGGGCGCGGACGCAGAGCTCCTTGCACTCCTACAGGCGCAGGGTTCGACGGAAACCCCTCTCTTTAAGGTGGCGAATGATCCTCGCGTGACTCCCATCGGGCGGTTTCTGCGGAAATACTCCCTCGACGAGCTCCCTCAGCTTTTCAATGTTATCGGCGGGAGCATGAGCCTCGTTGGCCCCCGTCCCCAGCGAGAGGGAGAAGTAGCCCTGTACGATGACGCAGCACATCGGCGGCTGTACGTGAGCCCCGGCATGAGTGGTCTTTGGCAGGTCAGCGGCCGCTCCAACCTCAGCTGGGAGGAGAGTATCAGGCTTGACCTGTACTACGTCGAGAACTGGTCACTCATGGGCGACATCGTGATTCTGTTTAAGACCTTCACGGCTGTTTTGCGAACCACGGGTGCTTTCTAGCTTCCCGGTTAACCGGACTTTCACTACCCTTCTGCATAGATTAAAGGCAAATACTCCATGTACGAATCCCAAGAAATGCGCGACGAAGGAACGGCCTTGAAACCGTCCGGCCGAAGGCGCAAGCGCCCTGCCCGTCTTATCGCAGTGGTAACAGGCAGCCTTCTGCTGGTCGGCCTGATTCTGGCGGCGGGCGCCTCCTTGGCTGGAAAAGCGTCCACGATTCGAATGGAACTCGAGACGTCTAAACAGTTGCTGACGCAGCTCAAGGCGGAAATTGCTGGAGATGACCCTGAAGCGGCGATAGAGACGGTCAACCGCCTGAAACAGCACACTGCATCTGCGCGCGAGCAGTCCGCCGGACCGCTTTGGGCAGCGGCCGGAATAGTCCCATGGCTGGGTCCCAATTTTCAGGCTGCCGGCGAGATCACGGCCTCTGTAGACGACGTGGTGCGGCTGGGCGCAGCGCCGTTGGTGACCGAGTTCCATTCACTTGATTGGAACCTGGTCGCGCCCAAGAGCACCGGCGTAGACCTTGCCCCCTTGCAAGCCGCGGAGCCTAAAATCGCATCTGCAGCCCACGCCGTCCGGGCATCAGCACAGAGAATCAACAGCATCGACAGCAGCGACCTGGTTCCCCAACTCTCAGGGCCCCTGGTGGAACTGCGGGACCAACTGATCTCCACGAGCAGGAGTCTGGACGCTGCAGCCAGCGCCGCGGCCCTCCTGCCCCGAATGATGGGTTCTGACGAGCCCAGAGAATATCTTCTGCTGATCCAGAACAACGCAGAATCCAGGGCAACGGGTGGGATACCCGGAGCCCTTGCAGTACTCACTATCGATAATGGCAAGATCGGGCTAAAGGCACAGTCCAGCGCCTCCGAATTGGGTCTGCTCGCTCCGCCTCTCCCTGTCCCAACGGAGCAGAAAGCCATTTATTCAGGCCGAATGGGACGATTCATCCAAGATGTCAACCTCACCCCTGATTTTCCCACTACCGCGAGCCTCGCCCAAGCGATGTGGGAGAAGAAGACCAGCCAGAGAGTCGATGGGGTGGTGTCGATTGACCCAGTGTCTTTAAGCTACATCCTCGGTGCCACGGGTCCGGTCCAAGTGTCCAGTCCGGCCGGCCCCGAAGCTGGGTTACCCGTTAAGCTCACCTCACAAAACGTCGTTGCAACGCTTCTTTCCGATGTATACGGCGCCATTGAAGAACCCGTTAGTCAGGACGCATATTTCGCAAGTGTTGCCGCCGACATATTCGGCGCCCTCTCCATGGGAAAAGCTGACCCAAAGAAGCTTCTGGAGGCCATCGCCCAAGGTGCCCAGGAAGGACGGATCCTTGTGTGGTCCCGGGATACAAAGGAGCAATCGTTACTCGCCCCCCATCCACTCAGCGGCTACATCGACGGGCCGGGGATATCACCAGCTCAATTCGGGGTCTACTTCAACGACGGAACGGGGGCAAAAATGGACTACTATGTCACACGGACAGCCCAAGTAGTCAAAAAATGTACTCGGGACGGTTATCAGCAGGTTACCGTCCGTATCATCAGTACCAACAACGCCCCTGGAGACGCCGCCCATTCCTTGCCCCCTTACGTCACGGGCGGTGGGACATACGGCGTTCCCGCGGGGTCGGTCCAAACCAACCTCGTAGCCTACGGGCCTGTCCAGGCCAATGTGGAAGTGGCCAAAGTCGATGGACAAAGGACTAATTTCGCGCCGTACCTTCACAGCAACCGTCCCGTGGGTATGCTCTCCATCCGCCTTTCCCCCGGCGAAAGCAAAACAGTCGAGTTTACTTTCGGCGATATTGTGCAGCACACGGAACCGAACTTGGTTGTCACACCGACAGTGCAGCCAGTCAAGGAAGTTATTCTCCCAGCCATCTCCGAGCCGTGCGGCTAAAGGCTCCGCAGCCGGTTAACAATATGTAAACCGAGTGGATTGACATTGCTCACACTACAGTGTGGTGATAGCCTCTGGTTGGGATACACATCCGTGGTTCTGCACAGGTCTCGTGCGGAGGGGAAACTCCCCAACATCGGGTTCAAAAAATTCACAAAGTCTCCGGGGGGACACATGAAAAAAACGCTCGCGGCAATCGCACTTGCGGGATCCATCACCTTCATCGGTTCGCCTGCAATGGCCGGCGAATATCCGCCGCTTCCGCCTGCCGCCACTGTCAGTGACGCAACGGTCGTAGTTGGCGAGGAGTTCATCTTCACCGCGCAGGGCTTTCTGCCAGGGGAAACCGTGACTATCTCCATCGCGCTTACCACTACCGGGGCAGCGAACACCGGCGGCACTGCGCTGTCCGGCAAGATCCCTGTCTACCAAGCACCGCAGACGCTCGGTGCGACCGCGGATGCAGAGGGCAAGATCGCTGTTCCGCTTACTATCCATGAACCCGGCACCTATAGCATCACGGCTACGGGCAACACCTCCGGCGTCGTTGTAGGTCCCGTTTATGTCACTGTAGTAGCAGCATTGGCCAGCACCGGTGGAGGCGCAGACTTGGCAAACACTGGTGCAGACTCTGGCTTGATTCTCTGGGGCCTGGTCGGCGCTGGCGCATTGGCCGCAGGTGCAACCTCCGTGGTCGTTGTCCGCCGCCGTGCCAAGGCAGAGGTCGCCTAGTCATAGGCTCACCGCGACGTCATGAAGGGCTGGCAGTTCTTTCGAACTGCCAGCCCTTCATATTTAAAGCGTGTGGTATCGCTAAACATCATGGGCAGACATCGGCGAAAGCACTCCCCGAATGGGATTTCGCCTTACCCTTCCCCCGGCCACAGCTCCTGCGCTGCGCACTGTTGGCACTTCTTGCAGCCATGGCCTTAGCGGTGGCCATCTTCGCCCTCCTGCGGACCTCCTGAGGCGCGCTTGACCTTCCTCTGCAATCTGCGCGCCTGGCGAATTATCCTGGCTTTAATGCTGGCCCTGCTGGCATTCGTCGCCTACTGGCCCCACCCCGTGGACCAGCCAGTCCACGACGCTTTGACGGCCACCTTCGATTTTCTCCACCGCCACGGAATACCCACGTGGTTGAATTACAAATTTCTGGAAGCCTCGGCCAACGTCGTGTTATTCATCCCCGTCGGATTTGCTAGCAGCCTCGCTTTTCCCAAGAAGTACTGGTGGCTGCCCGGCGCGTACGGGCTCGGGCTCTCCACCTGCGTGGAACTGGGACAGTTACTGTGTCTTCACAATCGCTTCCCCAGTCCGCTGGACCTTGTCACAAACATCTCTGGAGCTGTCATCGGGGCGGCGCTGGCCGCCGTCCACTAAAAAACCTGGGGCCCGCCGCCTTGCGGCGACGGGCCCCCGAAGCTCGACCAGCGGCTTAGCCGTTGATGAAGCCCTTCATCCAGGTCTTCAGCTCTTCACCGAACTCCACACGCTCGGAGGCCAGCGTGATAACGGCCTTCAGGTAGCTGAGCTTGTCGCCCGTATCGAAGCGGCGGCCCTTGAACACCACGCCGTACACTCCGGAACCTTCACCCTCGGCCGCGGCAAGGGTCTGCAGGGCGTCGGTCAGCTGAATTTCATTGCCGCGTCCCGGCTCGGTGTTTTCCAGCACGCCGAAGACGGACGGGTGCAGCACGTACCGGCCAATCAGGGCCAGGTTGGAGGGTGCCTCTGCCGGCGATGGCTTCTCCACAAGGCTGTTGACGCGGACGTAGTCCTCGCCCTCCACTGCAGTGACGTCCGCGCAGCCGTAGGCGCTGATCTGGGACGGGTCAACCTCGATCAGTGCGATCACCGATCCGCCGGTCTTCTGCTGCACCTCCATCATGGTGGTCAGCAGGTCCTCGGCCTCATCGATCAGGTCGTCACCCAGCAGGACGGCGAACGGCTCGTCGCCCACGTGCTGGCTGGCACACAGCACCGCGTGGCCCAGCCCCTTCGCTTCGCCCTGGCGGACGTAGTGGATGGGGCCCAGCTCCGAAGCGTACTGGATCGACTCCAGGCGGTCCTTGTCGCCTTTGAGCTCAAGCACGCGTTCCAGGCCCGGCTCACGGTCAAAGTGGTCCTCCAGGGAGCGCTTGTTGCGTCCCGTAATCATCAGCAGGTCCTTCAGGCCCGAGTTCACAGCCTCCTCCACCACATACTGGATTGCGGGGCGGTCCACCACTGGCAGCATCTCCTTTGGCATTGCCTTGGTGGCTGGCAGGAAACGGGTCCCTAATCCGGCAGCAGGAATGACGGCTTTGGTGATTTTTTTCCCGGTTGTCATAGGTGAACCCTACAAATGGCGGCTGCACAATGCCAATTCGGGGTTGCGCGGCAGCACCAACACATCTATGGTTGCCGTCCCGCAAACACCTACCGCATCCATGAGCTTCCGCCCGACCGCGAAGTTTGCACTGTTGATGGCGTCCTCGACCTGCTGTGCCAGCCATGCCAGCCGTTCGGCGCCGACCATCACCGACGCCACCCGAAGGCTGATCACGGCGTCCACCGCAGCCGGAAAATCATTGCGCACCAGGGCAGCCGCAAGCCGGGACCGGCGCGCCTCCCAGAGGGCAACATAATCCGCCGCAAAGCGGGATGCGATGTCCGGGCTCTCCAACTTATCCGCAAGATCCGCCAGGACCGCGGGATCCACGAGCGGAATGCCGCTGCCTGGCGCCCCATCCACGGCGTCGCCACTTCCGATATTCATGTTTCCCCCAAAAACGGTGCTGCATCTCTTGGCGGCAGGCCTTTCGCCTGCGGCTTTGCTTTAGTTGTTCTTTTTCTGTCCCAAAATCGCTTTAAGCCGTGCTTCGGCGTCGTCATCCGGGCGGGCTGCCGCCAGGTTCGCCTCGGTGATGGCCCGCACCACTTCCTCACGCTGGATGGTGATACCGCGGGGCGCTTCGATCCCGATCCGCACCACGTCTCCCCGGGACTCAAGAACGGTAATGACAATGTCGTCACCAATGAGAATTTTTTCATCGACTTTGCGTGTTAGTACCAGCACAGCGCCACTCTATCCCAACGCAAAATCGCGCTGATTGCTATATACAAAAGGGCCACGGTCATAGCCTTGGAGCGGGCGAGGGCCTGCCGTCCAGCCAGCCCACCGGTACTTCCAGCCGGTTCACCGATTCCGGCGTGCTTGTCCCATGGCTGTGCTCCACGGCCAGCCCGGTCACCTCTACGGCCGCTTTGACGGCCCCCACCCACGACGCGGTGTCCGCCTCCTTCATCCGCGCGTCCACCGCCACCCATACCTGGTCCGCAGCGAGCGAGGCCAGCCCGGCAAAGTCCATGCCTCCCCCGCGCGCGGAACCGATCCCCCAAGCGACGAACACCGGGTAGCCGCCTTCGACTCCCGCAGCGCGTGCTGCCACCGCACCGGCCCGATTGCCCAGCGGAAGATACCCCTGCGCCGCGTGACTGCCGCCCGTGTACACGCCTCGGGTATCGCCGTCGGCCCTTCCCACGCCGCCTGCCGCAGCAGCATCCTGCGCCAAGTCCTGGCACACCTTCAGGGCGTCCGTCTGGAGGCCCACCACCACGGTGAGGTCCCCCGGATACCTGCCTGGCCGCGGGGCCCGGTATGCCCGGCGTCCCCGGACACCGGGCGCCGCCCCGTCCCCGGGTTGGGCTTCCAGCTTGGCCATGGCACCGGTGGATCGTGCGAGGTCCTTGACGAGCTCATCAAAGCCGCCGGACATGGTGGAAACCGCCGGAGCGGTGGCCTTCGCTGCGGCGGCCGCGGGACCGGAGCCGGCTTCGACCTGGTCGGCCTCCGCAAGCAGGGCGGCAATGCCGGCCCGCGGCCGGACCGCGGCGCTGCGCTGCTGTTGCAGTTCGGGCACGCGGACCGTCACCTCATAATGGCGCCTGGCCAGATATCCCTTGATGCCGCCTACGGTGACGGCCTCGGCGCTGACAATCCGGGCATCCGGACCGTACCGGCTCCGCACCCGTTCGCGCAGTTCCTCCATGGAACTGCCGCTGAGCTGGATTTCCATCGGTACGTCTAGAGTGCCGGCGCGAAAGCCGGAAGACGGCGCCCTGCATGGACGATGCCGCCCAGGGCGTGGGCGCCCAGCGACTCCAGGTAGGCGGTCCGTCGGCTGGCAGACAGGCGGGACTGCAGCTGCGGCGCGGCGGCCGGGGCCTCGCCCGTGTAGTGGGTGGCCAGGCCGTCCTGCAGAAGCCGGATCGCCTCGGCACGCTGCTGCGAGACGGCGGAGTGGGTCAGGCCCAGTTCCTCCGCCAACTCCTTGACCGTCCGGTCCTCGAAGTACACCTGTTCCACGATAAAGCGCATCTTCTCCGGCAGGGCCTCCACGGCCGTGCGCAGGAAGCCCTGTCGCTCCGAAAGGAGGACTTCGCTCTCCGGCGAGGCGCCGCCGTCGGCCACCAGGAACTCGGCGATGGTGCCGTCGATGGTGGACACCGTCCGTGCAGAGTCCGCCAGGGCGGCATCCGCGGTGGCCTGGTCCACGCCCAGGGCGGCGGCGATCTCAGTGGACGACGGCGCCCGGCCAAGTTCTGCGGTCAGGGTCTCCTGGACGGCCAGGGTCTCCCGGATCCGGCGCCGGGCAGAGCGGGGAGCCCAGTCGCTGGAGCGCATGTCGTCAGCGAAGGAGCCGATGATCCGGCGCCGGGCGTAGGCGCCAAAAGGGACTCCTCGGGACGGGTCATAGGAATCGGCGGCCGTGATGAGGGCGATGGCGCCCACTGATGCCAGGTCCTCACGAGAAATATGTGTGGCCTTGGCGCAAATATCCGAAACCAGATATCCCACCAGTGGAAGGTTTTCGAGCACCAGTCTGTCGCGTTCGTTCCGATCCATTTTTCCCCATTTTGACAAGAAACTTTTTGAGCCAACCAGCGTGTCAAGTTGTGTGACGCGCGGCTCCGGGAATAAAGCTACCAGCGAGTTGCCGGTGTTATTCCCGCTCAGCCGCAGGTTATCCATTGTTTTTACGCAGGATCCGTCCAGCCGCCGAATTATCGCGTTCCAAGGCCATCAAAAGCGCCTCACGCGGAGATCGGTTCGGCCATCCGGACGACGCCCACGGTCTCGATTCCGGTCTTCGCGGCGGTGGCCTCCTGGTAGGAAAGGACCACCAGCCCGCCGGACTGGGCAGACACCAGCCGGTGGACTGCAGGCCGGAGCGCCGGGGCGCACACCAGCACCGGCGCCTGCCCGGCCGCCTCCGCCCGCGCCACTGTGTCACGCACGGCCCCCAGCAGCGCCTCGAGCCGTCCCGGCGACATCATGATCTGCGTGCCGTGCTCCGAAGGGCGCATGCCCTCCAGCAGGCTTTGCTCCAGCAGCGGCTCGATGGTGAGCACCGCAAGGGAACCATTGCTGACATGTTTGGCTGCCACCACTGGGCCTAGGCCCTGCCGGGCTGCCTCGATCAGGCCCTCGGGGTCGGTGGAGACCTTGGCGCGCAGGGTCAGTGCCTCATAGATCCTGGGCAGGTCGTTGATGGGCACCTGCTCGGCCAGCAGACCCTGCAGCACCCGCTGTACCTCTGCCAACGTCAGCAGCCCCGGAACCAGCTCCTCCACGGCGGACGGGCTCTGCTCCTTCACGCCCTCGTTGAGCACCCGCACGTCCTCGCGGCTCAGCAGCCGCGGCGCGTTCTCGGTGATGATCGCTGACAGGTGCGTCACCAGTACCGACACCCTGTCGATGACCGTGGCACCGGCCATCTCGGCCGCATGGCGCATTTCCGAAGGGACCCACTTGCCGGAGAGCCCGAACACGGGCTCTTCCGTTATGGTGCCGGGCAGCGCCTGCAGCCCCTCTCCCAGCGCCAGGACGCGGCCCGACGGGGCCTGGCCCCGCCCGGCCTCGACCCCGGCGATCCGGATCACGTAGGTGGACGCCGGCAGCTCCACGCTGTCGCGGGTCCTTACCGGGGGGATGACGATGCCAAGTTCCATGGCGATCTTATGCCGCAGCGAACGCACCCGGGCCAGGAGGTCGTCAGAGGCTCCCGAGACGATGTCCACCAGGTCCGGGGCCAGCTGGATTTCCAGTGCGTGTACGCGCATCTGTTCCATGATCTCTGCAGTGGGATCCGGCTTCGCCGCGGCCTGGCTTTCTGTTGCGGCTTCGAGGTCCGCCGCTGCCTGTGTGTCCGCGGCGGCCTTGACCCGTTGGGAGGCGAACAGCAGGAATGCGCCCACCAGGATGAACGGCAGCTTCGGCATGCTCGGAATCAAGGCCATGACGATCGCTGCCAATCCCGTAATCATCAGGGCGTTCCGGGACTGGGCAAGCTGCGAGGAAGCAGTGGAACCCATGTCCGATTCCGCGTTGGAGCGGGTAACGATCATGCCGGTGGCGACGGCCATCAACAGCGCCGGGATCTGGCTGACCAGCCCGTCTCCGATGGTCAGCAGGCTGTACGTGTCCAGCGCCTCCATGATTTCCATGCCGCGCTGGGCCATGCCAATGGCCACCCCGCCCAACAGGTTCACGATGATGATGATGATGCCGACGATCGCGTCACCCTTGACGAATTTTGATGCGCCGTCCATCGCGCCGTAGAAGTCGGCCTCCGCCGAAACCTCCGAGCGCCGCTCGCGCGCTTGATCATCCGTGATCAGGCCGGCGTTCAGGTCCGCGTCGATGGCCATCTGCTTGCCGGGCATGGCATCCAGGGTGAACCTTGCACCCACTTCGGCCACACGTTCGGCGCCCTTGGTAACCACCACGAACTGGATGACCACCAGGATCAGGAACACCACGATGCCGATGATCATGTTCCCGCCCACAGTCACCTGGCCGAAGGCATCAATGACGGCGCCGGCGTGCGCCTCGCCCAGGACCAGCCTGGTGGAGGCCACATTGAGGCCCAGCCGGAACAGCGTGGCCACCAGCAGCAGCGACGGGAACACGGAGAAGTCCATGGGCTTCTTGACGAACATCGTGTTCAGCAGGACCACCAGGGCGAACAGGATGTTCATCACGATCAGGAAGTCCAGCAGGGCTGCCGGGACGGGCACCACCAGGATCAGGATGATGCCTACGACGCCGACCGGTACCGCCAGTCGGCCAAGGTTGCGGTTCATCGTGCGCGCCTTCCGGTTGCGGGAGTGGGTGTGATGGGGGTGTGGTGGGTGTTCAGGGCGTGGGTGCCGGCGGCGGAGCCGCGGGCCTTGAGCTGCATGACGAACGCCAGCACCGCGGCCACCGCGCTGTACAGCTCGGCCGGGATTTCCTGGCCGATCTCACAGGACGCGTGCAGCGAGCGGGCCAGGGGCACGTCGCGGACCAGCGGCACGCCTTTGGCCTCCGCCTCTTCACGGATCCGCAGCGCGATGTGTCCGGAGCCCTTGGCGGTGACCCGCGGGGCCGACTTTCCGGCCTCATAGCGCAGCGCCACGGCGATGTGGGTGGGGTTGACCATGACGACGTCGGATTCGCCCACCGCGGCGATCATCCGGTTCCGGCTCATCGAAAGCTGCCGGGACCGGCGCTGGGACTTGACCAGCGGGTCGCCGTCGGAATTCTTGTGCTCGTCCTTGACCTCCTTCTTGGTCATCCTGGTGCGCTTCCGGTTCCGGCGCTGGACCACCAGGACGTCCGCAATGGCCAGCACAATGCCTGCGGCGACGGCGTACTGGATGAGGGCGCCGATGCCGCCGCCGGCCGAGGCCAGCAGTGATGCCACCGACAGGCCGCCGGCCGTCATGAGCACCGGCACCAGGCCCTGGATCACCAGGTACAGCACCAGGCCCACCACCGCCGTTTTCAGCAGGGCTTTGACGCCTTGCCAGAGCGCCTGGGTACCGAACGTCTGTTTCATCCCGGCGACCAGGTTGAACTGCTCGAACTTGCCGCGGAACTTACGGAAGTTGATGCCGCCCTGGCCTGCCGCTCCGAGGAACACGGCCACGAGGACCACCCCGAGCATCGGAAGGAGGCTGGCACCCATGGACCCGAGCCCATCACCCAACATGCGCAGCGCCTCTCCGGGGTCCGGGCTGCGGACCGCTGCAGAGACGTTGAAGAGCTGGTCGTTGGCTGCCTGCGCGGCCCGGTCCAGGGTGGAGGGCATCATCACAGCCGCGGCACCGATCCCCAGCCACGCCGTGAGGTCCTGGGATTTGGACAACTGGCCCTTGGACCGGACCTCCTTCATGCGCTTCTCGGTGGCCTGCTCTGTGCGCTCGCCGGAGTCCTGGGACATCTACCTCACCCCCATCAGCGTGTTGACGGCGTCGCCGCTGATCGCAGCCACCACCCTTGGCAGCGCCACGAAAATCACGGCCGAGAAAATCAGGGTCAGCAGGATCTTCAACGGGAAGCCCAGTGCGAAGGCGTTCAGGGCCGGCGCCACGCGGGTGAGCAGTCCAAGGCCCACATCCGCCAGGAACAGCACAACCAGCAGCGGCCCGGCAATCTGGACTGCGGCCAGGAACATGCCGGTGGTGCCGGTGACCATCAGCTCACCGGCACGGGCGAGGTCCACCGTGCCGGCGATGGGCAGGGCCGTAAAACTGCGGGCGAGGCCGCCCAGGATGAGCTGGTAGCCGTCGCTCACGAACAGGAGTGCCAGGGCGGTCATCTGGAACAGCCGGGTGAACTGGGCTCCATTGACCATGGACTGTGGGTCAAAGGCCTGGGCGAGCTGGAAGCCGCCGAAGAGGTCGATCAGGTTGCCGGCGGACTGCAGTGCGGAGAACACCAGCATGACCAGGAAACCCAGCACGCCGCCGGTGAGGATCTCCATGGTCAGGGCGCCCACGAATCCAGCGGTGTCCAGCGGTTCGTAGCCGGGCACTGTCTGCGGCGAGACGGCCAAGGCCAGCCCGATGCCCAGCATGGCCTTGACCCGCAGTGGAAAGGCGTTGTAGGAGAAAGGCGGGGCGATGGCCAGGAAGGTCACCATCCGCACGGATGCCAGCATGACGGCTTCCAGCCATGCCTGGTTAAGCGGGATTTCCACTACTAGCCGTTCCCCAGCAGCGAAGGGATTTTCTCGAACAGCATCTGGGTGAACGTCACGGCTTCGGAGATCATCCAGTGCCCGGACACCATCAGGACCACCGCGACGGCGATCGCCTTGGGCACGAAGGACAGCGTGACTTCCTGGATCTGCGTGATGGACTGCAGCAGCGAGATGCCGAAGCCCACGGCGAGCGCCGTGATCAGCACCGGGGCGGACAGCTTCGCCGCCAGCCAGAGGGCCTGCAGGCCGATGTCCATGACTGCGCTGGTGTTCATCAGGTCCCCGCGTAACTGCCCACGAGGGCCTTGATGATCAGGCCCCAGCCGTCCACCAGGATGAACAGCAGGATCTTGAACGGCAGCGAAATCATCACCGGCGGAAGCATCATCATGCCCATGGACATCAGCGCCGATGCCACCACCAGGTCAATCACCAGGAAGGGAACAAAAATGACGAAGCCGATGATGAAGGCTGCGCGGAGCTCGGACACCATGAAGGAGGGGATCAGCGTCAGCAGGGGCACCGCTTCCGGGCTGGCCGGGTTCTCCATGTTGGCTGCCCGCGTCATCAGGGCGATGTCCTCCTCCCGCGTGTGGGCGAGCATGAACGCCTGCAGCGGCTTCACCCCGGTCTCGTAGGCGGTGTCAAACGTCATTCCGCCGTTGAGGTAGGGCTGGAGGGCGGTCTCGTTGATCTGGGTCAGGACCGGTCCCATGATGAACAGGGACAGGAACAGGGCAAGTCCGGCCAGCACCTGGTTGGGCGGAATGGAGGGCAGTCCCAGGGCGTTGCGGGCCATGGCCAGGACTACGAAGATCTTGGTGAAGGAGGACATCATCAGCAGCAGCGAGGGCGCCACCGCAAGGAGGGTGATGCCCAGCAGCGTGACGATGGCGCCCGCAGGTGCCCCGTCAGGGCCGTTGATCTCGACGGAGAAACCGCCATTGGCGTCCTCCGGAGCGTCCGGATCCGAGGGCGGGGTGGGGTCCACCGGCGGCAGCGGTGCGGCGTGGCCGGTGGCGGAGGCCAGGAGCATCAGGGCCGCCGCCGCGAAAACGGCAGCAAGAAGGTGCAGCACCCCGATCCGGGGGCGCAGGGATGAAGCGGGCACGGTCAGTTCCTGGAACCATTCGTCAGGGCATCCGTGCCGGTTGATTGGACGGCATCCGTGCCGTTTTTCAGCGCATCCGCTCCGGTGCGCAGCGCCGCGGCGCTGTCCTGCCAGGTTTTGAGCGAGAGGATGGAGCCCTCCAGCCCGTTGCGCGATCCGCGCGTGCGGCGACGTTCACGGCGTTCCCGGCTGATCGCCGTCGTACTTTCACCCGTTTCCGCCGCCAGCGCGTCCCTGAAGGACGCAGCCGGGGCAGCCTGGACAGCGGCCGGTTCGGCCGTGCGGGCATCAGTGCTGTTGATCACCGTCACGGACTGCTCGGTGACACCGAGCAGGAGGCGCTGTCCGTCCGCCTCGACGATGACGACGGATGCTTTTTGGCCG
The DNA here is from genome assembly GCF_042723515.1 of Pseudarthrobacter sp. NPDC058362. Taxonomy (NCBI): domain Bacteria; kingdom Bacillati; phylum Actinomycetota; class Actinomycetes; order Micrococcales; family Micrococcaceae; genus Pseudarthrobacter; species Pseudarthrobacter sp. NPDC058362. Next base: position 487,784 of record NZ_JBHXIW010000001.1, on the reverse strand, counting down.
ATTCCCTGCCGGGCGATGAGCTGGAGGGGGCGGGAATTGCCGACGGCGGTCCCCGCGTTCCTGCCAACGCGCCGCTGGATGATCCACAGCAGGGCCAATACGGCTCCCAGCGAAAGGATAACCCGCAGCCAGAGAATCAGCTCGTCCATCAGTGGACGCCGTCGGCAATGTCGAGGATACGCGTGATCCGGACGGCGTAATCCTGATCCACCACCACCACTTCACCGTGGGCGATGACCCGTCCGTTGAGCAGGACATCGGCCGGCGCGCCCGCGGAACGGTCCAGCTCCACCACGCCGCCGGGCTCCAGGTTCAGGACGTCGCGTACCGACATGCGGGTGCGGCCGATTTCCACGGTCAGCGCCATCTCTACGTTGTTGATGCGGCCGAGCTTCCCGGCCATGCTGCCGTGCTGGCGCTGGTGGCTGTCTGCTGACGGAAACGCGGTCCCGCCAAGGACCCCGTTTTCCCGGACACGGATGCCGAACCAGCCTGCGGTGCTTTGCATGTCCCGCAACTCGAACACCACTGTCTCGGGGTCGCTAAACAGGGCGGTGGCATCCTCGTCCCGGCATTCGCCCAGGACGCCTGAACCGAGCGCCGCGCTGGCGTTTTCCATGGCGGGCCGCAGCACGTTCGCGGCCGTGACCAGGCCTGCGCCGCCGCCGGCAGGAAGGACTGAGGAGGCATCCACCAGGGCCAAGGCGATGTCCGCGGAAACCGAGCCGACGAAGTTGGCGCTGACAGCCGAGGCGGCGGCGCCTGGCGGAAGGGCGCCGGCGGCGGGAGCCGCAGTCAGGGGTACCGGAGTAGGCAGCAGCTCAACCAGGGCAGCTGCGGCTGAGGTTTGCAGGGTGTGGTTTGCGCTCATCGGCGGGTCTCCTGGGTATTGACGATAACTGCGGCCAGCCGGGCACCGTTCGCTCCGGGCGCGGCCTGTGCCAGCGCCCGGCCTTCCACGGTGATGTCCAGCGGCCGGTGGGTGGGATGCGGCAAGGGAACCAGGTCCCCCACCGCCAGGTTCAGGACGGTGGTGGGGCGCACGCTGGCCGGGGTGAGGCTCAGGGAGACATCCACGGGCACGTATCCCAGCTGTTCCAGCAGCATGTCCTTCGAGTTCTCCGCTGAGGCAGTGGGATTGGCGGCGCCGAGGCCCGCCAGCAGCACCTCGGCGGGCATGGCGATGGTTGCGTCCGACGCGTCCTCGCCCACCCGGATGCTGAAAGAAGCCACGATCATGAGGTCCGTGGTGGCGGCGGCCTGGGCGAACTGGGAGTTGTGCTGAATGCTTTCGAGGCTGATGGCCGGTTCCATGAGTGAACCCAGCGAGTAACGGAGGTCCTCGAGGGCGTCCTCCATCAGGCGCCGCACCAGCGAATGCTCGATCTGCGTGAATTTGCGCTCCGGCGCCGGCTGGCTTCCGTTGCCGCCCAGCATCCGGCCAACCCAGGCAAGGCCCGCGGCGGTGGGAAACTGGATCACCGCTTTGGAGTCCAGGCCCTCGAGCCGGCACAGCACCATGGCCGTGGTGGACGGCAGGGACGCGGCGTAGGCGTCATAAGTCTGCATCAGGACGTTGCCGAACGTGACCTGGGATTTGACCCGGACCTTGGCGGTCAGCTGGGTGCCCCACTGCCGGGCAAAGGTCTCAAAGGCCAGTTCCAGGATCCGGCTATGCTCGCGGGCAAGGGTGGTGGGACGCCGGAAGTCATAGACTTCCACCGTCCGGGGTGCCCTCGCCCTCGGGTTGGGATTCTGGTTTTCCTGTGGACTCACGGCTCCCACTATCGGCCGCGGCCGGCCGCTCGTAAGGCGGTCAGGTGCTGCGTGATTTGAGCACGCCGGGAATCAGGGCACGGACCGTTTCGCTTTCATCCGAAAGGACCACGACGTCGGTACGCCGGTTGAGCATCAACTCCTCCGCCGTTTTGCCGGGCGTCAGCGGACGCGCGGAACCGAACCCCACGGCGCGGATGCGCTCCGGTGCGATGCCACCGGGCCTGATGAGGTTCCGCACCACGTTGGTGGCGCGTTCGGAGGACAGCTCCCAGTAGCGGGGGTTTGGTGCGGCGACCTTGGCGGTGTGCCCTTCGACGGCCACCTCCCGCTTGGTCAGGGACACCACCGGGCGGATCGTGTCCAGCACGCGCACGGTCTGGTCCGTCAGGTCCGCGGAGTCTGGCCTGAAGAAGGACTCGGCGCCCACCAGCCGGATGCTCAGCCCGCGCTCGTCGATGGCGAACCGGACGGAATCCAGCAGGCCCTGCCGGGCGAGGTCCTTGCTGATGCGGGCCTTGATGGCAAGCAGTTCGTCCGTTTCGGCCATGGCAAGTTCAAGGTCCGTCATGCCTTCGAGCTCTACATCGACCTTTTCGGGCGGAACCACCACGCCTTCTGCGGTGTCCACCTTGCCCTCATCCACGACCCCGAAACCACTCGCCAGAGAGTTCTTCAGCTTCTCGAATTTTTGGGCATCCACTGAGGACATGGCGAAGAGCACGATGAACAAGCACATCAGGACCGTGACCATGTCCGTGTAGGAGGCCATCCAGCGTTCGTCCGGGTGCTCGTCCGGTGGGACGTAGGCCTGCCGTCCGCGACGGCGGGGCATCAGGCGGCGTCCTCGAGGCGGGGCAGCACGCCGTCCTTCCCTGCGCCCTTCTTCCCGGTTCCTTCCTTGGGCAGGGCGTGGGCCGGGACCAGGGCCCGCAGCCGTTCCTGCAGCAGGAGCGGCTGGCTGCCGGCCTGGATCGCCAGGACGCCTTCCATCAGCAGCTGCATCCGGGCCAGTTCCATTTCGTTGACCTTGGCCAGGCGGCTGCCCAGGGGAAGCCAGATGAAGTTGGCCGACAGCAGACCCCACAGGGTGGCAACGAAGGCGGCTGCGATCATGTGGCCCAGCTCGTCCGGGTTGGAGAGGTTCTCCAACACGTGCGTCAGGGACACTACGGTGCCGATGATGCCGATAGTGGGCGCGTAGCCACCCATGCCCATGAAGAATTTGGAGCAGGCGTGGTCCGACTTTGCCTTGGTGGCGATTTCGTCCTCGAGCATGATGCGCAGGTCTTCGCCGTCCGTGCCGTCCGCAACGTTCTGCAGGGCGCCGCGCAGGAAGGGATCCTCCTGTTTGCCGGCTTCCTCTTCAAGGGCGAGCAGTCCCTCGCTGCGCGCTTTTTCCGCCAGGACCACGATCTGGTCGATGCTGTCTTGGGGTTTGGTGGCACGGCCCATGAATGCCTTGGGCAGTGACTTGAACGCGCGGAGCGCCTCACGCATGGTGGTTCCCGCCAGTCCCACGGCCAGCGTGCCGCCCAGGACCATGATCATCGGCGCCGGCAGCAGGATGGAGTTCACGCTGGAGCCTTCGAGCGTGATCATGGCGTAGAGCGAGCCGAACGCCAGCAGCAGGCCGATAATTGTTGCGGGATCCATAGTTACTCTCAGTGTGTGGGGGGTTGCTCGGCCGTGGGGGCCGGAGGGTGGACGATGCTCAGGGGCCGCGCTCCGGGCTCCGGGGCCAGGACCGGAAGATCACGGGCGGTGGCCAGGACCCGGGCACGCCAGTCGGCGATCAGGTCAATGACTGCGCCCAGCGGCTCCGTGACGATGTATTTGGCCCCGTCCACCATCACCAACGTGGTGTCCGGGCTGGCGTACATGCGTTCGATCAGGTCCGGATTGACGGCAAACTGCGCACCATTCAGACGGGTTACAACGATCACGGGGCCCACTCCTGCATTCCGAGCCCGGCGGGCTTTCCCCCTAGACTTTCGGCAGTCCAGGGCCAGCCGTTAGCATTCGGGTTTTGTCCACATGGGCCCTAAACGGCCGACAAAGCCCTCTGAGTGGACAAGACTCCCGAAGGCTAGCGCTTCAGGTTGGTCAGTTCCTGGAGGACCTCATCCGAGGTGGTGATGATGCGTGAGTTCGCCTGGAAGCCGCGCTGGGCCACGATCAGGTTGGTGAACTCCTGGGAAAGGTCCACGTTGGACATTTCCAGGTAGCCGCCGGAGAGGGTGCCCACGCCCGGATCCCCCGCACTGCCGATGACGGCGCCGCCCGAGTTAAGGGTGGACCGGTAGCCCGACGCGCCGGCCTTTTCCAGGCCACCAGGGTTGGTGAACGTGGCAAGTGCGACCTTTCCGACCGCTTCCTTGGCGCCGTTGCTGAAGGAACCAACAATCGTGCCGTCGGGCGACAGGGTGAAGGACTGCAGGGTGCCCGCGGCACGCCCGTTCTGGCCGGTGTTGACCAGGGTGTTCAGGCCCGCGTAGCCGGTGACAGCTGTGAGGTCCACGGTGATGCCGCCGACGGCCATGGTGCCCCCGCCGGTCTGCTTGCCGTTGGTGAAGGCGAGGTTGGTTGCCCCGGTGGCCCCGGCGCCGTCGTCGCCCGTTACTGCCCAGCCGCCGGCCGTGCGGCTGAAGGTGAGCACCATGGTGCGGGCGTTGCCGGTGCCGTCGAAAACGTCGACGTCGCGCACCAGCTGCGTGCCCACGGCGGCTTCGGAGGGGAGGTTGCCGCCCATGCTGGCACCGGTGGTGGCGGCCGCGGGTGCCGTAGCCTGCGGGTCAACGGTCAGGTTTCCGACGGCCCCGCCGGTGGGTACCTTGCCGTTGACGCCTTTCCAGCCCTGCAGGAGCGCGCCGTCCGGCGTGACAAAGCGGCCCTGGGCGTCCAGGTCCAGCGCGCCGGCGCGCGTGTAGAGCTGCTCGCCGCCCTTGCGGGTGACGAAGAAACCGTCCCCGGAAATCATCATGTCCGTGGAGCGGCCGGTGGACTGTGCTGACCCCTGGGCGAAGTTGGTGGAGATGCCCGCCACCTGGACGCCGAGGCCCACCTGGGCGGGGTTGGTGCCGCCTACCGTGGCGCCACCGGCACCGGCGCCCTGCGTCATCTGCGACAGGGTGTCCTGGAACTGGGTGGCCGAGGCCTTGAAGCCGGTGGTGTTTACGTTGGCGATGTTGTTGCCGGTGACGTCCAGCATGGTCTGGTGGGAGCGGAGACCGGAAATGCCGGAGTACAGGGAGCGGAGCATGGTATGTGCCTTTCGGGAAGGAATTCTTGAAGTTAGGAAGCGCCGGCGGCGATGCCGGTTACAGCGTCGAGGGCAACGGCCTGGCCGCCCACGGTGACCGAGGGGACCTTGCCTGCGTAGGAGACGGACGTTGCCAGGCCGGTGGCGGTCTGGCCGTCGGCTCCGGTGTAGCTGACCTGCTGTCCGATCAAGGCCGCCGCCGCGGAGCGCATCTGCAGGGAAAAGTTCTCTTCGGCGTTGGTGGAGAGCTGGTTCAGCTTTTCCATCATGGCCAGCTGGGTGGTCTGGGCGATCATCTCGTTGGTGTCCATGGGCGAGCTGGGGTCCTGGTTCTGCAGCTGGGTGACCAGCAGCTGCATGAACACTTCCCCGTCCATGGTCTGCTTGGGGGCCCGTGCCGGGGCCCCGGTGTAAAGGCCTGCATCCCGCGGGGCCGTGACAGCTTCAATTGGCATCCTTTGGTTCTCCTTGCTTCAGGCCAGTACGTCGAGGCCGGTTGTTCCGGCATACCGGAGGTGGGGGTGGATTTCCTGTCCGGGGAGGGCAGGGGAACTGACAGCCTGGAACTGCCGCGGGCTGTTGCCGGCACGTTCGGCGGGGCGGCCGCCAGTACCGTCCTGGGCGCCTTCATGGGCATGGTCGTCCGGGCCGCTCCGGGCCGAGAGATCGAGGTTGCTGCCGAGCCCCGCTGATGCGAGGTCGCGCTTCAGGTCCTGCAGGATGGACCGGAGGGCGTCACGGCCGGCGTCGTTCGGGGCGAACAGTTCCACCCGCACGCCCTCGGCGCCGATGTGCGCCCGGACCGTCACCGGACCCAGGTTTTCCGGAGTGACGCTCAGGGTCATGGTGTGCTGGCCGGGCTTTGCCGTGGCCAGGGAAAACACCGGGCCGGCCAGCTGCCCTGCCAGCGGCGCGTGGGCTGAGGCAGGAACCTGCCCGGCTGCCGGCGCGGGTGCCTGAGAGAGCGCCTGCGCTGGCGTCCCTTGACCGAGTGTTCCAGAGACCGGGCCGACGACGGCGGGTTGCGCCGGCTCCTGCAGGTCACCTGCGGCGGGGAGCATGTTCCCCCCGCTAGCGGCCGGAGTTGCCGCAGAGGCGAGAGTTCCCGCAGGGTCGAGGCTTACTGCAGGGGCGAGGCTTCCCTCCGCGGCCCCGGCAGCGGTCCCGCCATCGGCAGCGGTTCCGCCCAAGTTACCGGCGGCACCCTGCGCATTGCCCACCAATGGAGCCGCAGTCTGCTGCGTCACCGGGGTGGCGGATGCCGTGCTCAAGGCCGTGGCTGAGGTGGTGCCCGGAGTTCCGGTGGAACCCGTCGTGCCGCCAGACACGGCGAATGCCGCTGGAAGGCCGGGCGCTGCCGCAGTGGCGCTGACCGCGGCGTCAGTGGCCCCGTGCTGCAGAAGCTGCCGGGCCGCCGTCGTGCTCAATGCTGCCTCGGAACCCTGCGCGGCCGTCCCTGCGGACTGACCTCCCGGAAGGGGAAACGGCACCGCTTCTGCAGCTGTTTGCGCCGCAAGCGGCCCGGCAGCCGACGGACCCGCGAGGGACTCCCCGGCTGCCGGACCTGCACCGGAGACCATGCCTGCCTGCGCGGCTACGGTAGCTGCATCGGCCGGCACTGCCTCGTTCGCCGCGGACCCAGCCCGCCCGGACCTCTGCACGGAGGGTGCGGATGCGCCGGGCTCAGGTCCGGCGCCCTCCATCCCGCTGTTCCGTGCGTCGTTCCGGGCCGTAGTGCGGGCATCTTCGACGGCACGCTGGCGTGCCCTCTCAATGGCTCCGCGGTCCGCGGGTTCCGGTGCGGACGCCGCGGAGCGGTCCCCGTCCCCGCGGCGCTCAGAAGGCCCTGCTGCTAAAGCCTTCCGCATTTGGACGCCGAACCCGGCGTCCCCCATGCCCGCGGATTTGTCCTTGCGGGGCAGGGGAGCTGATGTCCCTAGGCGGGACTGGTCAATGGTTATCATCTGACGGCACCGGCCATCAGGGGTGAACGGGCCGCGGCCAGCAGCCCGGAAAGGTCGCCAGCACCCGCGGTCCCGGCACCGCCGGGCACGGAAGCGGCCGCGACGTCGCCGGCGGGCAGGATCCTGCGGATGGCGGTGACGTTCGCGTCCGTTTCCCAGGCGTCGCGGACCTGGATGGTCTTCCCCGGCTGGGGCGCATCGATGGCCTTGCCGTTCCCCAGGTAGAGGGCAACGTGGCCGCCGTTGAAGCTGAACAGCAGGTCACCGGGCTTGGCCTGGGCCATGGACGGCACGGCCGTGCCCTGCTTCATCTGGTCCCACGTGACGCGGGGCAGCTCGTAACCGAGGTCCCGGTACACGTTCTGCACGAAAGAGGAGCAGTCCAGGCCCACGGCGGGGTCGTTGCCGCCCCAGATGTAGGGCAGGCCGACGTACTTGGCCGCCGTCTCGCCGATCTTGCCCGCGCTGGCGGGCGGGCCGTCTGCGCCGGGTGCCGTGGCCGCGGGCGTTGCCGGGTTCAAGCCCGCGGTGCCGGTGCCGCCGAGGCCCGGCATGGACGCGGTCAGGGCTTCGAGGGCCTGGTCAAACGCCGCGGGGTCGGCCGGAAGTCCTGCGGCAGTGCCGGCCGGAGCCGGGCGCTGTTGGATCTGCTGCACCGGAGGGGTCTGTCCCGACATCTGCGTCAGCGCAGCGCGGATTTCCTGCATCCGTCCTACGGCTTCGATCATCGGCATCAGTGCTGCCCGCCGATCGTCCGGCCGCGCACTGCGAGTTCGTCCAGGCCGATCTGTTCGGCGCGCAGCGCTTCGCCGCGGGCGGCAGCATGGTGCCGGGCCTCCAGCTTTTCGATCCCGGCCGCGTGCAGGCGCGCCTGAAGGTAGCTTTCGTGCGCTGCGGCGGCAGCGGCCTGATGTTCGACGGCCAGCGCGTCCAGGGTGGCGAGCATGCTGCGCGCCGATGCCCGGGCCGCGGCAACAGCCAGCAGGGCAGGCGTGCCGCTGGCTTCGCTGCTGGTGGAGTCCAGTTCGTGCCGGGCGGCCCGCTGCCGGTCCGCGTGCAGTCCGGCAGTCCGGTTCGCTGCCGCCAGCGTGCTCGCGGCTTCGTCCTCCTGGAGTCGGCGCAGGCGCATCAGGCCTGCGAGGGGGAAGGGTCGTGCCATCAGGATTCTCCGAGGGTGGTGGTGAGGTTGATCAGCTGCGTCCAGGCGTGGTCCGCCGGGGTGCTTTCGTTCATGAATTGCTGCAGGAACGCCGCGATGGCGCCTTCATGGTCCAGTGCGGCGTCGACCAGGGGGTTGCTGCCGCGGGAGTAGGCGCCGACGTCGATCAGGTCCTGCGCGGCGTTCCGGGCCGCCATGACTTTCCGCAGCTTCGCCGCGGCTGCCGAATACTCCGGCGGGTTGACCTTGGAGGCCAGCCGCGAGATGGACGCCAGGGCGTCAACGGAGGGGAAGTGCCCGGAGACTGCCAGCCGGCGGTCCAGGACCACGTGCCCGTCCAGGATGGAGCGGGCCGAATCCGCGATCGGCTCGTTGTGGTCATCGCCGTCCACCAGCACGGTGTAGACGCCGGTGATGGATCCTTCGCGGTCGGTACCGGCGCGTTCCAGCAGCTGGGCCAGCACCGAAAAGGTCGACGGCGGGTAGCCGCGGGTGGCCGGCGGCTCGCCAACGGACAGGCCGATCTCGCGCTGCGCCATCGCCACGCGGGTCAGGGAATCCATCATCAGGACGACGTCGGAGCCCCCTTCGCGGAACGCTTCGGCGATGCGCGTGGCCGTGAAGGCTGCCCGCAGGCGCATCTGGGCAGGCTCGTCCGAGGTGGAGACCACCACGATCGACCGGGCCAGGCCCTCGGCGCCGAGATCGTCCTCGAGGAATTCGCGCACTTCGCGGCCGCGCTCCCCCACCAGGGCGATCACTGACACCTCGGCATCCGTGCCGCGGGCGATCATGGACAGCAGCGAGGACTTGCCCACGCCCGAGCCGGCAAAGAGACCCAGCCGCTGGCCGCGGCCCAGGGTGGTGAGCGTGTCCAGGACGCGCACGCCGGTTTGCAATGGCGTGCTGATCCGTGCGCGGTGCATCGCCGACGGGGTGGGGTGGTCCAGCGGAACCAGCGCCTCGGTGCGGAGCGGGCCCTTGCCGTCAATGGGCCGGCCCAGGCCGTCGATCACCCTGCCCAGCAGTCCGCGGCCGGTGGGCACCAGCAGGGCCACGCCCTTGGTTCGGACGGGGTCCCCGGCGCTGATGCCGGCGATGCTGCCCAGCGGCATGCACCGCAAGCCCGTTGCTGACACGGCCACCACTTCGGCGTCGATGCCTTCGCCGTCGCCCACGGTGACCAGGTCACCGATCGCGGCGTCAATGCCGGCCGCTTCCAGCCCCAGTCCGAGGACAGAGGAGACAGTGCCCACCCGCTCGGGCCGGGCTGCGCCGATCGCGGCAGAAAAGTTGGCGGCCCGGGGCCGCCAGTCGAGGATCGTCACGGTTGTTCCACCGCCAGTGCGCTCTTGGCCCGGGCCAGGGCAGTGCTGATTTTGGCATCCAGGAAACCGTGCGGAAGTTCCGCCACGGCATCACCGCAGCTGAGCGCGGGATCCGGAGTGAGTCCGACGGCGGGCCGGCCAGGTTCGCCGGCCGGGGACACGCCGTCGGCCATTGCCCGTTCCAGGACATCGAGGTCCTGCGGGTTCATCCGGATGGTGACGACCTCCAGCCCCTTGCTGCCGGAGAGGGCGCGGTCCAGCGCCGCCCGGGCTGCCTTGGAGCGGTCCGCCAGCTCATAGCCCAGGATGGCTTCGGCGAGCTCGACGGCGGCAACCACCAGGGTCTCCTCCGCGGCGGCAACGGTCGGAACGGTGCGCGCACTAAGGACCTCGGCTGCAGACTGTAGCAGCCGGGCCAGGTAACGGGCTTCACGCTGCTGCTCGTCGCGGCGCGCAGCCAGGTCGGCTTCCAGTTCCTCCAGCAGGCGCAGGCGCTCGGCTTCGGCGGCGCGGAGCCCGGCGGTGTAGCCGGCGGCATGCCCGTGGACGTACCCGTCGTCGTGAATTTCCGGCTCCGGCCGGCGCAGCTGCGGAAACGCCATCTGGGCGAACCCGTCCTTAGTAGACAAAGGCATCTTCGTCGCCCCTGCGCACGGTGATGGAACCTTCGGCCTCAAGCTCGCGGATGGACCGGACGATCTCGGACCGGGCCTCCTCCACCTGGGAAGAACGGACAGGGCCCATCGAACTGATCTCGGATTCCAGGATTTCGAGGTTGCGTTCAGACACGTTGGTGTGGATGGCTTCCAGCACGGCAGGGCTGGCGCCCTTCATGGCCAACGCAAGCACGGAGACGTTGACGCCGCGGAGGATGCGCTGGATGTCGCGGCGCTCCAGCTTGACGATGTCAGCGAAGGTGAGCATGCGGGAACGGATTTCCTCGGCAAGCTCGGGGTCGAGGTCCTGCAGGCCGTCCAGGACGGACTTTTCGGTCAGGACATCCGCACGGTTGATGATTTCCACCAGCGGCTGGATGCCGCCCACGGCGTCTACGTGTTCAGGTGCAACGACGGCGCCGGCCCGGGCCTTGAGCGTGTCCGCCACTGCGGCCACGGCTTCCGGGGTGGCGGTGCCCATGGTGGCGATGCAGTGTGCCACCTCGGTCCGGGAACCCTCCGACAGCCCGGACATGACGGCGGAGGCGGCGTGCGGCGGCAGGTGGGCGAGCACCAGCGCGATAGTCTGCGGAAGCTCGCCGTCGAGCATTGCAATGATCTGGCCCGGCTCCGCGTTGTCCAGGAATTCGAACGACTTGCCGGCCATGGAGGATGTCAGCCGGTCCATCACGCCTGCGGCGCGCTCCACACCGAAGGATGCCTCCAGGAGGCCGACGGCGAATCCCTTGCCGCCGTGGGCGTGCCGGCGGCCGCTGACCGTCAGTTCGTGGAATTCGGTGATGACGCTTTCGGCAACGCCGGCGTCCACCCTGCGCAGCTTGACGATCTCCGCGGCAATTTCCTGCGCCTCGGTCTCGGAGAACTGCTGCATGACCAGCACGGCTTTGTCCTGGTTCATCTGCATCAGCACCACCGCGACCTTTTGGATCCCGGTCAGTTCCTTTTGGACGGTGTTCATACCGGCTGCCTGTCATCGATCAGGCTGCGGAGGTATTCCGCGGTCCGTTCCGGATCGCTGCCCGCCAACGCGTCGATCTGGGCGCGCTTGAGTTCAATGTCGGCTGCTTCGACCGGGGGTACCGGCAGGGCCTGGATGTCGATGGCCGCCGTGGGCGGACCGAGGGCAATGGGGGCGGGGACCGTCACGAGTTCCGGCTGCGGGTCGTAGCGTTCGCCCAGATCCACCGGTTCCCTGAGCTGGTGGCGGGAGCGCCGGGCATAGAGGACAGCGGCCAGGAGCATGAGGAGGAGGACGCCGGCCACGATGATGGCGGTGCGGATGAGGCCCGCCATCCTTTCTGCCTCGGCGGCTGCGTCGGCGGCTGCCAATGCCTCCGCTGCCGCATCGGCCCCTGCGGTGTTGAAAGGAACGACCTGAACCGTGACCTCGTCGCCGCGGTCAGCGTTGATGCCAGCGGCCGCCTGAACCAGATCGGTGATGCGGCCGACGTCGATTCCAGCGGCTGCGGCGTCGTTGACGGCCACGGAGACGGTTTGGCGGGTCAGCGTTCCGGCGGGAATCTTCCGGGATTCGGTGACCTTGTTGACGGCGTTGTTGCGGGTGCTCTCTTCGGAGTTGAACGTCCCGCCGTCGCCGGTACCGCCCGGAACGGCAATGTTGTCCGGGCCCAGGACGCCCGCGGCAGGGCCGCCGGTACCCTCATAGGTTTCGGTCTTGGTGGACTCGTTCAGGGCCAGGTCTTCCCGGGGTGACGTGAAAGCCTCTTCAACCCGTTCAGCGGATTCGCGGCTGATGTCCGCTGCCACAGCGACCGTGGCATTGCCGGGTCCCACCACACGGTCCAGCATGGACTGGACGGAGTTCCGGACGTTTTCTTCGTAATCGGCGGCCTGCTTGTCGGCCGAGCCGGTGGCTCCTGCGCCGACGGCGGAAAGAACGGTTCCCTTCGAGTCGATGACGGCCACGTTTTCGGCCTTCATACCCTCGATTGAGGCAGAAGTCAGGTGCACGATGGCCTGGATCTGGTCTGCGCTGAGGGTGACGCCGTTCTGTGTTTCCACGAAGACTGACGCAGTGGGCTCGGATTTGGTAGAGACGAAGACGGTCTCTTCGGGGATGGCGAGCCGGACGGACGCCTTCTTGACGCCTTCCAGGGCGGTCACCGTAGCAGCCAGTTCGCCTTCGAGGGCACGCTTGTAGGTGACCGACTGCTGGAACTCGGAGGACGTCACGCCCATGTCATCGAGCAAGGCATAACCGGTGGCCGTGGAGGAGGGCAGGCCTGCAGAGGCAGCCTTGAGCCGCTGGTCATAGACATTGGCCTCGGGCACCAGGATGGTGCTTCCGCCGCCGCTCAATTCGTAGGGCACGCCGTCGGCCCGCAGCTGCTCCACAATGGTGCTGGCGTCGGAGGCCTGGAGCCCGGAGAAGAGCGGCGTGTAGGAGGGCTTGGTCAGCACGGCGGTCAGGGCGAAGCCGCCCAATGCCAGTACTGCGATACCAAGGATCACCAAGGTGCGCTGGGCCACGCTGAAGCCCTGGACCACCCCGCCTGCCCGCTGCAGGAAGCCGTTAATCTTCGGTGGCATCAGGCCTGCATCCTCATGATCTCGTTAAAGGCGTCAACGCCCTTGTTCCGCACGGCAGCGACAAGCTCCAGGGTCACCTGCGCCCTGGTGGACGCCAGGGTGGCGGAGTGGATGTCGTCAAGATCGCCGGTAACGGCCTTGATGGCCAGCTCCTTGGACGTGGCCTGCAGTTGCTGGAGGTTGTCCACGGCGCCCGTCAGCGAAGAAGCGAAGCCGTCCCCGTCGCTGGGGCTGACTGCTGCTGGATTGGCGAGGTAACCGGTGGGCGCGACGGACTGGACGGCGCCAATGGGGCTGATGGGCATCAGGATTTTCCGATCTGGAGTGCGGCCTGGTAGGTCTCTTTGGCGCGGTCAACAACCGCTGCATTTGCCTGGTAGCCGCGCTGGGCCATGATGAGCGAGCCCATCTGTTCGGCCATGTCGATGTCCGGGTAGCGGACGTAACCGTCTTCGTCGGCCAGCGGGTGGTCGGGCTGGTGCACCACGCGGCCTTCGGCGTCGCCGAATTCGGCTCCGGCGACGTAGACGCCGGCGTTGCCCTGTCCGGCCTGGGCCAGGACGTACCTGGCCTGGAAGGCAGCCCCGTCTGTAGAGGAAGCGTTGTTGATGTTGGCCAGGTTGTCCGAGACGGCGTCGAGCCATTTACGGTGGACGGTCATGCCGGTCCCGGCGATGCCGATGGCGTCAAAGGTCATCAGTTGGTCCTCATTGCTGCGCGCACTGCGGAGAAGCTTCCCTCGGCCGCACGTGCGGCGAACTGGTAGCGCAGGACGGTGTCGATGTTGGAGAGCGTCTCTGTTTCGAGGTTGACGTTGTTTCCGTCCAGTCGCGTGGGTTCGAGGGAGCCCTCAACGCTCGCCTGGGCGCGGCCATCGCCTGCCTTGACGGAACCGGCCAGGGCTGCTTCGAACGCTACCCTCTGGGCCTTGAAGTTCGGTGTGTTGACGTTGGCGATGTTGTTCGCAATGGTGCGCTGGCGCAACGCCAACCCGTCCAAGGCGCTTTCCAGCGCCACGGCTGATACCGAATTAAACACAGAGAAGCCCTACTTGTGCAGAAGTTTGTGGCGGCCGATCCATGGCCTGGGAGGTGAGGCATCCGTGCTCACCTAGTTCTATCGGCACAGCTTCCGGGCACGTAAGCGGCATCCGGGGATTTGTTACCAGTCGGTTGGGTTAGCCTTCGACGTCGAGGTAAACCGACTGCAGTGGCGGCCGGACGGAGGGAATGGCGTCCAGGGCAGCGAGGTGTTTTGCGGTGTCTTCCTTAGCCTGCTGCAGCGCGATGAGCGCCTGTCGCTGGGCGCGGAGGATCCGGTCGGCCCTTCCGGCGAGGCGCGCGGGCAGCGGGCCAAGGTCCCGGGGGGCATTCCACGGTGCGGATACGGGAGCCTCGTCAGTATCGCGATCCTGGGCGGACAGCAGGTCAGCCTCAAAATCGGCCAGCACGGACTCCCAGTCGGCGTCCGCACCGGATTTTTGGCCTGCCACCTCAGGCAATGCCAAGGCTCGCGCCGGATGCCGTCGCCGGCGTACGGGCGGGCAGCTGCGCCGCAGCTTCATGCCACGTCTGCTGCAGCGGTTCCAGGAGCCGGATGGCTTCGCGGGTGCGGTCCACACTCCGGTGCAGGTTGGCGGAGACCAAGGCGGAGGAAACGTAGTTGTAGATGCCCAGCAGGTTGTCTGCGCCATCCCAGGCTTTGGTGTCCAGGGACGCCGTGAGCTCGGCGATGATGGCTTGGGCGTGCAGCAGGTTCTCGGAGGCAACCGGCCAGTTTGCAGCGTCCTGGGCCGCTTCCGCCCGGCGCAGGTCCACTAGCAGACGGTCATACAGCATGGTCACGAGCTGAGCCGGCGTGGCCGAGAGGATAGCCTCACGGCGGAGCTGGTCACGCTGCCGGTTGAAGATTGCGGCTGTTGTCATGATCCTGAGTCTCCTCGGGGAAGGGTAGCGAGCTGGGAGGCGAGCCAAGCCGACTGTGAGTTCATGCGGCTGATCTGGACCTCCAGTCCCGAGTAGACACGCTTGAGCGTCTCTTCACGGACTGCCAGACGATCGTCCCATTTCAGGATCTGGTCCTGCATGTTCTTAACCACGGACTGCCGGCCGTTAATACTGGCGGTGATCAGCCCGGTGTACTTGTCGGAGCTGATGGTGGCAGCAGCTTCCACCAGGCCAGCGATCGTCTGCAGCGTCGACTCCACAAGCGCGGGATCTGCTGCCAGCGCGGCGGAGAACTTCGCGGAGTCAAAGGTGAAGTTTCCGTCCTTGGTGATCGTAATACCGATCTCCGAGGGTGATTTTCCACCTACCGGCTGGGATGCCGCCGAGAGCAGCCGGTGGTTGGCATCACGTACCGTGCTGTCGCCGGTGAAGTTGCCCGCCTTGGTGCCGGCGGATCCGGCCGCCGGGGTGACGGCGCTGTTGGACTTGATGTAGGCGAAGATGCCGTTGAGCGCGCTGACCAGGTCTTCGGCCTTCTTGGTGACCTGTTCGCTGTCTCCGGCAACGGTGACGGTGACCGGCGCGGTGGGCACAGAGGTGAGCGTCACGTCTACCCCCGGCAGCAACCGCGTAAAGGTGTTGGACGACGACGTGATGGCTTGCGCTGCGCCCGTTCCGGCCCACAGGGTGACCTGGGCGTCCCGGCCCGTCTTGATGACGGCGGCGCCGGTTTCTGCGAAGAGATCGGTGGCGGTACCGGCCTCGAGGTCAGCGATGCTGCCACGGTAGGCGGAAAAGGATCCTGCAGCACCAGAAGTTTCGGAGGTCAGCTGGAGCCTGTGCTCCCCGTTGCCGGTGGCGACCTTCATCGCGGTCACTCCGGCCGCCGCTGAAGCGTTCACGGCGGAGACAACGTCGTCGAGACTCGTGGATGCTGCGGTGACCTCGGTGCGGGTGCCGTCGGCGGCTACGAAGGTGAGGACCGGCGGGTCGTTAGGCCAGGCAGTCATGGCGGCGCTGACGCCCGCATGGGTCTGGGCCAGCCGATCAACAGTGAAGTCAACGGAACCGGCGGTGGCGCCGGGACCGGCTTTGGCCGTTACGCCGTCGGTGCTGGACGTTGCCACGAAGAGGTCCAAGGCGCCAGTCTTGGCAGTTGCCTTGCTCAACTCGGCCAGGGACGCGATTTTGGCATTCAGCGTCTGCAGGGACGTCACCATGCTCTGCGAGGCCGAAACCTGGTTCTTGAGCAGCGTCTGCGGGATTGCTTCAATCCTCATCAATGATTTGATGATCCCAGCGGTGTCCATTCCCGTGGCGATACCAGATAGCGCGAAGCCCATAAGAATCCTTGGATGTACTAGATGAAGCAGCTGTTGCGGACGGGACCGCTGCCGGCAGTGGCCAGGAAGACTTTGTTTGTCCTTCCTGGCCACTGCCGGCGGCGTTTACTTACCGTGTTACTGGTATTAGCCCAGCAGCTGCAGCACGCCCTGGTTGGACTGGTTGGCCTGCGCGAGCATGGCGGTACCGGCCTGGGACAGGATGTTCGAGCGGGTATAGCTGACCATTTCACCCGCCATGTCGGTGTCGCGGATGCGGGATTCTGCGGCCTGCAGGTTCTCGCGGGTGACGTTCAGGCTGTTGATCGCCGACTCAAAGCGGTTCTGCTTTGCACCCAGCTCAGAGCGGGAGGTGCTGATCGCCGTGATGGAGGTGTCCAGCGCCTCGATCGCGAGAGCAGCGTTAGCTGCAGTGTCTACGGTGATCGTTGCAGTCACGTCGCCACCGGTGGCGTTAGTGGTGACGACGCCGGTCAGAGCGGTGGCGAGGTCAGTCAGATCGACGGCGATGGTGTTGGAGACGTCCGTGCCTGCGTTACCGTTGGCCCCTACCTGGAACGACTTAGTGGAGCCGTCCATGAGGTTGATGCCGTTGAACTCGGTGTTGGTCTGGATTCGGTTCAGTTCCGAAGCCAGGCCATCAATCTCAGTCTTGATGGCGTCACGGGATTCTGCGTTGTTCGAGTCGTTACCGGCCTGGACGGCCAGGTCACGCATACGCTGCAGGATGGAGTGAACCTCGGACAGGGCGCCTTCAGCGGTCTGGATGACCGAGATGCCGTCCTGGGCGTTGCGCGCAGCAACGTTCAGGCCGTTGATCTGCGAACGCAGGCCCTCCGAGATGGAAAGACCGGCAGCATCATCAGCTGCACGGTTGATGCGCAGGCCGCTGGAAAGCTTCTCCAGCGACTTGGACAGGTCGTTCTGCGTGTTGGACAGGTTCCGGTGAGCGTTAAGCGCGGAAATGTTGGTGTTAATCTGCATACCCATGATGAATTCCTCCGTGATGTGGGTGAAACTAAGCCGCTCCATCCGTGGGGCGACACCAAGCACTATCGCCGCGGCGCCCGCGTCCGTTAGCCGATACAAAAAAATTCTTGATTTAACCTTGATGCAAGCTTGCACCTTCCCTTGGACCCAATGCCTAACGCCGGTTGCATACAGGACGACAGTGAACAGCGTAAGAAGTGCGGGACGCATCACTGCACTGGCATCCAAGGGAGTTGAATAGGCGCGTGGCGGCCAATGAACTGTCGGCACTGCTCTGGCGCGAACGGGAGCTCCTGGGACTCCTCACCTTCAAGCTTGAAGAAGAACAGCTGCTGTTAACTACGGGCAACACCAAATGGCTCCACCACGCCACCCGCGAGGTGGAACAGGTGGTGGAGCACCTGCGCTCCGAGGCACTCTCGCGTGAAGTGGCCGTAGCGGCACTTGCAGCCGAATGGAACCTCGGCGAGCAGCCCACGCTGCGGGACATCGTGGCGAAAGCGCCGGCCGGGCCCTGGGCGGAAATCTTCGAGGGGCACCTCAGGGAATTGCTCGCACTGACCAGCCGCATCAAGGAGCTGCGCGACGCCAATGAAATCTTCCTGCGGGCGGCCGTGAAGTCCAGCCAGGAAACGCTGGCTAATCTCCGCACCGAGGCAGGGACCTACGACTCCCAAGGCCTTGCCTCTCCTACTTCCGGTACGTCCCTTCTGGACCGGCAACTTTAAGGAAATCCGTGAGTACATTCAGCGGCCTCAATACGGCCTACACGGGCCTGTCCGCCGCCCGCCAGGCGCTCAACGTCGCAGGCCAGAACGTGGCCAACGCGGGAACCGAGGGCT
The DNA here is from genome assembly GCF_042723515.1 of Pseudarthrobacter sp. NPDC058362. NCBI lineage: Bacteria > Bacillati > Actinomycetota > Actinomycetes > Micrococcales > Micrococcaceae > Pseudarthrobacter > Pseudarthrobacter sp. NPDC058362. The sequence goes on along the minus strand of NZ_JBHXIW010000001.1, from coordinate 469,947 downwards.
ACACGCGCCAACGGCTGGAGACTTCCGCCACCGGGCCTGTTGGCCGCACCGGCCTTTTCGCCAGCGGGCCCTCCGCAGGCCAAGGAGTCTCGGTGGACGCGATCGCCAGGCTGGGTAACGCCTACCTCGACGCACGGGCCCGGGCCAGCACCGCAACGGCCGGTTACACCGCCATCCGGGCCGAGGTCCTGACCTCCTTGGAGGACGTCCTGGGCGAACCCGGCAAGAACGGCCTCAGCGCCCAGCTCCAGCGGTTCTGGGGTGCCTGGCAGGACCTGGCCAACCAGGCCGGCGAAGCCGCACCCACCAATGCCGTGCTCCAGGAAGCGGGGGCCCTGGCAGCCCAGCTCAGCCGAGGATATGGGGATATCGACGCCCTCTGGAGCCGCACCCGCTCCGAGGTATCCGGTATGGCCCACCAGCTCAATGCAGCTGCATCGCAGGTAGCAGACCTGAATATCCGCATCCGCACCGCGCTCTCCGCCGGTGGTTCCGTGAATGAACTGGTGGACCAGCGAAGCCTTCTCACCGCGGAGATTGCCGCTCTGGCCGGGGGAACCGTACGCGACAATGCGGACGGCACCGTAGATGTTTTCGTCGGCGGCAACAGCCTAGTCTCGGGCGACCGGCACCGGACAGTCCAGATCGCCGGGGCAAACCGCATGGAAGAGGCGTCCACGACCCCCCTCCAGTTGGAGTGGACGCACCGCCCGGGTACCGCCGTCGGACTTGAAAGCGGCGAAATGGCAGGTTCCCTGTCCCTGCTGGCCCCGGCCAGCGCCGGTTCCGGAGGCGCCATCGCCGAGGCAGCAGCGTCCTACAACGCCTTCGCGGAGAAGCTGTCCAGCGCCGTGAACACCGTGCACCGCTCAGGGAACAGCGTGGATGGCAGCACCGGCCTGGACTTTTTCGGCCTCGCCCCCGACCTGGCCCCGGCGGCCGGCCTGCGCGTTGTACCCACGGATGCCTCCGGCCTCGCCACCGGCAGGCCCGGCGCGGGACCGTTCGATGGCAGCAACGCCGACACGGTATCGCAGATCAGTTCAGGCGCCGGCTCCCCGGACGATGCCTGGAACACCTTCGTGATCCAACTCGGTTCCGCCGCCAGGACTGAACTGCAGCGCGGTGTGCTGGCGGAAGCCGCTGCCAACACCGCGAAGGATGCCCAGTTATCCCAGGCTGCCGTGAGCCTGGACGAGGAAAACGTCAACCTCCTGAGTAACCAGCACGCGTACCAAGCCGCAGCGCGGGTCATGACTGCTGTAGATGAAATGCTGGATGTGCTCATCAACCGCACCGGCCTGGTAGGAAGGTAACCCATGATTGCGCGCTCAACGAACCAGACCCTGACCATCGCTGCGCAGCGGAACCTGCAGTCGAACATGACACGGATGGCGGCCCTGCAGGAAAAGGTCTCCTCGCAGCAAAAAATTACCCGCCCTTCTGATGACCCTTCGGGCACCGCAGCGTCCCTCAGGGTGCGCGCCGAGCAGGCAGCCGTGGGCCAGTATGGCCGCAACATCGCCAACGGCAACGGCTGGCTGACCACCCTTGATACCGCGATGGGCACTGCGACGGGCATCCTCAACCGCGTCAGGGACCTGACCCTGCAGGGAGCGAACGATTCGGTGCCGCCGGCAGCGCGCCAGGCGATCGCCGTCGAGCTTGAGGGCCTGCGCGCCGACCTGCTTAGCCAGGCGAACACCCAGTACCTGGGCCGCAGCGTCTTCGCCGGCACCTCGGATGCGGCGGGTGCCTTCACCGCTGACAATCCCCCGGCTTTTACCGGCGTTCCCGGTGCCGCGGTGGAGCGTCGGATAGCTCCCGGCACCACCGTCCGGGTGGATGCTGAAGGCGCGGCAGTTTTCGGCACCGGCGCAGGCTCCGTGTTCAGCCTGGTGGATAACATCGTGGCTGATCTTCGAGGCGGTGTGAATGTTGGCAGGCACCTTGCGCCCATCGACGCCAGGCATGAAGCTTTCATTGGACAATATGCCGACATTGGCACCCGCCATGCCCAGCTCCTACGTGCGGAAGAGATAAACATGGACCTTTCCGGCCTGCTGGAGGCCCAGCGTTCCGGTGTCGAGGATGTCGACGCCGGGCAGGCCATCCTGGAAATGAACCTCCAGGAGGTCAATTACCGGACCGCTCTGGCCGTGACAGCGAAAGTACTGCAGCCTGCGCTCATGGACTTCCTGCGATGAGCGCTTTGACTTTCACAGCGCCGTTACCCGGGCTTGCGCCGTTCGTAGAGTTCGATCTCGAAGCCGTTGACGGAGCCGAGGGCCTTTATTCGCTCCGCTCGGCTGACGAAGCAGCACTTCGACTCTTCCTGCTGGATCCTGCCATCTACGCTCCGGATTACCAGCCCCGCCTGTCAGCTGCCCAGCTGGAACCGCTGGCCCCCGGCGACGCCGGTGTGCGGTTCCTCCTGGTGGCCAACCCGGCGGAAGAAGGCACCACGGTGAACCTCATGGCGCCCATCGTGGTGAACCCGGACAGCGGAAAGTGCGCACAGGTGGTCCTTGAAGGCAGCAACTGGCCGGTACGCGCCCAGCTTCCCCTCGCCGGGTAAGCAGCAAGGAGACCATAAGCCATGGCAGCGACGTCCGGCCTGGAGACGGAACCCTCGGGCAACTGGCAGACCGACCCCGCGACGCTGCGGGACGTCGTTCTGGACCGGGACGCCATGGAAGCCCGCCTGGAGGACTGCGCGCCGCTGGAACGGGTGTGGATCCTCAGCCTGCTGGACCGCACACGGGAAGCCATCCTCGAGGGCCGGCAGCTCTTGGACGCCTCGACAGACCCGTTACGTCCGCTGCTGGTCCTCGCGCACGCCTACCAGCGGCAATACTCCTGGCATGAAGCGGCCCGACTCCAGGAAGAAGCACTCCGCCAGGCACGCACCCGGGCCCGGGAAGCACTCGTCCGGCACCAGATCGGCCGCCGGTTCTTCGACGAAGCACGCTACCGTGATGCCGCAGCCGAATTCGAGTGGGCGCGCGATCTCTACCGGGCCACCGGGCACCGCGACCAGCTCATCGAGGACTGCCAGCAAGCGCTGGCCCGGGCCCGGGAACTCAGCCGGCAAATGGTCTGACGCCAGCCGCTTCAGTGCGCCGGAGGGCGTTCCTGGCTCTGGAGGTACGCCTCAAGCGTCGCTGCCGAAGCGCGGTGCATCTTTGCCGCCGTGGTGACGCCGACATGCCGCAGGTGCCATGGCTCATAGCTATAGCCGGTGACATCCTGCGCGTCCGCCGGGTACCTGACGATGAACCCGTACCGCCACGCGTTCTCGGCAGCCCAGGCACCGGCGGGCGTCTCGGCGAAACACGGCCTCAGAGCACACCCACCGGAGGGGTCAGCGATGTCCACGGCGAGCCCGGCCTGATGTTCGCTGTGACCCGGCTCCGCCGACAACTCCGATGCCCGCCCGGCGCCAAACTTCGCCACATATCCTGAATGCAGGGCGTCCTGTTCTTGATAAGAGCGGTATCCGCTGATTACTCGGACAGGTGCACCATCGGCCGCGGCGGCCTTCAGCATGGATGCGAGGTCCCGCGCAGCACCCGCCGTGAGCCGGGTGCCGGCCACGGAGACCAAGTCACCCGGAACGTACGTCAGCGGCTGGAGGGGGCGTTCCTTGGTGACCAGAAGCGGAAGATCCTGCTGGTGCGCAGGGAGGTCCTCGGCGCCAAGGATCGCAGAGCCGGCAGGAACTGCAGCCTGAACATCCGGTCCGGCCGCACCGTAGGCTGCGGATAAAGCGGCCAGGCAGCCAGCGGCCACCAGGGCAAGATGCACGACGACGGGCTGCCGAGACGCGGTTCCATCGTCGGCAGCACCAACAAGCTTCCAAGAGCGTTGTTGCCGGTGACCTCCCGCTCTGTTTCCCTTCAAAGGCACGGCTGAACTATCGGCACAACTCTCACGACGGTTACTGCGGGACGAACTAGGGCACCCGACTGGTCCGCCTGTGCCGTCGAATCAATATCGCCAGCAGCAAGGCCAGCACGAATATGGACAGCGCGCCCAGGATGAACAGCAACCCGCCGGATCCCGGAACGGGGACCGAGGCCGCGTTCTCTCCCTCGTCCGGGAAGGTGATCCGGGCAGACGCAACACGTTCGAGCAGCCCGCTTTTCAAACGCACCTCAGCCGTCCACGGCCCGTTCGGGATCTCCGCCGGAAGTTCAAAGACCACCTCCCGTCTCTCGCCCGTGGCCAGGGTTGACGCCTTCTTGGTGTCAAAGGGGCCGGCAGAAAGGGCACCTGGACCGTCAGCCAATGTCAGGCTGCCTTGGAGGTCCAGGGCCCGTCCTCCTGTGTTCGTTACCAGCGCGCTCAGACGGGGCTTGCCGTCAACGCCCCGGACAGCGGTGAGGGAACCGATGGCGAAGTCCGCCGGTTTGCCGTTGCCTGGGCCAACGGAGAGGTAGACACGGATTCCCACCCGATTAACCGTTGTGACGCTTCCAGCCCGGGCGTCCGGGTTTGCGCTCCTCAATTCGGCCCAGACGGCCCCGTAGTGCTCGGCTTCCGCGGCATTCCGCGGCACCCGGATGGTCGTCCGTACCTCCGCGGATTCACCTGAGCCAAGTGCAATCCGCGGCGTCTCCAGGGAGACCCAGGAGCTCAGCTCGTTCCCTGTACCTGCATCCTCTCCGATGAAGGATCCATCCTGGATGCGGGCGGCCCCGGGGTACAGGTGTAGCGACTGGCGCGCCCCGGTATTGTTCCTGACCTGGATCCGGCGGTTGATTTCCGTTCCAGGCGAAACCCGATCCACGACATAGGCGCGCGCACGGGGATCATCCGCTGCCTTCGCCGGTATATCGAGTAACCGTATCTCCAGTCCCGCAGGGTCAGAAAGTACTGCTGCTGCTTCCGGAGAGGCAGGCGCTTGCGGACTGAACGCCCAGGCCGCAGGCATCGGCAAGACAGCGAGGAAAACAGCGACTATGGCTACGGCATAACGCACCGGTTACAGTACCGAGTGCGTGAGCGTGCCCGAATAAGTGCCGGCTACAGCGGTTGAGGGGATCGCAACCTGAAACGCAGCGGTCCACGACGCCGCGTTGTTGCCTACCACCATCGTTGCCGTCTGGACGGTTTTGGGCGTCGACAAATCAGACTGGCTAGAAGGAGTAACCACGGCTAGGCCTGTCACCGATGCCATGCCGGAAGGAATGTAGGCAGCCGCTGTTGCGGGAATACTGCCTGCACCTCCCACGGACGGCGTGAAATCCGTGGACCTGACCGTGGCGCTCCATCCAATCGTGCCTGCTCGGGTGTCGGTAACCTGCACCCCCGCGATGTTCGCAGTGGCAGTTGAACTTGGGGCGGCATCAGACAGAGCTGCCGTCGCCGGTGCCGTAATGGATAAGCCACCGCCAGTAACAACCACTGTGGTTGCGGTATCCGATGAAGTCGCGGCTGATGAGGGGACCGCCATCGCAGCCACCAGCACCGTCGTAGTCGCAACACCAAGGAAAAGATGGGAAATTCGATCCATTCGGGGCCTCCGCTTGTAGTGCCATGAACTGGGAGACAGGCAAACTGCCTGCGACCGCACGCTCCACGTACGACGTCAGCCGCTGTCCCCCGACTGCATGAAATTTAGCAGCCGATATGCCAATACACCTGAACTCACAGCATTGTGTCCGGATACACGGCGGCGCCATCGTTCGCCTGTGCTAAATCCCTTAGGACCAGAACATCCAGCGGGCCAGCATTTGCGGTGCGCCCAACTCCTATCGCGGTCAACACATCAGCAACGGAAAGCGAAGTCATGGGTCGCGGACACGGGTTCCGGAATTTTGGGGAAATCCTGATTAAATCCGGCTTGTTACCGGCGCTGTTCTTGAGCCCCGTCCGGCATAGTCAGAGCTATAAAGCGAATCCGGAAGCAGCCGTCAACGGCTGCTGCAGGGCACAGCGAAGGACCAGCCATGACGGCCAAGAGCATACTCACCAGCTTGCACACTCAGAGCCACTGGACCGCTGATGACGTCAAGATAAAGCTTGGGAGGGAACTGGAGTCCGATCCAGGCCTGGCGGACTTCGTGGCGGCAGCGCCCGATATGGCTCGCGCCCTCAAAGCCGTCCTGAACCTGGACCTTGGCGAACTGGCCGAGCGGCTCATTCGAGCTGAGATCAGAGCCATTCTGCACTAGGGAACCACTCACCTTGTTAAACCTCCTCTTCAGCCTTAGCATCCTTAGGCCTGTGCTAGCTTCTGCATAGGGACTGCACGCGGGAACAAAGGGGAACATCCGGTGATCATGAGCAGGCCGAAGGCACCGGCCGGCGATGGCGTGGCATGGTTACAGGCGCACCGGTTTTCCCACGAGCTACCGGGGCAGGCCTGGAGGTGCGGACCACCGGCACCGCTGCCTCCGGCGTCGAAGCCGTGCGGAAGTACAGCCCCGACGTGGTACTTGTCGATTTCGGGCTCCCGGACTTCAATGGTGTCGAAGCCATCCGGCAGATCCGGACGTTCAGTCAGACGCCGGTAAAGATGCTCACCGGACACGGGGAACTCGCGGACAGCCCTTATGATGCGGGGGTCAACGAGCTCATGGCCAAACCATTCAGCCCCCTGGAGCTGCGCAGGCGCGTGGAAAAGCTGCGCGCGAACCAGCGTCGGCCCGAAGACACCACACCGCGCTGTAGCTGCCCGCATCCGTCAAACTAGCCCTTGAATTGCGGCTCCCGCTTCTCCTGGAAAGCCCGGAAACCCTCGGCATAATCATCCGTCTTGCAGAGTCGTGCCTGCTCGGCGTTCTCCTCCTGCATGGACGCCCACAGGCCCAGCCGCTGGTCCCGGATGTGCGCCACCAACTCCTTGGACGCCACGAACGCCCCCGTCGCCCCAAGAGCCACCCGGCCAGCAATCCCCCGCGTCGTCTCCAGCAGCGAGCCGGCCGGCATCGCCCGGCTGAACATTCCCTGCGCCACGGCCTCGGCGCCGGACATCAGCTCGGCGGTGTAGATCAGGTCCAGTGTCCGGTGCATGCCCAGCCGCTCCGCGAAGTACCAGTGCCCGCCCGAATCCAACGTGGCCCCCAGCTTGGCGAACGGCGAGCCGAACTTCGCGTTCTCCGCCACGTACACCACGTCCGTGGCCAGCAGCAGCCCCAGCCCGACGCCCAGGCAGGCCCCCTGCGCCGCCGCGAAGGTCGGGGCGGGGAACGCTGCCATCTTCTTCAGCAAGGGCTCCACCAGCCCGCCCAGGTACGCTGCGGCGTCGTCGCTCTCCGGCGTGACGCCCGCGATGTCCCGACCCGCGCAGAAGGCGCGCCCCTCTCCGCGCAGGAGCAGCGCCCGCACCTCGCCACGTTCGGCGGCGGCAGCGGCGTCGTCGTACGCCTGTGCTAAATCCTTCAGCGCCTGCTCGTCGAGCGAATTGAGCTTGTGCGGCGCGTCCAGCACCACCTCGGCAACATGGTTGTTGATGGACAGCGAAATCATGGAGCTCCTCAAATCGCGGAATAAAGGCTAAACGTCGAAGTCGACCGTGACTTCCTTGCTGGTGGGGTGGCTCTGGCATGTGAGCACATAGCCCTTGTCCAGCTCATCCTGCTCCAGCGCGTAGTTCTCGTCCATGGTCACGCTGCCGGTGACCACCTTGGCCCGGCACGTGCCGCACACGCCGCCGGCGCAGGCGAAGGGAACGTCCGGTCGGACCCGCAGCGCGGCGTTCAGGATCGACTCGCGGGCGTGCGTGGGGCTGGCCACCTCGCCCTGGAGGCCGTCCAGCTTGAACGTGATCTTGTAGGTTTCCTTGGACTCGTCCACCAGCACGGGACGGCCGGCGTTGCCCTCGGGACGGTCCGGCTTGCCGGAGGTGAACAGCTCGAACCGGACGTTCTCCGGCTTCACGCCGCGCTCGGCCAGGGTGTCCCGGCACAGCTGCACCAGCTCGAACGGACCGCACAGGAACCATTCGTCCACATCGTCCGCGTGGATGGCAGTGCCCAGCAGCTGCTGCAGCTTCTCGGCGTCGATCCGGCCGGACAGCAGCGGCGCGATCCGCTGCTCGCGGCTCAGCACGTGGTGGATGGCCAGCCGCTGCGGGTACCGGTCCTTCAGGTCCGCCAGCTCCTCCAGGAACATGACGTCCATGGCGGCCTTGTTCGCGTAGATCAGGTCGAACCGGGTGTCCGGGTTGGCGGCCAGCAACGTCCGGGCGATCGCGATCACCGGGGTGATGCCGGAGCCTGCCGCGATGGCCACAAAGCTGCCCGACTCCCCTGCCAGCTCCTCCGGGTGGTTCATCGAATTCATGACGTTCTGGTCCACCGACTGGCCGTCCCGCCCGTGCTTGGACACGAACGCGCCCATCGGGCTCATGACGTCCAGGGTGTCGCCGGCCTTGAGCTCGGCGTTGGCCCACGTGGAGAACAGCCCGCCCAGGTCCTTCTTGATGGCCACGCGGATCTCGCTGGTGCCGTCCGCGAAGCTCCTGGGCTCGGCGCAGATGGAGTAGCTGCGGCGGATTTCCTTCGGCTCCCCGGTCTCGTCCGGGAGCGTGGTGCGCAGGGCAACGTACTGGCCGGGCAGGTAGTCGAACTGGCCGGCGAGCTCCGCGGGCACGTGGAAGGAGACCTCAATGGCGTCGTCGGTGAGCCGGCGGACCTCCTTCACGGTGAGCGTGTGGAAGGACGGACGACGGCGGCCGGTCACCTGCGCTTCTTCGGCGGCGGTCTGGCGGACAACAGGCATGGGTGCTTCCTTTACAGGACTTTGAAGTAGTCGAACGGTTCCTTGCAGTCCTGGCAGACATACAGCGCCTTGCAGGAGGTGGAACCGAACCGGGTGAGTTCCTTGGTGTTGAGGCTGGCGCACTGCGGGCACTTCACGGCCAGGCTCAGGCGGATGGGGCCGGAGTGGCCGCCGGCCTTCGAGTTGCCGCTGGGCGGGGCGATGCCGTACTCCTGCAGCTTTGCCTTGCCCTCGTCCGACATCCAGTCCGTGGTCCAGGCGGGCGAGAGGACCAGGTCCACCTGCACGTCCTGGTAGCCCTCCTTCGCGAAGGCCGTCTTCAGGTCATCCCGGATGGCGTCCATGGCAGGGCAGCCCGAGTAGGTCGGAGTAATGGTGACCCGGACGCCCTGGGGCGTGCCGCCGTCGTCCGTCCCCTGCGTCACCTCAACATCGCGGAGGATGCCCAGATCAGCAATGGTGAGCACCGGAATCTCCGGATCGCACACCGTGGCAGCGATGTCCCAGGCCTTCTGGCGCTGGTCAATCCCGATGGCCATGACGGTCACCAGCTCGCCCCGGGATGCTCGCGGGCGAGGACCTGCATCTCCGCGAGAATATAGCCGAGGTACTCCGAGTGCCTGCCCTGGCGTCCGCCGCCGGGTGCGGGCGGGACGTCCGGGACGTCCAGCTCCGCCTCGGCCAGGATTTCGCCGGTGAGCCGGTCAAACTCCTCCCGGAGCGTGGAAGGCACGACGGCGGCACCCGCCTCAGCGAGGCGCGTCACCAGGTCATCGTCCTGGAAGAGTTCGTTGACGTACGGCCACATGGTGCGCAGGCCGTGGATCATCCGCTGGCGGGATTCCTCCGTGCCGCCGGCCAGGCGCAGGACCCACTGGGCGCTGTGGTCCCGGTGGTAGTCCACTTCCTTCACGGCCTTGGCTGCGATGGCGGCGAGCGTGTGGTCGGTGGACCTGGTGAGCTCTGTGTACAGCAGGAACTGGTAGTAGCTCACCACGAACTGGCGGGCGATGGTGGCCGCGAAGTCCCCGTTGGGCTGCTCGAACAGCTGGACGCTGCGGAACTCGTGCTCGCGGCGGAAGTAGGCCAAGTCGTCCTCGGTCCGGGGCGTGCCGTCCTCGCGGGGCATGCCGGCGCCGGCGTACGTGAGGAAGCTGCGGGCGTGGCCCAGCTGGTCCAGGGCGATGTTGCCCAGGGCGATGTCCTCTTCCAGCTCCGGGGCCCGGGAGATCCAGTGGCCCAGGCGCTGGGCGAGGATCAGGGCGTCATCGCCCAGCCTTAGCGCGTACTCGGCGGCGTCCTGGCTGGGCCGGGCTGCACCGGTGCTGACCTCGAGGGCGATGTCCTCGGGACGGAGCGCGTTGCCGGGCGTGATGCGGGTTGCGGAAGCGTTGGAGTCGCCGCTGCCGCTGGGTGCAGCCACGCCGGTGGAGATGTCGCCGTGGCCTTCGGTATGGGTGGAGCTCACAGGTGCTTCACCCCTTCGCTCTTGGTGTAGTACGTGGCGTGCCGGTAGTCCTTGCCCTGCGGCGACTCGAAGAACGCGCCCTTGGAGTCCGGGTCGCTGGAGGCAATCGCCTCCGCGGGGACCACCCAGATGGAGACGCCTTCGTTCCTTCTGGTGTAAAGATCCCGCGCGTTGCGGAGGGCCATCGCGGCGTCCGGAGCGTGCAGGCTGCCGGCGTGGACGTGGCTCAGGCCGCGGCTGGACCGGACGAAGACCTCCCAAAGGCCCCAGGCGCTCCTGTCGTGGTGCTCCGGGGCGGGGCTTGCCTTGGGCGCTTCGCGGTTGATCTCGGCGGCGGCGCTTGCGGGGGCTTCCGGGTTGCCGTGGGGACTCATGCTGCGTATTCCTTTGCCTTGGCTGACTGTTTTGCTGCGTAAGCCGCCGCTGCCTCGCGGACCCAGGCGCCGGCGTCGTGCGCTTCCCGGCGGCGCTCAAGGCGCTGGGCGTTGCACGGGCCGCGGCCTGCGAGCACCTCATGGAACTCTTCCCAGTCCAGCGGACCGTGCTCCCACTTCTTCGTGTCCTCGTTGAAGCGGATCTTGTCATCGGGGAGCGTGAGGCCGAGGACCTTGACCTGCTCCACCATCATGCCCACGAAGCGGCTGCGGAGCTCATCGTTGCTGAAGCGCTTGATGTTCCAGGCCATGGACTGCTTGGAGTTGGGGGAATCGTCGTCCGGCGGGCCGAACATCATCAGGGCCGGGGCGTACCAGCGGTTCACGGCGTCCTGGGCCATCTGCTTCTGCGCTTCGGTGCCGCTGGCGAGTTCCAGGAGGATCTCGAAGCCCTGGCGCTGGTGGAACGATTCTTCCTTGCAGATGCGGACCATGGCGCGGCCGTACGGGCCGTAGGAGGCGCGGCACAGCGGGACCTGGTTGCAGATGGCTGCGCCGTCCACCAGCCAGCCGATGGCACCCATGTCCGCCCAGGTCAGGGCCGGGTAGTTGAAGATGCTGGAGTAGCGGGCCTTGCCGGCGATGAGGTCATCCATCATCTTGTCCCTTGTTTGTCCAAGGGTCTCGGCGGCGGAGTAGAGGTAGAGCCCGTGGCCGGCCTCGTCCTGGACCTTGGCCATGAGGATGGCCTTGCGCTTGAGGCTGGGGGCGCGGGAGATCCAGTTGGCCTCGGGCTGCATGCCGATGATTTCCGAGTGCGCGTGCTGGCTCACCTGGCGGAGCAGGGTTTTGCGGTACGCGGCCGGCATCCAGTCCCTGGGCTCAATGCGCGAGTCCTCGGCGATGATGCGGTCGAAGTTGGCCTGGCCTTCGGCGTCCAGCTGCGCCTGGTTCGTCTGGCCTGGCCCGCTCTGGGCGGGTGGCTCGGCGGGCACTGACTGCAGGGTATGCGCTGCCATGGTTGCTCCTATGCAATGACCTTCGGGGACGTGCGGAATTATTTACCGACCGTTCGTTCAGGATATGCGGAAGGGGCGCGGGGCGTCAAGCGTGTTGGGCGGGTGGTTCGTTGCCGGGCCCGCTGCTCCGTTTTCGATGCGCATATTCGGAATCGACTCGCAGATGCGCCGGCGCGGCCCATATATGAGGTGCGCCAGTGCAGGCCGGGGTCGAGGACAAATATGCGCGTCGAAAACACGCCCGCGGCGGCGGTGGCGAACGGGCTTGGTTATCCACATAGCCGGACTTTCCCCCTCCCGCCGCCGGTCTGGCGCTGCCACCGTGGATCCATGCAAGACCTTCCGCGACTGCTCCTGGCCCGGGACCGAATCGCTCATGGGCTGACGTCGGAGGACCTCGGAAAGCGCGTGCGTAACGGCGAACTGGTCCGCGTCCGCCACGGCGTCTACGTGGACGGGCAGGCCTGGCGGGACCTGAAGCCGTGGGAGCAGTACCGGGTCCGGGTGCAGGCAGCCGCGGAGACCTTCGAGAGTCCCACTGTTTTTGCGCGGCGTTCGTCGGCAAGCGTGTGGGGCATTCCCTTTATCGGGTACCACCATCCTGTCGAAGCATTGACGCAGAAGAACGACGGCGGCCGGTCGCGTGCGGGAGTCCGCCGCCACTTCGCTGCACCAGGCAGCGTGGATCGGGTACTTCGGGAGGGCCTGCTGGTCACCGGGCGCCTTCGCACCTCCTGGACTTGGCCGCTTTCCTCCCGTTTACCGAGGCGATCGCGCCCCTCGACCACGTGCTGAAACCGGATACTGCGCGCGGCCTGCCCGCCCTTACTAAGGCAGAACTGGAAGCAGGCATTGGCTCGAACTACTCCACGGCCGGGGCGCGCAGGATCCGGGCAGTCATCAAGTTCGCGGATCCTGACTCGGGATCACCAGGAGAATCCTTGAGCCGGGCACTGATCCATGTAGCGGGGTTTGAGGCGCCAATCCTGCAGTTCAACGTGCGGACAAGGGAAGGCTCATTGGGCTATACGGACTTCTATTGGAAAGAGGCCAGGGTGGTGGGCGAGTTCGATGGCGTAGAGAAGTACGTGAAGACCGAATACCTCAAGGGCCGCACCACAGCACAGGCGGTCGTCGCGGAGAAGAACCGCGAGAACAGGATCCGCGCCGCCGGGCTGCAGATGGTGCGGTGGGACTGGGCGGCCCTGATGGAACCCGGGCGACTGGAAGCCGACCTGGCGGCGGCAGGCGTGCCGCGCCGTCCGACGCGTTCTTCGGCACGGGGACGGCAGTGACGCCCGCTGGCAGCGCAGCGAAAACCCCACGAAACCACAGCCAACGCAGGTTTTCCGCAATAAGTCCCTTGGATGGATTTAATCCCCCAAAGCTTCCCGCAGGATCCCCCTAGATACCGGAATTGGGCGCATTTTGCTTGCTAACTTCGATTTATCGGAACAAGCCAAACGCAAAAACTTCTTCTTCTGCACGGCCGGTTCATTGATAAAGGCAAACCCGCCGTAAGCCGGGGACGCAAAGCCACGGGACCGCTCAGGGTCAGCCGGGCCACCACCAAACCGAAAGAGAAAAATCACCATGCGCAAATCCGCAAAGATCGTTACCGCCCTGTCCGTCGCCGGCCTCGCTGTTGCTGCCGGCTCCGCCTTCACCGGTACCGGTCTGACCAACAACGCCGGCGAATCCCAGTTCGTCGGCGGTACCGTCAGCCAGGCCGTGTCCGGTGCCACTTTGACGAACGTCGGCTATGGCTTCTACGACACCGACACGCAGAACGAAATCAATAGCATCGCCCTGACCTTCGCTGCCGGCGCTGAGGGCAAGGCCGTCACGGTCACCACTACGGGCGGCAGCGGCGGCACGTTCACCTGTGAAGCAATCGGAGCGGCCACGGCCAACGTTTCCAACTGCACGTTCACGGCAACTGCCACCGAATCGGGCTACACCGGCCTCACGAGCCTCGCGGTTTCGGTAGCTAACCCGGCCTAGCACCACTGGGAACGGCCCGTCTGATTGGGGGCGGGCCGTTCCTCCTTCTCTAGTGAATAGGTACCGTTCATGACCAACCGACTGGCCCGACGCCTCTCAGGAGTGTTCATTGCACTGGCTGCCGGTCTTGTTGCATTGGTCGGAACAGCGCTGGCCAGCGGCCAGTTGGCGATCGTAGTAACCGAGGGCGTCAGCATGCAGCCCACGTACTACCAAGGCGACCTGGTCGTCGTCTCCAAGGCCAAGTCCTACTCCGTTGGCGACATCGCCGCCTACAAGCTTTCCAACGAATACGACGTCGCCCTTCACCGGATCGTCGGCGGCAACGCCCAGTCCTTTGTTTTCCAAGGCGACAACAACGAATCCATCGACCCCCTCCAGCCGGGGGCCGACAACCTCGTGGGGCGGGCCATCCTGCACGTCCCCCACGCCGGAACGTGGCTCAACGTCCTGACCAGCCCTCCCGTCCTTGCCCTCATCGCATTCGCCCTCATCGCCAGCGGCGGAACCGCCGCCGCAACCCGCAAGAACCGCAGAAAAAGGAGAGCCGCAGTGTCCCGCCACCTCAGCGAACGCCCCGCGAAGCGACTGCCGGATGCCCGCCTGTCGATCAGCAGCCTGTCCCCCTCCCTGCGCATCGCCGGAGGTACCGCCGCTGTTCTGGCAGTCCTGGGCGCTTCCCTGGGCGCCGCCGCCTGGGCGGGCCCGCTCGAGGAATCCAGTTCAGCCGCAGTCCAGAGCGGCACCAGCATGAAGTTCTCCTACACCGCCGACGTCGGCCGGAGCGCCGCGTACGACGGCACCACCGCCGCTTCCCCGGACCCGGTCTTCCGCAAGCTCGCCGACACCGTGCAGGTCGGTTTCGCCTACGAGGGCGAGCCCGGGACCATTGCAGTCAACGCCGAACTCTCCTCGCCGAGCGGTTGGCGCTCAACGGTTCCGCTGGCAGAAGGACAGTCCTTCAGCGGCAACACCTACGAGGGCACCGTCACGCTGGATCTCGACGCCCTGGAGGCCAAGGCCGACGCCGCTGCTGCCGCCACCGGACTGGCCATTTCCCCCGTCTCGCTCGCCGTCGTCCCGGAAGTCAACACGGAATCCAGCGCCGAGTTCCGTCCCGAACTTAAACTCAGCCTGGCTCCGCTTCAGCTCTCGCTGGTCGGCGGCGAAGGAGGGCTCACGGTGACGGACAGCTCTACCAACCAGCGCACTGTCATGGTGCCGAGGACCATTGGCCCCGATGCGTGGAGCATCACCGCCGAAGCCGCCCGGATACTGTCCGCCCTGTTGCTGCTCGCCGGCGTCATCACGGCCGCGGTTGTTCTCCTCCTGGCAAACCGGAGTACCCCTATGGACGAAGCCACGGCCATCCTCCGCCGCTATGCGAACCTCCTGGTCCGCGTCCACCCCATGCCGGCAGCCCAAGGCCGACCGGTCATCGAGGTGACCACGTTCGCAACCCTGGCCAAGCTCGCCGAGCGATATGGCCTGCTGGTCCTCCACTGGAACCGCAGCGGCGTCGAGACCTTCATTGTGCAGGACGAAAACATCACCTACCGGTACCGATCGGGCGCCGGCCACTCCCCCGCAGAACCGGCCGTAACGCCAGACGTCCAGGACGCCTCCGCCGTCGAATTGCTGCCCAAGCGATAACCGCGCACGTCAAAATGGGTTCCGACGGCGGCCGGTGGTACCGTGACGCCTATGCATCTCAAGGCCTACCAGCGAGGCCCCATCCCGCAGCGCCCCAAGAAGAGAAAACCGCGGAAGGTTATCGCCGACGTCGGGCGTTCCTCCGCATCCTTCGCAGGCAGGCAAGTGGCCATGCTGCGCAAGGTGGGCCAGCTGCTGGTCCCCAGGCATCCGGCCCAAGTCATCGTCATGGGCTTCCTGCTGGCGATCGCAGTGGGCACCGGGCTGCTGATGCTGCCGGTGGCCACGCCCGGACCGGGAGGCGCGTCCTTCCTCGAATCGTTGTTCACCGCCACCTCCGCCGTGTGCGTCACCGGACTAATCACCGTGGACACCCCTGTGTTCTGGAGCGGGTTCGGGCAGGCCGTGATCCTCGGACTGATCCAAATCGGTGGCTTCGGCGTCATGTCCTTCAGTACGCTCCTGGGTGTGCTCATGGCCCGGAAACTGGGGCTGCGCTCCCGGATGCTGGCGGCCGCCGAAACCAAGAGCACGGGCTTTGGTGACGTCCGGTCGGTGCTGTTCGGGGTCCTGAAGATCACCGTCGCGGCCGAGGTCATCCTGGCCGCCGTACTGACGCTGCGTTTCGCGCTGGCGTACGACTACCCGGCCGGTGAAGCCATCTGGTTCGGCGCCTTCCACTCGATCTCCGCGTTCAATAACGCCGGCTTCGCCCTGTATTCGGACAGCCTGATGGGGTTCGCGTCCGATCCCTGGGTTCTGCTGCCGGTGGCGGCCGCGGTGATCATCGGCGGGCTCGGTTTCCCCGTGCTGTTCGAACTGCGACGCCGGTACCGCCGCCCGATCCACTGGAGCATGAACACCAAACTGGTCCTGGCCGGCAGCGCAACGCTCCTGGCTGGCGGCACCCTGTTCCTCACCGCCGCCGAATGGACCAACACGGGCACGATGGCAGGCCTTTCCCCGGGCGACCGCATACTGAACGGTTTCTTCCAATCCGTCATCACGCGCACCGCGGGCTTCAACAGCATCGACATCTCGCAGATGCACCCGGTCTCCTGGATGGGGATGGACATCCTGATGTTCATCGGCGGTGGCCCGGCCGGAACCGCCGGCGGCCTGAAGGTCACCACGTTCGCGGTGCTGTTCTTCATCCTGTCCACGGAACTGCGCGGCGGCACCGCAGTGAATATATTCGGCAAGCGCCTTTCCCGCGCGGTGCACCGGCAGGCGATTACCGTGGTCCTGCTGGCCATCGCGCTGGTGGTGGCCTCCACGATGTTCCTGATGCTCATCACCGACTTCGGGCAGGAGCGGATCCTCTTCGAGGTGATTTCCGCGTTTGCCACCGTGGGCCTGTCCACCGGCATCACCGCCGGGCTGCCGCCAGCCGGGCAGGTGGTGCTCATCCTGCTGATGTTCATCGGTCGCCTGGGTCCCGTGACACTGGGAACCGCACTGGCCCTCCGCAGCCGCCCCATACTGTTCGAATACCCGAAGGAAAGGCCCCTCATTGGCTAAGGACATCTTCTCCCGCAAGGCCGAGCGCGTGGCGCAGACGGACTCCGTGGCCGTGATCGGCCTTGGCCGTTTCGGCGGGGCACTCGCCCTCGAGCTCGAGGCCCAGGGCACCGAGGTGTTGGGCATCGACACCAATGAGGAAATCGTGCAGTCCTACAACGGCCGGCTCACCCATGTGGTCCGCGCGGACTCCACCCGCGAAGAGGTGCTGCGCCAGCTCTCGGTCCACGAGTTCGACCGGGCCGTGGTGGGCATCGGCTCCGACCTTGAAGCCAGCATCCTCACCACCTCCCGCCTGCTGACCTTCAAACACCCCGAGATCTGGGCCAAGGCCATCAGCGAGCCGCACGCCGAAATCCTGGACCAGCTGGGAGTGCAGCACGTCATCCGGCCCGAGCATGACATGGGAAAGCGCGTGGCGCACCTGGTCCGCGGCGCGATCCTGGATTACGTGGAGTTCGAGGACGACTTCGTGATGATCCGCACGCAGCCGCCGTCCGAAGCCCGCGACCGTCCGCTCGGCGTCCTGGGCCTGCGCGACCAGTACGGGATCACCATCGTTGCGGTGAAGCGTCCCGGCGGAACGTGGCAGCACACCACTGCCCAGACCGTGCTCTACGAAGAGGACCAGATCATCGTGCAGGGTCCCAAGAACCTCGCTGAGGGGTTCAGCACGCGGGCATAGCCGCCCTTGGCAGCTATCGCCGATCCTGATTGCCCGGCACGCCATGCGGCGGCGGATTGACCGGCGGACCTGGAACGTTGGCCGGCGGCGGGGTACTGGGCTCACCCGAGCCTGCCTCCGGCCTCGCGGGAGTCTCCGGACCGCTCGGGACGGCGCCGCCCTCCAGGTCCTTCACCCTCTTTTCGAGGATCTGCAGGACGGGCAGGCGGTTTCCGTGCTCCTTTTCATAGGCGACCAGCAGGGACAGGTCCTGCTGGTTCAATCCGGCGATCCGGGTGGGCAAAGTTCCCACCGGCAAATGGTCGTAATCGGGCAGTGGCAGATCCTTGTGCTCAGGTGCATCGGTCATGTTCTTCATCTCCGTCTCTAATGATCTGTTCCGGAGCCATCATGATAAGTAGCCTTAATAAGCTGATGAAAGGGTCTCCGCAAAGTAGTAATGCGGCGAGGGCCGTTCCAGGGATGGTAGTCAGTGCTTGGATGTCTCCAGCAGCGCTGCGATCCGGGCACGAACGTCGCGGGGACGGAACGGCTTGATGATGTAGTCCGCGGCGCCGGCCTCGAGTGCGGCTTCTTGGTCCGCAGCGTGGGCGCGGCCAGTGAGCATGACAACGCGGCTGCAGCTGATCTCGCGGACTTTCCGCAGGACTTCCATTCCGTCAAGGTCCGGCAGGCCCGCGTCGACGGTCACCACATCCGGCTGTTCGGTGCGCACCAGTTCAATTCCGGAGCGGCCATCCGCAGCGGAGAACACCTCATAGCCGGATTGATGCAGCACTGCCTCCAGCAGGTTCCGCATGTCCAAATCGTCTTCAATGACAACCACGCGTATGCCGCCCATGGTGCCTCCCGGAAGTCCCCCAGCCCTTGCCCAGCGCAAAAGCCGCATTCCCCCGATAAATTGCAGTCTACGCTTAATACTTACTTCCGGCCCCGGTATGAGCGCAAGTGATAGCGGAAAATCAAAAATATTGCCGCCGAAATATCGAAATGCCGAATCGCCCCTCGCCAACGCGGAATACATAACGGACGAATAAGGGTTCTGACAACAAATGGAATAACTCGGGCGAGTGAATTCCGCAAGCGTGCTTCCCGGGTGCGGGCCGGGCCTTGACGGCCGGGCCGGGCATCCGGGAAACGCTTCTCCTAGTGGGACATGCGGTACTGGTGGTGGAGCTCCGTGCTCGGTTTGATGGCGGCCGCTGTCACAACCAGGGCCACACCACCTGCGATCCACGAAGTCCAGGCAGCCCCCACGGTGCTTGAGTAGCTACCGAGCCAAGGGGAAAGGATCAGGCCGGCGGCGAGGACCGCCTGCACCCACTCCATGACCGGCGTGCCGGGCATGGCCAGGTTGATGATTCCGCTGACTACCAAAAGCCCGCCGAACGCGAGCATCAGGGTGGTGGACATGCCTTCCTGCCGCATCCACAGGACTGACGCCGCTGCCACAAGCCCGGCAGCCACGCTGACCCAATCCTGCCAACGATGCCACTTTTCCATTGGGTCCTTCCTTCCTGTTCGACGCGGGGAACGCACCGGGCGTTCCGGGCGTGTGGACGGATAACCGCCCACACTCCTATTGAACTCCTAAGCGGAGGTGTTTTACAGGGCAGTGACCAGCAATTACGCAACACAACTGGGTCTTTTTGATCCGGTGATGGGGGTTTACGGTAGTCCCACGGAGCCGCCCGCCCGGGGTGGCCTGGCAGGAGGACTTTCCATGACAACGCACGTCGCTGACTGCAGCGTAACGAACTGTTCCTTTAACGACCACACGAACTGCAACGCAGCCGCCATCACGGTCGGCGGCGCCGAAAACCATGCGCACTGCGCCACCTTCATTGACACCGGATCCCACGGCGGCCTGCCCAAGGTACTCGCCGACGTCGGAGCATGCCAGCGCGGCGAATGCATCCACAACGACCACCTGATGTGCAAGGCCCCCGAGGTGCATGTCGGCCCCGGCGCCGACAACGCCGACTGCCTCACCTACTCCCACAAGTAGAGGCCCTCAAACCCCGGAGCACCCGGCGCGGCCAGGCCCCGGGTGCTCCGGTGCTGCGGTGCTCCGGTGCTGCCGTGCTCCGGCGCTGCCAACCTCAGGCGGGCACCACCGAAACCGAAGCTGTACCACCCGGCCGCGCGCCGCCGTCGTACGCTCCCCAAACAGCGCGGGTTACTTCTGGTAGACGTCCGGGATGCCGTCCTGGTCCGCGTCCACCTTTTCCCGTTCCTCCTCGGCCCGGTACTGCCGGTTGCGGGTCCGCAGCACGGCCGTCGCCAGCAGTGCGGCCAGCAGCGAGGCAGTCAGGATGCCCACCTTGGCGTGGTCGTCATGCGGGCTGCCCAGGCCGAAACTCAGCTCGGCCACCAGCAGCGACACCGTGAACCCGATGCCGGCCAGCAGGGCGACACCGAAGATGTCGATCCACTTGAATGAATCGTCCAGCCGCGCCTTAGTGGCCTTGGTCAGGACCCACGTGGTGCCCAGGATGCCGATCGGCTTGCCCAGGACCAGCGCCACGATGATGCCCAGCGCCACGGGATCGGACAGGGCCGAGAGCAGCCCGTCCCAGCCGCCAACGGCCACGCCGGCGGAGAAGAAGGCGAAGATCGGTACGGCCACACCGGCGGAGATCGGCCGGAAGCGGTGTTCAAAGATCTCGGCCAGCCCGGGGCCGCCTTCCGGACCGAGCGCCCGGGACTTGATCACGGGGACCGCGAAGCCGAGCAGCACGCCGGCCACGGTGGCGTGGATGCCGGAAGCGTGGACCAGGGCCCAAACCACGACGCCCAGGGGCAACAGGATCAGCCAGGCAGCGAAGACCTTCCGGCCGAAGAAGTGCCGGTACTTCTGCGCCAGGAACGTGTAGATGGCCAGCGGGATGAGCGCCAGCAGCAGCGGTTCAAAGTGCAGGTCGCTGGTGTAGAAGAAAGCGATGATGGTGATGGCGATCAGGTCATCCACCACGGCGAGCGTGAGCAGGAAGATCCTCAGCGCACTGGGCAGATGCGAGCCGATAATGGCCAGCACGGCCACGGCAAAGGCGATATCCGTAGCCGTGGGAATGGCCCAGCCGCGCAGGGTTCCCGGGCTGCCAAGGTTGATGGCCACATAGATCAGCGCAGGCACCAGGACACCGCCGGCGGCCGCGGCGACAGGCACGATCGACTTGTTGATCTGGCGCAGGTCCCCGGCCACGAACTCACGTTTCAATTCCAGGCCGACCAGGAAGAAGAAAATGGCCAGGAGTCCGTCGGCAGCCCAGGCGCCGAGGCTGAGCTCCAGGTGCCAGGGCTCGTAGCCCACCTTGAAGTCGCGCAGGGCAAAGTAGGAGTCCGACGCCGGCGAGTTGGCCCAGATGAGCGCGATCACCGCAGCGACAACCAGCAGGGCACCGCCTACGGTTTCCTTCCGGAGGATCTCGCCGATACGGAGGGCTTCGGCGTAACTGCCGCGTCCGAGGATGGTTGACCCGGCGCGCGGCGGGGTGGGTGGCGGCGTTGAATTCATGAAGGATCCTTCTGATTTTCGGGTTCGACAAAGCTGTTGCCGACCAGACTTCCCGGCGCACCTGGAACCCATTCTATGGGGCGCGGGTCACACTGCCGCAAACCGGGGTCGGCTGCGGAAAGGCAAACCGCCGGCCATAGCACAGCGGAAAAAGTGGCCCGATTCACAATTTTCCCATCCGTCACGGGAACGGCTCCGAATTGCCTGTGTCCCCTGTCCGGGACACGTCCCCACCCGGGAGACCGCCCCGATCCGGGGCACCGCCATTACTTGTATGAGGAGACCGCATTCCGATGAACAAGAACAAGACACTTCGCTTCCTGGCCGTTCCCACCCTGGCGCTCGGCGCCCTGGCACTGTCCGCCACGTCCGCCATGGCGCACGACGGCGCAGAGCATTACCAGTCAACGCTGGGCCAGATCAACGGCAGCTCCGCTTCCGGCACCATCACGGTCGATGTCACCGGCAACCAGGCCCACGCGGTCCTCAAGGTCTCCGGCCTGGCCCCCACCTTCAACGACGCGCCCTACCCGCACGTCCAGCACATCCACGGCGGAGCTGAGGGAGTCTGCCCTGCGCCGGGTGCGGACGCCAACGGCGACGGCGTCATCTCCACCACCGAGGGCAACCCCAGCTACGGCGAGATCGTGACCACGCTGTCCACCAGCGGCGACACCAGCCCAGCCGCCGGTCTGGACCTCAAGGTGGCTGGCCAGGGTGCCAGCTACACGGTTGACCGCACCTTCGAACTCAACCCCGAGACCAAGGCGGCGCTCGAGGCGGGCACCGCAGTGGTGGTGGTCCACGGACTGGATCCCGCCACCCTCAGCAAGGAGGCCCAGGCCGCCAAGTCCGACCTCGTCCCGAGCCTCCCGCTCGCAGCAACTTCACCAGCACTGTGCGGAACCCTGCAGGCGGGCCAGATGGCCATGCCGGTGGGCGGCGCTGACACGGGCTTCACCGAGGGAACCACCAACGACGCCGGAGCACTCGCCCTGGGCGGCGGCCTGGTGCTCGCCGCAGCCGCGGCCGGCACCTACGTAGTCCGCCGCCGCAACGGGTCCGCAGCCTAGGCCCGCCGGACACTACAGGTGAAATCCATGGATTCCGGCCGCCGCAGGGGCTTCCGTGCCCCCGCGGCGGCCGGGCTTCTCCTGGCCCTCGCGCTGGCAGGGTGCAGCACCCCTGCCGGTCCAGCCAACAACGGAACGTCCGACGCCGGCACCCCGCCCGCCGCTTCCGCCCCACCTTCCAGCACCGCCCCGAATGCTCCGGCCACCTCAGCCGCCGCACCCAAGGCCCCTGCCGCCGTCGTACGTCCTGTCCTCCCCCGGTCCGAACCGAAGGCGCTGGACATCCCGTCGGTGGACCTGCGGACGGAACTGATCCACCTGGGCCTGCGCCCGAACGGCTCGCTCGAGGTTCCGGAGGACACCGGCAACGGCGCCCCCGCCAGCTGGTACACCGGCTCCCCCACCCCCGGCGAACGCGGCCCGTCGGTCATCCTGGGCCACGTGAACGCGCTGGGCGGCAATAAGGGAGTTTTCGCGGACCTGCGCCGGCTCAAGCCCGGCGCAGACATCAACGTGACCCGCGCCGACGGCAGCACCGCGGTGTTCACCGTGGAACGCGGCGCCCTCTACGAGAAGGACAACTTCCCCACGCTGGAGGTGTACGGCAACACGGACGGCTCCGAACTGCGCCTCATTACCTGCGACGGCTACGACCCCGCCACCGGACTCTTCGACGACAACTACGTTATTTACGCCAAGCTCAAGGCCTGACGGCCGGAACGGATCTGCCATGAAAAACCGCACACCACTGGTGGCCTCGGTCATGCTGTCCGCCGTCCTGCTCACCGGCTGCTCCGCTGCAGCTGCGACCCACCCGGCGGGCGGCCAGGGAACGCACGACGGCGGCCACCACCAGAGCACGGGCGTCCCCGCCCGCGCGGCTGCCGAGGGCCCCAGCGACGCCGCGAAAATGGTGTGCGGCGACCAGCCGATGGACCGCCTGGTCGCCATCCTGAAACTGGACGCACCCCCGCACACCGTGAACGACTGGGCAGACAGCACGTTCACCTGCACGTACCACCTGGACCAGGCGTCGCCCGCGGTGCCGGGATCGCTGGACATCTCGGTACAGGAAGCCCGGGATGAAGCCACCGCACTGGAATACTTCGACGCCATGCAGGCCCTCGCCCCTGACGCCACCCCGATCGACGGCCTGGCCAACCTGGGCTTCCCTGCCTACGAAACAGCGGATGGCAAGGCGGTGTTCCAGAAGGACAGCTTCGTGCTGACCGTGGACGCGTCCGGCCTGCCCGCCGCCGTTGGCCCGGATGCCGTGACCCGCAACGCCCTGGCGTACCAGCTGGCCACGACCATCCTGGCCTGCTGGGTGGAGCACGGGTGAGGCTGAGTTAGCCGAGCGAGCCGAGCAGCTCCGCACATGCGGCCTCGCACCGGCGGCAGGCTTCGGCGCAGATCCGGCAGTGCTCGTGCATGCCCGCGTGCTGCTCGCATTCCGTGGCGCAGACCGAACATGCGGTGCGGCATGCTTCCAGCAGCGAGCGCACGATCTCCACGTTGGTGCCGGTCTGCCTGCTGAGGACGCTGCCAGTGGCGGCACAGACGTCCGCGCAGTCCAGGTCCGTGCGGATGCAGCTGGCCAGGTCCTTCACCATGTCCTCGGCCAGGCAGGCGTCCGCGCAGGACGAGCAGGCCTGGGCGCACTGGAAACAGGCGGCGATGCAGGCGGCAAGTTTTTCCTTGTCGACGGCAGGGGTTCCTGCGGCTCCGGGGTGCGAGCCGAGCATTGCGCTGATGTGGTGTGTCATGTCCTTCTCCGTTCTGGTGAGGTGCACTAACCCGCCCCACGCTATGCCTTAAGACCCTTGACTTGTATACCCCCTAGGGGTATCTTCAAGGTGTTGTCAGTGACGTGGTATGTCCCGGCAGGCGCCCCGCGCCGCCTCTCACAGCCGTTCAACCCCAGCAGCCATCACTCCCTCGACGGAATGGAAACTGACATGTGTGGAACTGAAATCCGGACAACCCTCCCCCTCGCCTCCGCGGGCGGCTGCAGCTGCTGCGGCCCTGCCGAGGGCGCCACGAAGGCTGACGCCGGCGCCCAGGCGCGTCCCGCCGTCGTACCTTCCCCGGCATCTGGCGCGCCCCGCGAATTTGCCCTGGAGGGTCTCACCTGCGGGCACTGCGCACAGACGGTGGAGAAGGCCCTGGGCGCCCTGGCAGGGGTGGACGCGGCGAAGGTGGAACTAGTGCCCCGCGGGCGGTCGCGGCTCACGGTGACCGGCTCCGCCGCGGACGCGGACCTGCGCCAGGCGGTGGCCGCGGCCGGTTACGCAGCGCTCTGACTCCGGCCCGGGGCAGCGCGCCCCGGGCACCCTCCTTTCCTAAGGCGGCACCATGCAGGACCACAACCACCATCACGACGACGGCGCCACCCCTTTCGCGCCCACTGTCACCGAGCACGTGGGGCACGGCGCGCACGGCGTTTCGGGGCACGCGGGCCGCGGCGCACCTTCGGGCCACGCCGGCCACATGCCAGATGACGACCACGCCGTCCACACCCACGGACAGCACGCCGGGCACAGCACCGCGATGTTCAGGAACCGGTTCTGGCTGACCCTCGCCCTGTCCATCCCGGTGGTGTACTTCAGCCCCATGGTGGGCCACATCTTCGGCTACATGGCCCCGATGTTCCCCGGCTCCACGCTGATTCCGCCCGTCCTGGGCACCGTGATTTTCCTTTACGGCGGCCAGCCCTTCCTCAAGGGCGCCGTACAGGAGATCAGGAACCGCAAGCCCGGCATGATGCTGCTGATCGGCATGGCCATCACCGTGGCGTTCGGGGCATCGTGGGTCACCAGCCTGGGCATCGCCGGGTTCGATCTCGACTTCTGGTGGGAGCTGGCCCTCCTGGTGGCCATCATGCTGCTGGGCCACTGGATCGAGATGCGCGCACTCGGCTCCGCCCAGGGCGCCCTGGACGCGCTGGCCGCCCTCCTTCCGGACGAGGCGGACCGCATCACGGACGACGGCGGCACGGAGACAGTGCCGGTGGCGGACCTCCGCGAGGGAGACGTCGTCCTGGTCCGGTCCGGCGCGCGGATGCCGGCCGACGGGACCGTGGTGGACGGCCAGGCCGAGTTCGACGAATCCATGATCACCGGCGAGTCCAAGACCGTGCCCCGCGGGCCGGGCGACGCCGTCGTGGCCGGAACCGTCGCCACGGACAATACTGTCCGCGTGCAGGTCACGGCCGTGGGCGACCAGACCGCGCTGGCAGGCATCCAGCGTCTGGTCGCCGAGGCGCAGGCGTCCTCGTCACGGGCCCAGGCCCTGGCCGACCGGGCGGCCGCCTTCCTCTTCTACTTCGCTGCCGGCGCCGGCGTGATCACGTTCATCGCATGGACCCTGCTGGGCAGCGTCCCGGACGCCGTCACCCGCACCGTGACCGTCCTGGTCATCGCCTGCCCCCACGCCCTGGGTCTGGCCATCCCGCTGGTCATTGCCATCTCCACCGAGCAGGCCGCCCGGGCCGGAGTGCTCATCAAGAACCGGATGGCGCTGGAACGGATGCGCACCATCGACGTGGTGATGTTCGACAAGACCGGCACCCTGACCACCGGCGAGCCGGACCTGAAGGACGTGGCCGCCGCGGAGGGCGTGGACCCTGACCGGCTCCTGGCCCTGGCCGCCGCGGTGGAGTCCGACAGCGAACACCCCGTGGCCCGGGCGATCGTCCGGGCTGCCCGCGAGCGCGGCCTCACCCTGCCTGCGGTCTCCGGCTTCACCTCCATGACCGGCCGCGGCGTGCGTGCCACCGTGGACGGCCGCACTGTCCACGTGGGCGGGCCGGCTCTGCTCCGCGAGCTGGCCGTCGTCGAGCCTTCCACCCTGGCCGAATCCACCCGTGCGTGGATGGACCGCGGGGCTGCCGTGCTGCACGTGGTTGACGAAGGCCGCGTGCTGGGCGCCATCAGCCTGGAGGACGCCGTCCGCGCCGAATCCCGGCAAGCCGTGGCCGCGCTGCAAAACCGCGGCGTGAAGGTAGGCATGATCACCGGCGACGCCCGCCAAGTGGCCCAGGCCGTGGCCGAGGACCTGAACATCGACGAGGTGTTTGCCGACGTCCTGCCCGCGGACAAGGACAAGAAGGTGGCCGAGCTGCAGGCCCGCGGCCTCAAGGTGGCCATGGTGGGCGACGGCGTCAACGACTCCCCCGCCCTGGCACGCGCCGAGGTGGGGATCGCGATCGGGGCCGGCACGGACGTGGCGATGGAATCTGCAGGCGTTGTGCTGGCCGGGAACGACCCCCGCGCCGTGCTGTCCATGGTGGACCTCTCCCGCGCCAGCTACCGCAAGATGTGGCAGAACCTGGTCTGGGCCACGGGGTACAACATCCTGTCCGTGCCGCTGGCCGCCGGCGTGCTGGCGTTCGCCGGAGTAGTGCTCTCGCCCGCGGCCGGGGCCGTGCTGATGTCCGCATCGACGATCGTGGTGGCACTGAACGCCCAGCTGCTGCGCCGCGTGAAACTCAACCCGGCCGAGGTACGTTAAACACACCATGCCCCGACGCTCTCTCACATCCCGCGGGTTTTTCCGCGACCCTCTCGCAGGTCCTGCGGGTTTTTGGGCGACCCTCTCTCAGCTGGTGCTGATGCGCGCCGCCGGGTTCCTTGGGGTCCTGGCCGTCATCGTGGGGATCTTCGGGATGCACGTGATGACGGGGAGCCATGCGTCGCACGCGGGGGCTGGCCATGTTGCCCACTCCAGCACCACCCACTCCAGCACCACCCACTCAGGCGACCCGGTGCACCCGGGCGGGGTCGCCGTCGTCGTACTTTACGCCGGTGCTGCCTGCGCAGACACCTGCCCGGGGGCCGGGGAGCCGTCGGCGTCGTGTGTTCCCTCGCCGAGCTCGGGAGCGCTGGCCGTGGTGACGCCTCCGGTGGCCGCCGTCAGGATGGCCCCGCCGGTTGACGCTGCCGCCCCCGTCTACTCCTACATTCCGTCCAGCCCCACGCCCTGCGACCTGTCCATCAGCCGGACGTAAACCGAACCGAGGTTCCCGCCCGCAACCGGTTCAACTTTAAGGACGATTTCCGCATGAACACCGCACTGAAGACCCTGACCGTCACCGCTGCCCTCGCCGCCAGCCTGGGCCTGGCCGGCTGCGCCTCCGGCTCGGGCTCCGCGCCCACCGGCGGCAGCAGCATGTCCGGCATGGACCATGGCTCCAGCCCGGCCAGCATGATGCCCGACGCCAACGCCGACCACAACGCGGCGGACGCCATGTTCGCGCAGATGATGATCCCGCACCATGCCCAGGCAGTGGAGATGAGCGACATCGTGCTGGGCAAGCAGGACGTGCCCGCCGAGGTCACCGCGCTGGCCACGAAGATCAAGGACGCCCAGGGCCCCGAGATCGAGAAGATGACGGGGTGGCTGGAGAGCTGGGGCCAGCCCACCACGATGCCCACCGATTCCGGCCACGGCATGTCCGGCATGGTGGACGCGGACGGTATGGAGCAGCTGAAGGCCGCCCCCGGTCCCGAAGCCGCCAAGCTATTCCTCGAGCAGATGATCATGCACCACGAGGGCGCCGTGGAGATGGCCCAGCAGGAGATCGGCGCGGGCAAGAACGCCGACGCCGTGCAGTTGGGCCGCGACATCGTCGCCGCGCAGCAGGCTGAGATCGCGGAAATGAAGCAGCTGTTGGCCAAGCTTTAGCTTCTCCTCCCTCCCGTTGCTCTATCAGATTTGGTCGCTAAACCCGGGTTTTAAGGACCACAACTGATAGAGCAACGCGGGAGGGGGTGCGTTAAGTGAGAGAGGGTCGCGGGGCGGCCGTGTTAAGTTGAAATGCGCGGACTGCACGGTCCGCGCGCCGGCTGGAAAGAGAACTCCTTGGACACGTCCGCACCAGTAAGAATCCTCACCGTCTGCACGGGCAACATCTGCAGGTCGCCCGTGGCCGAGAGGCTGCTGCAGGCAGGGCTGGACCAGGTGGTGCCGGGCGGGTTCGAGGTGGCCAGCGCCGGCACGCGGGCCATGGTGGGCGACCCGATGCAGCCCATCTCGGTCGACATCGTGCGCACTTTCGGCGGCAGCCCGGACCACTTCGCCGCCCGCCAGCTCACGCCGAAGATCCTCCGCGGCGTGGACCTGGTGCTCACCATGACCTCCGGCCATCGCGGCGAAGTCCTCCAACTGGATGCTTCCCTCTTGAAGCGAACGTTCACCATCCGGGAGTTCGCGCGGATGCTGGACGTGCTGGACGAACGCGCTTCCGCCGGTGCTGACCCGCACGCCGGCGGGCCTGCCGCGGGAGGAGGGGCCGGCGTCGGGCGTTCCACTGCAGACGCGGACGACGGCGGCACCCCCTTCGCTGCCAACGCCGCCTATTGGCGCGGGTTGCCGGCCCGTGCGGCCGGGGTCCGGCATCTGTCCCTGCCGGCGGATCCGAGCGAGAACGACATCGTGGACCCGTACCGGCGCGACCCCGCGGTGTACCGGCAGATGGAGGACCAGCTCGCCCCGGCCATCGTGTCCATCCTGCGCCACGCCCGGCTGAACGCACCCTCCGCCTAGCACCGCCCGCGAAGCAGCCCGGCCGCG
Source organism: Pseudarthrobacter sp. NPDC058362 (assembly GCF_042723515.1). Lineage (NCBI taxonomy): Bacteria > Bacillati > Actinomycetota > Actinomycetes > Micrococcales > Micrococcaceae > Pseudarthrobacter > Pseudarthrobacter sp. NPDC058362. The sequence continues at coordinate 441,330 of NZ_JBHXIW010000001.1, read as the reverse complement.
GGCCCGGACCCGCGGCAGGGCTGGTGCAGGCCCGTAGAGTGTGGATTTTTGTGCGGGCTTCCTGCGGATTCCCCCGATGAAACCTCTCCCATGCCGCAGTAATTTTCGGCGATGGGCACCCAGCAGACCTATCCAGGCAACGCCGCTCCCGGCCCTCCCGGGAAGCCTCCCCGGCACCGGCTGCGGCGGATCCTCCTCGTGCTGCTGGCTGTGGCGGTCCTGATTCCGGCCGCCGGAGGGGCGTTCCTGTTCTCGCTGGGCCGGAACTTTGACAGCCAGAGCACCACCATCGACAACCCGTTCCCCGATGAATCCCTGCGTCCGCTCCCCAACGCCCGGCCTGCCCAGCCGTTGGCCGGCGGGGCTCCGGGGGACGTGACAGGCGCGGCACCCGGTTCCGGTCCGGCGGCCGGTGGGACCACCGCTGAGGGCGGCACTCCGGAGGGCGGGCCGGCAGCGGCCGGGGCACTCAACATCCTGGTGATGGGCAGCGACAGCCGTGGGGCGACCCCCGGCGAAGCGTTGTCCGGCACCAACTCCAACCAGCGGGCGGACACCCTGATGCTGGTCCACATCCCCGCCGACCGGTCCCGGATCTATGCCGTCTCCCTGATGCGCGACCTTTGGGTTGGAATCCCGGGATACGGGACGGCCAAGATCAATGCAGCCCTGGCCTACGGCGGTGTACCCCTCATGGTGCAGACCGTCGAGTCGCTGTTCCACCAGCGCATCGACCATGTGGCGATGATCGACTTCGAGGGCTTCAAGGATCTGACCGATGCCCTTGACGGGGTGGAAGTCACTATCACCCAGCCCTTCGTGTCACTGCATGGGAAGTTCACGTTCACCGAGGGCCCGGCGGTTCTGGACGGCGAGCACGCCCTGGCGTTTGTCCGCGAGCGGTACGCGTTCATCGACGGCGACTATCAGCGCGTGCGGAATCAGCAGGCCTTCGTCAAAGCCCTCCTGGCCAAAAACCTCAGCGCCGGCACGCTGCTCAACCCCTTTAAGGTCAGCGAGGCGCTGTCAGCCATATCGCCGTTCATCAGCGTCGACAGCGGGCTAAACGCGGCGGCCCTGGCCCGGCTTGCCCTGGATCTGCGTGGAGTGGGTCCCGGCGACCTGGTCTTTTTCACGCTTCCGACGACGGGAACCGGCACGTCCTCGGACGGCCAGTCGATCGTGCTGCCGGACTGGGACGCCGTTGCCGCCATGGGGCAGGCACTGGCAGGTGACAGTTTGGATACGTTCGTAGCCAACAGGGGACTGGCGGGCGGAGACTGATCCCACCAAGCACGATGAGGTGGAGGCAGACATGAGCGATCCCGCTGGCCCCGGCCCGGAATCCCAGCCAAGCCCGGAGTCCCACCCGCATGGCGACGCCTGGCACCAAATGTTCCACGGGCGGAGGCGCTGGATTGCGGCACTGCTGGCCGTGGCACTCGTGGCCACCGCCGTCGTCGTCATCTTCAACCTGAACCGCGCCGGCACCGGGGCCGCACCGGCCGCCAGCCCCACCGCGACGGCTACGCCCAGCGCCACGCCGTCGGCGACCCCCACCAAGACCAAGCCGCCCGCCCCTGCACCTATCCCGGAGCTGCGGGCCGTACCCATGAACGTGCTGGTGATCGGCAGCGACAGCCGGGCGAACGCACGCAAGCAGGCGGCGCACACGGCGGCCACCGGTGAGGCGTCGGACCAGCGGGCGGACACACTGATGGTGGTCCATGTCCCGGCGGACCGGCGCTCGTTGACCCTGATTTCGATCAACCGGGACACCTGGGTGGAAGTGCCTGGGGTCGGCGGCGCGAAAATCAACGCGAGCCTGGAACGCGGCGGCATCGACCTGGTGCAGCGGACGGTGGAGCAGCTGCTGGGAATCAGGATCGCGCACACGTTGATGATGGACTTCCACGGGTTCAGGGTGCTCACAGACCGGCTGGGCGGGATCGACGTCAACGTGGCCACGCCGTTCCAATCCACCCATGAGACCCGCCACGTCTTTAAGGCCGGGGTGAACCACCTCAATGGGCAGGCGGCGCTGGAGTTCGCCCGCGAGCGCTACGCCTTTGCCGACGGCGACTTCCAGCGGGTGCGCAACCAGCAGACCCTGCTCAGCGCCATCCTGGCCCGGCTGACCGCCCGCGGCGCGCTGAACAACGTCACGGCCGTACGCGCGCTCGTGGACATGGCCAGCTGCTGCCTCACCGTAAACAAGGGCTTCGACCCGGCCCAGGTGGCGATCCTGGCCTACAGCCTGCGCAACCTCGACGTGAAGGCGGTCCGGAGCATGACGTTGCCCAACGCCGGGATGGGGTACGTGGGCGAACAGTCCGTGATCTTCCCGGACTACAACGCCATCGCCAGGGTCGGGGCGGCGCTGCGGTCCGGGCGGGTGGCGCAGCTCGCCGGCTAGGGCCCCGCCCCGCCCGCATGAGCGGCCCTGGCCCGCTTGACCGCTGCTGCCCAACCACGCTTATGCGGGTCGCGGCCGCTGGTGCGGATACAGGACTGGTCCAGCCGAGCTTGTGGCAGGGTTCAGCGGGCCCTCACCCGGCGTTCACCGTTCTGTCAACGGCCGTGCCCCGCACCGCGGCATCCTGAACCCATGACTGACACCTCACGCCTTGACCTTTCCCGCCGCACACTTTCCCGCCGCACGATGGTCCGCGGCTCAGTCCTCGCGGCCGCAATGGCTTCCGTCCCGGCCGCGGCCAATGCGGGCCCCGCGACGTCTCCTGCCGGGGTCGCGCTGGTCCGGAACCGCCTCACCCTGCCCAGCGGCATCGCCACCGGCGACGTCACCGCTGACTCGGCGGTCCTGTGGTCGCGTTCTTCCGGCACCGGGCGGATGACCGCGGTCCTGCGGGCCGTGGACGACGGCGGCGACATCCTCCGCGGGCGCGGCGCCTTTGAACGCGTCCTCCGCGGCCCGCGCGCCACCCAGGCGTCCGACTTCACCGCCAAGATCCACGCCGGCAACCTGCCCTCCAACACCCGGTTTGCGCTGGAGATCAGCTTCGAGGACGACGGCGGCGCAGCCGGCGAGAGCGTCCACGGCACCTTCCGCACCGCCCCCGACACCGGGACGTACAACGGCGAGGGACGCACCGGCGGGACGAGCAACGGAGGCGAGGGACGCACCGGCGGGACGAGCAACGGAGGCGAGGTCCCGCCGTCGTCCGCACAGAGCTTCGTGTGGACCGGCGACACGGCCGGGCAGGGCTGGGGCATCAACGAAGAGATCGGCGGCATGCGCGGCTACCGTGCCATGCACCAGACGCGGCCGGACTTCTTCATCCACGCCGGGGACACCGTGTACGCCGACGGGCCCATCGCCGAGACCGTGGTGGAGAAGGACGGGCAGGTGTGGCGGAACCTGGTCACGGAGGAGGTGTCCAAGGTAGCCGAAACGCTCACCGAGTTCCGCGGCCGCCACCGGTACAACCAGCTGGACGCCAACATGCGCGCCATGTTCGCCGACGTTCCCGTGATCGCCCAGTGGGACGACCACGAAACCACCAACAACTGGTACCCCGGCGAGATCCTGGAGGACCCCCGCTACACGGTCCGCGACGTCAACACGCTCGCAGCCCGGGGCCGGCAGGCATGGCAGGAGAACATGCCCATCGCTGATTCGTCTGCCCTGTGGCGGCCAGGAACGTTTGACGACGCCGGGCAGTACCAGCCGGCGCGCATCTACCGGAAGATTTCCCGCGGCCCGCAGCTGGACATCTTCAGCCTGGATATGCGCACGTTCAAGTCGCCCAATACGGACGGCAAGGAGGCCTACACCACCAACATCCTGGGCCAGGAGCAGGTGGACTGGCTGATCCGCGAGGTCAGCAAATCCAAGGCGACGTGGAAGGTGATCGCCGCGGACATGCCCCTGGGCGTGATCGTGCCGGACGGCCCGGTGAACCAGGAAAGCGTTTCAAACCGCGACCCCGGCGCTCCGCTGGGCCGCGAACTCGAGATCGCCGGGGTGCTGAGTGCCTTCAAGCGCAACGGGGTGAAGAACGTGGTGTGGCTGACGGCCGACGTGCACTACTGCGCGGCACACCACTACTCCCCTGAGCGGGCGGCATTCACGGACTTCGACCCGTTCTGGGAGTTCGTGGCCGGGCCGATTGCCGCTGGATCCTTTGGACCGAACAAGATGGACGGCACGTTCGGGCCCGAGGTGGTGTTCTCCAAGGCCGGGCGCTTCCCCGGCGAATCACCGCGCGACGGCGAGAACCAGTTCTTCGGTCACGTCCAGCTTGATTCGGACACGTTCACGGTGAGCCTGCGCAATGCCAACGGCACAACGGTGTTCTCCAAGGTGTTGACCCCGGAACGCTGACCGCCGCCGGACTTCCGCTGCGGATTCGGACAAGCGCCCCTCGGACCCGGGCTGCGCTTGTCCGGATCCGCAGCGGCTGTCGGGAAAGTTAGCAGTTGTGGTCCTAGCGGAGATCCGGCAGGCGTCTGTCCAGGTGCTGGCCGGTCACTATCAGGGCAGCTGTGGCGGCAACCACAGCGCCAAAATAGCTGAGCGTTCCGAGTATGCCGAAGCTTATGTCGAAGGTCCCCCGAAGGACCAAATACGCAGCGAGTGTCACGATGACAACAAGCCCGGCAAGGGTTCCCACCCGGGAGCCCCTAGACGTGGTTGTGCCTGCACCGAGTGAGGCGGCGTAGTCGCGCGGTTGCCCGAAGGCCTCGACGCCGCTTTCCCCGCTCTCGGCCAGGTGGCTGCTTACTTCCCGCAGCGTGCTGCGGACCATCTGTTCGTCCTGCTTCCGCTGGCGCAGTTCGTAGGCCAGAGCCTGAAGGTATTCCTGCGTGGTCATCGCTTAGCCTTGTCTCTCGTGAAGCAGGTTCGTGATCAGTTCGGTAAATTCGGTCCAGTCCCGGGTTGATTCCTGCAGCCGGTCCCGCCCTTCCGGGGTCAGTACATAGAACTTCTTCCCCGGCCCGGCGTCTCCCTGGCGCCACTGGGAGCTGACAAGCCCGTCCGACTCCAGCCGGTTCAGCGCCGGATAGACGGTTCCGCCGCTCAACCCCTCGAAACCGGACGCCCGCAGCAGCTGGATAATCTGGTACCCATAGGCCTCGCCGCCCACGGCGATCGCGCGGAGGATGCCAACGGGAAGGACGGCCCTGACCCAGTCGCTCGGCCACCGCTTCTCGATACTCATAACTAGATAGTGTCACAACCTAAGTGGTGAGGCAACGCACGCGGGCCCGTGCCGCCGTCGTGCGTTATTTTGGCCGTCCGGTGGGTAAGGGCGCTGATAGTGTTCCTGCATTCGGCACCGAACGCGGACGGGAGTGATTGTCTTGAACGACGACGGACTGACGGAGGCTGTGCAGGAGGCCGGGGCGGTGGAACTGCTCCTGGTCCGGCACGGCGAGAGTGAGGGCAACGTTGCGGCCACGGAGGCGCGGCTGGCCGGGGCGGAAGTCATCGATGTGCCGGCGCGGGACGCGGACGTGAAGCTTTCCACGACAGGGCAGGAGCAGGCCAGGGCACTGGGGACTGCCCTGGCCCGGATCGCTGAGGAGTTCCGCGCCGACGCTGTAGTTTCCTCGCCCTACGCGCGCGCCCGGCAGACGGCGGAAATCGCCGTGGAAACGGCGGGCTGGCCGGCCAAGGTGGTCACCGACGAACGGCTCCGCGACCGGGAACTCGGCATCCTGGACCGGTTGACCCGCCTCGGCGTGGACAACCGGTTCCCCGAGGAGGCGGAGCGGCGGCTCTGGCTGGGCAAGCTGTACTACCGTCCGCCGGGCGGGGAGTCATGGGCCGACGTCGCGCTCCGGCTGCGGTCCGTGCTGGGCGAGCTGAACAACCTGGGCACGGGCCACCGGGTCATGCTGGTGTGCCACGACGCCGTGATCATGCTGTTCCGCTACGTCATGGAGGGCCTCTCCGAAGAGGAACTGCTCGACCTGGCCGCCAGCACGTCCGTCCTGAACGCCTCCATCACCCGCTACGTCCGCCCGTCCGGCGCGGGTCCGTGGACGCTGGAGAGCTTCAACGTGGCGGACCACCTGACCGAGCAGGGCGTCGAGGTCACGGAGCACGCCGGGGATGCCAGTGTCCACCCCCGGTAATTACGACGGCGGCGCCGCGGCTTCCGAAGCACAGCCCACCCTGGTCACGCCCTCCTTCCTCCGCGACTGGCCGCTGCCGGCCGCCGGTGAGGACAAGTACTCGCGCGGCTCGGTGCTGGTGGTGGGCGGGGCGCGGGCAACCCCCGGTGCGGCGCTGCTGGCCGGGACTGCGGCTTTGCGGGCCGGGGCCGGGAAACTCACGCTGGCCGTGGCCGAGTCGGCGGCTGTCCACGTGGGAGTGGCCCTGCCGGAGTGCGGGTCGATCGGGCTGCCCGAGAACTCTGATGGGTCAGTCCTGGCCAGCGGCCTGGACCGCATTTCCAGCTACCTGGAGCGGGCCGACGCGGTCCTGGTGGGACCCGGCCTGGACGACCTGGACCTCGCCGAGGATCTGCTGGCGGCAATGCTGGAGCGGGATTCGGCCGCGCGGGAGGAACCTGATGGTGACGCCGGGCGGGACGGGGGCCCCGCCGTCGTACTCGATGCCTACGCTTTGGGCGCCCTGGTGCGGTTGGAAAACAAGCTGGACCCTTGGCGCGGGCGGCTGATCCTCACCCCGAACCCGAACGAGGCAGCGGTCCTGCTGGGCCGGGATGCCGGCGATCTTGGTGCCGACGCCCTTGAAGCTGCCGTGACCGAGGTGGCTGCCCGGTATGACGCGGTGGTGAGCTGCCAGGGGGTAATTGCACGTCCGCCGGGGAACGGCCGCGGCGAACCGGATCTGTGGAAGATCACGACCGGGTACGGGGGTTTGGGGACGTCGGGCAGCGGTGATGTGCTGGCCGGGGCGATTGCGGGGCTGCGGGCGCGCGGGACCACCGGCCCGCAGGCCGCCTGCTGGGGAACGCATCTTCACGCCGCGGCAGCGGACCGACTGGCCAGCAGGATGGGCCCGCTCGGATTCCTGGCCCGCGAGCTCGCCGACGAACTTCCGGCGCTGATGCTGGAACTCGGCTCCTGACCCAACGGGGGAAGTGGATGGCCCCCGGCTGGAGCCGGGGGCCACCGTACGGGAAGGCCGCGCATACGCTGCCGGTGCGCTGTCTGGCGCTGTGGCGTGCACAGAATGGCGAGTCGCCCCAAAAAGGCAGCCAACAGAAGGAGCGCGGCCTCCCGGTCCTATGGAATTATCCTGTGGAACTATGCGGCGATCTCTTGCTTCGACCCCTTGGTTTCGATTTCGATCTTGCGCGGCTGCGCCTTTTCGGCGACGGGGATCCGCAAGGTGAGGACGCCGCCGTCGTAATTGGCCTTGATGTTTTCCGCGTCGAGGGTATCCCCGAGGATCAGCTGGCGGCTGAATACGCCGCGCGGCCGCTCGGAGGCGATCAACTCGGTGTCCTTTCCGGCCGGTTCGGGGCGTTCGGCCCGAACGGTCAGGACATTCCGTTCCACATCCAGGTCCACAGAATCCACCGCAACCCCAGGCAGGTCAAAGGCGACGACGAATTCCTTGTCCTCCCGCCACGCGTCCATGGGCATCGCAGCCGGGCGCGCTGTCGTACCGAGGACCTGCTGGGCCAGCCTGTCCAGCTCGCGGAACGGATCGGTTCGCATCAACATGGCTTCCCTCCTCGAAAGAAACAGTCTTCTTTTTTTCAGCCGATCTGTGGTGGCTGATATAGATTTTTTAGCACTGTGAGGGGAGATCTTCAAGCGGTTCGAAAGAGATTTTTTGAACGTTTTTTGGGCTGTCGACGCATGCGGCAAGGGCCCTTCCCTGCCTGGATCGGTTCAGCCAGGCAAGAGCCCCCTTCGCGCTGTCGCTAGCTTCTGGTCGGGTCCGGGCGGAGCGGCGCCGGGCCCGGGTCCGGAACAGGCAACGGTCCGGGAGGTTCCGGGGTAGGGAATGGCGACGGCGGCCCGGGCGGATGCGGCTGCGTGGGATCCGGCTGGGTGGGGTCCGGCCCCGGTTCGGGGAACGGCTCGGGTTCGTGCACTGGCGGGATGGTCATGGAACTTCCCCTCTCACGCTGGGCGGATGTGCCTGAAGTGTCAGAATACGCCCCCGCCTTGGGCATCGGTACGCCGCCCCCCGAGGCTCTATCAGTTGTAGCTCCTAAACCCCCTGGATAGGGACCATAGGTGATAGAGCATTGGGGAGAATCCTGCGGGAAGTGAGAGAGCATCGGGGGGTGGGTTTCCCGGTAGCGAACGCGGCGCCCTATTTTCCGAGGGGGTCTATATATTGAAGGCATGACCTCCACTCCCCTGCAGGATCCCGCCAGCACTGCCCCCGCCGCGGCGCCCACGCCGCCTGTCGCCAAGCGGAATCCCGTGGAGCGGACGCATCACGGAGACACCTTCGTGGACAACTACGAGTGGCTGCGGGACAAGGAATCGCCGGAGGTCGTGGCGCACCTGAAGGCCGAAAACGCATACCAGGAAGCCATCACCGCGCACCAGGAACCGCTGCGGGAGGCGATCTTCCAGGAGATCAAGGGCCGGACCCAGGAAACCGATCTGTCCGTCCCCCACCGGAAGGACGGCTGGTGGTACTTCAGCCGGTCGGTGGAGGGCAAGGAGTACGGCATCCAGTGCCGCGTCCGGGCCAGCGATACCGAGGACAAGATCGCCGACTGGACCCCTCCGGCGGTGGAGCCCGGGACCGAAATCCCCGGCGAGGAAGTCCTGCTGGACGGCAACGTGGAGGCGGAGGGCAAGCCCTTCTTCTCCGTGGGCGGTTCGGCCGTGACCGTGGACGGCAACCTCTATGCCTACGCTGTGGACAACTCCGGCGACGAGCGGTTCACCCTCCGCATCAAGGACCTGCGCACCGGCGAACTGCTCCCGGACGTCATCGAGAACATCTTCTACGGGGTTGCCTTCTCCCCCGACGGCACGCGCATCTTCTACACCGTGGTGGACGAGACGTGGCGCCCCTATCAGGTGAAGGCGCACGTCCTCGGCACGCCTGTCGCCGACGACTTGGTCATTTACCAGGAGGACGACGCGGCCATGTGGCTGGGCTTTGAGCTCTCCTCGGACCGGCGTTACCTGGTGCTGGGCATCGGCTGCTCCGAGTACAGCGAGACGCGCCTGCTCCGCTTCGACGACCCTTCCGGCGCCCTGACCACCGTGATTTCCCGCGATGAACGCATCCTCTACGAGGCCGAGCCCTTCCTGCTGGACGGCCCGGACGGGCAGAAGACAGAGCGCATCCTCCTCACCCACAACCGCGGTGCCGTGAACTCCATGGTCTCCCTGGCTGACCCGGCCGAGCTGGAAAAGCCGCTGGCCGAGCAGAACTGGCAGACCGTCGTCGGGCATTCCGAGGACGTGCGCGTCAACGGCGCGGGCGTCACCGTCACGCACCTGGTCGTGTCCATCCGCAAGGACACCATTGAGCGGGTCCAGGTGATGGGGCTGACCGGCCTGGGGACGCCGGCGCAGGAAGAGCCCGTCGAGCCGGCGTTCGACGAGGAGCTCTACACGGCCGGCGTGGGCGGATCGGACTACGACGCCCCGGTGATCCGGCTGGGCTACACGTCCTACTTCACCCCGTCGCGCGTTTACGATTTTGTGTTGCCCATCGCGGAACGTCCCGCCGGGGAGCTGCTGCTGCGCAAGGAAAGCCCGGTGCTGGGCGGCTACGACGGCAGCGATTACGTCGCCACCAGGGAATGGGCGACGGCGGCGGACGGCACGCGCATTCCGCTGTCCGTTTTGCGGCACAAGAGTGTGCGGCAGGATTCTACGGCGGCGGGCCTGGTCTACGGCTACGGGTCCTACGAGATGAGCATGGACCCGGGGTTTGGCATCGCCCGGCTGTCGCTGCTGGACCGCGGCGTGGTGTTCGTGATTGCGCACGTGCGCGGCGGCGGTGAGCTGGGCCGGAAGTGGTACGACAACGGCAAGAAGCTCGCCAAGAAGAACACCTTCACTGACTTCATCGACGCCACCGACTGGCTGGCGGCCTCTGGCTGGGTGAATCCGGCGCGGATCGCGGCGCTGGGCGGCTCGGCGGGCGGCCTGCTGATGGGTGCGGTGGCCAACCTGGCGCCGGAGAAGTACGCCGCCATTGTGGCGCAGGTACCGTTCGTGGATCCGCTGACCAGCATCCTGGACCCGGACCTGCCGCTGTCCGCGCTGGAGTGGGAGGAATGGGGCAATCCCATCACGGACCCGGACGTGTACGGCTACATGAAGTCCTACTCCCCCTACGAAAACGTCCGCGCCGCGGCTTACCCCAAGATCGCTGCCGTTACCTCTTTCAACGACACCCGGGTCCTCTACGTGGAGCCGGCCAAATGGGTGCAGGAACTCCGGAACAGGACCACCGGGTCCGAGCCGATCGTCATGAAGATCGAGATGGACGGCGGGCATGGCGGTGCGTCAGGCCGGTACGTGCAGTGGCGGGAGCGTGCCTGGGACTACGCGTTCATCGCCGATGCCCTGGGCGCTACCGAACTGCTGCCGGGCGCCGGGCTGAAGTAAGATCGGCGGCAGCTGAGCGTACGAAACCGTAGGCGAAGGAGAGCCATGAAAAGCTTCGAAGTGGTGGTCATCGGCGGCGGCAACGCGGGCGTGTCGCTGGCGGCCCGGCTGCAGCGGTACGGGGTCAAAGACGTGGCGCTCATCGAGCCGAAGGACCACCACCTTTACCAGCCACTCTTTTCGCACATCGCCGGCGGGCGGTCGACGGCCCAGGAGGCGGTCCGCACGCAGGAGTCCGTGACCCCCGCCGGTGTCACCTGGATCCGGGACAGCGCCGTGGATGTGGATGCCAACGCCAACACCGTCACGCTCGCGTCCGGGTCAACGGTGGCCTACGGGCAACTGGTGGTCTGCCCCGGCCTGCAGTACGACTGGGACACCGTGCCGGGGCTGGCCGAGGCCGTCCACTCCCCCCATGGCGCCTCGCACTACGAGTTCGACCTGGCGCCCAAGGCGTGGACCCTGCTCAGCGGGATGACCTCCGGCACCGCGGTGTTCACCATGCCGGCCGGGCCCATCAAGTGCGGAGGTGCGAGCCAGAAACCCATGTACCTCGCCTGCGATTATTGGCGCCAACAGGGCGTACTGGACAAGATCCGCGTGGTCATGGTCCAGCCCTATCCCACTGTGTTCGGCGTGCCGGAGGTGGACCGGGAACTGGACCGGAAGATCGCGGAGTACGGCATCGAACTGCGCACGAACAGCGAACTCGTAGCCGTGGATCCGGCTGCCCAGACCGCCACTATCCGCAACCTGGAGACCGGCAACGAGGAACAGCTCCGCTACGACGTGCTCAACGGAGTCCCGCCGCAGTCAGCACCGGACTGGCTGAAGGCAACGGACCTCCCGGCCGCCGGGGACGACGGCGGCTTCGTGGAGGTGGACCGGCAGACGCTGCGGCATCTCCGGTACCCCAACGTCTGGTCGCTGGGCGACGCCGCAGGCACCACCAACTCCAAGTCCGGCGGCGCCCTGCGCAAGCAGACCAAGGTCCTGGCAAGAAACCTGGTGGCCGCGCGGAAGGGCAAGCGCCTTTCCGCCAAGTACAACGGCTACTCCGTGTGCCCCTTTACGGTCTCGCGCGACACCGTGGTCTTCGCCGAGTTCGACGACCGTTATCGCCCCGTGCCCACCATCCCGCGCGTGCCCACGTGGAACGAAAGCCGGCTCTCATGGGTGGTGGACCGGGACATCTTCCCGAAGATCTACTGGAACCTCATCCTCAAGGGCCGCGCCTAGGACAACCCCGATCGATTGCTCCGATGCCGTTTTGCTGCCGCTAAACGGCATCTACGGAGCAATCGATGAAGAAACGACGGCGGCCGTCGCCTCCGCAATGGCGCGCTCCTCGTCGGTGGGCACCACCAGGACGGGCAACCCGGACTGCGGCGTGGAAATGACGCGTGGTTCCTTGGACCGCTGACGGTTCAGGCCGCCGTCGAGCTCCACGCCCAGCGCACCCAGGCGGTCGGCGACGAGCGCCCGGAACTGGTGGGAGTTCTCGCCGATGCCGGCAGTGAACACCAGGGCCTTTGCCCCGCCGACAGCCACGTGGTACCCGCCGATGTACTTGGCCAGGCGATACGACGTGACGGCGAGCGCCATGGCAGCCCGGCCGTCGCCGGACTCCGCGGCTTCCACGACGGAGCGCATGTCGTTGTTGCCGGCCAGTCCCTTGAGTCCGGATTCGCGGTTGAGCATGGTGTCCAGGTCCTCGGGCGTCCAGCCGGCCCGGCCGAGGAAAACGAGGATCGAGGGGTCCAGGTCGCCGGAGCGCGTGCCCATCACCAGGCCCTCGAGCGGCGTGAACCCCATCGAAGTGTCCATCGACCGGCCGCCCTGGATCGCCGTGACTGAGGCGCCGTTCCCCAGGTGGGCGATGACGCCGTCGAACTCTTCCGCCGGGATGTCCAGCAGCGCGGCGGCCTGCCGGGTGACGTACTCGTGCGAGGTCCCGTGGAACCCGTAGCGCCGGATGCCGTGGTTTGTGTAGAGCTCGTCCGGGACGGCGTAGCGCCAGGCGTGCTCGGGGATGCTGCGGTGGAAGGCGGTATCGAAGACGGCTACCTGCGGCAGGTCCGGCCATTTCCTGGTGATGGCGCGGATGCCCAGCACATTGGCGGGGTTGTGCAGCGGTGCCAGCGGGTTGAGCCGTTCGATGGCGCGGGTGATTTCGTTGTCAATGAGCACGGGCTCCGCGAAGCGTTCACCACCATGCACCACCCGGTGCCCCACGGCGCCGAGCTGCAGGTCGCCCAGGTCCTCGTGGATGGCGGCATCCACCTGCTCCAGCGCCTCGGCATGGTCGCGCGGGCCTTCGATCTCGCCGTCGCCATCCCCGCCGTTGCCCATGCCGATCTTCTCGATCAGCCCCTCGGTCAGCACGGATCCGGCGGCGACGTCGCGCACCTGGTACTTGAGCGAGGACGAGCCGGAGTTGATGACGAGCACGAGCATGAAGGGCCTCCTGAGCCTGAGCTTCCGCGGTTCAGTTCCACCCTATCGGCTGGCCCCTCCGCGAGACGGCACTTAACGCCAATGCCCGACGCCGGGAGTGCCGTTGAGTGCCACCTCGCGGGTGGGTGCGGGGGCGGGATTCTTGCGGATCCCTGGGCGCTGTGCCTACAGTCAGCGGACAGGCCGGACCACGCCGAGAGGACATCGCATGACCAACGAGCCCACGCCCGCCGAGGACAACGACCCCACCAACACCGGATCCAGCAGCACTGCCCCGCTCCCCGAAGGTACAGGCGGAACGCACGACGGCGGAGCTGGCGCCGGCTCTGGCGGCTCCGGCACCAAGGATCCCACCGGCGTCGAGGGTGCCAACCCGGCGCTCGACGACACCGGCGCCCTCAAGGCCAAGGAAACCGGTGAGGCCCCCGAAGCCCCGGAAGACACCGAAGGCCTGGACCTCAGCCCCCAGGGACTGTCCGACGAGCCCGCCAAAGAGGAAGACCCTGAAAGCCTGGCCAAACCGGACAACAGCTAACAGGGGGCTGCGTCGCAGTGCCCCGGGCTGGAGGCGGTTAAGCCGGGAGGGTCAGACGCGCTCCTTGAAGGACTCCACCTTGGCCGGATCGCGCTCCGCGACGGGAAGCATGAGCTCGTCGATGCGTGCCATGAGCGAAGAATCAAGCTTCACCCCGGCGGCCCTGACGTTGTCCTCCAGCTGCTCGGGCCGCGACGCACCCACGATCGCGGCCGAGACGTTCGGGTTCTGCAGGACCCATGCGACGGCGAGCCCGGCCAGAGAGAGCCCGGCCTCGTCAGCCAGCGGCTTGAGCTGCTGCACCCGCGTGAGGATGTCCTCGGTCAGGTAGCGGTTTTCCTTCAACGAGCCGTCGTCCGCGGCGAATCGTGAATCCGCCGGGGCGGTCTGGCCCGGCAGGTACTTGCCGGTGAGCACGCCCTGTGCCAGCGGAGACCAGCAGATTTGGCCGATGCCCAGTTCCTCGCTGACGGGGACGATCTCCTCCTCGATGACCCGCCACAGCATCGAATACTGGGGCTGGTTGGAGATCAGCTGGATCCCCAGGTCCTTGGCCAGGGCGGCCCCGGCACGGATCTCGTCCACGGTCCACTCGGATACGCCGATGTACAGCGCCTTGCCCGCCCGGACGATGTCAGCGAAAGCCTGCATCGTCTCTTCCAGCGGCGTTTCGTAGTCGTAGCGGTGGGCTTGGTAGAGGTCCACATAGTCGGTCTGCAGCCGGCGCAGCGAACCGTTGATGGATTCCATCACGTGCTTCCGGGACAGGCCGCGGTCGTTCTTTCCTTCCCCGGTGGGAAAGTAGACCTTGGTGAACACTTCAATGCTCTCGCGGCGGATTCCGGCCAGCGCCTCGCCCAGCGCGGTCTCCGCACGGGTTCCGGCATAGGCGTCCGCCGTGTCGAACGTGGTGATCCCCAGGTCGAGCGCCTTCCGGACGCACGCGGTGGCCGCCTCCTGGTCGATCTGTTCGCCGTGCGTGACCCAGTTGCCGTACGCGAGGGCGCTGATGTACATCCCCGATGAGCCAAGTTTGCGGTATTCCATCAGTTGCCTGCCTTTGCTGTTGTTGGATTGGTGGTGGTCCTGGCCGCGGCGGCTGTGCTGCCGCGCACCACCAGGCGGGTCTTTACCGTCCGGGTGCCCCGCGCGGATTCCGAGCCGGGTGCCCCGGCCACGCGGCGCTCGAGGGCAGCGACCAGCAGTTCCGCGGCGGCCGCCCCCTGGCCCCGCACATCCTGGTCCACCGTGGTCAGGTCCATGACCGGCGCGAAGTCGTGGTTGTCGAAGCCTACGAACGAGATATCCCGCGGGATCTCCAGCCCGGCCGCCTCTGCTTCCCGCATGGCACCGAACGCCATTTCGTCCGAGCCGACGAACACAGCCGTGGGCGGGACCGGCGCTGCAAGGAGCCGCCGCATTGCCGTCCGGCCCCCTGCCACGCTGTTCGGGGCGGACTGCTCGCAGTCCGCCGCCGGCGTAATGCCCGCCGCGAGCAGCGCCTGGCGGTATCCGGCAACGCGCGACGGCGGCGCGGCACTTCCCGCGGTCACTTCGGCTTCGTCGTCGATGCCGATCATCGCAATGCTTCGGTGCCCCAGGTCCAGCAGGTGCCGCACCGCCGCCCTGGCCGCCGCACGTTCATCCACCCTGACGCTGCCGAAGAATTCAGAGGACTGGCCCAGGACGACGACGGGCAGGTCCAGGGCGCGCAGCATTCCCACCTCTGCCTGGGACAGTTTCAGCGACAGAACCAGCACGGCGTCCGCGCGGCCCCGCAGAACCCCGCCGATGAAGAACCTGCGGCGGCCCTCGCCGTCGCCGAGTTCGAAGAGCAGGACGTCCCGCCCTGCCGCGCGGACGGCCCCGGCGGCACCGGAAACCACCTGCCCGAAGAACCATTTGGTGGCGTCGGGCACCACCACGGCCACTGTGCCCGTCACGCCCGTGGCAAGCCGGGCAGCACTGGGCAACGGCTGATATCCAAGCTCGGAAGCCAGCTGGCGGATGCGTTCACGGGTCCCTTCCGAAACTCCTGGCAGCCCGCGCAGCGCTCGCGACACTGTGGAGGCCGCCACGCCCGCGCGTTCAGCGACCTCGTCTATTCCGGCACCCACGGGAAACCACGGTATGCCCCGGACGGCGCTTACGCAAGCGCTTGCGTAACAGGGGTGCGCGGCCAGTCCGCGTCATCCAGGGCCACCCTCAGACCCGGCGTCGCCGTCGAGCTTGACGATGGGCAGGACGGCGGGCGCCAGTTCTAACCCTGCGCCTGGATCGCCGTGATGGCCACGGTGTTCACGATGTCCTCCACCGTGCAGCCGCGCGACAGGTCATTCACCGGCTTCCGGAGCCCCTGCAGGACAGGCCCGACGGCGACCGCGCCGGAGCTTTGCTGCACGGCCTTGTACGTGTTGTTGCCGGTGTTCAGGTCGGGGAAGATGAAGACGGTCGCCTGACCTGCCACGGACGAACCCGGCATCTTGGACTCGGCAATGGAGGCGTCCACGGCCGCGTCGTACTGGATGGGGCCTTCGACGGCGAGATCCGGGCGGCGTTCGCGGACCAGGTCCGTGGCCTGCCGCACCCGGTCCACGGCTTCGCCGGAGCCGGATCCGCCGGTGGAGTAGGAAAGCATGGCCACCCGCGGCTCCACACCGAACTGCGCCGCGGTCTCGGCGGACGCCAAGGCGATGTCCGCGAGCTGCTCCACGTTGGGATCCGGGTTCACGGCACAGTCGCCGTAGACCAGCACGCGGTCCGGCATCAGCATCAGGAACACGGAAGACACGATCTTCACGCCCTCGCGCGTCTTAACGAATTCCAGGGCCGGCCGGATGGTGTGGGCGGTGGTGTGCGCGGCACCGGAGACCATCCCGTCCACGACGCCCAGCTGGACCATCATGGTGCCGAAGTAGCTGACGTCCTGCATGATTTCCAGGGCCTTGGGCAGATCCACGCCCCTGTGCGCGCGCAGCTCCGAGTACTTCTCCGCGAACTTCTGCCGCAGGTCCGAGGTGGCGGGGTCCACGATGTTGATCCCGGTCAGGTCGATGCCGCTGGCGGATGCCAGTTCGCGCACGTCCGGTTCCGGGCCCAGGACGGTGAGGTCGCAGACATCGCGGCGGTGCAGGATTTCCGCGGCGCGCAGGATCCGGACGTCCGTACCCTCGGGCAGGACCACATGGCGGCGCTGCGACCGGGCCCGCTCGATCAGGTCGTGCAGGAACCGCAGCGGCGTCATGCGCTCGGCCCGCGGCAGATGCAGCCGTTCCACCAGTTCAGCCTCGTCCACGCTGCGGGACCACAGGCCCAGAGCGGAGGCCACCTTGCGGCGGTGCCCGGACCAGATTTCGCTGCGGACCTCGGAGATGCGCTTGGCGGTACCGTAGGTGTCCTCCTCGGCGGCAAAAACCGGGAACGGGGCCTGCGCCAGGAGCGGATAGATGTTGGCATCCGGGGCCAGGCCGCCGGTCAGGATCAGCCCGGACGGCACCGGGAATTCCGGCGAGAAGGAGGAGGCCAGGCACGCGACCATCACGTCCGCCCGGTCCCCGGGAACGATCACCAGCGCACCCTCGTCCAGCACATTCAGGAAATTGCCCACACTCATGGCCGCGACTTTGACGTCCTTCACGTCGCGCTCCATGTCCGCCCGGCCGGCGATCTGCCGCACGCCCAGCGCCGCCGCCACCTCGCCGGTGGTGGGCCGGGCGATGTCCTCCAGCTCGGGGAAAACGTAGACGGGACGCCCGGAGGCGCCGGGCTTCACAGCGGCGGCAATAGCACCGACGTCGTCCGGATTTGCGCGGTTGACCATGATGGCCAGCAGCGAGCACTTCTCCGCGGAAAGCTCCTTGCGGGCAACCTCGACGGCGGCCGTCGCCTCCTCGACGGTCCGTCCCTTCGCGCCGACCACGGCTACCACGGAGGCGGCGAGGTTGTTGGCCAGCCGGGCGTTCAGGTCGAATTCGACGGCGGCGTCCTGGCCGGTCAGGTCCGTCCCCTCCACGATCACCACGTCGCAGTGGCGGGAGATTTCGGCGAAAATTTCCACGCAACGGGCATCGATCTCGGCCCGGTTGCCCTCGGCCAGCAGCTCGCGGACCTCCTGGAACGTCAGGCCGCCGCGGCAGCGCTCGTCGTCGAGCTCGAACCGGCTCTTCATCAGCGCCACCATGGGGTCGTCCCCGGGGCCCTGGACCACCGGCTTGAAGAATCCGATCCGGTCCGCATGCCGGTGGAGGGTGTCCGCCAGGCCCAAAGCCACGAGTGACTTGCCCGATCCGGGTGTGGTTGCGCTGACGTAGATCCCCTTGGCCATGGTCCGCCCTTAGGTAGTGGTGATGCAGGTCCACCCCAGTCTTTCACCCGGGGCACCCCAAGTGGCAAAGCGCCCGCCGCCGTCGTGCGTTCCCGCCCGGTTGCTCCGCGCGGCATGGACGCGGCGCGCCGTGCCCGACGGCGTGTTCCCTCGAAAAGCGGACTCCTCGCCAAAGCAACTGGGCACGAAGGGCTGGCTCGACGCCCAACTCTTGACACCGACCCCCTTCATGGGATTACCTAATGAACATTCGGTAAATAAAGCTGGAGGCAATGACGCATGGCTGGAACAACCCTCTCGGGCCCACCGCACCAAATCCTGGAGAACGACTACGCCTCCGAGTGGATGGGCATTGACGTCATTGCGCTCAGCGACGGGCACGCCACCATCCGGATGACCCTCCGGCAGGAGATGCTCAACGGCTTCGGCATGGCCCACGGCGGAATGATCTTCGCCTTCGGTGATACGGCCTTCGCCCTCGCATGCAACCCGGCCGTTCCGGCACCCGGGGAAGAGAACAGCATCACCGTGGCCTCCGGCGTCGACATCAATTTCCTCAAGCCCGCCTTCCGCGGCCAGGTGCTCACGGCAGTGGCGGACCGGCGCTCCAGCGCGGGCCGCAGCGGACTGTACGACATCCAGATTTTCGCCGCCGACGCCGGCACCCCGGCTTCTGATTCCTCCGCAGACCCTTCCGCGCCCCAGTACGGCCAGCTCATCGCCGAGTTCCGCGGACGCAGCCGCACCATCCCCAAGAAGTAGGAAAACCATGTCCCTGCATGCCCCCGAAACCCCCGTCACCTCCACCGCGTCAGCGGACGCCACAGGCTCGGACGCCGTCCTGGACCGCGAGGAGACCATCTCCCGCGACGAGCTCGAAGCGCTCCAGCTGAGCCGCCTGCAGCACACCGTTCAGTACGCCTACGACCGCGTCCCCCTGTACAAACGGAAGTTCGACGACGCCGGCATCCACCCGCGCGACCTCCGGGAACTCAGCGACCTGGGCAACTTCCCCTTCACCACCAAGGAGGACCTCCGCGAGGAGTACCCCTTCGGCATGTTCGCCGTCCCGCAGGCTGAAGTAGCCCGCATCCACGCCAGCTCGGGCACCACAGGCCGGCCCACCGTCGTCGGCTACACCAAGCAGGACCTGGCGGACTGGGCCAAACTGGTGGCCCGCTCCCTCCGTGCCTCAGGCGTCCGGCCCGGCATGAAGGTCCACAACGCCTACGGTTACGGCCTGTTCACCGGCGGCCTGGGCGCCCATGCAGGCGCCGAAGCGCTGGGCTGCACCGTCATCCCGATGTCCGGCGGCCAGACCGAACGCCAGATCCAGCTGATCCAGGATTTCCAGCCGGACGCCATCCTGGCCACGCCCACCTACCTGCTGACCATCGCCGACGCCATGGCGCACATGGGCATCGACCCGCGCTCCACCTCATTGAAGTACGCGGTCCTGGGCGCCGAGCCGTGGACCGAAGAGATGCGGCACGAGCTCGAGGTCACCATGGATATCAAGGCCTGCGACATCTACGGCCTGTCCGAGGTCATGGGCCCGGGCGTTGCCGGAGAAGCGGTGGAAACCCAGGACGGCAGCCACATCTGGGAGGACCACTTCCGCCCGGAGATCATCGACGCCTACAACCCCGTGGTGGGCAAGGAGAACGTCCTGCGCGACGGCGAACACGGCGAACTCGTGTTCACCTCGCTCACCAAGGAAGCGCTGCCCATCATCCGCTACCGCACCAAGGACCTCACCCGCCTGCTTCCCGGCACGGCCCGCCCCGCGCACCGCCGCATGGGCCGCATCACCGGCCGCAGCGACGACATGATCATCCTCCGCGGCGTGAACCTCTTCCCGTCCCAGATCGAGGAGATCGCCCTGCGCATCCCCGAACTGAGCCCGCACTTCCAGCTCGAGCTGACCCGCCCCGAAGGCCAGCGGATGGACCAGCTGACCGTGCGGATCGAGCGGCGGGACGCCGTCACGCCCGAGCAGTGCGCGACGGCGGCGCGCGTTTTGAAGGAGCAGATCAAGATCCACGTGGGTTCTTCGTGCGCCGTGGACGTGGTGGATCCGGGATCGCTTGAGCGGTCCAACGGGAAGCTGCGCCGCATTTACGACCTGCGCCCCAAGGGATAAACGACCGACCGTTCGTGAGAAACTAGCCTCTATGCCCAGCACAGCAAGCACAGCAGCCGCCGCCCCCGCGGGTACCAAGCGGGGCCGGCCAGGCTACGACCAGCAGTCGGTGCTCCGCATCGCGGTGGACGTCTTTAACCGGCACGGTTATGACGCCACCTCGATGGGCATTCTGGCGGAGAACCTTGGCATCTCCAAGTCCGCGATCTACCACCACGTGCCGTCCAAGGGCGACCTGCTCAAGCTCGCCCTGGACCACGCACTGGGCGGACTGGAGTCCATCCTGGAGCAGCCGCAGGCCACCTCCGGCGCGGCGGACGCCCGGCTGGAATTTGTGCTGCGGCAGACGGTGGCGGTCCTGGTGGACCGGCTTCCGTTTGTCACGCTGCTGCTGCGCCTGCGCGGCAACACGGAGATCGAGCGGGATGCGCTGGAACGGCGGCGCACCTTCGACCACAAGGTCGCCGCCCTGATCTCGGCTGCCCGCGATGAAGGCACGCTGCGCCAGGACATCGATCCGCGCACCGTCACCCGGCTGCTTTTCGGCATGATCAACTCGATTGTCGAGTGGTACAAGCCGGGCGGTTCGCTGTCCCCGGACAAGCTGGCGGACGACGTCATCACCATGGCGTTCGACGGATTGCACGGGCACTCCTAGCACGGACCGGCGCATTCCTACGTCCTCTCCCACGAGAATACTAAGCGTACTTGGTATCAATGCCTCTGCCGGTTACGGTGGGACAAAGACCACTTACGCAGGAGGTTGCCGCCGCTGGAGTCCAGGGAAGGCGTGCAGCTGACGGCGCAGGAAAGCTCCTGGCTGAACTGCGCGGCCGAAACCCCGGCGATACCGTAGGCTTCAAGATCAAACGCGGGGACCAGAGCCTGGACATCCAGGCGGACCTCGCGGAACGGCCCACCAGTAGAACCACCCGATAGGAAGGTCAGAACATGAGCCACCCCAAGGAAGACGCAGACGCAGGCTTCATCGTCCCGGACCCGTCCAAGCTGCGCGAGGACATCCCCGGCGACGCCGGCGACGAAGCCAACGCAATCCGGTTCAGCGAAGAGCAGGCGCTGATCGAGGAGCAGTCCCACGGGCTCCGCCCGGACACCTACAGCGTTCCGTCCGGAGGCCCCACCATGGAGGAGGCCCGCGGCAACATGGACCTCTCTGACCAGAGCAGCACCGGCCACGGTACGGGCCCCGAGGACGACAGCAGCGATGACGGACTGCACGCCGGAGCCGAGTCCTGACCATCCCTTAAACGCCTAGGGGGTGCCCTGGAATCTTCCAGGGCACCCCCTAGGCTATTTTGTTGGTTTGCCGGCCCGGATCAGCTCCGTCCGGTCAGAGTTGGTACTCCGCCTGCGTCCCCAGGGTTTCGTGGACGCAGAGGATGTTGTGCTCGGTATCCATGAACCAGGCGCACTTCTCGGAGTCCGTGGTGCAGATGTGATTTTCAGTCCTCAGGTCGGGCAGATCGTAGTCCTGAAACTGCACTCCCCTGTCTTCCATCTCACGGACGGTCCGTTCAATGTCCGTCACCTCGAAGCTGAGAGCCGTGTGCTCCGAATGCTTGCCGTCCGTAACCGGCATCAACTGCAGCATCGGGCCGCCGTCAGTGCCGAGCAATTCGCTTCCATCGTCTGTCATACCGCGGTGCGGGAGTCCAAGTTTCTCCGTGTAGAAACTGTGGGCGCGGGCTGCATCATCGACTGGCAGGATGGTAGTGGCTGTGTTCAATCTCAATGTCATGTGGCCACCTCCTACGGGCAAAATTTTACGCCCGTCCGCCCCCAAAAACCCCCGGGATGCTCTATCACTTATGGTCCCTAACACCGGGTGTTAGGGACCATAAGTGATAGAGCGAGGGGGGCGGGGGTGGGTTACTTTTCCACAAGGGTCAGGACGTCGTAGGTGGCCACGATTTCGTCGTTCTGGTTGGTCAGGACGGCATCCCAAGAGACCTCGCCGTACTCATCCGTCTCGCGCGGGGTGATCTTCTTGGCGGTGAGCGTGACCCGGATGGAGTCGCCCGCGGCCACCGGCGTGATGAACCGCAGGTTCTCCAGCCCGTAGTTGGCCAGGACGGGGCCCGGAGCGGGCTCCACGAACAGCCCCGCGGCCCAGCTGAGCAGCAGGTACCCGTGCGCCACGATGCCCGGGAAGAACGGGTTGGCTTCCGCCGCTTCCTGGTTGGTGTGGGCGTAGAAGGTGTCTCCGGTCGAGTTGGCGAACGCTGTGATGTCCTCCAGGGTCACCTGGCGCAGCTCGGACCGGACGGCGTCGCCGATGCGGAGCGTGGACAGGTGCTTCCGGAACGGGTGCGTGCCCTCGGTTTCCACAGTGAAGTTTCGGTCCGCCCCGGTGTGCCAGATGCCGGTAACGGCGGTGAGCATGTTGGGCGAACCCTGGATGGCGGTGCGCTGCATGTGGTGCATGACGGAGCGGATGCCGCCGAGCTCTTCACCGCCGCCGGCACGCCCGGGGCCGCCATGGACCAGGTGCGGCACGGGTGAGCCGTGGCCGGTGGAGGTGCGGGCGTCCTCGCGGTTGAGCATCAGCACGCGGCCGTGGTGCGCTGCGATGCCGGTGACCAGTTCACGCGCCACATCTGGGTCGTTCGTGCACACGGACGCCACCAGGGAGCCGCCGCCCCGGGCGGCGAGGCGGACGGCGTCGGAAAGGTCCTCGTAGCCGATCACCGATGAAACCGGCCCGAAGGCCTCCAGCGAGTGGATCGCTTCCGCCTCGGGGTCCTGCCAGTTCAGTACCACCGGGGACATAAAGGCGCCTTCCTCCACAACGCCCGTGGCACCGTCAGCGGAGGTGACCGACGGCGAATCGAGCGTTCCGTACGCAAGCTCACCGCCGGCGTCGAGCATGGATTGCACGGCCGCGCGGACATCGTTAAGCTGCTCCACCGAGGCGAGCGCGCCCATGGTGACGCCCTCGGCCCGCGGATCGCCCAGGACAACGCGCTCGGAGATCCGCTTGCCGATGGCCGCGGACACGGCCGGGACGAGCTCCTGCGGCACGATGGCGCGGCGGATGGCGGTGCATTTCTGCCCGGCCTTGGCCGTCATTTCCGTGACAACCGACTTCACGAAGGCGTCGAACTCCGGCGTCCCTTCGACCGCGTCCGGGCCAAGGATGGCGGCGTTCAGGGAGTCGGTCTCGGAGGTGAAGCGGACACCGCCCTCCACCACGTTGCGGTGCGACTTCAGCGACTGCGCGGTGGACGCGGAGCCGGTGAAGGCCACGAGGTCGCGGTAGTCCAGGACGTCCAGCAGGCCACGAACGGAGCCGGAGACCAGCTGCAGCGAGCCCTTCGGCAGGATGTTGGATTCGATGATGGCCTTCACCACAGCGGCGGCAACGTAGCCGGTGGGGGTGGCGGGCTTGACGATGGTGGGGACGCCGGCGATGAAGGCGGGCGCCAGCTTCTCGAGCATGCCCCAGACCGGGAAGTTGAACGCGTTGATCTGTACGGCAACGCCGGGGATGCGCGTGTAGATGTGCTCGCCGGCGAACGAACCGTCCTTGGACAGGACCTCCATGGGGCCGTCCACCACCACCTGCGCATTAGGGAGCTCGCGGCGGCCCTTGGAGCCGAAGGTGAAGAGGACGCCGATGCCGCCGTCGATGTCGATCATGGAATCGATCTTGGTGGCGCCGGTCTGCGCCGAAAAAGCGTAGAAGTGCTCGCGGCGGGCGTTGAGGTACTGCGCCAGCTCCTTGAGTTTGAGCGCGCGCTGGTGGAAGGTCAGCTTGCCAAGTTCGGCCTGGCCGACGGTGCGGCCGTGCTCTACAACGGCGGCAAGGTCCAGGCCTTCCGTGCTGACCCGGGCCAGGAGCTCACCCGTGCTGGCGTCACGGACGGGGACAGCGGAAGCTGCCGAACCGGCGTCGGGCGTCCACCAGCGGTCCTGGACGAAACTGGGGACGGTCTCGACGGTGTCGACCGTGGCCTGGGGAGCTGTGGCAGTGGTGGTCATCGTTGACGGGTCCTTCCAACATGGGGGCAGACGAAGACGGACGATCATTACTGACCGGCCGTTCGGTAATATATCTACAGTACATGAATGCGCCGTGGTGCACACTAGGAATTCGCACACCGGACGTTCCGCCAAGGCCGAGGAGAACCCATGACCGCGCACCACTCCCCCACAGACGCCGAGCTGTGGAAAATTACCCTCGGCGAGCTCGACGAGAAGATGGGCGTGAAGATCGTCGAGGAATCCGTCCAGCGGGTGGTGGCCACCATGCCGGTGGCGGGGAACCGGCAGTCGTTCGGCCTGCTGCACGGCGGGGCGTCCCTCGCCGTGGGCGAGGCAGTGGGCTCCTGGGCCGCCGTCATCCACGCCAGCACCCTCGGCAAGACCGCCGTGGGCGTGGACGTTTCGGCCACCCACCACCGGTCCGCGCGCGAAGGCCAGATCACCATCACCGCCACCCCCATCCACCTGGGCGGCACCCTCACCACGCACGAGGTGCTCATCACCAACGAAGCCGGCCAGCGCCTCTGCACGCTCCGCATCACCAACCTCCTGATGGAGAGGCGCACGCCCAAAAAGTAGGGTACTTAGTACTCGTGACGGCCGCGCCGGGCAGGCGTAGCCTACATCGGACACCCCCTTGTCCCCCCAGACGTCAAAGGAGAACCCGATGGACAACGTACGACGGCGGCGCCCGGCCTTAGCGGCCTTCCTCGCCATCCTGGCCATGGCACTTGGCTCCACGGCCATTCCGGCGGAAGCGGCACCCCCGCCGAAGGACGTGGATTATGTGGCCCTCGGCGATTCCTATACAGCAGGGACGGGTGCGGGCGCCTTTGTCCCGTCGGCGCCGTGCACGCAGACGGCCGGCGGCTACGTCGACCTTCTCGACGCCGTGGACCCGGTTTCCCTCGCCGGAAACGCGGCCTGCCACGGCGCACTGCTCGTGGATTCGTCGAACGGCGTTACCAGCGTCCAGGCCCAGCTCGGCGGCCTGGTGGCGAGCGGCCGGCTCTCCAGGGACACCGAGCTGGTCAGCGTCACCGCCGGCGCCAACGACATCGGGGTCAGCACCATCCTCTACGCCTGCGCCACCTCAACTCCGGAGGCCTGCACCGCTGCCACTTCCGCTGCGGCGGCTGCCCTCCCCGCCGTCCACGCCAACCTGGTCCAAACCTTCGCCGCCATCCAGAGCTACGCACCCCGGGCAAGGATCGCGGTGCTGGGCTACCCGATGCTTTTTGATGCATCGAGGGCGCCGCTCATTTCTCCGGCGGCACAAACCCTGGTCAACAGCGGAACGGCCGGGCTCAACCTGACCATCGCGTCCGCTGCGGCAACCGCCAAGAACCTGTTCGGCACGCAGGTCCAATACGTCGACGTCACAGCCCGGTTTGCAGGCCACGCCGTCAACTCAGCGGATCCGTGGATCTTCCTCGACAGCGGAAACCTGTTCGATCCCCGAAATTTCCATCCGAACGTGGCGGGACATAACGGGTATGCAGACGCACTGCTGGCCTCAGTCAGCCTGAAGCAGCTGGCCCGGGCGTAGCCGGTCCTAGGAGGGAACGCCATCCCCGGCTACGCTGGGCACAACACCAGCAGCGCGAGCCAAGGGAGTTCAGATGTCAGGTACCAACCCGGACCCGGACGACGACAAGATTACCGGCCTGGAACCCGGCGGCGGAGTGCCGCCGGGCGAAACACCCCCGGGTGAAGGCTCTGTGGCGGGCACCCAGGAGCCGCGCCAGCCCGGTTCCGGGAAGGGCCAGCAGGTGTTCTGGATAGCCGCCATCGGCGGCGGAGTGCTGTTGTTCCTGCTGTTCTTTATCGGCTACATCGTGGGGCTGTTCGGCTAGCTGCCGGCCGCCGGCCAGTCGAAGAACCCCTTGCCGGTTTTGCGCCCGAGTTCGCCTCGGGCCACCTTGTCCCTCAGGATCTGCGGCGGGGCGAACCGCTCGCCCAGGGTGGAGTGCAGGTATTCAGCGATACCGAGGCGGACATCCAGCCCTACGATATCGGTGGTCTTCAGTGGCCCGGTGGGGTGTTTGTAGCCCAGCACCATGGCGTTGTCGATGTCCTCGGCGGATGCCACGCCTTCCTCCACCATCCGCATCGCCTCCAGCGCAATGGCAACGCCAAGTCGCGAGGAGGCAAAGCCGGGAGCGTCATTGACGACGACGGCGGTCTTGCCGAGCGCCCCGACCCACCCCTTTGCCGCGGCAGCGAGTTCGGGAGACGTGCGCTCGCCCAGCACCACCTCGATTAGGGTGGACGCGGGGACTGGGTTGAAGAAGTGCAGGCCCAGGAAGTTCTGCGGCCGGGCCAGTTCCGCGGCGAGGCCGTTGACGGACAGCGACGAGGTGTTGGAGGCCAGGTACGCATCCGCGGCCAGCCGCTCCTCGATGCCGCGCAGCGAGGCGACCTTCAGGTCCCAGTCCTCGGGAACGGCTTCCACGACCAGCTGCCGGTCCTTGAAGGCGTCGTAGTCCACGCCGACGGCCAGCCGGGACACCATCTCGTCGAGGTTGGCATCCGTGGCGCCGCGCTCGATGCTTCTGGCAGCGGCGGACTCCACCCGCTCGCGTGCGGCTTCGGCGGACTGCTCGTCGCGTTCCACTACCAGCACCGCCGCGCCCTTGATGAGGAACGCATGCGCGATGCCGGCCCCCATCCGGCCGCCGCCGAGGACGCCGACGGCGTGGGGCAGGCCTGCGGGGAATTCCGAGTTGGTCATTGCTGGTCCTTCTTCTGTGATTTCTTGTCCAGGAACGCCTGCATGCGGTCGAACTTGGCCTGGGACTCAAAAAGGATTCCCTGGGCCAGCTGGTCGATCAGCGGGTGGGCCTCCGCGGGGGCGTGGAACACGGACTTGGTAATCCGCACGGCCAGCGGGTCCTGCCGGCCAATCCGGTCGGCCAGGCTATGGGCAGCGGCCATGAGTCCGTCCGCGTCATGGATTTCGGTGATGAGGTTGACCGCGAGGGCATCCTCGGCGCCGAGGATCCGGCCGGCCAGCAGGATCTGCTTGGCCACCGGCTCCCCCACAAGTTCCTTGAGCCGCCAGCTCGCGCCTGCCGCGGCCAGGATGCCCAGGCCGGTCTCGGGGTTGCCGATCTTGACCGAGGGCGTGCCGATCCGGAAGTCCGCGGCGTAGGCCAGCTCGGCGCCGCCGCCGAGACAGTAGCCGTCCAGGGCCGCGATCACGGGCATGGGCAGCTTCGCGATCCGCACGAAGATGGTGGAGTTGATTCCCTGCAGCGCGTCATCGCGCCGGCGTTCGCGGAGCTGGGCGATGTCCGCGCCCGAGGCGAAGACCCCTTCAACACCGGCGATGATCAGGACCTTCGGGTCCTGCTCCAGCGCGGCGCAAACAGTATGGAGTTCATCCACCATCTGCTGGTCGATCGCGTTGCGCACCTGCGGGCGGTTCAGCAGCACCACCACCCGGTCCGGGCGCTCTTCGACCAGCAGCGCCTCAAACTTTTCCGCGGCCAGGTCCACGGCGCCGGCCATCAGACCTTCTCCAACAGCATGGCCGTGCCCTGGCCCACGCCGATGCACATGGTGGCCAGGCCGATGCGGGCATCCTCGCGCTCCATCCGCCCCAGCAGCGTGATCGCGATCCGGGCCCCGCTGGAACCCAGCGGGTGCCCCAGGGCGATCGCGCCGCCGTCGTTATTCACGATCTCCGGATCCAGGCCCAGGCGCCGCATGCTCGCCAGCGACTGGGTGGCGAAAGCTTCGTTAAGTTCGACGGCGGCAAGGTCGCCAACGCTGTAGCCGCTCCGCTTGAGCACTTTCTGCGTGGCCGGAACCGGGCCGATACCCATGATTTCGGGCTCGCAGCCGGCGGAGGCACCGTCGATGATGCGGGCCCGCGGCACCAGGCCCAGTCGCTCGATGGCAGCTTCGGAGGCGACGATAATCGCCGAGGCGCCGTCGTTCAGGGTGGACGAATTGCCTGCGGTAACTACGGAGCCGCCCGGAATGACGGGGCGGAGCCCGGCGAGGACGTCCATGGTGGTGCCCTGGCGCGGACCTTCGTCGGTGTCCACCAGGGTCTCGGACTTCCGGGTCTTCACGGTCACGGGGACGATCTCGTCCCTGAAGCGTCCGGCTTCGATGGCCGCCAGCGCACGCTCGTGGGAGCGGACGGCGAACGCGTCGGCATCCTCGCGGGAGATGTTGTCCACCCGTGCCACCTCCTCGGCGGTTTCCGGCATGGAGTAGGTCATCTTGCCGTCGCGGGCGAGTTCGCCCTTCTGGAACTTCGGGTTGACGAAGCGCCAGCCGATGGAGGTGTCGAAGATCTGGCCGGGCTTGGCGAAGGCGGTGGCGGGCTTTTCCTGGACCCAAGGCGCGCGGCTCATGGACTCGACGCCGCCGGCGATGACGATGTCCGCGGCGCCTGCCTTGATCATCTGGCTGGCCTGGATGATGGCGCTGAGGCCGGAGGCACACAGCCGGTTCACGGTGATACCCGGGATGTGGAGGGGAAGTCCGGCAAGAAGGATGGCCATGCGGGCGACGTTGCGGTTTTCCTCGCCGGCTCCGTTGGCGTTTCCGAGGACCACCTCGTCGATGCTGTCCGGATCCAGCCCTGCCCGGGTGACGGCCTCGCGGACCACCAGGGCGGCGAGGTCATCGGGTCGGACGGACGAGAGCGCCCCTCCGTACCGGCCCACCGGAGTACGTACTCCGCCAACAAGGAAAGCCTGCGGCCCTGCGGTTGCAGCCATGGAAACACCCTTCACGCGATCAACAGCACTGTCTCGGCGGGCGGCACCGCGGGCATGACCCACTTACCGACCGTTCGTTCTGTAAATAGTACACGCCCCGCCGCCGCAAGACACCCCGGCCGCAGGCTAGGCTGATTCGGCCTTGGCCGCTATGTCCGCCAGGTCCCTGGCCAGCGCCTTGCGCGTTGCGGCCATGCCCAGCTTGCCGAAGAGTGCCATCAGGATGCGGCTGGCGGCAGTGGGCTTAATGATCTCCGCCCCGAAGGTCAGCGTCAGGTCGGTGCCGCCGTCGCGCGGGGACAGGCTGAACCGGGTGGTGTAATCGGCGCCGCCCTGCACAGCCTTGACCACCGTACTGCGGGCGGGTTCCGCCGATGCCACCCACATCTCCATGGTTTCAGAACGGCCGAACATTCTCCGGGTCTCGCGCCAGCGAGTGCCCTCGCCGTAGGGGCCATCGGTGAGCAGCTGCACCGATTCCACACCGCTGAGCGTCGCGGCGGAGCCTGGAATGTCGGTGATCACGGCCCATACGCTCTCCGGCGACGCCTGAATGTGCTGGGTGAGGGTGGTGGCATGTTCCATAGCTTTGAGCCTAGTCTGATTCCGCCTGGCGGGCTTGAAATAGTAAGCAAGCTTCGTGTTATGGTGAAACCGCATTGTTTGATCACCGGAAACGAAAGGAGGCCACCACCATGGGCCTCGGAGACAAGATCGGTAACGAAGCAGAAGACCTCGGCGGCAAGGCCAAGGAAGCTGCTGGCAACGCAACGGACAACGACCGCCTGAGGGCAGAGGGCCAGGCCGACCAGGTCAAGGCGGACGCCAAGAAGATCGGCGAGGACGTCAAGGACGAGTTCAAACGAGACTAAGGCCTTCCCGCCAGCGGCTGCGGCCGCTATGAAGGCAGCACGGCGGGCACCCCTGCGGGGGTGCCCGCCGATTTTCGTTGGCAGGGCGGCAGGAGGGGCTCCGCCCGGGACACCGCGCATCCGGCACGGAACGGGCATGGAAGGTAGGATCTTCCCTACACCCAAGCCCTGAGCAGCGATGATCCGCGGCCGCAGGGCAAAACGCCCAAGCACCCGCCACTCCCCCTTGACGGTGCCTGGCAACAGCTACAGGAGGCCCTCCGCATGCCGGAACTCACACCCGCCCTCTCCGGGGAATGGCGCATCGACCCCGACCACTCGCGCATCGGGTTTTCCACCCGCCACGCCATGGTCACCAAGGTCCGCGGCGCCTTCAATGAGATCGACGGAACCATCATGGCCGACGCCGAGAATCCCCTTAAGTCGTCGGCGAAGGTCACCGTCAAGGTAGACAGCATCGACACGCGTAACGCCCAGCGCGACGAGCACCTCCGGACCAATGATTTCTTCGATGCGCCCACCCACCCCGAAATCACGTTCGAGAGCAACCGGGTGGACCAGATCGAAGAGGGCAACTTCATCGTCAGCGGCGACCTGACCATCCGCGGCGTCACTCAGGAAGTCAGCCTCCCCATCGAATTCCTCGGTGTGGAGCGGGACGCCTTCGGTTCCCTGCGCGCCGGTTTCGAGGGTTCGCGCCGGATCGACCGCCAGCAGTTCGGCGTCCGGTGGAACACCGCACTGGACTCCGGCGGGCTCATGGTCTCGGACAAGATCACGCTCGAGTTTGAAATCTCCGCGATCAAGGTCGAATCCTAGCCACCGCCAACCTGTACAAACGCCAACGGCGGGCCACCCGGGAAGGGCGGCCCGCCGTTCGTCGTCATTGCCGAAAGCGTTAGCTGAACAGCTCCGACTTCGGTTCGTTGTTCCTGACCTTCTGCCAGCCCAGCCACAGCAGCAGCGAGAACAGCGGAATGGTGGCCAGGGTCCAGAGGCCGAGGTGGAAGACCTCGCCGGACTTGCTGGTCATCGTGTCGAACCCGATCAGGATGGTGATCACCAGCAGGGAGGCCAGGCCCACCCAACTGCTCCACACACCGCCCGGTGCGGGCAGGGCAGAAACCTTGCCCTTCTTGGTGCGCAGCGCGATCTGGCTCGCGAAGATGGCACCCCAGGTGAAGATCACGCCGATCGACGCGGAGTTGAGGGCGAGATCGAACGCGTGGGAACCGCCCAGCCAGATGTTCAGCATGATGCCCACCAGGTACACAGCGCCGATGGCCAGGATGGCGGCATACGGCACGTGGTTCTTGGACATGCGGGTCAGCCATACCGGCGCGTGGCCGTTATTGGCCATGGTGCGGAAGATCCGGCCGATCGAGTACAGGCCCGAGTTGCAGGAGGAGAGCGCGGCGGTGATGACGATCATGTTCATGACATCACCCATCCACGCCAGGCCCATCTGGCCGAACACGGTGACGAACGGCGAGGTGCCGGCCACGTACTGGTCAGAGGGCAGCAGCATCGCCAGCAGGGTGACGGAACCAACGTAGAACACCACAATGCGGAGCACGACGGCGCGGATCGCCTTGGGCACTTCCTTCGCCGGATCCTGCATTTCGCCGGCGGTGATGCCGACGAGCTCGATGCCGTTGTAGGCGAAGATCACCGCATTGAGCACCAGGATCATGACCAGTGCGCCCTTGGGGAACATGCCGCCTTCGGCAGCGAAGAGGTTGGCCACCGAGGCGTTGCCGTCACCCACCTGGGCGTTGGTGATGACCATGAAGCTACCCACGGCCAGGAAGATGACGATGGCGCCCACCTTGAGGCAGGAGGCCCAGAATTCGAACTCGCCAAACGCCTTGACACTCAGGAGGTTCACGCCCACCAGGAGGAGCAGCGCCGCGATCGCAGACATTTCAACCGGCACGTTGGGGAAGAAGAACTGGAAGTACAGGCCGATGGCGATGAGCTCGGCGATGCCGGTCATGGCCCAGTTGATGAAGTACATCCAGCCCGACAGGTACGCGCCCTTCTTGCCGAACATTTCGCCGGCGTAGCTGACGAAGGACCCGGAGGTCTGGCGGTACATGATGAGCTCGCCGAGGGCGCGCATCAGGAGGTAGGCGATGACGCCCGCAATGGCGTAGGAGAAGATCAGCGCGGGGCCGGTGGAGGCCAGCCGGCCGCCTGCACCCATGAAGAGTCCGACGCCGATTGCGCCGCCCATGGCGATCATGGTGACCTGGCGGCCGCTCAGGGCCTTCGCGTAGCCCTCAGCGCTGAGGGAAGAATCGAGGGCTGTGGATGGCGCCGCGGCGTTCTTGAGTTCTGTTGGAGTTTGGGACACAACTATTCCTTGTGGGTTGGGATTTTCGCCGCATTCGGTGATAGTATGACCTGGCTCACATATTCGGAATTTTGCTCGTGAGGCATCCGTTTATAAGCGCAATTGGGCACACCGCCGAAGCTCGAGCGGCCTATCCATCCTACAAGAAATTTCGTATGCCACCGTGACCGGGGCTACAGCCTGCGGTGGCTGGGCTCACGCGGCGCGTGCCGGAACCGCCTGCCGGCGCCGCTTCGCTTTGGCAATCCGGGTCCCGATCAGCCCCTGGCGGGGGCTGAAAAGGTACACCAGCGCGAACACCGTGCCCTGCGCGAGCACCACCATGGCGCCGGATGCGGTATCCAGGTAGTAGCTGAGATAAATGCCCGCCACCGAACACACTGCGGAAATCGAGGGCGCGATCAGCAGCATCCCTGAGAACCTGTGCGTCAGCAGATATGCCGTGGCACCGGGAATAATCAGCATGGCCACCACCAGCACCACGCCCACGGTCTGCAGTGCCACTACGGAGGTGAGCGCCAGCAGGCCCAGCAGGAGCGCACCAAGCCGCCGGGGCGAGAGCCCGATGGCGTGTGCGTGCGTGGGGTCGAACGCATACAGGGTGAGGTCGCGGCGCTTCAGGATGAGGATGACCAGGGCCACAGCACCCAGCACCAGCACCTGGATGAGGTCCGGGACGCTCACGCCCAGCAGGTTGCCGAAGATGATGTGGTTCAGGTCCGTCTGGCTTGGCGTGACGGAGATCAGCACCAGGCCCAGCGCGAACAACGAGGAGAACACGATCCCAATCGCAGCGTCCTCCTTGACCCTGGAGGTATTGCGGACCACCCCGATCAGCGTCACGGCCACCAGTGCGAACACCAGCGCCCCCAGCGCGAACGGTGCGCCCACAATGTAGGCGAGGACTACGCCGGGGAGGACCGCATGGGACACAGCGTCGCCCATCAGGGACCAGCCGATCAGCACCAGCCAGCAACTCAGGACAGCGGAGACAACGGCGGCAAGCACCGTGGTCAGCAGGGCCCGGACCATAAAGTCGTAGCCAAGTGGTTCCAGGAGCAGTTCCATCAGGCAGTCCGACCTTCCGTGCGGTGGGCTTCCTGGTCCAGGACATCAAGTCCAAACGCCATGGCGAGGTTTTCGGGCTGGAGCACCTCTTCGGGCGGGCCGTGCATGAGGACCCGGTGCATCAGCAGCACCGCCTCGTCGCACAGCCGCGGCAGTGCATGGAGGTCGTGGGTGGACACCAGGATGGTGCAGCCGTCCGCCGCAAGCTCGCGCAGCAGCCGGGTGATGGTGGCTTCGGAGCGCTTGTCCACGCCGGCGAAGGGTTCGTCCAACAGCATGGTCGTGGCGCCCTGGGCGATCCCGCGGGCCACGAAGGCGCGCTTCTTCTGGCCGCCGGAGAGCTGCCCGATCTGCCGCCCTGCAAAGTCCTGCAGTTCCACCCGCTCCAACGCGTCGTCCACCGCCTCCCGGTCCGCCTTGGACGCGCGGCGGGTGAAGCCCTGATGCCCGTATCGGCCCATCATCACCACGTCCCGGACGGACAGCGGGAACTGCCAGTCCACGTCCTCGCTCTGCGGCACGTAGCCGATCCCCCCTTCCCTGCGCGCCGCGGAGGGCGGCTGTCCGTGGATCCGGACCGTGCCGGCGTCGGGCTTCACCATTCCCATGATGGCCTTGAAGAGAGTGGACTTGCCGGAGCCGTTCATCCCCACCAGCCCGCAGACCCGCGCCGGTTCCAGGGAGAGCGATGCCGAGTCCAGCGCCAGGACATCGCCGTAATGGACGGTGACGCGGTCGACCAGGATGGCGGGGGAGGTCATGATGCCGCCCCGGTCAGTGCCCGGACGATTACGTCCGCATCATGGCGGATGAGGTCGAGATAGGTGGGAACGGGCCCGTCCGCTTCGGACAGCGAGTCGACGTAGAGCGTGCCGCCGAATGCCGCGTCGGTGGCGCCCACTACCTGCTGCATGGGCGCGTCGGAAACCGTGGACTCACAGAAGACGGCCGGAACCCGGTGCGCCTTGACGTATTCAATGGCTCGGGCGATCTGCTGCGGCGTAGCCTGCTGCTCGGCGTTCACAGCCCAGATATACACCTCTTTGAGCCCGGCGTCCCGCGCCAGGTAGGAGAAGGCACCCTCACAGGTGACCAGTGCGCGCTGCGCTTTGGGCAGGGCCGAGAGCCTGGTGGTCAACTGGTCCTGCACAGCCTGCAGCTCGGCCTTGTATGCCTCCCCGTTGGCTTTGAAGGTATCCGCATTCTCCGGGTCCAGGTCGGAGAACGCCTTGACCATGTTGTCCACGTAGATCTGCACGTTCAGCGGCGACATCCACGCGTGCGGGTTCGGCTTGCCCTCGTAAGAGTCCTCGCTGATGTCCATCACTTCCACACCATCGCTGACCACCGCGTGGGGCACGTCCAGGCCCTCCACGAACTGGGCGAACCAGGCTTCCAGGTTCAGCCCGTTGTCCAGGATCAGGTCAGCCTTGGAAGCCTTCCGGATGTCGCCGGGGGTAGGTTCGTAGCCGTGGATTTCCGCGCCCACCTTGGTGATCGATTCCACCGTCAGCTTGTCCCCCGCAACGTTACGGGCGACGTCGGCCAGCACGGTGAAGGTGGTGAGGACCACCGGCTTGCCGCTCCCGCCCACCTCGGGGCCCCCGCCGCAGGCGGTGAGGAAGAGGGAAAGCGCGACGGCGGCAGCGGCTGCGGCGCGCAGGAGAACCCTCGGACGAGGGCGAGCGTGGGGCGCAGGATTCGGAGCAGCTACTTTGGCGCACCGAAACAAATTTTTAGGCATACCGAATATTCTAGTGGATGTCCGATTCGCCCTGCAACGCTCCACCGCCTCCCAACCAGGTAGCGCCAAGTGCCGCTTTGGACCCTCAAAACGGCACTTAGCGCGACCTGGTTGGGAGATAGGGTGGACATATGCGTACCGCCCGCCGGCTTCCGCCGGCACCCGATCCCCGGATGTACCGTTTCTCGCGCCTGGATTACTCGGCACTCGGTGCTTATGTCGCCATCGGGGTAGTGTTCGGGATCGCGGCGGGACTATTGGAACCGTTCCTGCGCAGCCTGGCCCCGTCCCCCGCGGCCCTCTCCTACGTCGTGAACCTGTTCTTTTATGCCTCCGTGGGAATATTGGCCCTGCTCGCAGCCCGGAAGGTAGTGCACCGTGACCTTCAGGTCCTGGCCACCCGCCCCTGGTTCACGCTGCTGATGGTGCCCGCCGCCGTCGTCGGAATGCTCATCCTGACTGCCCTCCTGGTTTCCTGGGTAGGCGAAAGCCAGACGTCCGCCAACCAGGAAGGCCTGCAGGAGCTCATGCAGCAGGTCCCGGCCTGGCTCATGGTGCCGCTGCTGGTGGTGGTGGGTCCGTTCGTGGAGGAATACATCTTCCGGCACCTGCTGATCGGCAAGCTGAGCCGGCGCCTGAACACCTGGCTCTGCTGCGCCCTGTCCGTCATCCTGTTCGCAGGCATCCACATCGCCGGCCAGGAAGCCATCACCCTGACAGCACTCATGCCGTATATCGCCATGGGGGCCACACTGGTTTTCGTGTATGTCTGGACCGGAAAGAACCTGATGTTCTCCTACTTCGTGCACGCCGCGAAGAACCTGCTGGCCGTGGTCTTCCTCTATGCCATCCCGCCGGAGGTCTTCGACCAGCTGCAGCAGGTCCAGCCCTAAGCCAGGCTCACGCCCAACATGAGGGTGCCGAAAGGGTTCCGCGCCGGGCTGGGCGGCCGTAGCGTGGGCACATGGGACTCACTATCCAGATCGTCGTTGACTGCCGGCAGCCGCACCAGCTCGCGGACTGGTGGGCGGAGACGCTGCAGTGGTCGGTGGAGCCGCAGGATGAGGCCTTCATTCGCTCCATGGTCAGCCAGGGGTACGCCACGGAGGACCAGACCATGACCCATCGCGGCAACCTGGTGTGGAAGGACGGTGCGGCCATCCGTCCGCCGGAGGAAATCGACGCCAAAGCCCCCGCCCGGCGCATCCTCTTCCAGTCCGGCGTGGAGGAGAAGTCCGTCAAGAACCGGGTGCACTGGGACGTCAATCTCGCAGGCCGGGACAAGGACGAAGCCCGGCGGGAGCTCGAAGCCCGAGGCGCCACGTACCTCTGGTCCGCCAGCCAGGGGCCGCATTCGTGGCACACGATGGCAGACCCCGAAGGGAACGAGTTCTGCATCAGTTGAGGCCGATTACTAGACTTGGACGGTGAGCAACCAAATCCCGTCCAAAGTGTCCGACATTTTCGATCCCACCCGCTGGCGCCTGGTGTCCGGATTTGAGGACTTCCAGGACATGACCTACCACCGCCAGGTGGAACGGGACAGCGATGGCCAATGGGTCCGGGACCTGCCCACGGTCCGGATCGCCTTCAACCGGCCCGAAGTCCGGAACGCCTTCCGGCCGGGAACCGTGGACGAGCTCTACCGCGCCATGGACCACGCCCGCATGACGCCGGACGTTGCCACCGTGCTGCTCACCGGCAACGGCCCCTCCCCCAAGGACGGCGGCCACTCGTTCTGCTCCGGCGGCGACCAGCGGATCCGCGGCCGGGATGGCTACCGCTACGCAGACGGCGAAACCCAGGAGACCATCGACCCGGCCCGTGCCGGTCGCCTACACATCCTGGAAGTCCAGCGGCTGATGCGCACCATGCCCAAGGTGGTCATCGCCGTCGTCAACGGCTGGGCCGCCGGCGGCGGACACTCGCTGCACGTGGTCAGCGACCTGACCATCGCATCCCGCGAGCACGGTAAATTCAAGCAGACTGATGCCACGGTGGGCAGCTTTGACGCTGGCTACGGCTCGGCCCTGCTCGCCCGGCAGATCGGCCAGAAGGCCGCCCGCGAGATCTTCTTCCTGGCCCGCGAATATTCCGCCGAGGACATGGTCCGGATGGGTGCCGTGAACGAATCCGTGGACCACGACCGGCTCGAAGAGGTCGCTCTGGAGTATGCGGCGGACATCGCCCGCCAGTCGCCGCAGGCCATCCGGATGCTTAAATTTGCCTTCAACCTGGCCGACGACGGACTGGCCGGCCAGCAGGTTTTCGCCGGCGAAGCCACCCGCCTGGCCTACATGACGGATGAGGCCGTGGAGGGCAAGGAGGCCTTCCTGCAGAAGCGCGACCCAGACTGGTCCAGCTTCCCGCACTACTTCTAAGTCAGGAGCGGCATATGAACAGCGAACCGTCCGCCGGGGTCCCCCTCAATGTCGAACCCGCGCTGAAGGCTCTCTCGGCCGCCCTCCACGGTGAGGGTCCCGCCGTCGAACTCTCGGTCGATGCCACCGGGGAACTGATGGTGGGGCATGTGGAGACGCCCGGTTGCGACGACGCCGTGGTGGTGGTCCGCACCTCCGGTTCCACAGGCGCGCCCAAAGCCGCCGTGCTCACCGTGGAGTCGCTGGCCGCGTCCTCGATGGCCACCGCGATCGCACTCAAGGGCGAGGGCCAGTGGCTGCTCGCGCTGCCTATCCAGTATGTGGCCGGCGTCCAGGTGCTGGTCAGGTCGCTTTTTGCAGGGACCCGGCCCTGGGTGATGGACATGTCCGGCGGGTTCACCCCACAGGCCTTCACGGCGGCGGCACTGGAACTGACGGACACCATCCGTTTCACCTCGCTGGTCCCCACCCAGCTCCAGCGACTCCTGCAGGACCCTGCGCCGGACACGCTCGCCGTACTGCGCCGCTTCAACGCGGTGCTGCTGGGCGGAGCCCCGGCACCGGCACCGCTCATGGCGGCCGCCCGCGATGCCGGTGTGCGGGTCATCAGCACCTACGGCTCCGCGGAAACCTGCGGCGGCTGCGTCTATGACGGCTACCCGCTGGAGGGCGTCTCCGTGCGCGTGGACCCGGACGGCCGGATCCTCCTGGGCGGCGACACCATCGCTGCCGGTTACTTGGAGGCGCCGGACCTGGAAACGGGCATCTTCTTCGAGGAGGGCGGCGTCCGCTGGTACCGCACCAGTGATCTGGGCCGCCTGGACGACGACGGCCGGCTCACCGTGCTGGGCCGCGCCGACGACGTGATCATCACCGGAGGCATCAAGGTGTCCGCGGCGCGGGTCCAGGAAGAGCTTGAAAAGTCCGACGGCGTGAGCGCAGCTTTCGTGGCCGGCGTACCGTCCGCCGAATGGGGCCAGGCCGTGACTGCCTATGTGGCGCTGGCGCCGGGCGCCGTCCCGGAACAGCCGGGAACCGGACCGGAGCTGCAGAGCGCAGGTTTGGCAGAGCGTGGTGCCGCGCTGGAGGAGCAGTGGCACCGCACGCTGGGTCTCCTGGCCCCTAAGACCGTCCTGCCCGCGCCGGAGCTGCTCATGCTCCCGAACGGGAAGCCGGACCGCCTGGCCATGACCGCGAAACTGAATGCACTGCACCGGGGAAAGTAAAGTGGATCTGCACCATAGCGGCGGAAGCACCATCCCCCGTCCTGCCGCACTTCCGAGCCAACACGAGGTACTGACCGTGGCCACAGCCGCACAATGGATCAAGGGCGCCCGCCTTCGCACGCTTCCGGCGGCGATCGCGCCGGTGCTGATCGGTTCCGCCGCAGCCTATGAGATGGATTCATTCCTTCTGCTGAATGCAATCCTGGCGGCGCTGGTGGCGCTCCTGCTGCAGGTGGGCGTGAACTTCGCGAATGATTACTCGGACGGCATCCGCGGAACCGACGACGACCGGGTGGGCCCGCTGCGGCTGGTGGGCTCGGGCGCCGCCGAACCCGACCACGTCAAATATGCCGCGTTCGGCGCCTTCGCCGCGGCGATGGCCTGCGGGCTCATCCTCGTTGTCATCACCCAGAGCTGGTGGCTGATCCTGGTGGGGCTGGGCTGCGTCATGGCCGCCTGGGGCTATACCGGTGGCAAGAACCCTTACGGCTACCTGGGACTGGGCGACGTCTTCGTGTTCGTTTTCTTTGGCCTGGTGGCCACCTTGGGCACCACCTACACGCAGGCCGGCCAGATCAACCTGCCCGCCATCATCGGTGCGGTGGGCACCGGCCTGATTGCCACAGCGCTGCTGATGGCCAACAACGTCCGTGACATTCCCACGGACATCCAGGCCGGCAAAAAGACCCTGGCCGTCCGTCTGGGCGACAAGCACGCCCGCGAGAGCTACGTCCTGATGCTCGCCGTGGCCATCCTGCTGGTGGTGGTGCTGGCTCCGGGACGGCCGTGGATGCTGATCGTCCTGCTGCTCATCCCCGCCTGCCTGATGCCGGCCTGGCTCATGATCAACGGCCGCAAGCGCAAGAGCCTGATCCCCGTCCTGAAGCAGACGGGCCTGATCAACCTCGGGTACAGCGTGCTGTTCTCAGCGGGACTTGTGCTCAGCCACGGGCTCTAGCGGTACGGGATCCAGCAGTACGGGTCCAGCCACGGAACCGGGCGCTACGGGTTCTTGCGCTCCGTGGCGTCGTTGCGGATGGTGGCGTCCGGGTTGGCGTCCAGCAAAGTATCTTCGGCGTCTGCATCCTGAACC
Source organism: Pseudarthrobacter sp. NPDC058362 (assembly GCF_042723515.1). Taxonomy (NCBI): domain Bacteria; kingdom Bacillati; phylum Actinomycetota; class Actinomycetes; order Micrococcales; family Micrococcaceae; genus Pseudarthrobacter; species Pseudarthrobacter sp. NPDC058362. The sequence continues at coordinate 401,848 of NZ_JBHXIW010000001.1, read as the reverse complement.
TCGCCGGCGGAGCGTATGGGCTTGGCCTTGCCGGAGAAGCGGTGGTGCAGGGCGGCAGCAGCTTCATCCCGCTGCTTCTGGAAGAACAGGTAGCTTACGGCGAAGGCGATGAGTGCAGCCGCCACCACAGACATCAATGCGCCCAGCTGCAGGAACAGGAAGAGCACGAACAGGGGCACAAAGAGTGCCAAACGGATCAGGGAATATTTCAAAACGGCCACTATTCAAGTTTAGCCGCCCCCGCCGGAAGCCCCTGCTCCCGCGGGCTATAGACTTGATGGCATGCTCCTCCGTGTGGCTCTGGCCGTCGCAGTCCTCGTCATCTTCGTGTATGGCCTGGTGGACGTGATCCGCACTGATGCCCGCCTCACCCGGGGCATCTCCAAGCCCGCCTGGATCGTGGTCATGATCGTGTTGCCCGTACTGGGCGCAATCCTGTGGCTGCTGATGGGCCGGCCCCGCGGCGGTTCGGCCCAGCCGCAGACCTACCGGCACCCGACGGCGCCCGATGACGACCCCGATTTCCTCCGCAACCTTGAGGCCCGCCGCCGCAACCAGGCCGAGGCGGCCCGGCTGCAGAAGCTGAAGGATGAGCTGGAAGCGAAGGCGCGGGAACAGCGCAACGGCCACGACCCCCGCGACACGGGCGGCCGCGACACCGGCACGCCGGGCCCCCAGGAGCCCTAAACCTGCAGGAGCCCTAAGTCCGCAGGAGCTTTAGAGCCCTGAGTACGAGTGCAGCCCGTTGAAGAACTGGTTCACGATGGTGAAGTTGAAGATCACGCACAGGTAGCCCACGATCGACAGCCAGGCCGCCCTGGTCCCCGTCCAGCCGCGCGTGGCGCGGGCGTGCAGGTAGCCCGCGTATACCACCCAGATGACGAACGTCCAGACCTCCTTGGTGTCCCAGCCCCAGAACCGGCCCCAGGCCTTCTCGGCCCAGATGGCGCCGAACATCAGCGTGAACGTCCACCCGATGAAGGCGATGGCGTTGATGCGGTAGGAGAGGTTCTCCAGGCTCAGTGCGGAGGGGACCAGGCGCATGAAGCCGAGTTTGTCGGGGCCGCCCGCGGCCACGGTCTTCTGCCGGTGCGCCTGGACCAGCTGCAGTGCGGACATGGCGAATGCCAGCGTGAACAGGGCGGACGAGAGCACCGCGATGGACACGTGGATGATCAGCCAGTAGCTCTGCAGAGCCGGAACGAGGTGTCCCACGGGGGTCCAGTACGCCACGGAGGCGGCTACCAGCATGATGATGCCCAGGCCCACCACGAAGGTGCCCAGGAAGCGCAGGTCGCGGCGGATCAGCACCAGCAGGAAAACGGCGATGGCCACGAACGCGCCGGTGGTAAGGAACTCGTACATGTTGCCCCACGGCACGCGGCCGGCACCGAGCGCCCGGGTGACCACGCCGGCGCCGTGGATGACGGCGCCCAGGATGGTCAGGGCGACGGCGACCCGCGCCGGGGCGCGGCGTTCACCCGCGTACTTCATATCGGCGTCGGCCATTACCGCCCCGCCCGTCCCGGACGCCTTGGCCGCGGACGACGACGGACGTTCGGCCCGCCCCGCGGGCCCGTCCAGGCGGGACGCGCCTGAGTCCGGGTCACCGGCGGCTGCCGGCTCACCGGACGCGCCGGCGCCCACGACGGCCGGAACAGCCACCTGTCCCCCCGCCTGTGCCGCCTTGAGGTCGATGGCGCGCAGGGCCTTGCTGCTCTTGGCCAGGTCCCAGGCGAAGGCGATGAAGGCAACGGTGTAGGTGCCTGCCGCGAGCAGCATGAAGAGCTCGCTGTACTGGCCCATGGTTTCGTTGATTCCGTACGGCATTAGTGGTCCTTTTCGGGCCCGGCGGGGCTTGCTGGGGTGGGGCTGCCTGCGTCATTAGCGCTGGGGCTGCTGGGGGTTTGCTGGGATTGCGGAGCGTCGGAGTCGTTGTCCAGCTGCCATTCGGTGGTCAGGAGCCGGCGGATGGCGGCGGCCTCGCCGGCCAGGCGGTGGTCTTCGCCGCGGGCGAGGAGGCCGTACTCCACCGTGGTGCTGCCGTCGTCGGAGGTTCCGGTGCGTACCCAGGCGCGGCGACGGTTGATGTACAGCGAGGCGACCAGGCCGGCCACGGCCAGCAGCGCGAAGATCAGCGCATACAGCTGGCCGGGGTTGTGGTGGATGTCCACGCCGATGTACCGCTTCACGCCGTCGAAGCTGATGCTGCCCTTGCCGTCCGGCAGGGTGTAGCTGGTGCCCGGAGCCAGGGTGATGCCGCCGGCGTCCAGGTTGCGGGCGTTGAGCGGTGTCAGGTCCGCCACGTCCAGCTCGAAGACGTTCTGCGGGGCGCCGGCGTCCAGGCCGAGGTCGCCGTAGAACGAGTTCAGGGTCAGCTGCGGGTTGAACAGGTCCGGGTCGCCGCTGAAGGACACGCCTTCATCGGTGACGAACGCCGTCGGCAGGAAGAAGCCCACGAAACCCAGTTGGTCGGGCTTCGCGTCCGGGACCTTGATGACCACGGAGGAGTAGTAGTTGTCGCCCTGCAGCTTGGCCACCACGGGCCCCTGCATGGCCACGTTGCCCTCACCATCGCGGATGGTCACCACGGGCGCGTAGCCGTTGCCGGTCAGGTAGATGCTGGTGCCGCCCAGGGTGACCGGATCGTTGACCTTCAGGATTTCCTGCCTGGCAGGGGCTTCCGGGCTTTCCCTGGTGGTCACCGCGGCGGAGAAGTCGATGGGCTGGCCGAACTTCCCCTGCGATTCACGGTCGAACGTGATGTCGAACTTGTCCAGCTGGACCGAGTACGGCTCCAGCTGGCTGGACTGGAAGTTGGTGCCCGGCGTGAACTGGTCGTAACCCACCAGGGTGTTGACGAACGTGTCACCCTCCACCAGGATGCGCTGGCCGCTGTAGCCGAACAGGCCGCCAGCGGCCACGGACACCAGCACGCCGATCAGCGACGTGTGGAACACCAGGTTGCCCACTTCCTTCAGGAAGCCGCGCTCGGCCCCTAAAGATGGCTCCGCGCCGCCGTCGTCCCTCACCTCAACGCGGTAGCCGCGCTTCCTCAGCAGTGCGGCGGCACCGTTGATGGCGTCCGACGCCGGGATCCCGGCACGTGCGGGAATGGCCAGCGTGCCGTACTCGGGCAGGCGGGAGAGGCGCTTGGGGGTGCGCGGCGGCTGGGAGCGCATCGCCTTGTAATGGGCTATGGCGCGGGGCACCACACAGCCGATCAGCGAGGTGAAGAGCAGCAGGTAGATGGCGGAGAACCAGACGGACGAGTAGACGTCGTACAGCTGCAGCGAATCCAGGATCTTGCCGTAGTCCGGGTTGTCCTTGATGTATTGGGTCACCACGGAGGGGTTGGCGGGCCGTTGCGGGAACAGGGAACCCGGCACGGCGGCCACGGCCAGCAGGAGCAGCAGGAACAGCGCCGTGCGCATGCTGGTCAGCTGGGTCCAGGCCCAGCGGAGCATCTCCCGGGGACCCAGTACCGGCAGGGCGGCCTCGGCCTTCGCGCCGGCGTTGCCGCTGGCCTTGGACTCGGGTTTCGCCTCTGTCACGGCGGATTTCGCTTCTTCGTTCACACGCTCGCTCATCAGATCGGCAACTTCACGTCGGTTTGGAACCAGTACTGCAGCTCGGTGACCCAGGCGCCCCACACGCCGCTGGCCATCAGCAGGCCCAGCAGCACCAGGATGCCGCCGCCGGTGCGCTGGATGGCCACGCGGTGTTCACGGAAGAATGCCATCACGCCCATGCCGCGGCGGAGACCCAGGGCGATCAGGAGGAACGGAATGCCCAGGCCCAGGCTGTACACGAAGGCGAGGAACGCACCCTTGGCCGCGGAGGACCCGCCCGAGAGACTCAGGAGCTGAACGGCGGAATAGGTGGGGCCGATGCACGGCGCCCAGCCCAAGCCAAACGTCAGGCCCAGCAGCGGCGCGCCCCACAGCCCCGCCGGCGGTTTGGCATGGATTTTGGCGTCCCGCTGGAGCCAGCCGAAGCCGCCCATGAACACCACGCCCATCACTATGACCAGGATGCCAAGGACCTGCGTGATCCAGGCGTTCTGGCTGCCCGTGATCAGCGTCCCCAGTTGCCCGAACGCGCCGCCCAACAGCACGAAAATGACGGAGAACCCCAGGACGAACAGGCCGATCCCGGCCAGCATCCGGCCGCGCTTCTGCTTCTGGAGGTCAACGCCGCTCAGGCCCGTGACGTAGCCCAGGTATCCGGGAACCAGCGGCAGCACGCAGGGGGACAGGAAAGAGACCAGCCCGGCCAACAGCGCCACCGGGATGGCCAGCAGCAGCGAACCGTTGAGGATTGCTTCGGCGAATGGACTGTTCACGGCTGGCTACTCTGCCACGGCCGCGGCGATGAGGGCCTTCAGGGTGCCGCGCTCGATCTCGCCAAGCACGCGGGCGGACACGCGGCCCTGCTTGTCCAGGACCAGGGTGGTGGGAACAGCTCCGGGCGGGACGATGCCGGAGACGGCCAGCAGCACGCCGCCGTCCTTGTCGTCGAAGCTGGGGTAGGTCAGGCCGAACGTCTTGTCGAACGCTTCGGCGGTGGCCTTCTCATCGCGCAGGTTCACGCCAAAGAACTGGACGCCCTGATCCTTGAACTCCTGGTGCAGGTCTTCAAGGATGGGGGCTTCCACCCGGCAGGGGGCGCAGGCTGCGAACCAGAAGTTCAGCACGGTGACTTTGCCCTGGAAATCCGCGGGGGTGACTGCCGTGCCGTTGAAGAGCGTTCCGGTCACCTGTACCGGGGCCTTGCGGTCCGTCGCAGCGAATTCGGTGACGGAGCCATCTCCGGCCACGTAGTTCTTGTTGTCCCCGGCACGGGCCTGCTTGGCCAGCGCGTCTTCCTGCGCACAGGCGGACAGGCCCAGGCTCAGGGCCGCGAGCGTGAGGCCGCCGGCAGCCAGGATGCTGCGCCGGGAGGCGGCCGGCGCCGAAGGCGCGCGCCCGGTGCCGTGATTGCCGTTGTTCGTCTCGCTCACTACTTACCCTCAGTCATCACGATCAGGCTCCCGGCGTGCTGGCCGCACCGGGAAGAAGGGAGGCTGCCGGCTCGGTGTACTCGACGCGCAGAAGCGAGCCGCCGTCGTCGAACACCAACGAGGTGATGGAGGTCAGCGTGCACTCGCGCTTGCGCGGATCATGCCAGAGGGGCTTGCCCTCAGCGCTGAGCCGGGTAGCCCAGATGGGGAGCTGGTGGCTGACCATGATGGCTTCGGGACCCGCCGCGCCGTAATCGCTGCCGGCCAGGTCGATGGCACGAAGCCGTGCTTCCTGGACCGCGGCCATGACCCGGGCCGCCTGCTCCTTGTACGGTTCACCCCAGGACGGGCGGAGGGGGTTGACGAGGTGGGGCCAGTGCTTGGGCTTGCGCAGCTCGGCCTTGGTGACCTTCAGGCCCTCGAAGTAATTTTCCGCCTCGATGATCCGTCCGTCCGTGTGGATCTCCAGGCCCAGCGCCTCCGCCGTGGGGCGGGCGGTCTCCTGCGCCCGGTCCAGCGGGGACGCGGCCAGGTAGGTGATCCGGGCCCCTGCGGCCGCGCGCCGGACGAAGTGCTCCGCGAGCATCTCAGCCATCCGGCGGCCCAGCTCCGAGAGGTGGAATTCGGGCAGCCTGCCATACAGCACGCCGTCAGGATTATGGACCTCGCCATGGCGGAGCAAATGGACAGTGGATTGGGGCATGTTTACCAGTTTCTCAAAGATGGCGTGCGATCCGAAATCTTCTACATCCGGTAGAACCGGAGATTTTCGAAAAAAGTTCCCGCCGGAGGGAACAAAACATGCAAACGCATGTTTATACTAGTTGCAGCATTTAGTTGAGACTTCAACAGATGAAGCGTCAACGACCTGAACGCACCGCACAACCGCACAGCACTTCCATATAAGGAGCATCAACATGGCACTTCCCGCAGACGTCACCACCGGCACCTGGACACTGGACAACTCCCACAGCGAGATCGGTTTCACTGTCCGTCACGCAGGCATCAGCAAGGTCCGCGGCCAGTTCACCGAGGCAGCGGCCACCCTTGAGGTCGCCGAGAACGTTGCCGATTCCAAGGTCAACGCCACCATCCAGACCGCCAGCTTCGACTCCGGAGACGTCAACCGCGACGGCCACGTCAAGGGCGAAGATTTCTTCGACGTGGAGAAGTTCCCCGAGATGACCTTCGTGTCCAATGGCCTCGTGGCAAAGGGCAACAGCTACGAGCTCGCCGGAGACCTGACCATCAAGGGCGTTACCCGTCCGGTGGTCCTGGAAACCGAATTCAACGGCGTTGCAGTGGACCCGTTCGGCAACACCCGCGCCGGCGTCTCCGCTGAGACCACCATCAGCCGCAAGGACTTCGGCCTGACCTGGAACGCTGTCCTGGAGACCGGCGGGGTGCTGGTCAGCGACAAGGTTGCCATCAACCTGGAACTGGCCTTCATTGCCCCAGCAGCATAGGCATTAGCTTCCACCAACACCCGCACCCCGGCACCCGGCTCCGGCAGCCCGGCGCCGGGGTGCTGTTTTAAGCCCCGTTGTCCCCACAACGCGCCCGCGCGGGGGTACGGTTGAGCTAAGCCATGCCGGGGGAAGGGCAGGACCGATCCCGGCAGTACCGTTGGAAGCACTTCTGGAAAAGGACCGCCCATGAGCACTCCCCCTGTCCCCCCGCCGCCCGGACCGAACGATCCCCAGCAGGGAAACAGTGCGGGGAACCCGGGCGGTTCAGCGAATCAGCCGCCCCGCTACGGTGAGAATGCGCCGCAATACGGCCAGAACCCGCCCCAGTATGGACAGAATGCGCCGCAATACGGCCAGAACCCGCCCCCGGCTCCTGGCTACGGTCAGCAGCCGGGCGACCCGGTACCGTACGGCCAGAACCCGCCACAGTACGGCCAGCCGCCCTATGGCCAGTCCCCCTACGGCCAGCAGCCGTACGGCCAGTCCCCCTACACCCAGTACCCGTCCGAGCAGCCTGGCGGCGGCAAGGGTGAGGTGCCGCAGCTGGTCAACGTGTCCTTCTGGCTGCTGATTGCATCGGGCGCCATCTTTGTCATTTCGCTGCTCATGGGCCTGGGGGACCTGGACAACCCCGTGTTCCGCCAGGAATTTGAACGGCAGCTCGAGGGCAGTGGCAACCAGGTCAGCTACAACGACATCAAGGGCATCATCGCCGGCACCATGGTGGTGTTGGGCATCATTGGGGCGGCGCTGTACTTGCTGGTCGCTGTCTTTGTCCGGAAGGGCAAGAACTGGGCCCGCATCCTGGGAACAGTTCTCGCGGCGTTCTCCGTCCCCGGGCTCTTTGCGGGACTCACCATCGGAACCCTCGGCACGCTGCTGGGCATCGCGGCCATCATCCTGCTCTACCTGCCTGCCACCGCCCCCTACTTCCGCCGGCAGCCTTTCGCCAACCCATACGGCGGCGGCATGGGCAACCCGTACGGCCGGTAACCACACAGCATCTGCACGCGGCGTCACCCGCGCACAGCAACGGGCGCAGCCCCGGACACAGCCGGAACTAGGCGGTCTGTTCCGGAGCCTGCGCCCGTTGCGCGTGGTACGCCAGGATCTGAAGTTCGGTGGCCATGTCCACCTTGCGGAGGTTGACGCCGTCGGGCACCTGCAGGATGACCGGGGCAAAGCTAAGGATGCTGTGGACTCCGGCCTCGACCACCCGGTCGCAGACGTCCTGGGCGACGGCCGCGGGCAGCGCAAGCACCACCATGTTGGCTCCGGTCCTTTGCAGGACTGGCTCCAGATCCGCCACGTCGCTGACCCGCAGCCAGCCCACCTCATTGCCCACCACCATCTGGTCGGCGTCAAAGATGGCCACTACGTCGAAACCGCGGGATTCGAACCCGCCATACCGGGCCAGGGCCTTGCCCAGGTTGCCGGCACCCACAATCGCCACTTTCCAGTCATGGGTCAGGCCGAGGGCCGCGGCGATGTTGCGGCTGAGGTACTGAACCTCGTAGCCGACGCCCCTCGTCCCGTAGGACCCAACGTGCGATAGGTCCTTACGCAGCGTGGACGAACTCACGCCGGAGACTTCGGCGAGGGATTCAGACGAAACCCGCTCCACGCCGTCGGCCATTAAAGAGTTCAGCGCGCGCAGGTAGATGGTCAGCCGCGCCACGGCGGCTGGGGGAATTTCCTTCCCCGGCGCGCCCGGAAGGTCCGCAACCGGATGCGGAGTGTGGTCCATCGCGGCCATCCCCTCCTTTGTGCTGCGTCGTGACTCCACTCTAGGGCCCCTCCGCCGGTGCCAACAAAGCAGCCGCCATCACGTGAACCGGCTCCCTTACTGCGCCATGGCGCGCTCCAGCACGCGCTGCAGGCGGTTTTCGTCGATCTTCCAGAAGTCGCGCTGGACACCGTCCACCAGCACGACCGGAATCTCCTCGGCGTAGCGGTCCCGCAGTTCCGGGCGCTGGTCCACGGATTCTTCCGTCCAGTCCAGGCCTAGCGAGGCAGTAACGCGTCCGACGGCGTCGCGTGCCTCTTCGCAAAGGTGACACTCGGATTTGGTGATCAGTACGACGCGCGGGGTAACCATGCATTAACGGTAGCCCCGTTCGCGGGGACGCGGTGACGGACGGGCGCGTCCCAGGCCCCGCCCGACGGAATGCCGTCAAAAGAGCGGCGAGAGCCCGTTCCAGCCCGGCCCCACCTGGATCCGTGCCAGGAAGCCGCCGGCGCCGCTGCCGGGGTAGAGCCACAGGTAACCGGCGCCGTCGCGGGCCAGCAGGTCGGGGCGGCGGTCGCCGTCGAAGTCGCCGGGGCTTACGACGGCGGTCATTCCGTTCCATCCGCTGCCCACCCGGGCGCGGGGCAGCCAGCCTCCTGCGCCGTTGCCCCGGTACAGCCACAGGTAACCCGTGGCACTTTCCCGCGCCAGGACATCGGCGGCGCCGTCGCCGTTCATGTCCCCCGGGCCGACGATGGCGCTGAAGATGTTCCACCCGCTGCCGACGAGCACCCGGGGAAGGAAGCCACCGGTACCGTTTCCGCGGTACAGCCACAGGTTCCCGTTTGTTTCCCTGGCGAGGACATCCACCCGTTGGTCGCCGTTGAAATCGCCTGGGCCCACGATGGCGCTGAAGATGTTCCAGCCGTTGCCGATGCGGACTCGGGGCAGGAAGCCGCCGGTACCGTTGCCACGGTAGAGCCACAGGTAGCCGGTGGAAGTCTCCCGGGCCATGACGTCCAGCGCGCCGTCTCCGTCGAAGTCGCCCGGTGTCTCGAGGGAATTAAAGATGTTCCAGCCCTTGCCGATCACCACGCCGGGTAGCCGGCCTCCCCGGCCGTTCCCGGGGTACATGCGCAGCTCGCCCGTGGCGGGCAGGCGGGCAAGGATGTCCGTGTTCCAGTCGCCGTTGAAGTCCCCGGTCGATCCCGAGAGGCTCGATGCCGGAACGGGCAACGGCGTGAACGCGTACGGATCACAGGTCAGGTCATAGTCCCGGGTGTCGTCGTACCACTGCGAAATATAGACGCGCCCTCCGGAGAAACTCGGCTGGCGGCAGCGGTCCAGGGCCTCGCCTGGATAGTCCAGCCTGCCGGCCGTTGCCCACACCGGAACGCCCGGCAGGCGCCACGAGCCTGTGATGCCTGCCCACCCGGACTCGTAGGAGTAGAGGCCGTACGAGAATTTCGCATCCCGCAGGGCGCGCATGATGCCTTCGATGATGTAACGGTTTTCGCGCTGCTGGGCTGCGGTGGCCGTGGGCCAAGGCTGTGCCGGCCGGGGTTCCACGTCGATCCACACCACAGGCGGCGTAAAGCCCACCCGGGCCAGGCTGTCGATCGCGAACCGTGCTTCGGCGTAACCCACGTTGGAGAGCTGGCCAGCGCGGGTGGCGGCGGACCAGGGCCCCCGCGTCCCGTAGGTGGCGAGCTGGGCAGGCGTGGGGAAAGCCGCCATGGTGTACGCGTGCGCCGGCTTGCCGTTGGTCCTGGCCCAGTCCACCTGGCTCGCCAGGCACGGGTTCTCGGTGAAGGGGAGCCCCTTCGTGAGGCCGATAATAACGAACTGGGACGACGCGGGCGGTAGGGGCAGGCCATAGCCGCCCACCGCCGTCGGGCATTGTGGCCACGAAATATCGTGGCCACTGAGCGATGCAGCCTGCGCCGAAGGCGTGCCGGGGACGGAAGCCAGGAGGAGCGCGAGGAACACGAGCACGGCCGTCAGGGACCGCTTCCCGGACCGCCGCGCGCGGGATTGACTCCCTGAATGACGACCTTCAGCATCCATCGCCGCCGCTCCTTTGCCTCCACCCAGTGTAGGTCCGGGAAGCGGCGGGCCGCCAGCTTCCGGGCCTCCCTAACGTCGGCGGACATAACAACTAGACTCGACACCATGCCCGAGGAGAAATACGTCGCCGTAGTCACCAAGCCGGTTGCGGCGCCGCAGCCCGGCGAGGCGGCGTTCTTCGATGTGGACAACACCCTGATGCGCGGGGCCAGCCTGTTCCACGTGGCCCGCAAGATGCACCAGCGCGGGGCCTTCACGCTGCGGCAGGCGGCCGGGATGGCGTGGAAGCAGTTCATGTTCATGGCCCGCGGGGAAAACATGGATGACGTGCATGCCGTCCGCGATTCGGCTCTCAGCCTGGCGGTGGGCATCAGCGTCGATGACGTCAGGATCCTGGGCGAGGAGGTCTACGACGAGATGATCGCCTCGCGGATCTGGCCGGGCGCCAAGGCCCTCGCCGAACAGCATCTGCGCGTCGGACGCCGGGTATGGCTGGTGACCGCCACCCCCATCGAGGTGGCGACGGTGATCGCCACGCGGCTGGACCTGACCGGAGCGCTGGGCACGGAGGGGGAGATTTCGGAAGGCTTGTACACCGGCCGGCTGGTAGGCGACATCCTTCACGGCTCCGCCAAGGCCGTGGCTGTCCAGGAACTTGCGCACGCCCAAGGCCTGGACCTGAAGCGCTGCTGGGCCTACAGCGATTCCTATAACGACATTCCACTACTGACTCTGGTGGGCCACCCGGTGGCAATCAACCCGGACTCCCGGCTGCGCAGGCATGCCCGCGACAACAACTGGCCCGTCTACGATTTCCGGGCCGGACGGCGTGCCGCAACGCTCGGGCTCAAGGCCGCCACCGTCTGCGGCGCGGTGTACGGACTCTGGAAAGGCTTCGCCCGCATGCGCGGCCCCCGCATCTAGGGTTGGTCCCTCTTCCGTCCTAAGCTTCTTCGCGGATCCGGCCCTTCAAGGCCCGGTTCCGCGAACAAGCCCAGGACTGCGGCAAAAGAAAAGCCCGCCGCCATGAAGGCGACGGGCAGTTCCACGCTGTGCGAAGTATTTACTTCTTGTTGCGGCGCTGGTGACGGGTCTTGCGAAGCAGCTTGCGGTGCTTCTTCTTGGCCATACGCTTGCGACGCTTCTTAATAACTGAACCCACGAAAGTTCCTTACCAAACTAGATGCAGTACCTGTCTGATGGAAATGGTTCGCGGACTGAGCAACGAACTGACAACTGACAGATTCTTACAATGACGTAAAACGTTCCTTAACAGGGTACCGCTTATCCGGAGCGGCTCCTGACAGTCCTGCTCAGGCGGTCTCCGTGTGCCCTTCCACCACGGCACCCTGCAGGTACTGTTCGACGGCGGTTTCCGGTACCCGGTAAGAGCGGCCGAAGCGGACGGCCGGCAGTTCACCGGCGTGGACCAGACGGTAGACCGTCATCTTGGAGACCCGCATGACCTGGGCTACCTCAGCCACGGTCAGGAACTTCGCGTTGGAGAAGTTCTGCTCTGCCGACATTTCCTTGAATTCCTTTGCTGACGGATGGACACAGTGACCCCATGTAATGCCAATGCGGTGTTCTGATGCTGAGCCATCCACCAACCACCTATTTGGACACTCTAGTTGTTCCTGTGGCAGAAGTGAAAGTACCGGCGGGCACTTTCTCTATGCGGTCCGGCGCTTCCGGGCCGACGCCGCCAGCTGGTCCAGGACGGAAACCGTAACGTCCCATTCCATGCAGGCGTCCGTCACGCTCTGGCCGTACACAAGGTCAGCCTGCCCCGCCGCGTTCTCCGCCACGTCCAGGTTCTGCGCGCCGCCTACCAGGAAGCTCTCCAGCATGACGCCGGCCACCGCCTGGGCCGCCGTTCCGCCGTCCTCCAGCTGCGCCCCGATCTCCAGGGCCACCTCGGCCTGGCGGTGGTGGCTCTTGCCGCTGTTGGCGTGGCTTGCGTCCACGATCAGGCGGGGGTTCAGGTGCTTGGCGGCGAGCTTTTCGGAAGCACGTTCGACGTCGGCTGCCGAGTAGTTCGGTCCTTTGCGGCCGCCGCGGAGGATCACGTGGGTGTCCGGATTTCCGGCGGTGGCCACCAGGGCGGCCCGGCCGTCGCCGTCGATCCCCAGGAACGACTGGGCTGCCGCGGCGGCACCGCAGGCGTCGATCGCCACCTGGAGGTCGCCGTCGGTGCCGTTCTTGAAGCCGATCGGCATGGACAGCCCGGAGGCAAGCTGGCGGTGGATCTGGCTTTCGGTGGTCCGGGCCCCGATGGCGCCCCACGCGATCAAATCTGCCATGTACTGCGGGCTGATCGGCTCCAGGAATTCGGTGGCGGTGGGCAGGCCCAGGGCGGTGACCTGCTGCAGGAAGTGCCGGGCGGTGCGCAGGCCAGTGACCATGTCGTGGCTGCCGTCCAGGCGGGGATCGTTGATCAGGCCCTTCCAGCCCACGGTGGTGCGCGGCTTTTCGAAGTACGTGCGCATGACCACCAGGAGGTCTTCCTTGTGCTTCTCGGCCTGGCTCACCAGCCGGCGGGCGTATTCCAACCCGGCCTGGGGATCGTGGATGGAGCAGGGGCCGACGATGACCAGGAGGCGGTCGTCCACGCCGTCCATGATGGCGCGGACTTCGTCACGTCCGCGTTCGACGACGCCTGCCGCCTTTTCGTCCAGGGGCAGCTCCGCGATGAGGTCCTGGGGCGTGGGGAGGGCGGTGAATTCGCTGACTCGCAGGTTTGACGTGGAGTTCTGGGCTGTTGCGGTGTTCATGTGATGGGGTCCTGTTCCAGATGGGAAGCGGGCCCGGAATTCAGAACCCGCCGGAGAAACGGCGAAGGGCAGAGAGTGATCTCTGCCCTGTTGGCTCTGAAGGTAGTTGGATGCGTGTCAGTTAGACGCGGGCCCCTCCAGAGCCAACGAAAAATACGCATACCAACGGTTAGTCATGGAAAGACGATAACCGCGGCCCACGCCATCGGCAAAAATCACGCCGTAACATTCGGGGGTTGATGTGGTCCGACCACATCACGTACAGTGTGAGGCAGACCACGCCAGCACGCCCAACGAAGGACGCCATGACGCACACGCTCCAGCCCAGCAGCCCCGAGGCGACCCCCGCTCCGGAAACCACGGACATTCCCGCAGCGCCGGCACCTGCTGGCGCGCCGGCGTCGTCCGCTGCTTCCGGCTCCAAAGTTCCCGCCGCCAGGGTTCCCGCCGCCCTCAAGCGCCGGATCCCCAAGTACTCGGACCTCGCGCCGCTGATGCAGTTCAAGAAGCCGGAGTTCAGCAAGGACGCCAGGCTCAAGCGCGCCAGCACCATCTGGGAACTCCGGGACATCGCCAAGCGCCGCACGCCGCAGGCACCGTTCGACTACACGGACGGCGCCGCGGAAGGCGAAATCACGCTCCGCCGCGCCCGCGAAGCCTTCCTGGACATCGAATTCCGTCCCGGGATCCTCCGGAACGTGTCGACCATCGACCTCAGCACGGAAATCCTCGGCAAGCCGTCGCGCCTTCCCGTAGGCATCGCGCCCACCGGATTCACCCGGATGATGCAGTCTGAGGGCGAGTACGCGGGGTCGCAGGCTGCGGAGGCCGCCGGCATCCCCTACACCCTCTCCACGATGGGCACTGCCTCGATCGAGGATGTCGCCGCGGCCGCGCCGAACGGCCGTAACTGGTTCCAGCTGTACCTCTGGACAGACCGTGACCGTTCCCTGGAACTGATCGAACGGGCCGCCAAGGCCGGCAACGACACGCTCATGGTCACGGTAGATACCGCGGTGGCCGGCGCCCGGCTCCGCGACGTCCGCAACGGCATGACCATCCCGCCGGCACTGACCCTCAAGACCGTCCTGGACGCGTCCTACCGCCCGGCCTGGTGGTTCAACTTCCTGACCCACGAGCCGCTGACCTTCGCTTCCCTGTCCCGCTACACGGGCACGGTGGCGGACCTGATCAACTCGATGTTCGACCCCACGCTCACCTTCGAGGACCTCGACTGGCTCCGTGAAACGTGGAAGGGCAAGCTCGTGGTCAAGGGCATCCAGACCGTCGAGGATGCCCGCCGGGTTGTTGACCATGGCGCGGACGGCGTAATCCTGTCGAACCATGGCGGCCGCCAGCTGGACCGCGCGCCGATTCCGTTCCACCTGCTTCCGGAGGTCAAGGAAGCCTTTACCAGGGACAACGCGGACGCGGCGATCATGCTCGACACCGGCATCATGAGCGGTGCTGACATCGTGGCCGCACTGGCGCTCGGCGCGGACTTCACGCTGATCGGCCGGGCGTATCTGTACGGGCTGATGGCCGGTGGCAGGGCCGGCGTGGACCGCACCCTGCAGATCCTCGAAAAGGACATGGCCCGCACCATGGCGCTGCTGGGCACCAGCCGGATCTCCGAGCTCACCCCGGATCACGTGCGCCTGCTAGGTAAATAGGCTCGCGGGCTACTTCTTCCGGCCGAACTTGGGGAGGTTCGCCAGCAGGTCCGCGGCCTTCGTGGCGGCGCGGCCTACGCTGCGGCCAATCTGCTGGGGCACGGTGTCGTCACTCAGCGCGGCAGCAGTTCCGCCGGGAATCACGACGGCGGGACTCAGTTCCGCACCGTCCCTCGCCAGGACGCCAGCAGAAACGGCCTCGGCAGCAACCTCGTCCGGCGCACCGGCCGACGATTCAGCAGTGGAACGGGCGGCGGTTCCCGACGACGGGCGGCCTGCACCGGGCTTCGCGTGGGTTTCCCGTGCGGCCGGCGCGGTGCGGGCGGCGGCTGCGCTGCCGACGTCGAACGTCTCCAGCCAGTGCGAAATGCCCTCCAGCGGTTCCCGGTTCAGCGCGTAGTAGCGCTTCTGGCCCTGCGCGCGCATGCTCACCAGCTGCGCCTCGCGGAGCACTTTCAGGTGCTTCGAAATCGTGGGCTGGCTTGCCGCAAGCTCCTCCACCAGCTCGCCAACAGCCTTGTCCCCCGCGCGCAGGGCCACCAGGATGTCCCGCCGGGTCGATTCCGCAATGACGGCAAATACGTCGTCTGTCACCATGCCTCCACCCTAGCGACATATACGCCGAAAGGCATCAACTATTTCGCGGGGTGCAGGCGGTGAAACAAGCGGCCCCGGTCAGTCGAACCAGGGATCCAGTCCGCGCAGCGGGAAGACAGCCTTGCGGGTGGCCATCACGGTGCGGTCCACGGCATCGTTCGGGTCGAAACCCACCTCCCAGGACCGCCACCATAGCTCCACGTCGTCGCCCATCAGGGCAGGCGCGGCGGTCCCGAACTTCTCCCCGACGTACTGCCGCCAGTCCTGCGGGACTGGGGTGCGCACCGGCACCGGCCGCGCCGCAGCGATCGCCACCAGATGGCTCCAGGACCTGGGCACCACGTCCAGCACGCTGTATCCGCCCCCGCCGGTCGCGATCCACCTGCCGCCGCAATGGCGTTCCGCGAGGTTCTTCACGGCGGTGGCGGCCTCCCGCTGGCCGTCCACGCTCAGGTTAAGGTGTGTGAGCGGATCATCACGGTGCGAGTCGCAGCCGTGCTGGCTGACGATCACCTCGGGAGCAAAGGCGGCGACCAGCTGCGGCACCACCGCGTAAAACGCGCGCAGCCAGCCGGCGTCGCCCGTTCCCGCGGGAAGGGCGACGTTGACCGCTGTCCCCTCCGCCTGCCCACCGCCGATCTCATTGGCGAATCCGGTGCCGGGAAAGAGGGTCAGGCCGCTCTCGTGCAGCGAAATGGTGAGGACCCGGGGGTCGTCCCAGAAGATGCTTTCCGTCCCGTCGCCGTGGTGCGCATCGACGTCGATATACGCCACGCGCTGGATACCGCCATCGAGCAGCCGCTGGATGGCCAGGGCAGCGTCGTTGTAGATGCAGAAACCGCTGGCGCGTTCACGGGAGGCGTGGTGCATGCCGCCGCCGAAATTGACTGCGTGGACTGCCGACCCGGCCAGGATGCTGGTGGCCGCCAGAAGCGAACCGCCGGCAAGCCGGGCAGCGGCCTCGTGCATGCCGGCGAAGGCGGGGTCGTCCTCGGTGCCCAGGCCCCGTTCCAGGTCAGGTTCTTCCGGGTCGGCGCTGACACGGCGGACCGCGGCCACGAAGTCGGCCGAGTGGACCGTTTCCAGTTCGGGGTCCGAAGCGACGTCCGGAGCCTCCACCGTGACGTGCGCCAGGTCGAAGAGGCCCAGGCTGCGGGCCAGCCGGGCGGTGAGGTCCATGCGTTCCGGTGCCATCGGATGGCCTGGCCCGAAGTTGTAGGCCGTCATGTCCGGGCTCCACACCACCAGGGTCGGCGGCGCGGGCTGGGCGAGGCCGGGGAGGTATGTCATCAATCACAGGCTACCCGAGCACGGCCATCGCACTGCCCGGCCATTACGCGGCATTAGTGGTTTACTACTGAAGGAAGCCGTTTCAACCGAGGAAAGCCACATGACGCAGCGCGAGTCGAGGCCCGCCACCCAGGCAGACTGGCAGCAGGGCTCCGGCGAGCACACGGGGCTCTGGGTCCTGACGCGGCTCCGCGACTTCATCGATACGGTGGCCAACACTTCACCGGCACGCTTGGCCTTGACCGCGTTCGGCTTGGTGGTTCTGCTGTTCACGGGCCTGCTGTCCCTGCCCGCCGCCGCAGCCAACGGCCAGTCCACCCCTCTGCACGATGCAATGTTCACCGCAGTTTCGGCGGTGTGCGTGACCGGGTTGACCGTGGTCACCACCGCCACGCACTGGTCCTTCTTCGGGCAGCTGATCATCCTGATCGCGATTTTCGTGGGCGGCCTGGGCACCCTGACCCTTGCCTCCCTGCTGGCGCTGATGGTCAGCAAGAGGCTGGGTGTGCGCGGCAAGCTGATCGCGGCCCAGTCCATGAACAACGCCGGCCGCCTGGGCGAGGTGGGCACGCTGCTGCGGATCGTCATCACCACCTCGGTTGTCATCGAAGCGACTCTGGCCGTGATCTTGGTGCCCCGATTTCTCATGATCGGCGAGAGCCCCGGCCAGGCGCTCTGGCACGGGGTCTTTTATGCCATCTCCTCGTTCAATAACGCCGGTTTTACTGCCCACGCGGATGGCATCATCCCGTTCGAGAATGACCTGTGGATCCTGGTCCCCATCATGGTGGGCGTGTTCGTGGGCAGCCTGGGCTTTCCCGTGGTCATGGTCCTGCAGCAGAACGGGCTGAACTGGAAACGCTGGAACCTGCACACCAAGCTGACCATCCAGGTTTCGCTGATCCTCTTCCTGGCCGGCGCGCTGTCCTGGGCGGCAATGGAGTGGGAAAACGGCTCCACCATCGGCGGGATGGGAACCGGCGACAAAGTCATGCACTCCTTGTTCGCGTCCATCCAGATGCGGTCCGGCGGCTTCAACCTGGTGGACCAGAACCAGATGGAATCCACCACCATGCTGCTGACGGACGCGCTCATGTTCGCCGGCGGCGGCTCGGCGTCGACGGCCGGCGGCATCAAGGTAACCACCATCGCCATCATGTTCCTGGCCATCATGGCGGAGGCCCGGGGCGACACCGACGTCAAGATCTACGGCAGGACCATCCCGGAGGGCGCCATGCGCGTTGCCATCTCGGTGATCGTGGCCGGCGCAACACTCGTTTCCCTGGGAGCTTTCCTCCTGCTCCACATCAGCGGGGAATCACTGGACCGGGTACTCTTTGAAACAATTTCCGCCTTCGCCACCTGCGGCCTCAGCACCAACCTGAGCGCCGAGGTGGCGCCTGCGGGCAAGTATGTCCTGACGGCCCTGATGTTCGCCGGCCGCGTCGGTACCGTCACCCTCGCCGCCGCGCTGGCCCTGCGCCAGCGCAGCCAGCTGTACCACTACCCCGAAGAGAGGCCCATCATTGGCTAGTTCCTCAGACGCTCCCCGGCGCCCTGCCCATAACGCCCCGGTACTGGTCATCGGGCTGGGCCGGTTCGGTTCCTCCACCGCGGAACAGCTGGTCAAGCAGGGCCGAGAGGTCCTGGCCATCGAACGCGACCGGTCCCTGGTCCAGAAATGGGCGCCCTTGCTGACGCACGTGGTGGAAGCCGATGCCACGAATATCGACGCCCTCCGCCAGCTCGGGGCGCAGGAGTTCAGCTCCGCCGTCGTGGGCGTTGGGACGTCCATCGAATCCTCGGTGCTGATCACCGTCAACCTGGTGGACCTGGGCATCGAGCACCTGTGGGTGAAAGCGATCACCCCCTCGCATGGCAAGATCCTCACCCGAATCGGTGCCAACCACGTCATTTACCCGGAGGCGGACGCCGGCGTGCGCGCGGCCCACCTGGTATCCGGCCGAATGCTGGACTTCATCGAGTTCGACGACGACTTTGCGATCGTCAAGATGTACCCGCCGCGCGAGACCGTGGGCTTCACGCTGGACGAATCCAAGGTGCGCTCCAAGTACGGCGTGACGATTGTTGGCGTGAAGTCCCCGGGCGAGGACTTCACCTACGCCCGGCCGGAGACCAAGGTGTCCTCGCGCGACATGCTGATCGTCTCCGGCCACGTGGACCTGCTGGAGCGTTTCGCCGCCCGCCCCTAGTCCCTCAGCGCACCCGTGGTTCCCAAAATCAGCCCAGTTGGCGGGTGATCTGCGCCGCCCGGTCCGCCGCGGCCCGCGCACCGGCGGCGATGATGGCGGGGATGCCCTGCTCGTCGAACGTGGCGATGGCCCGTTCGGTGGTTCCGTTGGGGCTGGTTACGGCCTTGCGGAGCGCCGCCGGGTCCGCGCCGGGCTCGGCCAGCATGAAGCCTGCGCCGGCCACGGTTTCGCGGGCCAGCAGCAGGGAAAGTTCGGCGTCAAGCCCCAGTTCGACGCCCGCGGCGGCCATGGCTTCCGCCAGGTAGAACGCGTAGGCCGGGCCGGAGCCGCTGATGGCCGACAGCGCATCCACCTGCTCTTCGGGTACCTCCACCACGGTGCCTGCCCCCTTGAGGATCTCCTTCACCGTCTGCAGCTGCTCGGGGCTGCAATTGGTTCCCGGTGATACCGACACCACGCCGCGGCCCAGCTTCGCGGGCGTGTTGGGCATCGAGCGGATCACAGGCTGGCCGGCGGGCAGCGCCGCCTCAAGCTGCGCAATGGAGACGGCGGCGGCGACGCTGACCACCACGGTGTCCGGGGAGAGGGAGCTACTGATCTCGCGGGCCAGGTCTACGATTCCCACGGGTTTGACACCAAGCACGACGACGGCGGATCCCTTGGTGGCCTGCCTGTTGTTGTCGGGTTCCTCCTCACCGGCGATGGCGGTGATTCCGTGGTGGCGCTCGGCCAGTTCCGCGGCGCGCTCGGCCCGCCGGACGGTGGCCACAATGTCCGCCGGGTCCGTGCCGGCTTCCACCAGCCCCGCCAGGATGGCTTCGTTCATGGACCCACAGCCAAGGAATGCGATTCGGTTGCTCATGGCTCCATCATTGCAGTTCGGCGTTAACGGTGCAGGTCTTACAGGCGACAAAGCGATTCACAGGTCGCTCCCATGTTGGACGCAGGCTGCTCACAAGTTGGGGTCCTAGCGTAGTAACTACCTCATTGAGGGTGCGAGTGATGCGGCAGGCATGGGGATGTCTGCCGGGGCACCGGAGGTCCCCTGCCGGGTTTTCCCCCATTTTCCCGGCTCCGGACCCCGGTGCTCCCGCATTTAACCCACGGTGCACGATGCGCCAGCTAGACGCGGGCAACCACGTGCGGCGCCGGCTCCAGCGGCCCGGCAAATACCAGCTGGTCCAGGCGGCGCAGGATCAGGCCCTCCCGCAGCGCCCAGGGGCAGATCCTCAGCTTCTTGAACTCGAAAAGCTCCAGCGCGGCCTCCGCTACGAGCGCACCGGCCAGCAGTTGGCGGGCCCGGGCCTCCGAAACGCCGGGAAGGTGCAGCCGGTCCTCAGATTTCATGGCGGAGATGCGCTGTGCCCACACCCCCAGGTCCGTAGCCCGTAGCTCGCGCTTGACGTAAGGCCCGGCCGCGCTGGGAGCCGCCCCGGCGATCCGTGCCAGCGAGCGGAAGGTCTTCGAGGTCCCTGCCACCACATTGGCCCGGCCCAGCCCGTCAAACTCACGGACGGCGGGCTTGAGCGTGTCGCGGATATAGCGCCGCAGGTCCTTGACGCTCTTGGCCGTGGGCGGGTCCTCGGCCAGCCAATCCCGTGTCAGGCGGCTGGCTCCCAGCGGCACGGACGTGGCCACCTCCGGCAACTCGTCCTGGCCGAAGGCCATTTCGAAAGACCCGCCGCCGATATCCAGGTTCAGGATAGGTCCGGCGCCCCAGCCGTGCCAGCGCCGGACCGCAAAGAAGGTCATGGACGCCTCTTCGCTGCCGGTCAGTTCCTGGAGGGTGACCGTGGTTTCATGTTTCACCCGGGCCAGGACCTCCGGACCGTTGGTGGCCTCCCGGATCGCGGACGTACAGAACGCCAGCAGGTCTTCTGCCTTGTGCCTCGCCGCGAATTCCCACGCCTCCAGCACGAATTCGGTGAGTTCGTGCTGGCCGGCGTCGTTGATGCTGCCGTCCGGCTCCAGGTACTGGACCAGGGACAGCGGCCGTTTGTGCGAGGCGAACGGCACCGGGCGCGCGCCCGGGTGGGCGTCCACCAGCAGGAGATGGACAGTATTGGACCCGATATCGAGGACGCCTAGCCGCATGGAGCCATTATTGCTCGTCGGCCCGCTTGAAGTCGCGCTTGATGTTGGCAACGCCTTCGGGATTGATTTCGAAGCCGTAGGCCGCGCCCGGGTTGATCACCATGCCCAGTTCGTCGCCGATGTTGGCGATGATGGCGGCGCCCTGGGTGCCCAGCACGTTCGGGGCCGCCTCGAGGTACTGGGCGTCCACGCGACTGGGGTGGGAGAAGACGGCAAGGACGGGGTCGCCGTCGGCGTTGGCAAGAACCAGGGGCTCCACCTGGGAGTCCTCGCCCTCGATCCCGTCCGGGCTGACGATGTAAACCTCGTTGTTCAGGAACGAGAGGATCACATCCACAGGGCTGGCATCGGGCTGTCCGCCCTTGGCGAGCTTCTCCTCGAGGTCGTTCAGCGGAGTGGTGTCGGCAATGCCGGGCTGTTCAGTCATATACCTACCTGATCATGCACCGCCCGGCACCGCAAACGCCCTACTTCTTCGCGGCTGCCTTCTTCTTGGCCGGAGCCTTGCGGGTGGCGGTCCGCTTGACCGGGCCCTTGGCGCGCTTCTCCGCGAGGAGCTCCACTGCCTGTTCGCGGGTGAGTTCCTCCAGGGACGTGGACCTCGGCACAGTGATGTTGGTGATCCCGTCGGTAATATACGGCCCGAACCGGCCTTCCTTCACCACGATGTTCTTCTCCGACACCGGATCCGGGCCGAACTCGGCCAGCGGAGGCACAGCTGCGCGCGCACCGCGCTGCTTCGGCTGGGAATAGATCTCCAGCGCCTGCTCCAGGGTGATGGTGAAGATCTCCTCTTCGGAGCCGATGGACCGGGAGTCCGTCCCCTTCTTCAGGTACGGACCGAACCGGCCGTTCTGCACCGTGATGAGGTTGCCTTCGGCGTCCTCACCCAGCGCGCGTGGCAGGCTCATCAGCTGCAGCGCCTCGTCCAGGGTGACCGAGTCCACGGTCATGGACTTGAACAGCGAGCCTGTGCGGGGCTTGGCCTTCACCGGTTTCTTCGGCGGCTTGGGCTTGCCGTTCTTGTAGTACTCCACCGGCTGGTTGGCGATCTCTTCCTCGGTCATCTCGGCAATGACCTCGGTGACGTAAGCGCCGTACCGGCCGTTCTTGGCCACCACCGTGTGGCCGGTGTGCGGATCGGCGCCCAGCACGCGTTCGTCCGGCGCCGCCGTCTCCATCAGCTCGACGGCTTTCTCGGCAGTGAGCTCATCCGGAGCCAGGTCCTCGGGTACGTTGGCCCGGGCGTTCTCCACCACCTCGCCGGTCTTGGCGTCAACGGTGGGCACCGTGCTCTCCAGGTAGGGGCCGAACTTGCCCACGCGGAGCGTGATACCGTCCGTGATCGGCACCGAGTTGATCTCCCGCGCGTCGATCTCACCAAGGTTGTTCACGATGCTCAGCAGGCCGGGGTCAGAGTCTTCACCGAAGTAGAAGTGCTTCAGCCAGGCGGCGCCCACCTCCTGGCCGTTGGCGATCTTGTCCAGGTCGCCTTCCATGTCAGCCGTGAACGCGTAGTCCACGTAGTCGTGGAAGTGCTGTTCCAGCAGGCGGACCACGGAGAAAGCGATCCAGCTGGGCACCAGCGCGGAACCCTGCTTCCGGACGTAGCCGCGGTCCTGGATGGTGGAAATGGTGGACGCGTAAGTGGACGGGCGCCCAATGCCCTTCTTTTCCAGTTCGGCGGTCAGCGACGCTTCCGTGTACCGCGGCGGCGGGGAGGTCTCATGCCCGACGGCGACAATATCCGAAGCCGTCAGGGCGTCACCCTTGGCAACATTGGGCAAACGGCGGGCCTCATCCGAGTCGTCGTCGCCGCGGGTCTCGTCCTTGCCCTCTTCATAGGCGGCCAGGAAGCCGGGGAAGGTGATCACGGTGCCGGACGCGGAGAACTCGGCGTCCCGGCCGTCGGCGGCAACGGCGCCCAGGCGGATGGTGGCCGTCGAGCCCTTGGCATCCGCCATCTGGGACGCGACCGTGCGCTTCCAAATCAGTTCGTAGAGGCGGAACTCATCGCCCGACAGCTGCGACGCCACCTGGGCCGGAGTGCGGAAGGAGTCACCGGCGGGACGGATGGCCTCGTGGGCTTCCTGCGCGTTCGCGGCCTTGTTGGAATAGACCCGGGGCGACCCCGGGACGTACTCGGGGCCGTACAGTTCCGAAGCCTGCCGGCGGGCAGCGGTCAGGGCCTCATCGCTCAGTGCCGAAGAGTCCGTACGCATATAGGTGATGTAGCCGTTTTCATACAGCCGCTGGGCGATCTGCATGGTGCTCTTCGAGGAGAACCTCAGCTTGCGGCCGGCTTCCTGCTGCAGCGTGGACGTGGTGAACGGTGCAGCCGGCCGGCGGGTGTACGGCTTGGTATCAACGGAGCGGACCGCGAAGGAGGCCTCCTGCAGCCCTGCCGCCAGCGACGCAGCGAGTTCCTCATCAAGGTGCGCCACGTTGCGCGAGGTCAGTTCGCCGTCGTCGTTGAAATCGCGGCCGGTGGCGACCTTGGCGCCGTCCACCGCGGCAAGTTTGGCCTTGAACGAGGCCGAACCCGCGCCGAACTGCCCGGTCAGGTCCCAGTAAGACGCCGCCTTGAACGCCATGCGCTCGCGTTCGCGGTCCACCACCATGCGGGTGACCACGGACTGCACGCGGCCGGCGGAGAGGCCACGGGCGACCTTGCGCCACAGGACCGGCGAAATTTCGTAACCGTAAAGACGGTCCAGCACACGGCGGGTCTCCTGCGCATCCACCAGGGCTGAATCGACGTCGCGCAGGTTGCCCATGGCGCGCTGGATGGCTTCCTTGGTGATTTCACCGAACGTCATCCGGTACACCGGGACCTTGGGCTTGAGCACTTCGAGCAGGTGCCACGCGATGGCCTCGCCCTCGCGGTCCCCATCGGTTGCGAGGTAGAGTTCGTCGGCGTCCTTGAGCGCCGCTTTGAGTTCGGTGACCTTTTTCTTCTTGTCCGGCGAGACCACGTAGTAGGGCTTGAAGCCGTTTTCAATGTCGACGGCGAACTTGCCCACCGGGGTCTTCTTCAGTTCCGCAGGCAGCTCGGACGGCTGGGGCAGGTCACGGATGTGACCGATGGAGGCCTCCACAATGAAACCCTCGCCGAGGTACTTGGCGATGGTCTTGCTCTTGGCCGGAGACTCCACGATCACGAGTTTCTTGCCGGTTTTGGCCTTGCTTGGCACGGTGCTCCTACAGAAAAGGGTTGCTCGGGCAGATGAGCCCATATTTGCCTAGTTCACCATATTTTGGCCGATTGTGCGCATTCCTGTGGAAAAGCGCGGGCTTGTGGAAAGGCCTCCCGGCGCTCAGGCGGCGGGGATGAGGAACCCGTCACGGACCAGGTTTTCCACCTCAGCCAGCAGCCCCGTCCGGAACGTCGCCGCGTTGAAGTCCTCTCCCCCGCCGAGCAGCGCTTCCAGGGCTCCGGCGATCTGCCCGGCGGTCAGGTCGCCGTCGCATGCGGACACAAAGCCGGCCAGCTCCGTGCTGAGCAGGTTGGTCCGGCGCAGCCCTGCGCCCTGCCGCAGCAGGATCACCCCTGGATGTTCCGCGCCGGGCCGCTGGTGCCTTTCCTCGGTGACGTCCCCGGCCACGAGCAGGTGTGCGTCCTCGATGCTGTGCGCGGCAAGCCAGTCGGCGCGCTCCACCAGGGCGCCCAGATGGGGGCCGATGGGCTGTTCGATGGGGTAGGTGATCTCCTCGAACCGCCGGATGCGTGTCCCGCCCCGTTCCGCCGGCCGCCGCAGCCACACCATCCCGAAGCCGATCCCTTCCACCTTGCGGGAGGCGAAATCGGCGAGGTAGGCGGCGTAGGCGTCCCGGTAATGTTCCCGGTCGCGGCCTTCGGAAGCGTCGCGCAGCCACGTCTCCGCGTACTGCTCCGGGGTGACCTGCTCGCGCTGGATGAACCAGGCATCCGTGTCCGGACTGGCCCACTTCTGCGGCCCCTCCTGCCATTCCATCCCCGCAGTCACCTCCCAGTTGCCCAACAGCTGGGCTGTTCCGGCCGGTTCCAGCACGGACGGCAGGTCCTGGATCAGCGACGACACGATCTGGTCCCCCGGCAGCCCGCCGTCGCGGTACGTGAACTGTCCCGCCGCGTCCTCCCCGGCGGTGCGCGGGGTGATCACGAACGGCGGGTTGGAGACAACCAGCCCGAACTCCTCGCCTGCCACGGGCTCCAGCAAGGACCCACACCGCAGGCTCACCCGCTCCGAGAGCCGTTCCGGGTCCACGGACAGGGCCTCTGCGTTAAGCAGGATGTTGAACCGCGTGAAGGCCAGGGCGCGTTCGGAAATGTCCGTCGCAATGACGTGCTGGCAATGGTGCAGCAGATGGAAAGTCTGGATGCCGCAGCCGGTGCCCAGGTCCAGCGCCCGTTCCGTGTGGCGGCGGACGGTGGCCTGGACCAGCGTAGTGGAGGCCTGCCCGATGCCCAGCACGTGGTCATGCCGCAGGATCCCGGCCTGCTGGTGCGCGGCGAGGTCGCTGGCGACCCACAATTCGGCCCCGCCGCTGCCGTCCTCGTTCTTGTCCCAGCCGTAAGGCCGCAGGTCCGCCCGCGCCGTGAATTTCCCGGTGCCGGGCACGGGCTGCAGCAGCCCCAGCTCCACCAGGCCTTCGGTACGGATGCCCGGGAGGGCGGCGTCGAGCGTTTCACCTTCCTGCGGTTCGGCCAGCAGCCACAGGCGCACGACGGCGGCAAGCGCCGCTGCGGGCCCCTCGCCGCGGGCTGCACTTTCGGTAGCCAGCAGGGCGGGGATCGTCTGGTCGCGGTTGAGCGCAGTGTAGGCGGACTCACCGAGGAGGCCGGCCACGCCGTCCAGCGTGTAGTCCACCGCGCGCAGGTCCGCGGCAAGGGCGGCAAGCTGCTGGGGAAGGTCGCTGCGGGGGGCGTCGGGGGTGTTGCCGGCGGTGAATTCGTAGGAGGTAGGCACGGCTCAAGTCTAGGGTGGGCACAGGAGGCCCCACTGGCCCCGGTAAATTGGAGGCATGGCCCTACCCTTCACCTCATTCCCGCGCGCCCTGGCCGCCGCCGCAGTCGCCGCCGTTCTGGCCGGCACTGGATGCGCGCCCCGGCTCTCCGTGGAGGACGCCGACGTTCCGGCCTGGCAGGCCACGGCGATGCCATCCGCCGCCGGTGTGGTGGCCGAAGAGTCAGGCAAGCTTCTCTCCGCCGAGCCGGTTGACCGCACGGAGGAGCTGCCGGCCGGTGCCTACGCCGTGACACTGGTCTGCGAGGGCGGCGGCAAGGCCTTCCTGGCCGTCAGGTCAGGCGGGAAGGATGTGGCCGACCTCGGAGCTGCCTGCTACGGCACGCCCGAGCGCGCGAAAGTCACCCTTGCCACGGACGGGCCTCTGGAATTCAGCATTTCCAGCGTGGACGCGCCCGTCCTGTACGCCTACCACATAGTGCCCGCAGGATAGCCACAACTGTGGCGCGCGGGCGCTGGCCCCGTGCGGCCGCCAGGCCTAGAGTCGAAGTATGGCCGCCTCCCCGGGCGCCACGGACCGCAGCGGTCCGGAGCTCCCACCGCCCGGGCGACGGTCCCGCAAGGCCGGCCGGGGAACCAAGGCGGGTGCCGTCGTCGCTCTTAGTGCCTTCATTGCGGCCGCCGCCGTGGCCGGCTGCGAATATACGTACGACGACGGCCGGGGCTGGAGCAGCCCAGACGCCACCGCCGCGCCGGGTCCGGCGTTCACGCGGAACCCGCCGCTGGAAGCGGTCCCGGCGGAGTCACTGGGGGCCTGGGTGGTGGAGGCCCTGCCCGGAACGGATCCGCCCGCGTTGCAGGTAGACGCCGGGTTGCTGGCGGCGGGGGAGACTGCTACGGCTACCACACCGGCATTATCGCCCGGCTCCTATGTGCTCTCGCTGGCCTGCCGGAGCACGGAACCGGTGAATTTCACTGTCCGCAGCGACACGTTGGCGTTGGTGGACCTGGGCCTGCGGTGCGGCATCACGCGCGAGAACGTCATCTACCTGCCGGCAGACACCGCGCTGGAAGTCCGGGTGGAGGCGTCGGCGGAAGCAAACTACGCCTACCGGGTACGGAAGCTCTCACTCCAGGGATTTGGAACGTCAGGCTGCACACCCGTCGGGGCAGCGGAGCGTTTCCGGACTGGCGGCGCAATCGGCGCAATAGAGCGTGAGGGTCCGGCAGCTGGGGTTGGAGCAGTTCTCGAATTTGCTGGTGGGCGCAGAGCAGCGGGTGCATTGGCCGATGGTCTTGGCTTCGTCACTGAACTCCAGGTGCATCCGCTTGTCGAAGACGTAGAGGGAGCCTTCCCAAAGTCCCTGGTCCTTGAATGTTTCGCCATAGCGGACGATCCCGCCGTCCAGCTGGTAGACCTCTTTGAACCCGCGGTTCACCATGAGGCTGGAGAGCACCTCGCAACGGATGCCGCCGGTGCAGTAGGTGACAACGGGTTTGTCCTTGAGCCCGTCGTACTTGCCTGACTCAAGTTCCTTGATGAAGTCATGGGTGGTGGCAACGTCCGGCACCACGGCGTCCTTGAACTTGCCGATCTGGGCCTCAAACGCGTTGCGGCCGTCGAAGAACACCACGTCCTCGCCGTTCTTCTTCTTGGCATCCACCAGTTCGTGGAGTTCCTCCGGCTTGAGGTGGGTTCCGCCGCCCACCACGCCATTGCCGTCCACTTTGAGCTCGCCCGGGGCGCCGAAGGAAACGATCTCGTCACGCACCTTGACGCTGAGCCGCGGGAAGTCGTCTGCGCCGCCGTCGGACCACTTAACGTCGATGCCGTGGAAGCCCTTGTATTCGCGGGTGGTCTTCACGTACTGCTTCACGGCGCCGATTTCGCCGCCCACGGTGGCGTTGATGCCGTCCTTGGAGATCAGGATGCGCCCGGTCAGGCCCAGCTTCTCGCACAGGGCACGCTGCCAGAGGCGGATCGCTTCGGGATCCGCGATGGGGGTAAAGCCGTAAAAGAGCACGATTCGGTTCAAAGCCACGTGTTTAAGGGTACCGGCACCCCTGAGACCGGATCACAATTGCATAAGCTCTCTTCCGGGCCCTGTTCCTGATGCGCGCGCTGGAATAGTCTCAATCCATGAGTCCGGAAACCATGGTTGAAGACATCACTGGCCTTCTCGAAGTATGGGTGGCCGGCTGGGCAGGCTGTCGCGGGTACCAGACGGCCAAGGAAGGGCGGTTCCCTTCCGCGCTCCGGTCGGATACCACCGGCGAGTGGGAATACTTCGCCTCGGACCCTGCCGATGACGAGTTCGCGGCGCTGGCAGCCAAGACCGCAGAGGTACCAGCCCGTGGCTTGACGATCCTCACGAACGACCCCGCGCGGTATGCGGCGCTCGCCGCCCGCCACGGCCTGAACGTCACCTCGGACACCCAGACCATGATGATTGTCGACATGGAAACGCAGGACGCCGAGGACCCATGGCTTTCGGATGATGACCTCGCGCTGACCGCCACCACCGAGAACGGCGTCCACTTCGCGGAGGTCCGTTCCGGAGACACCCTGGCCGCCAGCGGACGCGTGTTCGTGGTGGGCGAGACCGCGGTTTTCGACAAGATCATCACCGAACCGGCCTTCCAGCGCCGTGGCCTGGGCAGTTTCATCATGCGGGCCCTGGCGGCGCAGGCTTTTGAGCACGATGTCCAGAGCGGCCTGCTCCTGGCTTCGGTGGACGGCCAGAAACTGTATTCCCACCTCGGCTGGAACACGGTCTCGCGTGTGCTGATGCTTTCGTCCTCGCAGGACGGCGCCGACCTCTCCCTGAGCTGAACCGCTCCCTGCCCGAACCGGGTTGCCTGGCCGGAGACGGTTATCCCCACGGCGAACCGGGCCGCGCCTGTCTTCGCCGGGTGAAACAATATTGGGGTGAACCCCCATGACTCCCTGATTTCCCTGCTGGGCCGCGGTCCGGATCCGGAACAGCTCCGTCATGTCCACACCATCCCGGCACGCCAGGCGGTCCACAGCCCGTGGCCTGACTGGGTGCACCCGGATCTGGTCGCCGCTTACGGGTCGCTCGGCATCCATGAGCCTTTCCGGCACCAGGTCGACGCCGCGGATCTTGCCCACCGCGGTATCCATACCGTCGTGGCCACCGGCACGGCCTCCGGAAAATCGCTCGCGTACCAGCTGCCTGCACTTGACGCTATCCACCGCTCTGAACTTCGTGTCCTCGCCGAACCGGGCAAGATCCACGACGACGGGGCCGTCACTCTCTATCTTTCCCCCACCAAGGCGCTGGCTGCCGACCAGCTCAACGCCATTCGGGCGCTGCAGCTCCCCACCGTCCGTGCGGAAACGTACGACGGCGACACCGACCCCGCGGCGCGCCGCTGGATCCGTGACCATGCCAACTTCATCCTGGCCAACCCGGACATGCTCCACTTCGGCATCCTCCCCAACCATGCCTGGTGGGCGTCGTTTTTCCGCCGGTTGCGGTACGTCATCGTCGATGAAGCGCACAGCTACCGGGGCGTGTTCGGATCGCACGTGGCCAACCTGATGCGCCGGCTGCGCCGGATCTGCGCGTATTACGGGGCGGGTCGGACGTTCCCCGAGCCGGTCTTCATCGCCGCTTCCGCCACCGCATCCGAGCCCGATGTCTCCTTCTCCCGCCTCATCGGCGCTCCGGTCACCGCCGTTTCGCATGACTGCTCGCCGCACGGCTCCACCACCGTCGCCTTTTGGGAGCCCGCCCTGACGGAAGCCCGGGGAGAGAATGGCGCCCCACAGCGCCGGACGGCAGTCGCGGAAACCGCAGACCTGCTCGCGAACCTGGTCTCCGCCCGGATCCGCACCATCGCGTTCATCAAGTCCAGGCGGGGCGCGGAGACAATCTCCTCGATAACCAAGCGCCTGCT
Source organism: Pseudarthrobacter sp. NPDC058362 (assembly GCF_042723515.1). Taxonomy (NCBI): domain Bacteria; kingdom Bacillati; phylum Actinomycetota; class Actinomycetes; order Micrococcales; family Micrococcaceae; genus Pseudarthrobacter; species Pseudarthrobacter sp. NPDC058362. The sequence continues at coordinate 372,070 of NZ_JBHXIW010000001.1, read as the reverse complement.
GGACGAAGTGGATCCCAGCCTGCCCCAGCGCGTGGCTGCCTACCGCTCAGGTTATCTTCCCGAAGAACGGCGCCAGGTGGAACGGTCGCTGCGTGCGGGGGAGCTTCTGGGGGTCTCCAGCACCTCGGCACTGGAACTGGGGATCGACATCTCGGGCCTGGACGCGGTGCTCGTTGCGGGCTGGCCCGGGACCAGGGCATCCCTATTCCAGCAAATAGGCCGGGCGGGCCGGGCGGGCCAGGACGCCGTGGCCGCCTTCGTGGCCAGCGACGACCCACTGGACACCTACCTGGTCAACCATCCGGAAGCCATCTTCGACGTCTCGGTGGAAGCCACGGTCTTCGACCCGGCGAACCCTTATGTGCTGGGCCCGCATCTTTGTGCGGCCGCGGCGGAACTCCCGCTGGGACCTGCGGAACTGGACCTGTTCGGTTCCACGGCGGAGAGTCTGCTGGACCGGCTGGTGGCGCAGGGATACCTGAGGCGCCGGCCCGCGGGGTGGTTCTGGACGCATTCGCAGAGCGCGGCGGGGATGGTGAACCTGCGGGCGGACGGCGGCGGTCCGGTAAGCATCGTGGACGCCGAGACCGGTTCCCTGTTGGGGACGATGGATTCGCCGCAGACGCATTACCAGGCACACACCGGTGCAGTGTATGTCCATCAGGGCGACACCTATGTGGTGGAGGACCTGAACGAGGACGATCACTGCGTGATGGTGCGCCGGGCGAATCCCGACTACTACACGACGGCCCGGGACGTGACCCAGATCGAGGTGCTCGAAACCCAGCGCACCATGCAGTGGGGCGGCGTCACCGTGCACTTCGGCGATGTCAAAGTGACCACACAAGTTGTCTCCTTTCAACGGAAAGCGCTGATTTCCAACGAGGTTCTGGGGGAAGAACCGCTGGACCTTGGTGCGCGGGACCTGTTCACCAAAGCCGTGTGGTTCGTGGTGGACAACCGTTCCCTGACGGGAGCCGGGCTCATCGAAGCCCAGTTCCCCGGTGCCCTGCACGCGGCCGAACATGCCGCCATCGGCTTGCTTCCGCTGGTGGCCTCCAGCGACCGGTGGGACATCGGCGGCGTTTCCACTGCCCTCCACGCGGACACCGGAGTGCCGACGATCTTTGTCTACGACGGGCATCCCGGAGGGGCCGGTTTTGCCGAGCGCGGGTTCGATAAGGCCAAGGTCTGGCTCGCGGCCACGCGGGACGCCATCAAGGCCTGCGAATGCGACTCAGGCTGCCCCTCCTGCGTCCAGTCCCCCAAGTGCGGCAACAAGAACAACCCCTTGGACAAAGCAGCGGCGGTCACACTCCTGGATGTCCTGCTGCGGCACGCAACTGACAGCCCGGCCGCAGCCACAGCCCCGGCCCCCACTCCGACTGGCTCTTCGGCCGGGCTGTAGCAGGCTATGGCGGTGGTCCGGCACGGGCATGGCCTCGGGCCGGACCCGCCACTGTCCGCTCCACGAGTTCCGTCCGGACTTCCACCGTCTGGCCGGCGCCTTCGACACAGCTGACCACGGTTGCTCCATGCCGGGTGGCCACCTCGAGGGCCAGGGTGCACGGGTCCCCTTCAGTGAGTCCCCGCAAGGCGTCCGCTGCTGCCAGCGCCGCCAGGTCCGGTGCTGACGCTGCCCTGCCCGCAAAGACGGCGGCCTGCGCGAACAGGAGCGCCCCGGCCATAAGCATCAGGACCGTCAGCGCCAACCCCACCGCCAGGAATGTTCCGGCGCCCCGCTCTCCATGGCTGGAGCGCTGAATTCCGGAACCCCGCGGCATATCGGAGGGGCTCATTCGGATGCCTCGCTCCGCGTGGAAGCCCGGGCGGTAAGCGTCCACGGAATGGATGCCCCCAGCGGCCCACCAACTCTGTCGGTGACCGTCACGTCCAGCCAGCCCCCATCGGCCGAGATCACCGCGGCTGCCGTACTGCCGGAGAGGCGGGCAACGATGTCCTGGACAGCGGCGGGATCCTCGCCGCGGGCCAGGGCGCGGGCGCCGGCACGTGCTCCTTCTTCGAGCCGTACCTGCGTGATACCGGCGGCCGCAGCAGAAAGCAGCATGGCCAGGAGCAGCAGAACGGCGGGGAGCGTCACGACAAATTCCGCCGTCACGGCACCCGTAGCCGGGGAAGGAGTCACGGCCGGCCTGCTCATGGGAGTGCCAGCGCCGTACGGATCAGCGTCAGGAGGAAGCCACGGACTTCATCACTCCGGAGGATGAATACCAGCAGCCCGGCGAACCCTACGGCGGCCAGAGTCGCGATGGCATATTCTGCGGTGGCCATACCGGCTTCCGCTGCGGGATGCCTCTCCACGCGCCGGACCGGAAGAGCGGTCACCGGTCCGGCCGCAGGGGACGGGGCACCAGTTGGTGCCTCTTCGAGGGGCGGCACCAGCCGGAGGATGGGAGGACAGGCGGCATCCGTTGAACGCTCAGGGTTGAGAGCACCCTGTGTGCGGGCCGCATGCGGAGGGGCGGCCGGCGCTCCGGCGCCCCTAATGCGGTGGCTGTAATGACGGGCGTACATGTGCTGGTTCCTTTCGTTGGACCGGCCTGGATTGCCGGCTGACTTGACTCTTCCGGCCAGAACACCCAGCGGTAAGCCAGCTGTGCGTGTAAGTGGACAACCCACCCAGACCGGGCAGCTGTGGAGGACAAGACAGCTGCCCGGACGCCGCGACATGACGTGTCCAGCTGTCCCGGAAGGCACTGTCCAGGCTTACCCCGGTACCAGTGCCAGCAGGACGGGCACTACGCCCAGGCAAATGAAGGCGGGAAGCGAGCAAAGACCCAAGGGCACCACAAGCTTCACACCCAGCGATGCTGCCCTCTTCTCCGCCGCCCTGAACCGCTCCCGGCGGAGCCGGGCAGCCTGGGCGTAGAGAATCGCGGACGAGGGGGCGCCCGTCAGCGCAGCGAAAGCCAGCGCGTCGCGCAGTTCCAGGATCCCGGGATGCCGCACGGCCGAGCTGCGCCAGGCAGTTTCCCAGTCGGCACCCATGGCTAAGGCCGAAACCACTGGCGTCAGGGTATCCCGGTACCGCGGCGAGGAAGCGGCCGCCACCAGTTCAAGGGAACGGCCGATTCCCGCGCCGGCGTTCAGCATGGCTGCCACCAGTTCGAGCATCATGGCGGTGTCCCGCAGTCCCGGGGCGACCCCGGCAGGGTCCGAAGTCTTCTGTTCGTTTCCGGGCGCCTGCCGTACCAGGGACCGGAGTCTCTTGGCAGAGTTGGAGAGGCCGGCCAGGGCGAGAACCACGGCCGCAGCAAGCAGGGCAAACAGCAGCACCGCGGACACCACGGCCGGACTTGGCCATACTTCCGTCATGGCATGCCGGCGGCGGCCGCCGCTGCCACGAGCTTCGCGGACCAGATGCGCCCTGCCACCGTGAGTCCGGCCCCTGCGGCGAGCGCGGCCAGGCCCAGCGGCGTTCCGAGCAGGACAGCGAGGGGGTCAACGCCAAGGACAGCCCCGAGGCCCAGCCCCAGGACCGGGAGCCAGGTGAGCAGCGCAACTGTGGCTTTGGGGCCCGCGAGCGCTGTCTGTCGGGCGGCGTCGGCGTCGTCTTCGACTTCGAGCTGGGCGGCGAAGCGGGTGAGAACGTCTGCGAGCGGGCAGCCGCTGGCCTCTGCGATATCGAAACACGCCGCAAGGTCGGCCCAGACCCGCGAGTCGCGGTGCCGCCACGAAGCCCTGCCTGCTCCCCCGCCGGACAGTACCCTTCGGATCGCAGCCGACACGGGAATGCCGTTGGCGGCCGCAGCCCGGGCGGCGGCGAGAACCTCCACGGACGCCGGGTGGAGGCTCCCCGCGACCGGCTCTGCTCCGTGTCCGACGACAGGCCTGCCGTACAGGAGCCACAACTCCTCCCACAGCCGCCCGGGGGAACGACCACCCTTCAAAAGTGCCGCCAGCTGCTGCGCCACGAGGGTGAGGGAGACACCTTCGTTCCCGTCCCGGCCCGCCCTCTTTGTCCATGACAGGCCGGAACGCACCAGACCGGCAGCTCCCGCACCGCGGCGTGGAAACGGTCCGGGCGGCCCGTTCTGCTGGGGCCGTCCGGCAGCAGCTGCCGCCCTGAAACCGGCCCTGCGGAGCCTCGCCGCGGCACCCGGGGCATGGCCGAAAGCCAGGACTGCGGCCAAGCCTAGGAGGAAAGCAGTCAAGGCGGTCATCCTGTGCTGCCCGTTTCCAGCCCGAGCCGACCGGCCAGAGCCGCCCAACCGGGTCCGCGCCGGAGCACGCCGGCCGGACCGGATTCGATTGCCGGGCGCACCGCGAGCCCATGCCCGGCGTCTACCATCGTGCCAATACAGGTGACCCGTCGCCCGTGGGGAGTGCGTTCAACGTGGACGACGGCGTCGAGGGCGCTGGCGGCCTGCAGCCTGATGGCTTCCGGCCCCATTCCCGCAAGGGCACCCAGGGCGGCAAGGCGGGCGGGAACTGCGGCCGCGGTGTTGGCGTGGATGGTGCCGCCACCGCCGCTGTGTCCGGTGTTCAGCGCTGTCAACAGTTCCCGCACCTCAGCGCCGCGGCACTCGCCCACCACCAGCCGGTCCGGCCGCATGCGCAGCGCCTGCCGCACGAGCTCGCCGAGGTCCACCGCCCCGCCGCCTTCAAGGTTTCCGTGCCGCGACTCGAGCGACACGATGTGCGGATGGACCGGGTTGAGTTCGGACGCATCCTCGATGAGGACCAGCCGCTCCTGTTCGGCACAAAGACCCAGCAGCGTGGACAGCAAAGTGGTCTTTCCCGAGCCGGTTGCGCCGCTGACCAGGAAACTCAGGCGTCCCGCCATCAGCCGCTCCAGGACCTGCCGGATGTCGGGCCCGAACATTCCGCTCTCTTCCAGCTCGGACATCGTGAACACGCCCTCGCGCCGGATTCTGATGCTCAGCAGCGTCCCGGCGGTGGACACCGGCGGCAGCACCGCGTGAACCCGGTAACCGCCGGGAAGCCGGACGTCCACGCAGGGTGATCCATCGTCCAGCCGCCGCCCGCCAGCGGCGATCAACCGGCAGGCAAGGGAACGGAGCTGGGGTTCGTCGTCGAACTCCACTGGGGCGGGCTCGATCCCCCGCCCGCGGTCCAGCCACACCGAGCCCGGGGCATTGACGAAGATGTCCGTCACGGCCGGGTCCTTGGTCAGTTCCTGAAGCGGACCAAGCCCGTTCAGTTCTGCGCTGATCCGCTCCACGGCGGCAAGTGAGCCGGCGGTCCCCAGCAGCCTGCCGGTCGCCTGGACGGCTGCCGCAACCCTGGACGGCGTCACCTTTCCTGCGTCCGCCAGCACCGATTCGCGCACTGATTCGAGGAGTCCAGCGTCCATGGCGCCGCGCGCCCCGGTCCTTCGCTGTCCGCCACCACGCGGCATGGTTGGCTGCCCCGCACGCAGATCCCGGCGCTTGAGAGCGCCGCCATCTGCGTCATCCGCGCCGGGTACGCCTTCGGCGGTCCGGCCCTGCCATCCAGCCGTCCAACCGCCCGGCCCGCTCATGCGTCCGCCCGCCCCGCTCATGCGACCTCTCCGCCGGCCATCACGTCACCCAACGCATCCAGTACCGACGCCGCGAAATGCCGCACGGCCCGCCGCTTGCCAAGCTCCAGGAGGCGCCCGGCCTCCATGGCTGCTGCCACGCTCCGCAGTTCCGGCATTCGTCCCTCTATGGGAAGTCCGACCGCTTCCGCGATCAGCGGCCCGTCCAGGGCGGCTCCGGTCCCTCCTCGCACCAGGAGCCCCGCTTCCACGGGCGGGAATTCCTTCAGGAGCCGGGCCGCGGCCACGGCCGCCTTCAGCTGAGCAGGGACAACCACCAGGACCCGGTCGCAGTCCCAGCCGAGGGTGGCCAGCTGTTCGGCGCTCCTGCCGATATCCACCACCACCAGCTCATAACCGCGTCGGGCAGCATCCAGCACTGCCGCCGTGGCCACCGCGGGGACGGAGACGGGCTGGTCACGGCTGGCCGGCCAGGACAGGAAGGAGAAACCGCCGGCCACAGGCAGGGAGTCAGCCAGCTGCAGGGGGTCGACGCTGCCGCTTGCCCCGGACAGGTCCGGCCACCGCAGTCCGGGATCCTCCTCGGCGGCGAGCGCCAATTCCAGCCCGCCGCCCCATGGATCGCCGTCCACCAGCAGCACCCGTACGCCGAGGCCGGCCGCCGCCTGGGCGATCCACACGGCCGCGGTGGTGGCACCCGCTCCCCCGCAGCCGCCGGTGACACCAAGGACGAGTCCCCCCGGGTCGGGCGACCGCGAGCGGCTTAGATGGTCGGCCAGCCACGCGGCCGCATCAGGCAGCACGGCCACCCGTTCAGCTCCCAGAACGGCGGCCAGATGCCAGAGACTGTCGCCCTCCCCGTCCAGCCCCACCACCACGGCGGGCGCCCGACGGCGCGGCGGCAGCTCCCGCACATCACTGCCCACGAGCACCGCGGCGGCTTCGTCCCAGTAGCCGGCCGCTGTTCCGGCGTCGCCCGCTACCACAAGACCGGCTCCTGCAGCAGCGACGATCCGTTCCACCTCACCGCGCAGGACCGTCGAGGCGGTCACCAGCAGCACGTCGCCGGCACCCCCTTCGCCCCGCGGCGCACCGCGAGGTGATGCACCGGAAGCCGGCGCACCCGGAGGTGTCATGTCCGGCAGCCATGCCCCGCCCTCCCTCGCCGGAGGTGCCGTGCCGGTCGGCGGGGACGGGGTCAGCTCATGCCTGCTCATGGCCCAACTCTTGCGGCGGCAGTGACCGCCGGTAAGGGGCGGCCTTCCCTATGTGGAAAAGTCCGGCTGTGGAAAGAAGGCACAATTGAACCATGTACCTGCTGCTGGCCGCCCACCCTGACGGTGCGGTGTTGCAGCAGCTGACCCAGTCGGGCCAGCCCTTCCCCGAAAACCCGGAACCGCGGCTGGCCAGCGCAGCGGAACTTCCCGCCGTCGTGCGCCGCTTGGAAGCCGGCCGCACCGAAGGCCAGGCGCCGCGCTGGATCTGGCACCGCACCCGCGACTGGTACCCGGACCTGCTGGCAGCGGGGGTGGAGCTGGAACGCTGCTATGACCTCTCGCTGTGCGGCACCATCCTGGCGAACTCACAGTTCTCGGCCCAAACGGACTACGCCAAAAGCGCCGTGGTCACGGCCAGCGACGAAGACCTCCTGCCTCCCAAGGCGCTCCTTCCGCCTGCTCCCCCGGCGGAGCAAGCGGCCCTGTTTGATGCCTCCGGGCCCGCGCCGCGGTTCACACCCGAGGAGCTCCGCGCCGAGTTCGCCGCGCAACAGGCTGCGCTGGCCGCGGTGGAGCCCGGCGGGAACCGGCGCGGCCGCCTGCAGCTACTGCTGGCGGCCGAGTCGGCGGCCGCCATGGTCGCGGCGGAGATGCAGCACACCGGCGTCCCATGGCGCGAAGACCTGCACCAACGGATCCTTGCCGACCACCTCGGTCCCCGCCCTCCGGCCGGCCGGCGCCCCGAAAAACTCGAGGCGCTGGCCGCCGAACTGCGCCTCCTCCTGAATACCCCAGGGCTGAATCCGGACTCGCCCCAGGAACTCATGCGCGCCCTCCACCGGAACGGCATCGAAGTCAAAAGCACCCGCAAGTGGGAGCTGCGGGAATCCAGTCACCCGGCCATTGTGCCCCTGCTGGAGTACAAAAGGCTCTCCCGGCTGCATACCGCGAACGGCTGGGCCTGGCTGGATGCCTGGGTGGCCGGCGGCCGGTTCCGGCCGGAATACGTGGTGGGCGGCGTGGTGTCCGGGCGCTGGGCCTCTCGGGGCGGCGGCGCGCTGCAGATTCCCCGGCAGGTCCGCGGGGCTGTGCACGCGGTTCCGGGCAACAAACTCATTGTGGCGGACGCGTCGCAGCTCGAACCCCGGGTCCTGGTGGCCCTGGCGCAGGACACCGTCATGGCCGAGGCAGCCCGGGACCAGGACCTGTACGCGGGCATCGCGGCGAAGGGGTTCGGCGGCGACCGCGCCAAGGCGAAGATGGCCCTCCTCGGAGCGATGTATGGAGCCACCTCCGGGGAGGCCGGGCGGCTGATGCCCCAGCTGGCACGCACCTACCCCCGCGCGGTGGACTTCGTGGAGCAGGCGGCGCGGGCCGGGGAGAAGGGCGGAACAGTCACCACCAGGCTGGGCCGCAGCAGCCCGCCGCCGTCGGACCGGTGGTACCAGAGTCAGCGCTCGGCGACTGCTGAGGAACAGCGCCGCGCCGAATCCATCGCACGCGCGCGGGGGCGCTTTACGCGGAACTTCGTGGTGCAGGGTTCCGCGGCGGACTGGGCAGCGTGCTGGCTGGCGGAATTACGACGGCGGCTCCGCACCCTGCGTGCCGCAGGCACCCCTGCCGAGCTGGTCTTCTTCCTCCACGACGAAGTGATGGTCCATGCCCCGGCCGATGCCGTGGGCGCCTGCGTCAGCGCCATTGAAGAGGCAGCCAATGCGGCGAAGGAGCTCCTGTTCGGCCCGATTCCGGTGGAGTTCCCGGTGAGCGTCGCCGTCGTGGATTCCTACGACAACGCCAAATAAGCCTGCTACTTCAAGGAAAGTAACCTACCCGACGGTAGCTCGACGGGCTTCTGTGATGGCCGTTACAGTCATAACTGCGACTGATGCAGACCGGTCCATAATGACTTGATGCAACGACGCATTTCAGGGGAGGTCCGTATGGCGGGCAGATTTGAGATTCACCGGGTGGGGGACGAGGACTATCGGCTCCGCCTCACCGACTCCGACGGCAACACGGTGGCCGTCTCACCGAGATTCAAGTCCCTGCACACGCTGCGCGAAGGCGTGAAGGCAGTGCGCGAAAACGCCGCCACGGGGATCGTGGTGGACCTGCGTCAACAGCAGGCCTGACAGGGCCGGCCTGATAAACCAGGCCCTACACCCCCACTTTATGTTTCCGGGTCCGGTCCCAGGGGACGGCCCAGCCGAGCTGCTCGAACAGCCCGTTCAGCACGATCCCGGTAAAACCCCACACCAGCACGCCGTTTACGGTGAACGCGGGACTGTCGAAAGTGCGCCCTACGCGCCGCACCGTGGCCATGACCCGGTTGTCCGGATCCAGCAGGTCCCGCACGGGCACCCGGAAGACCTGCGCGGATTCCCCGTAGTCCACCACCCGGACGGGCGACGGCGACTGCCACCATCCCAGCACCGGCGTCACCAGGAAATTGCTGTGGGCCAACCCGAGTTCCTGGAGCGTGCCCAGCACCTCCACTCCACCGGCATCCAGCCCGGTCTCCTCCTCGGCCTCCCGTAGCGCCGCCTCCACCGCGGTTTCGCCGGGGTCGATCCGTCCGCCCGGAAACGCCACCTGGCCCGGATGCGAGCCGAGCGTATGCGCCCGCTCCAGCAGCAGCACGTCCAGGTCAGCAGGTGCGAGCGGCTTCTCCGACGCCGCTGGAACATGGTCCAGCGCCCCGAACAGCATCAACACTGCAGCCTTGCGGGCGGTGGCGGCATCCACGGTAAGTGCGGCCCACAGCGGATCAGGCTCGCCCGCCATCCCCTCCTGGTTCCTGCGGACCAACTCCTGCAGGTCACCCCGCGCGCTCACGGGGCAGCCCGCCGGGATTCCATCCTGATTTCCGCGGCCCGGTGCGTCTCCGCCAGCAGCCGGGCCAGCAGTTCCTCGCTGCCGGGCGCGAGCTCGTACTTGAGCAGTTTGGCCGCCTTGGCCGGGTCCGTCTCGCCCAGGCCATAGCTCGGGCAGAGGTTGGCCACCGGGCACGCCCCGCAGGCCGGCTTCCGTGAATGGCACACCCTCCGGCCGTGGAAAACCACCCGGTGGGAAAGCATGGTCCAGTCGCGCGGTTCGAACAGCTCGGCCACATCGGACTCAATCTGCACGGGGTCCTCGGACAGGGTCCAGCCGAAACGCCGGGCCAGCCGGCCGAAGTGGGTGTCCACGGTGATGCCAGGCACGCCGAAAGCGTTGCCCAGCACCACGTTCGCCGTTTTTCGTCCCACTCCCGGGAGCGTGACGAGGTCCTCCAGCCGTCCGGGGACCACGCCGTCGTACTCATCCACGAGGCGCGTGGCGAGGGCGATGAGATTCCGGGCCTTGGCGCGGAAGAAGCCGGTGGGCTTGATGATTTCCTCAAGCCGCGCGGGCTCGGCCTCTGCCAGCGCGCGCGGGTCAGGGTAGGTGCGGAAGAGCAGCGGTGAGATCAGATTGACCGTGACGTCCGTGGTCTGCGCGGACAGAACGGTGGCAACCAGCAGCTCGTACGGGTTGGTGAAGTCCAGCTCCGCATGTGCGTACGGGTACTTCTCCGCCAGGATCCGGTTGATGCGCCGCGCCCGCCGCTTCAGCGCAAGGGCCGACTCCGAACTCACCGCCACCATGGCAGGCTAGCCGCGTTCGATGTTGCTGAGGTCCCGCAGGACTCCAAGCCGTCCGTCGGTGTGCTGGACCAGGAATTCGTGGCCACGGTCCTCAAGCGCCAGGACCCAGCCGCCTGGCTCGATCACGAACGCCGGGGCACCGGTCTCCGGGTCGACGGCGGTGCGGTGCTGCGCCACGGCGAACCAGAACGCCTCGGGGACGGGCTGCTCGCCGGAGTCGTCCGGGCGGCTGGCAGGGTCCACGGTGGCGCCGATCTGCTGCTCTGTCCTGACCTGAGGATGGACGGCAGTGGCCGTCGGAGGCTCCGCCGCGCGCGGGGCAGCCTGGGCGGCGGGGGCACCCTGCTGCGCGCCGCCGTCGTGCGCTGCTTCGGGTGCCGCGGCGGGGGCGACGGCGTCGCCCAGTTGGGTCTGTTCCTCGGCCGGTGCGTTGGCAGGACGTACGACGGCGGTGGCCTGGGTTGCCGGGAGCTGCGCCCCTTGGGCGGTCCACTCGGAAACTTCGGGCGCGGTGGAGACGGGTGCTGCGGACGCGCCTGCGGCAGCACTTCCGGTCGCGGCACCTCCGGCGGCAGGGGCACCCGGCTTCACCGCAGACGACCCTGCGGTATGACCACCCAGGAGCCGGCCGCCCAGCGGCGATTTCCCGGCGCCAGCACCGGCACCCGCTGTGGCGGGCCGGGGTGCCTTCGGAGCACGCGGCTTACGCAACGGAACCGCCGCTTCGCGTGCCACCACATGGGCCGGCACCTCGGCGCGGCCCTGGAAGTCGGCGGAAAGGTAGGGCAGGAAGCGGCCCAGGACGGTGGCGCCGAAGAGGACCACGGCACCGATCAGGCCCACCAGGAAGCTGGCGCTGAACGCGGCTGCGGTGGCCAGGAAGAAGAAGGCGAGCCCAAACGATGCGGTCACGGAAGCGAACTGGTCGATTGAGAGTGAACCGATCCGGATCTTCGTCTGCGGCGCCAGCCTGCGCGCCGCGAACAGCGCGGAGACCGTCAGCGGCAGGATGATGCCGAGGCCCAGGAAGAACTGGTTGTTAAGGTTCCACAGGTTGTACCGGCCACCGAAGAGGGGCAGCAGGGAGGCGGCGAACAGGATGAGGGTCGCGGCGAAAACCGCCAGGTCCCGGACGGTGAAGGGACCGACGACAGCCTGCTGCACACCGTCCGCTGTGGAGTTGTTGCCGCGCGCGCCTGCCGCGCCCTGGGTCGCCGTTCCGGGCTCTCCGGACTTTGCGGGGATCGACGCGGCGGGATCCGACGCTGCGGGATCAGACACTGCGTCCGTATCCGGGGCCGTTGTCCGGCCGTGGCTCTGCTGGTCCATTCTGCTCTCCTTAGCGTGGCGGCACCGGGGCCGTTTGGCCCCGTCAAACTGTGCCGTCGTACAGCGGATCCGGCCGTCCCAGGAATTCGTGGTTCCTGGCCCAGCCGGTCCGAAGTAAAGTCACAATTCCATTTCACCCTAGCCAACAGCCTGCATGATCACTAGCTGAACGGGCGCCCGGCTGCTCTGGCCGAAAGCTGCGCCGAAGCCCCCGGCGGACCATTCACCGCTTAATAAACGCCGCTCACGGGCTGCCTTGTGACACGGCACACACGCAGGCCGCTGCAGCCATTACCCTTGAACCCGGAACAGCTCTTTGCGGAAATTCCGCCGGGCGGGCCCCTGCCATGCAAGCGGCGGAGCCCGGCCCATGGCGGAGGTCCGCGCAGCAAAGATCGATGAATGATGAGGTTCACATGTCCCAGCACGCAACCAGCTCCGCGGCTACCGCTCCCGTCCAGGCGCAGTCCAGCCAGGAAGGTGACGCCTTCGAAAACCTGCTGCACGAGACCAGGGCTTTTGCGCCGTCCCCCGAGTTCGCCGCGAACGCCGTCGTCACCGCCGCAGACTACGAGGAAGCGGCGGCGGACCGTCCCGCGTTCTGGGCGAAGAAGGCCCGCGAGCTGCTGACCTGGAGCAAGGACTTCGACCAGACCCTGGACTGGTCCAACCCGCCGTTCGCCAAATGGTTCGTCGGCGGCGAGGTCAACGCCGCATACAACGCCCTGGACCGGCACGTGGAAAACGGCCGCGGTGACCGGGTTGCCATCTACTTCGAGGGTGAGCCCGGCGACACCCGCACCTACACCTACGCGCAGCTCACCGAAGAGGTCAAGAAGGCAGCCAACGCCTTCGAATCCCTTGGCGTGGCCAAGGGCGACCGCGTGGCCGTCTACCTGCCCATGATCCCCGAGGCCGTCATCACGCTCCTGGCCTGTGCCCGGATCGGTGCCGTGCACTCCGTGGTGTTCGGGGGCTTCTCCGCGGATGCCCTGCGTTCCCGGATCGACGACGCCGAGGCGAAGCTCGTGGTCACCGCGGACGGCACCTACCGCCGCGGCAAGCCCAGCGCCCTGAAGCCGGCCGTAGACGAGGCCCTCGCCGCCGCCGGCCACACCGTGCAGAACGTGGTGGTGGTCAAGCGCAACGGCCAGGACGTGGACTGGACCGAGGGCCGGGACCACTGGTGGGCGGACACCGTCGAGGCCGCCTCCACCGAGCACACCGCCGTTGGCCATGACTCCGAGCACCCGCTGTTCATCCTTTACACCTCCGGCACCACCGGCAAGCCCAAGGGCATCCTGCACACCACCGGCGGGTACCTCACCCAGGGCGCCTACACCCACAGGGCAGTCTTCGACCTCCACCCCGAAACGGACGTCTACTGGTGCACGGCCGACGTCGGCTGGGTCACCGGCCACTCCTACGTTGCCTACGCGCCGCTCATCAACGGCGCCACCCAGGTCATGTACGAGGGCACCCCCGATTCCCCGCACCAGGGCCGCTGGTGGGAGATCGTGGAGAAGTACAAGGTCTCCATTCTCTACACCGCCCCCACCGCCATCCGGACCTTCATGAAGTGGGGCCGGGAGATTCCGGACAAGTACGACCTCTCTTCCCTGCGCGTCCTGGGCTCCGTGGGTGAATCCATCAACCCCGAGGCCTGGATGTGGTACCGCAAGGTCATCGGCGCAGACCGGACCCCTATCGTGGACACCTGGTGGCAGACCGAAACCGGTGCGCAGATGGTCGCCCCGCTCCCCGGTGTCACCGCCACCAAGCCCGGCTCCGCGCAGGTTCCGCTGCCCGGCATCGCCGTGGACGTGGTGGACGAGACCGGCGAGTCCGTACCTAACGGCCATGGCGGGTTCCTGGTGATCCGCGAACCGTGGCCGGCCATGCTCCGCGGCATCTGGGGCGACCCGGAACGGTTCAAGGACACCTACTGGTCCCGGTTCGAGAACATGTACTTCGCCGGCGACGGCGCCAAGAAGGACGAAGACGGCGACATCTGGCTGCTCGGCCGGGTGGACGACGTCATGAACGTCTCCGGCCACCGGCTCTCCACCACAGAAATCGAGTCCGCGCTGGTCTCGCACCCGTCCGTGGCCGAGGCAGCCGTGGTCGGTGCCGCGGACGAAACCACCGGCCAGGCCGTCGTCGCGTTCGTTATCCTCCGCGGTGACGCCGTCAACAACGGCGACGCCACCGTCCAGGAACTGCGCAACCACGTCGGCAAGGAAATCGGCCCCATCGCCAAGCCCAAGAACATCCTGGTGGTGCCGGAACTTCCCAAGACCCGCTCCGGCAAGATCATGCGCCGCCTCCTCAAGGACGTCGCCGAAGGCCGCGACCCCGGCGACGCCACCACCCTCTCGGACCCGACCATCATGTCCCAGATAGCGGCGTCCCTGCGGAAGTAGGGGCTGCGGAGTGGCAGTCATCCTACGCGTGCTGGCTCGTTCCTCGCCTTTGACGCACGCTTCCGGATAACTGCCACTCCTTCGCGTTTGGATGACCCTAGACTGGGACCAGCCCCTGCCTCTGCCCTAAGGAACCCGGTCACATGCTTGCAGCAGCCCGACATCAGGCCATTGTGGATGCTGTCCAGCGGGAGCGGGTGGTGCGGATCTCGGATCTGGCTGCCCAGCTGGGCGTGTCGCTGATGACGGTGCGGCGCGACATTGAGCAGCTGGAAGAGGACGGGAAGCTTGAGCGCATCCACGGCGGTGCGAAACTTCCCGGGGACGCCAGCGCGCACGAGCCCGGGTTTGAGCTGAAATCCACCCGGTTGACCGCCGAAAAGCGGGCTATTGCGGTGGCCGCAGCCGCCCTTGTGCAGGAAGGGATGGCCGTCGGCCTGAGCGCGGGCACCACTACGTGGGCGCTGGCCCGGGAACTGGTGGGCGGGCCGCGCATCACGGTGGTCACCAACTCGATGAGGATCGCCGATCTCTTCCAGCCCGGCGGATCTGCCGTGATCCTGATAGGTGGCGAACGCACGCCGTCGGACGCCCTGGTTGGTCCCATCGCGACGGGTGCGCTAAGGCAGCTCCACCTTGACCTGTTGTTCCTGGGTGTCCACGGCATGGATGCCGGTGCCGGCTTCACCACGCCCAACCTGCTCGAGGCGGAGACGGACCGCGCCTTCATGGCCGCTGCCCGGCGGACCGTGGTCCTGGCCGACCACACCAAGTGGGGCATGCTGGGGATCAGCACCATCGCGGCCCTGGACGACGTGGACGAGGTGATCAGCGATGCCGGGCTCACCGCCGAAGCCCGGCGCGTCGTTGGCGAACGGGCGAAGCTGCGTGTGGTGGCCGCTTAGGCGCGGTTATGCTGATCCCCGCCACATGATGGTCGTTTCCAGGACGCGGGGCGTCCCCGGCAACCCATGAAGCTGCGCCAGGACCAGTTCAGCGGCAGTACTCCCCAGGAGGTCAGCCGGCTGGCGGACGGTGGACAGCTGAGGCCTGCAGCGAAGGGCCCAACTGCTGTCGTCGAAACCCACAATTCCTATATCCTCCGGAACCCGCCGCCCCGCCTCCTGTAATGCCGTCATGGCGCCGGCCGCTACGGCATCTGACGCCGCGAAAACCCCATCGAGGCGGGGGGCCCGCCTCAGCAGCTCCTGCATTCCTTCCAGACCGGCGGCATAGGTGTATAAGGGGTATTCCACCACCAGGTTCGGGTCAAAGCGGTCGCCCATCGCCACCCGGAAGCCGGCAAGACGGTCCTTTCCCGAGTCACGGTCCAAGGCACTGGCGATCATGCCCACCTGCTCCCGCCCTGTTTCCAGCAGCCTGTTGGTGATGCTGCGGGCGGCCTCAACGTTGTCAATGGCTGCGTATGGCAGCGCGGGAGTTCCCTCCGGGTGGCCGACAAATGCCGCGGGCAAACCAATCTCCGCTATGGCTGCCGCAATGGGATCTGAAGCGCGCGCCGAGATGATGACTGCACCGTCAACCAGGCCGCCCCGCAGGTAATCCGCCACCCTCCGGCTGTCCCGGTCGGAATCAATAATGAGCGAAACCAGCTGGTAATCAGCCTTCGACAGCACCTCATTGGCGCCCAGCAGGATGGAGCCGATGTTGGGGTCTTCGAACAGCAGCAAGTGGGGTTCGTGAATAATCAGCCCAATGGCCCGGGACTCCTGGGTAACCAGATTGCGTGCGGCGCTATTGCGGACATATCCAACCCGGGCAATAGCTTCTTCCACGGCCTGCTTGGCTTCATCGGAGACGTACTTCTCCCCGTTCATGACCCGTGAAACGGTCCCCCTGGAAAGACCGGCGGCGTCCGCGACATCGTTGATGGTGGCGCGGCGGGCACGGGTGCGTGTCAGCGACATATTTGTACTGTAGCGGAGTCCGGACGGTGAATGTCCGCCCGCAGGCATTGACACGGTCGCAGGTCGCCCCGTACTCTGGGAACGTTCCCAGATGATGCACATCACAACTTCAGCCTCGGTCTGGGAACGTTCACAGAGTTCGTTGAGACAACAGCGTCCAAGACCAGGGCTTCCCCGTCTTGCGCGTCTGTCGCAAGCCGAAGGAGCAGGGTTGAACCCCACCAACACGTCAGTTGCCGAGCTTTCCGGGAACGGGCAGCTCGTTTACGGCTGCGACTACAACCCTGAACAGTGGGATCCCGCCGTGTGGCAGGAGGACGTCCGCCTCATGAAAGAGGCAGGAGTTAACCTCGTTGCGGTAAACATTTTTGGTTGGGCCGAACTGGAGTCCTCACCCGGGACCTACTCCTTTGAGCGTCTTGACCAGGTACTGGATTTGCTCCACGCACACGGAATCGGCGTCAACCTTGGCACCGGCACCTCGTCCACCCCTGCGTGGCTGACTACCCTTCATCCGGAAATCCTCCCGGAGTCGGCCGCAGGGGTACGGGCATGGCCCGGCGG
Source organism: Pseudarthrobacter sp. NPDC058362 (assembly GCF_042723515.1). NCBI lineage: Bacteria > Bacillati > Actinomycetota > Actinomycetes > Micrococcales > Micrococcaceae > Pseudarthrobacter > Pseudarthrobacter sp. NPDC058362. The sequence goes on along the minus strand of NZ_JBHXIW010000001.1, from coordinate 355,477 downwards.
GCGCCAGGCGTGGTGCCCCAGCTCACCGCGGTACCGGGAACACGCCCTCCGGCTGGTGGGCGAAATAGTACGGCGGTATGGCTCGCATCCTGCAGTGCGGCTATGGCATGTTTCAAACGAATTGGGATGCCACAACGCCCTCTGCTACTGCGACGTCTCCGCCGCTGCTTTCCGCGACTGGCTGGCCGCCCGTTACGGCACCCTGGATGCACTCAACAGTGCTTGGGGCACAGCGTTCTGGTCCCAGCGCTACTCCGCCTGGGACCAGATCCTGCCTCCGAGAACCACGGTCTCCACCAACAACCCCACGCAGGTGCTCGACTTTCACCGGTTTAGTTCTGATGAGCTCCTTGGCTACTACCGGTCTGAGGCGGAGATCCTGAGAGAGCACAGCACGGTTCCGGTCACCACGAACTTCATGGTGACGGCGCACATCCGCAACCTGGACTACTGGTCCTGGGCGCCCCACATGGATGTCATTGCCAACGATCACTACCTTGACCACCGTCTCGACTCCCCCATAGTGGAGCTGGCCTTCGCCGCCGATGCCACCCGCGGACTTGCCCAGGGCCAGCCGTGGCTGCTGATGGAACATTCCACCTCGGCCGTGAACTGGCAGCCCCGCAACATCGCCAAAGTCCCGGGCGAGATGCTCCGGAACTCCCTTGCACACCTTGCCCGCGGGGCCGACGGGCTCTGTTTCTTCCAATGGCGCGCTTCCGTCCAGGGCAGCGAAAAGTTCCACTCGGCCATGTTGCCCCACACCGGAACCGATTCAAGGATCTGGCGGGAGGTCTTGGAACTGGGCAGCATCCTGGCGAAGCTCAAGGAAGTCGCTGGCACCAAAGTGCAATCAGAGGCCGCCCTGATCTTCAGCTGGGAGGCATGGTGGGCCTACGACCAGGAATCACACCCGTCCTCGGACGTGCGCTATCTGGACCAGGTCCATGCCCTGTACAAGGCCCTCTGGGAGACCGGGGTCACCGTCGACATCGTCGCTCCCGGTGCTGATCTCTCCGGATACAAGCTCGCAGTCGTCCCGGGCCTCTATCTTGTCCGCGAGGACGAGGCTTCAGCGCTGGAGATGTACGTGCGGGGTGGCGGGCACGCCGTCGTCACGTACTTCAGCGGCATCGTGGACGAGAACGAGAAGGTCCTTACTGGCGGATATCCGGGCGCGTTCCGGAACCTGCTGGGCATCCGGTCCGATGAGTTCTATCCGCTGCCACCAGGCCAGACGCTGGCCCTGGACAACGGATCCACCGCATCCCTTTGGACAGAAGCCACCCGCCTCGAGGGCGCGGAAGCCAGGGCGTCGTTCCGCGAGGGCCACCTGGCAGGGACGCCGGCTGTTACCCGCAACCGCTATGGTGCCGGAACCGCCTGGTACATCGGTACCGCCCTCGACCCGGCCGGCATGCGCGAGGTTGTCGCCGAGGCCGTGGGTGAGTCGGGAATCTCAGTATTGGACTCTCCGCAAGGGCTCGAGGTTGTTGTCCGCTCCAGCACGGACGAGGGCTATGTCTTCCTCATCAACCATTCTGATGAGGAGCACAAGTACGCGGTGCACGGCCACGAGCTCATTACGGGCGAGGACGTCTCCCACGTCGTCGCCATCCCTGCGGGCGCCGTACGGGTTGTCCGCACTGCCAATCCCGAATCCCCAACCCATGGCCTTCGCACCGGTCAAAAGGATGATGAAAGTGACTAAACCAACCATTGCTCCGGCCCCGGCGCCGGGGTTGCCCCGAAGCCGGAAACCGAAGACAACCGGCGCGCAGCGCCGCTCGGTTTTCCTTTTTATCGCGCCTTTCGCCATTCTCTTCCTGGCTTTCTATGCAGTCCCCATCATCTTCGCCGTGGTGCAGTCGCTGCTGACCGTGGAACGCAAGGGAACTTTCGGGCGCCCGCAGCAGGTCTTCGGCGGGCTGGCGCAGTACCAACAGGTATTCCAGAACACAGAATTCTGGGAATCCGTGGGCCGCGTCCTCCTCTTCGGTGTGGTCCAGGTCCCCATCATGCTGGGCCTCGCCCTCCTCTTCGCCCTTCTGCTCGATTCCCCGCTGCTGAAAGGCAAGAAATTTTTCAGGCTCGCATTCTTCGCCCCCTATGCCGTGCCCGGCGTCATCGCCGCGATCATGTGGGGGTTCCTGTACTCGCCGACGCTCTCCCCGTTTGAGGCCGTCACCTCAGGAGTCAACTTCCTCTCGGCAGAACTGGTCCTCTGGGCTGTGGCCAACATCGTCACTTGGGTCTACGTGGGCTACAACATGCTGATCATCTATTCATCCCTCCTGGCGATCCCCACTGAAATCTATGAAGCGGCCCGGTTGGACGGGGCCAGCAACTTCCAGATCGCGTGGCGCATCAAGATTCCACTCGTCACTCCTGCCATCATCCTCACCGGCGTGTTTTCGATTATCGGAACGCTCCAGCTCCTGGCTGAACCGCAGACCCTGCGCAGCTTCAGCTCCGCCATCAGCAGCACGTTTACGCCCAATCTGGCGGTGTACACCACCGCGTCTGTCCCCAACTACAACCTTGCCGCTGCGTTCTCCGTGGTGCTGGCGCTGGCAACGTTCGTCCTGTCCTTTGTCTTCCTCAAGGCAACCCAGCGGAAGGTCACCCAATGAGCACGGCAATGACTACTTCAAAGACACAGAGTTTCGAACAGGCCACTTCCCGCGGACCCCGGCACAGCATCATGTCCCGCGGAGCTGCCATGCTCGTCATGGGTGTCTTTACGCTGTACTTCCTCACCCCCATCTGGTGGCTCCTGGTGTCCTCCACCAAGACCGGCGGACAGATCACAGGCACGGCCCCGCTGTGGTTCACAGCGGAGTCCGTCTCCACGTTCTTCGCCAACCTGGGAAACCTCTTCACCTACAACGATGGCGTCTTTGGACGATGGCTGGCGAACAGTGCGCTCTACGCCGGGCTCGGCGCCCTGCTGGGTACCGTCATAGCAGCCATGTGCGGCTACGCCTTGGCCAAGTACGAGTTCCGCGGCCGGGAAGCAATCTTCAATGTCGTGCTGAGCGGCGTACTGGTCCCCGCTACAGCCCTTGCCCTCCCCCTGTTCCTGATTTTCAGCGAAGTTAAGCTGACCAACACACTATGGGCCGTCTTCCTGCCCAGCCTGGTCAGCCCCTTCGGCGTCTATCTGGCACGTATTTACGCTGCGGCAAGCGTGCCGACGGAACTGCTGGAGGCCGCCCGGCTCGACGGTTCCTCGGAAGTCCGGACGTTCTTTACTGTTTCCACCCGGCTCATGGCACCTGCGCTCGTGACAATCTTCCTGTTCCAGTTTGTGGCGATCTGGAACAACTTCTTCCTGCCCCTCATCATGCTTCGCGATCAGGTGCTCTTCCCCGTAACCCTCGGGCTGTATGCCTGGAACAGCCAGATCAGCCAAATCCCCGAACTCCGCATCCTGGTGATTGTCGGAGCGCTCGTCTCAATCCTCCCGCTCATCGGAACGTTCCTGGCACTTCAGCGCTTCTGGAGCAGCGGGTTGGGCGCCGGAAGCGTCAAATAGCCTCTTCCGCTGCCTCACTCACCGTTCCGCGGCACCCGCCCGGGACACCACCCCATTTGATAGGAACAGAAATGCGCGCGCATTACGGAAAAGCCACTGCAGCCTTTGCCATCGCTTCAGCGCTGGCCCTCGCGGGATGCTCAAGCGGAGGCGGAACCGCAGAAGCAGAAGCCACCTCAACCTGTGAACCGTCCTCCGGTCCGGTCGAGCTGACCTTCACCACCTGGGTTCCGGGCATGGACAAGGTAGTGGATCTCTGGAATAAGGAAAACGAAAACATCCAGGTGAAGGTTCAGACAGGCCCCAACGGTAACTCGGGCACCTACCAGAACTTCTTTAACCAGTTGCAGGCCGGCAATGCCCCGGACCTCGGACAGATCGAGTACGACGCGCTCCCCAACTTCCGGGTACAGGACGGCCTCGAAAACATCGCCGCCTGCGAAGGCGTGGCTGACGGCAAGGATAAGTTCGTTGACTGGACCTGGGGCCAGGTCACCTTTGGGGAGGAAGACGCCGTTTACGCCATTCCCCAGGACAGCGGACCCATGGCAATGTTCTACCGCGCGGACCTCTTCAAGGAAGCAGGCATCAAAGTCCCCACCACCTGGGATGAATACGCCGCAGCCGCAGAGCAGATCAAGGCCCGCGGTTCCTACATCACGAACTTCCCGCGCAGCGATGTCAACTGGTTCGCCGGCAACGTCTGGCAGGCGGGCGGGCAGTGGTTCTCAAGCGAGAACGATCAATGGGAAGTGAATCTCGCAGGCGGGGAGTCCGAAAAGGTGGCCAATTACTGGCAGGACCTTCTGGACAAGAAGCAGGTCTCGACGCTGCCTTCCTTCTCCGATGAATGGAACGCTTCCTTCAACAAGGGCCAGCAGTGGACCTGGGTCTCCGCGGTGTGGGGTGCTTCCACCCTGGCCAGCGGCGCTCCCGACACCGCCGGAAAATGGGCCGTGGCACCCATGCCGCAGTGGGAAGACGGCGGCAAGACGGCAGGCAACTGGGGTGGTTCTTCCACTGCAGTGCTGAAGGGGTCCAAGCACCCCTATGAAGCCGCGAAGTTCGCGCTGTGGCTGAATACCGATCCTGAGGCCCTGGCTCTGGCCAACAAGTTGGGCGGGCTTTACCCGGCAGCCAAGTCGGCCACGGAACTTGAGGCATTCACCGGCGGGGTTGACTACTTCGGCGGCCAGAAGATCTATGAGGTATTCGCCGAAGCATCAGCCAACGTCGACCCGCACTTCACCTGGGGTCCCACCATGACGCAGACCTACACCGATGTTTCGGACGGATTCGGCAAGGCCTCCGGAGGCGAGGGCACACTCCTGGACGCCCTCAAGAACGGTGAAAAGAAGACCATCGACTCCCTCAAGTCGCAGTCGATCCCCGTCAAGGAATAACTAAAGGGAACCTCCACAAGGGATTATCTCCCTCACCAAAAAGGTCACCGTCCCCGCCGGGTGCGGGGATGGTGACCTTGTTTCCGGTAAAACCGCCGTCACATTCGGCATCCTCGTAGGAGTAGCTATGGATCCCCTGCACCTCCGTTCCGCCGGCACCAGCCTGGTGATCAGCTTCGACAGCGGGGAGGCTGAGGTCATCCACTGGGGCGCGGACCTGGGCGCCACGCTGCCGGACCTGGCCATCCTCACCGCACCCGTCCCGCACTCGGCCATCGACGCCCGCGTCCCCGCCGGCCTGCTGCCGCAGGCTTCCTCCTCCTGGCGCGGCCGGCCGGGGCTGCGCGGCCACCGGATCACCGACGGTGCCGCCGGGCTCGACTTCTCCTCCCGCCTCCGCACCACGTCCGTGACGGCTGACGGCACCACCGCCACGATCGTCCAGGCCGACGGCGACACCGGCATCAGCGTCGAATCCTCGCTGACGCTTCACGACGGCGGCCTGCTGGAACTGCGCCACACCATCACCAACGACGGCACTGCCCCCTTCCAGGTGGACGAACTGGCAACCGTCCTGCCGGTGGCGCCGGACGCCGTCGAACTCCTGGACCTGACCGGCCGCTGGTGCCGGGAACGCCATCCGCAGCGACGGCCCATCCAGCAGGGCACCTGGGTCCGTACCGGCCGGCACGGCCGGACCGGACACGATTCCTCCCTCCTGTTTGCCGCCGGAACCGCCGGTTTTGGCAACCGGCACGGCAGGGTCTGGGCCACGCACCTGGCCTGGAGCGGCAACCACGAACAGTTCGCCGACACCCTCGGCGACGGCCGCACCATGATCGGCGGCTCCGAGCTCCTGGGTCCCGCAGAGGTCATCCTCGCGCCCGGCTGCAGCTACACCACCCCCGCCCTGTTCGCGGCTTACTCGGACCGCGGCCTGGACGGCATCACCGAAGCGTTCTACAGCTGGTTCCGGTCCAGGCCGCACCATGTGCTGCCTGCCACCGCCACCGGCCTGCCCGCCGGCAAGGCGCGTCCAGTGGTGCTCAACACCTGGGAGGCCGTGTATTTCGACCACAACCTGGACACCCTGATCGAGCTGGCTGATTCCGCGGCTGACCTGGGCGTGGAGCGCTTCGTGCTCGACGACGGCTGGTTCCGCGGCCGCCGGAGCGACAATGCCGGCCTGGGCGACTGGTACGTGGACGAGGCCCTGTGGCCCGGCGGTTTGACCCCACTCATCGAAGCCGTCACGTCCCGCGGGATGGAGTTTGGCCTGTGGGTGGAACCGGAGATGGTCAACCTGGATTCGGACATCGCCCGGGCGCATCCTGAATGGATTGTGGGCCCGTCCGCCGTGGCGCACAAAGACGGCGGCCGGCTGCCCCTGGAGTGGCGCAACCAGCACGTCATCGACCTGGTGAACCCTGAAGCCTGGCAGTACATCTACGACCGCGTCGACGCGCTCCTGGCCGGCAACAACATCAGCTACCTGAAATGGGACCAGAACCGCGACCTGCTGGAGCACGGCCACGGGGGCCGGTCCTCCGTGCATGAGCAGACCCTGGCCGCCTACCGGCTGTTCGACGAGCTCCGCAAGGCGCATCCCGGCGTCGAAATTGAGAGCTGCTCCTCCGGCGGGGCACGCGTGGACCTGGGCATCCTGGAACGGACGGACCGGATCTGGGGGTCGGACTGCAACGACGCCCTGGAACGGCAGACCATCCAGCGTTGGACCGGTGCCGTGGTACCGCCCGAGCTCGTGGGCAGCCACATCGGGCCCACCACCTCCCACACCACCGCCCGCACCCACGACCTGTCCTTCCGCGGCATCACAGCGATGTTCGGTCACTTCGGCATGGAATGGGACGTCCGGAAGGTGCAGGGCAGGGACCGCGAGGAACTCCGGCGCCTGGTGGCCCTGTACAAGGAGCACCGGGACCTCATCCACAGCGGCCGCCGGGTGCACGCGGACGTGTCCGACGACTCGCTGCTGCTGCACGGCGTGGTGGCCGGCGCCCCTGCCGCGGCCGGGACGACGGCGGCGCTGTTCGCCCTGGTGAGCACGCGCACGTCGGCAGCCGAGGAACCGGGGCGGATTGGCATTCCCGGCCTGGAACCGGACCGGCACTACCGGGTGGAGGCCGTCTTCCCCACCGCTGGCGACACCGACTACAGCCACACCTTCACGCAGACCCAGCCGCCGGCCTGGCTTGCCGAGGGCGCAACCGCCGGCGGTAAGTTCCTGGCCGAGGTAGGACTCCCCATGCCCATCCTCAACCCGGAACACGCGCTGCTGCTGAAGTTCACGGCACTCTAGCCTCCGCATCCTCCGCGGCTGCCCCGCCGGTCCGTACCACTAATCATGGGACCGGCGGGGAGTCTCCGTTCAACCAAAGGAAGTCCATGAAGATTCTGGTTACCGGGGGCACCGGTTATATCGGTTCCCACACTGTTCTTTCCCTGCAGGAAGCCGGCCACGAGGTGGTGGTCATCGACAACCTGGCCAACTCGAGCGAGGAGTCCCTGCGCCGCGTGGCCGAACTCAGCGGCAAGGCTGCGGAGTTCCACCACGTCGACCTGGTCGACGAAGCAGCAGTGGATAAGGTCTTCGCCGGTGCCGGGATCGACGCCGTCATCCACTTCGCCGGACTCAAAGCCGTCGGGGAATCAGTCCAGGAACCACTGAAGTACTACCACAACAACCTGGTCAGCACCCTGAACCTGATCCGCGTCATGGACCGGCACGAGGTCCGCTCCATCGTCTTCAGCTCCTCCGCTACCGTCTACGGCGAACACAACCCCATCCCCTACGTCGAAAAAATGGAAATCGGCGCCAACAACCCCTACGGCCGCACCAAAGAACAGATCGAGGACATCCTCTCCGACCTCGGGGCAGCGGACAGCCGCTGGCACATCGCCCTGCTGCGCTACTTCAACCCCGTCGGCGCCCACCCCTCCGGACGGATCGGCGAAGACCCCCAGGGCATCCCCAACAACCTCGTCCCGTTCATCGCCCAGGTCGCCGTCGGCCGCCGCGAAAAACTCATGGTCTTCGGCGGCGACTACGACACCCCGGACGGGACCTGCCAGCGGGACTACATCCACGTCGTGGACCTCGCCGACGGGCACGTCGCAGCCCTGAACCACATCGCAGAACGCACCGGCGTCTTCCGCTGGAACCTCGGCTCCGGCAAAGGCTCCTCCGTCCTGGAAGTCCTCAGCTCCTTCGAAAAAGCAGTCGGCCGGCCCATCCCCTACGAAATCACCGACCGCCGCGCCGGCGACCTCCCCGCCTTCTGGGCAGACGCATCCTCAGCCCTGGCCGACCTCGGCTGGGCAACCACCAAAACCGTGGACCAAATGTGCCAGGACCACTGGCGCTGGCAGAAAAACAACCCCAACGGCTACAAGGGCTAGGAATGGCCCTCATTGGACGTAAGAATGCACGTCCCGTCCCCGGCGGGCGATAGATTGGCTCGCATGACTGAAGCTACCGCCGCCGGCCGCGGCACCATCCTGGTGATCAATGGACCCAACCTCAACCTGCTGGGCACCCGCGAGCCGGAGAAGTACGGGACATCCACCCTGGCGGACGTCGAGCAGCTGGCCGCGGACGCTGGCAAGGGCCACGGTTTCGAAGTGGAGTTCGTGCAGTCCAACCACGAGGGCGTGCTGCTTGACACCATTCACGCAGCGAGAGGCGCAGTGGCGGGCATCGTCATCAACGCCGGCGCCTTCACGCACACATCCGTGGCGCTTCGCGACGCCCTCGCCGCCGTGCAGCTTCCGGCCGTCGAGGTGCACATCACCAACGTGCACCAGCGCGAGGAATTCCGGCACCACTCATACCTGTCACCCGTGTGCTCAGCGGTGATCGTGGGCGCCGGCGTCACCGGTTACCGGCTGGCCATCGACTACCTGGCCGAGGTTCTCTAGCGAGGCCTTACTTCTGGATGCACTGCCCGGAGGAAACGGGCGATGACATCGCTGGCGCCTGGGATGCCACCGGGTTCAGGTCGTCCATGGTGATGGCAAAGCCCATGGCAGTGTCCGCGGTTGCCTTCGCGAAAATCACACCGGCCACCTGGCCCTCGGTAGTGAGCAGCGGCCCGCCGGAGTTGCCCGGCTGCACGTCCCCCGCCAGCCGGTAGATCTCCTCCGGCGCAGGGTCCGACCCGTAGATGTCCGGAACCAGCACGGTCGCAATGTCCTGCACGGTAGCGGGCTTCGACTGGAACGGACCGCCGTGCGGATACCCGGCGAACGCGGCCGGGCTGCCGTCCGGCAGGTCGGCGCTAAGCGGAAGCGGCTGGGCGGGCAGGCCGTCAACGGCGAGCACCGCGAGGTCGTGCCGGGTATCGAAGTAGACGACCCGCCCGGGGTAAGCGCCGCCGTCGGGCATCTCCACCACCGGCTGCGACACTCCCGCCACGACGTGCGCGTTGGTGACCACCCGGTCCGCGGAAACCACGAAACCGGTGCCGGTCTGGTTCTGTCCGCATTCATAGGCAGTACCGGCGATCTTCAGCACGGAGGCCGCAGCACGGTTGAGCGCGGGCGTGTCCGTGCTGGCGTTGGGCACCGGAACGGTCTTGCCGTTCTCCAGGCCCTGGATGAGCGTGGGAATCCCGTTGCCGATCACGGTGGACCGCAGCTGCGCCAGGGTGGCTTTCACGGGCGTGGGTGTCAGCCCGTCGATGAAACGGATCACCTTCGAGTCGGCCAGCTGCTGTGAAATAAACGGCACACCCAGCGAGCTGACGCTGAACGCCAGCATGGACATCACCAAGGCCGAGACCACCACATTAACGGCGCCGCCCACCAGCCGGTCCACGGCGCGCAGGGGGCTGATCCGCACGGCGCCCCGGATGGCGCGGCCCGCCATGGTGCCCAGCCCATGCCCCATGACCACGAGCACGACGGCGGCGGCAATGGTGGCGGTCAGCCTCCATTGCGGGTCGGGGACAAAGCCGCTGACCAGCGGAACGGCGACGACGGCGGCCACGGCGCCGGCCGCGAAGCCGGCGATCCCGCCGGCGGTGACCAGGAAGCCGTTGCGGAGCCCGTAAACAAGATAGGACAACAGGACCAGGACCAGGACCAGGTCGAGGACAGTCAGGCCGGGCACGCAGGCTCCTTAATCAACAGGTGAAACCCTATTCTAGTGGTGCCGGCTGACAATCGCCGGGGACGCGAATGTGATGCCCGGCTCCTGCCACGGTGCGTTTCGCCTGCCAAGTTCGTCACAGAACCTTGAAAATTCTGAAACAATGGCACAAGCGCCACAGCCGATACTTTTACTCAGGAGATTTTATGGACATCGAGGTACTGCGCCGAGCACCCCTTTTCGCCACGCTCGACGACGACGCATTCCGTCTGCTGACGGACGAGCTCACCGAGGTGGACCTTTCCCGCGGAGCATCGGTGTTCCGTGAAGGCGACCAGGGCGACCAGCTCTACTTCATCGTCTCCGGCAAGGTGAAGCTCGGCCGCACGTCCCCGGACGGCCGCGAGTCCCTGCTGGCCATCCTCGGCCCGGGCGAGCTGTTCGGCGAGATGGCCCTGTTCGACCCCAGCCCCCGCACCGCCACGGCCACTGCTGTTTCCGAGACCCGCCTCGCCGGCCTCAAGAACGAAAGCCTGAACAACCTCCTGCGCACGCGCCCGGAAGTGTCGGCCCAGCTCCTGCAGGCTCTGGCCCGCCGCCTGCGCCGCACCAACGACTCCCTGTCCGACCTGGTCTTCTCCGACGTCCCCGGCCGCGTGGCCAAGGCACTGCTGGACCTGGCCGACCGCTTCGGCCGCCCGGCCACCGACGGCGTCCTGGTGGCGCACGAGCTCACCCAGGAAGAACTGGCCCAGCTGGTGGGCGCTTCCCGTGAGACGGTCAACAAGGCCCTTGCCGAGTTTGTTCAGCGCGGCTGGCTCCGCCTCGAGGCCCGCGCCGTGGTCATCCTCGACATGCAGCGCCTCCGCCAGCGCTCCCGCTAAGACGTCGAACGCTCGCTCACTTTCTCTTGAGAGTGAGCGAGCGTTTCCGTTTAATCGGCGATAAGTGAGAGAGCGTCGGGAGGGGGTTCAGCGGTCGCGCTGGGGATCGTCGGGGGTGGTCTTGGCCGCTTCGACTTCCAGCATCAGCTTGCCGTCCTCTTCGACGAGGACCGGCTGGTAGACATGCGCCTTGCGCTTGTAGCTAAGGTACGCGATGCACCCATTGGCGGCCGCCATCTTCTCCAGCATGATCTCCGAGCCCGGCACCAGCAGCTCACTGAGGGTGCGGCCCACAGTGTTCTCTTGACCCGCTTCATCACCGAGTGCCGTGGTGTGGCGCTCCGCAATCACCTGGGCCGCATTGACCCAGCGGCCCCACACGCCTTTGCCCTCCAGCATCACCGGCTGCTGGTTCACGGGGACGGTGGTGGCAAAGTAGCGGGTATCGAAGCGGCGGTGCGCAAAGTCCGGGCTCCGCCAGTTAACCAGGGATTTCAGGAGGTCCGTCCGGAGCGACAGGCCGCGCTTCTCGAGTATCTGCCCGAGCGTTTTCTCCTGCTCCGCCACGGCCTGGCGCGCGCGCATCCATTCCGGGGTTGAGGTCGCCTCCACCACGCTGGACATGTCCGGCCCGGCGAGCAGGACTCCGGTCTCCTCGAACAGTTCCCGAATGGCGCCCACCACGTGACGCCGCGCCAGCCCGACGTCGTCCGTTCCCATTTGCTCAGCCCATTGATTGGGTGAGGGGCCCAGCCAGCCGACGGGGTCGTCGTCGGCCGCATCGATGGAACCGCCCGGGAATGCGAGGACCCCCAGCGGCGAGGACCCTGGCCGGTAGGCCAGCCAGGTTTCCAGGCCGGTGGGGGAATCCCGCAGGAGAACCACGGACGACGCGAACCGCGCAGCGCGGGGGGTGCGTTCGCCGTGTTCGAGCCAGCTTTGCGCGGCCCCTTCAAGATCCGGTGGCAGAGCGAACAGGCGTCTGGCTAAATGCGGCAAAACTGTCCTAGCTGAATTCGGCGATCAGTTCGACCTCTACCGGAGCATCCAGCGGAAGGACGGCAACGCCGACGGCGGAACGGGCGTGCTGCCCCGCGTCGCCCAGGACGCGTCCCAGGAGTTCGGAGGCGCCGTTGATGACGCCCGGCTGGCCGGTGAACGACGGGTCGGAGGACACGAAGCCCACCACCTTGACGATGCGGGTGATCCGATCCAGGTCGCCGATGACGCTCTTGACGGCAGCGAGGGCGTTGACGGCACAGACGGCAGCGAGCTGCTGCGCGTCTTCCGGCGATACCGTGGGCTCGTCTGCGTGGCCCTCCGTGCCGGTGGAAACCTTGCCCGTAGCTGGGAGTTTGCCATTAATAAAAGGCAGCTGGCCGGAGGTGTAAACGTGGTTGCCGGAAATGACGGCCGGAACGTAGGCGGCAACGGGGGCGGCAACCTCAGGGAGCTTCAGCCCGAGTTCGGCGAGGCGCTGTTCGACGGCGGAGACGGGCGCCGTTGCCGTGCCGGCCGTGGATTCTGCGGGGGTTGACATGCTACTGCTTCTCCCTCTTGAGGTAGGCAACCAGGCCGTTTCCGTCGGGTCCGGGGACAACCTGGACAAGCTCCCAGCCGTCCTCTCCCCACTGGTCCAGAATCTGTTTGGTGGCGTGAATAATGAGCGGAATCGTCGCGTACTCCCATTTGGTCATGAGAGAAAGACTAGTCCTTGCCGGTAAAGTGGAAAACATGGCGACTCGCAAGAACCCTCTATTCGACACTGCCACCACACTGGGTAAGATCCTTCTTTTCCTTGGCGTGAGTGGGATTTGTGGTGTCCTGGTCGCGGGACTCCTGGTGCCTGCCGCGGCCGTCTCCGGCAGCGCTGCAAGTGGGTCCATCGAGTTCTTCGAGCAGCTCCCGGCCGAGCTGAAGGTTGACCCGCCCAGCCAGACAACCAGGATCCTGGCCGCGGACGGCAGCGAGATCGCCAGCGTCTTCATGGAGAACCGCACGAAGGTTTCCCTGGACAACATTTCGCCCTTCATGAAGGACGCCGTCATCGCCGTCGAGGACAGCCGCTTCTACGAACACGGCGGCGTGGACACCACCGGCATTCTCCGCGCGCTGGTCAGCACCGCGCGCGGCAACAAGCAGGGCGCCTCCACCATTACGCAGCAGTACGTCAACAACGTCCTGAACGCGAACCTTGCGGCCGAAGGCAACGAGGACCAGATCAAGCTCAACGGCGTAAACAAGGGCGTGGGCGACAAGCTTCGCGAGATGAAGCTGGCCATCGCCCTGGAGAAGGAATTCAGCAAGGACGAGATCCTTGAGGGCTACCTGAACATCGTCTTCTTCAACCGGGACGCGTACGGCATCGAGGCCGCCTCCCGCTTCTTCTTCAGCACGTCCGCGAAGGACCTGACGCTTCCGCAGGCCGCACTGCTGGCCGGCCTGGTCAACAGTCCCTCTGCGTTCGACCCGATCTCCAACCCGGAGAACTCGAAGGCCCGCCGCGACCTGGTGCTGGGCCTGATGCTTGATCAGAAGAAGATCACCCAGGCTGAGTACGACGCCGCGGTGGCCACACCCGTCGCGCCGAAGGTCACCCCCGCACGCCAGGGCTGCGCCTACGCCTCTAAGGCGCCCTACTTCTGTGATTACGTGCTGCACCTGCTGGAAAACAACCCGGCATACGGAGCAGACCCCCAGGACCGCAAGCGCCTGATCTACGGCGGCGGCCTCACCATCACCACCACCCTGGACCCCAAGGCCCAGGCGGTGGCGCAGGAGCAGGTCAACGCCTCTGCCGGCAAGAACCCCGACAAGTGGGGCGCGGCCATGGTTTCGGTGCAGCCCAACTCCGGCAAGATCATCTCGATGGCACAGAACACCACGTTCCTTCCGGTCAAGGGCGGGTTCGACTCGCAGGTGAACTTCAACGTGGACAAGCTGGACAAGAACGGCGCGGACCTCAACGGCATGGGCGGTGCGCAGCCGGGCTCCACCATGAAGCCGTTTACCTTCGCTGAATGGCTGAACGAGGGCAAGTCCATGAAGACTGTCGTGGACGGTTCCAAGCGCCGTTATCCTCTGGACTTCCCGTGGCGGAACTCCTGCGGCCAGGTGGCCGGCGCCTACAACGACAACGAGACCGCCCTCGGCGCCGCGGAAGACCTGCAGAACGCCGAACCGCAGTGGTACCGGCCGCTGTCAGTGCTGGAGGGTCTGTACAACTCCATCAACACGGTGACGTTCGCGTCCGCCGCCCAGTTGGACTTCTGTGGGATCCAGAAGATCGTTGACGCCGTGGGCCTGCACGGCGGCCTGCCCTCGAAGGACGACCCCAACCCCAAGATCAATATGTTTACGCTGGCCAACCTGTTGGGTTCCACGCAGACTGCCCCGCTGACCATGGCCAGCGCGTTTGCGACGTTCGCCAATGACGGCAAGTACTGCGAGCCCATCGCCATCACGGCGGTGAAGGACGGCACCGGCAAGGCCCTTCCGGCGCAGTCCAGCAGCTGCCGGGACGCCATCAAGCCCGACGTCGCCCGTGGCGTCAACTATGCGTTGCAGGAGGTCCTCAACAGGGGCTCCGGCTCGCTGATCCAGCCGCGGATTTCCACCGGCACCCACTTCCCCATCGGCGCCAAGACCGGTACGTCCAACAACAACGGTTCCACCTGGGTCGTGGGCCACACAACCGGCCTGGCCACCGCCTCCTGGTTCGGTGACCCGCTGGGCAACCAGGGCCGCGCCGGACAGAACATCACAGTCAACGGCCAGTTCTACGAGGGCATCGACGGTTACATGATTGCCGGTCCAATGTTCTCGAACTTCATGGCACGGATTGCACCGGCCTACGGCACGGACCCGTTCCCGGCGCCGCCGAGCAACCTGCTCGATGAGCCGTATGTGCAGCGGCCGGAGCCCCCCGCCCCGAAGGATGACGACGCCAAGGAACCGCCCGCGGAACCGGCACCGGCCCCCGCGCCGACCAAGACCAAGGGCAACGACTAACCCATGGATACGGGCAGCCTGGCGGACAGCGCGCGGACCGCAGCCCGCGCACTGGCGGTCGCTGCCGGCGCCGGGGCCGCCGCGGGTGCCGCGGCCTTCGGCTACGGCCTCTGGGAAAAGAACCAGTTCATCGTGCGGGAGGAGTCCCTCGCGATACTCCCGCACGGCCGGAAACCGTTTCGCGTCCTGCACCTGAGCGATATCCACTTCGTTCCAGGCCAGCATAAGAAAGCCGCCTGGCTCGAGTCCCTGGCGGAGCTGCGGCCGGACCTGGTGGTCAACACTGGAGACAACCTCAGTCACGTCAAGGCAGTTGATCCCCTGCTCGCGGCACTCCGTCCGTTGCTGGAGTTCCCCGGCGTGTTCGTGCCGGGGTCCAATGACTACTTCGCGCCTACCCTGAAGAACCCCGCCGCGTACCTGCGTGGCCCGTCCAAGGTGAAACCCAAGCCGCAGGAACTGGACTGGCCGCGGCTGCGTTCCGGCTTTGGCATGGGCGGCTGGGTAGACCTCACCAACCGCCACCAGTCCCTCATTCTCAACGGCATGCGCTTCGACTTTTCCGGGGTGGACGATCCACACCTGAACCGCGAACGGTATGCCGGCTGGCCCCGGGGCACCGTCAACCAGGATGCGCAAGACCACCTCCGCGTTGCGGTAATCCACGCCCCGTACCAGCGGGTCCTGGACCACTTCACCGAAGCCGGGGCGGACCTGCTCCTCGCTGGCCACACCCATGGCGGGCAGATTTGCATCCCCGGCTACGGCGCCCTGGTCTCCAACTGCGACCTCCCCACCTGGCGCGCCAAGGGCCTCAATGCCTGGGAAAGCAACGGACGGACGACGCCGGTCAACGTCTCGGGCGGAATCGGCACCTCGCGCTTCGCCCCGGTCCGGATCGCCTGCCGGCCCGAGGCCGTGCTGCTCACGCTCACCCCACGCGAAAGTGTGTGAAGGATCTCACTTCATCGCATAAGGTAGTTGCTACAGGAAACTACCCTAGGAAAATTAGCTAAGAAGCGGGCATGGCCAGCCAAACGACGTTCTTCAGATCCATCAGCCGCCTCTACCCCCATGTCCGCCCCATCATCCCCCGGCTGCTGCTGGGGCTGCTCTCCGCGCTGCTGGCCAGCGTGGTGGCCCTGGCTATTCCGCAGGTGCTGCGGGTGCTTGTCAACAGCTCGTTGCAGCCCGGTGGAAACCCACAGACGGTGTGGGCTTCGGCGGGCATCATCCTGCTGCTGGGCACGGCCGAGGCTGTCCTGGTGGCGTTGCGCCGGCAATTCGTCATCAACCCGGCCACCACAGTGGAAAGCCGGATGCGCATTTCCTTGTACGGGCACCTCCAGGACCTGCCCGTCGCCTTCCACGACCGGTGGGGCTCGGGGCAGCTCCTCTCCCGCGCCATGACGGATCTGAATTTCCTTCGGCGTTGGATGGCGTTCGGGGCCATCATGCTGGTAGTCACCACCCTGACGGTCCTGATCGGCATCGCGGCCATGTTCGCCATGAGCTGGCAGCTGGCCCTGATCTTCCTCGCCGCGGCCCTGCCCATCATGGCTTACGGCTTCCGCTTCCGCAGGCGGTTCAGCAAGGTCACCCGCCGCAGCCAGGACCAGGCCGGCGACCTTGCCACCACGGTAGAGGAGTCCGTTCACGGCATCCGGGTACTGAAGGCGTTCGGCCGCAGCCGCGAGGCGCTGGAAAACTTCAACGGGCAGGCGGAGGAGCTGCGGCAGACGGAGATCGCCAAAGCCCGCCACCAGGCCGCGTTCACCATGGTGGTTACGCTGCTGCCGGAGCTGGCCCTCGGCGCCGGCCTGGTGGTGGGCATCATGCTGTGCACCGCCGGGGACCTGAGCATTGGCGCCCTGGTTGCCTTCTTCGCCACCGCCGCCGTCATCGCGGCACCCGTGGAATTCAGCGGCATGCTGCTGGCCATGGCACTCACCGCCAAGTCCGCCGTCGACCGGCATTTCGAGGTGATGGACGCGGAGAACACCATCGTCAGCCCTGCGGAGCCGCGCCGGCCCGAAAAGCTCAGCGGTGCGCTCACCTTCAGCAGGGCCTCCTTTGCCTTCGACGATGCGCCGGACAAACCGATCCTCAAGGACATCACCCTGGAAATCCGGCCGGGCGAGACCATGGCACTGGTGGGCGTGACCGGAAGCGGAAAGAGCGCGCTCATCCAGCTGGTGCCGCGGCTCTACGACGCCACCGGCGGCGCCGTCCGCATCGACGGCGTTGACCTGCGCGACTTCGACGTCGCCGAACTTCGCAGGATCGTGGGCGTGGCGTTCGAGGACACCACGCTGTTCTCCAGCTCGGTGCGGGACAACGTCCTGCTCGGCGCCCCGGAGGCTACCGCCGAGGTGCTGGATGAGGCCCTGGACGTGGCTCAGGCCCACTTTGCGTATTCGCTGCCGGACGGCGTTGACACGCTCATCGGCGAGGAGGGCCTGAGCCTTTCCGGCGGGCAGCGGCAGCGGATTGCGCTGGCCCGGGCCATCGCCGCCCGGCCCCGGGTATTGGCACTTGACGACCCGCTTTCGGCCCTTGACGTCCACACCGAAGAACTGGTGGAGGCCCGGCTTCGCACCGTCCTGAAGGACACCACCACCCTGATCGTCGCGCACCGGCCGTCAACCGTGGCGCTGGCGGACCGGGTGGCGCTGCTCGAAGACGGCACCATAACCGCCGTCGGAACCCACGCGGACCTGCTCGCACGCAACCAGCACTACCGGCATGTGATCGCCAGCCTCGACGTGGGGCCCAAGGACCTGGACACCGAATTATCCGACCTCGAGGACCAGGCCGAGGAGGCCACGCGGTGAGCACGGCCACCTTCGGCACCGCCAATGAGGACAACGCGCACCTGAGCAGGGGCGACAGCAAGGCCGTACGACGGCGGTCGCTCGCCTTGCTGGGGTCGCTGATCCGCCCGGTGCGGGTCCGGTTCTGGCTGACCATCGCGACAGTGGTGCTCTCGCAGGCGGCACGGGCGGCGGGCCCGGCGCTGATCGCCTTCGGCATCGACCACGCCCTCCCGGCGCTCCGGGCCGGCGACAACTTTCCCCTGGTGCTCACCGGCGGAGCCTACCTCTTGGCAGCCATCACGACGGCGGGACTCACTGCCCTGTACGTCACCTCCACGGCACGGCTCAGCCAGGCAATGCTCCTGGACCTGCGTGTCCGGGTGTTCCGCCACACGCAGCGGCTGAGCCTGGAGTTCCATGAGAAGTACACCTCCGGCCGGATCATCGCCCGGCAGACGTCCGATCTTGAGACGCTGCGGGAACTCCTGGATTCAGGCGTCAGTTCGCTGGCGTCCGGGCTGCTGTTCATGGTGTTCACGGCGGCCACGGTGCTTATTTTGGACTGGCGCAGCGGGCTGCTGCTGCTCGCGGCGGGGGTGCCCATGTATTTCCTTTCCCGCTGGTACCAGAAGCATTCGCAGATCGCCTTCCGTGAGTCCCGGGTGGTCTCGGCGCGGCTCATCGTGCACTTCGTGGAGACCATGACGGGGATCCGGGCCGTGAAGGCTTTCCGGAAGGAACAGCAGAATGCACGCCGTTACGGGCAACTCGCCGAGGACTACCGGCAGGTCACGGTCCGTTCCATCAACCTCAACGGCGTCTTCCAGCCTGGCCTGGTGCTGATCGGGAACGTCTGCGTGGCCGTGGTGCTGCTGGCGGGCGGTTTCCGGGTGCTGGACGGCAGCTTGGCCGTGGGCGTGCTCCTGGCCCTCCTCCTTTCCACGAAGCGGTTTTTCCAGCCCGTGGACCAGATGGCCATGTTCTATAACTCCTTCCAGAGCGCCCAGGCGGCTCTGGAGAAGGTCTCCGGCCTGCTCGAGGAAGTGCCCACGGTCCGCCCGCCGCGCGATCCCGTCGCCCTGCCGGCGGCCCGCGGCGCACTGGACTTCAAGGACGTGGAGTTCCGCTACGGCGACGGCCCCCTGGTGGTGCCCCGGCTCAACCTGCACATTCCGGCCGGACAGACGGTGGCGCTGGTGGGCCAGACGGGAGCGGGCAAATCCACGCTGGCCAAGCTGATCGCACGGTTTTACGATGTCAGCGCCGGTGCCGTGACCCTGGACGGCGTGGACCTCAGGGACCTTGCCACTGCCGATCTCCGGCGGAACATCGTCATGGTCACCCAGGAGGCGTTCCTGTTCAGCGGTTCCGTGGCGGACAACATCGCACTGGGCCGGCCTGGGGCCTCCCGCGCCGAGATCGAGGAGGCAGCCAAGGCCGTGGGTGCCCACGGTTTCATCATGGAACTCCCCGACGGCTATGACACGGACGTGAACAAGCGCGGCGGGCGGGTTTCCTCCGGCCAGCGGCAGCTCATCAGTTTTGCCCGGGCCTTCCTGGCGCAGCCGGCGGTGCTCATCCTGGACGAGGCCACCTCCTCCCTGGACATCCCATCCGAACGCCTGGTCCAGGCCGGCCTGGCGCGCCTGCTCGCGGGGACGGAGGCCGCACATCGGACTGCCCTGATCATCGCCCACCGCCTCTCCACCGTGGAGACGGCGGACCGGGTGCTGGTGGTCCACGACGGCCGCATCGTGGAGGACGGCACCCCTGCTGCGCTGATTGGGGGCGGCGGACGCTTCGCCGACCTCCACGGTGCGTGGAAGGACTCCTTGGTCTGAGGTGCAACGCCGGATGCCGGACCGCAGATTTCGCATCGGGACCGTGCATCGGCTATCCTTGTAAAGTTGCTTTTGCAGCGGATCGGGATGTAGCGCAGCTTGGTAGCGCGCTTCGTTCGGGACGAAGAGGTCGCAGGTTCAAATCCTGTCATCCCGACCAAGAGAAGAGGGTCTCCACATGGAGGCCCTCTCTTTTTTGTCATGCCCTTTTGTCATAATGCCGGTAACAGCTTGGTAAAGAAAGACCCCGGAGCGGCTGCTCCGGGGTCTTCACGCCTCCTATGGTGAGGAGGCTATTACATCGGGTCCGGCCAGTTGCCGACATACGTGATGTATGAGACCTGCTCGGCACTCTTACCCCGCTCGACCTCCGCGCTGTTGCCCTTGGTAGTCGTGGACATCGGGTCGGGCCAGTTGCCAACCCTCGCCGAGGTTGTACCACTGGGATCCCCGTGGGAACCGGCAGACAGGACGGCTGGAGCCGCAGCAGAAAACGCCAGGGCGCCAGCGAGGGCGGCCGCGGCTGCGATCTTCTTCAACATATTAGGTTCCTCAATACGAGTCGGATTCGTTACAAAGTCAGCACTGCCCTTGTTGACATACATTGTAAAATGTTTTCCACAGGGACTGTCAAGCATTTGGTACAAAGACGGTCTGGAAAGAGGAGGAAATCCCGTGGGCAACGGATTCGGGGAGAAGCTCCGCGCGGAGCGTCTCGAACGGGGGATGACACAGGCTGAACTGGGCAGGGACCTGTATTCACCAAGTTACATCTCGCTACTCGAAACCGGCCGCAGGGAGCCTACGGCCGAAGTGATCGAGGAACTGGCACGTCGGCTGGAGCTGGCGCCCAAGGCCCTGGAAGCCTGGAGCCAGCCTATTTCCGTCAGTGACGCCGAATACGTCCTCGCCGGCCTGTACGCCAGGCAGGCATGGGACCTGAGGGACTACCCCCTGGCGGCCAGTCACGCGGCCACCGCCGCGCAGACCGCGCTCGACGGCCGCAACACCAGCGCCTGGTGGAACATGACCTACATGCAGGCGGAATGCCTCATGAAGCAGGGTGAGTGGCAGGAATGCGAGCGCATCATGCAGCACCTGCTGGAGCACCCCATGGCGACGGAATCCGCCGGACTTGCCGTACGTGCCCGACAGATGCTCGCCGGCATCTGTCAGGGGCAAGGCAGGTTGAGCGCCGCAGTTGACTACGCCATGGAGGCGGTCCGGCTCTGCTCCCAACTCCCCAAGGGGTCCACGCTCATCATTGGAGCCCACCGCGCCCTGATCGGCGCGCTGGCCGAGAGCGGCCGGCTGGAGGAAGCCTGGAAGTACTGCCTGGACATGATCGAGCATGTGGACGAACACTCCATGTCCCAGCTTGCCGGTGAGGTGGCCTGGGTCATCGGCAACGTGGCCTTCATGCGCCACGATTACCAGGAGGGGATCAAACACCACGAGCGGGCAGCGCGGCTGCTCTCCCCCGCCAATGACATCGAACTCTGGGCCCGGTTCAACAAAGCATCAGCAGCCGTCCGGCTGTCCTCGGGCATCGTGGAACCGGAAACGCTGTCGGCTATCGAACGGGCCGAACTGGCACTGTCGATCGTGGGCGGCAACAAGTCCGACCAGCTGGAAGTCGCCTTCATCCGCGCCCGCTGGCTGTACCTGACCGGCGATATCGTGGCCGCCGTCGAAAAGCTCCGCGAAATCCACAAGGAACGCTCAGCCCTGGCCAAGCACACGGCCGGTGAGGTCTCCCTGCTGCTGGGCAAATCCCTCAAGGCGGCCGGCGAACCGGAGGAAGCACTGCTGCACCTGGAAGAGGCCCAGAAATCCTTCAGCGCCGCAGGAGCAGCAGACCGCGTCCAGCAGACGCTGGACGCGGTCCTTGAGATCAAGCTGGCCCAGCAGCGCGCAGCCGCTGCGGCCAAGGCAAGCTAGGCAGGCCGGTCAGGCGAACCTGGTGCCGGTCAGCTTCTCGTAGGCCTCGACGTACCGGCTCCGGGTCCGCTCCACTACGTCTGCGGGCAGCGCCGGCGGCGGGGTGTCGGATGCCCGGTCCCAGCCGGATTCCGCGGAAGTGAGCCAGTCCCGGACGTACTGCTTGTCGTAGGACGGCTGGGCCTGGCCCGGCCGGTACGTGGCCGCGTCCCAGAACCGGGAGGAGTCCGGGGTGAGGACCTCGTCGCCCAGCGTGATGGAACCAGAGACGGCGTCATAGCCGAACTCCACCTTGGTGTCGGCCAGGATGATGCCGCGCTCGCGGGCGATCCGTTCGGCCATGGTGTAAATCTTCAGCGTCAGTTCACTGAGCCGGCCCGCGATGTCGTCACCCACCATCGCCACCACGGCGTCGTAGGTGATGTTTTCGTCGTGCTCGCCGATTTCGGCCTTGGCGGACGGGGTAAAAATGGCGTGTTCCAGCCGCGAACCGTCCACCAGGCCCTCCGGCAGCGGGATGTTGCAGACCGTGCCGTGGGCGCGGTATTCCTGCAGGCCGGAACCGGTCAGGTACCCGCGCGCGATGCATTCCACCGGGAACATGTCCAGCTTCTTGCAGATCATGGCCCGGCCCTCAACTTCGGCGGGCACGCCGTCCGCCACGGTGGAGGCCAGCACGTGATGTTCCACGTCCAGCTGGTCGAACCACCACAGGCTCAGCTGGGTGAGGATGCGGCCCTTGTCCGGGATTTCGCTGCTGAGCACATGGTCGTAGGCGCTGATCCGGTCGCTGGCCACCACCAGGACGCACTCCTGGCCCACCCGCTCTTCGATGGACGGGTCCACCGGCTCGTACAGATCGCGGACTTTTCCGGAGTAGACGTGGCGCCAGCCGGGCAGGTCCAGTACGGTGGCGTTGAAGCCGCGGGGAGTCTCAGTCATGCTAGGCCTTCGCTTCCGGGGCGGCCACCGAAACGGCGGCGCCTGACGTTACCTTGATTTCGCCGCGCGCGGCCTTGCGGCCGATGTCCGTGCGGAACTGGCCGCCGTCGAGCTTTACCAGCTCGACGCCGTCGTATGCCTTTTCCCGCGCCTCCACCAGGTCGCTGCCCAGCGCGACGACTGCGAGCACCCGGCCGCCGGCGGAGACCACCTTGCCGTCCCCGTCCAGCGCGGTTCCGGCGTGGATCACGTGCACGCCGTCCAGCTCCTCCACCTTTTTGAGGCCGCGGATGCGGTCCCCGGTGCGCGGCGTGTCCGGGTAGTTTTCGGAGGCGATGACGACGGCGACAGCGGTCTCCTTCGCCCAGCGCAGTTCCTCCGCCTTGTCCAGTTCGCCCTTGGCGGCTGCCAGAAGCAGGGAGCCGAGGGGGGTTTTGAGGCGGGCGAGGACTGCCTGAGTTTCGGGGTCGCCGAAGCGGACGTTGAATTCGATGACCCGGGTGCCGCGGGACGTCAGCGCCAGTCCCACGAACAGCACGCCGACGAACGGGGTGCCGCGGCTGGCCATCTCGTTGATGGTGGGCTGGGCAATGCGGTCGATCACTTCCTGGACCAGGCCCTCGGGAGCCCATTCCAACGGGGTGTAGGCGCCCATGCCGCCGGTGTTGGGGCCTTCGTCGTTGTCAAAAATACGCTTGAAGTCCTGCGCCGGGGACAGTGCCACGGTGTTCTGCCCGTCGCAGACCACGAAGATGGACACCTCGGGGCCATCCAGGAATTCCTCGATGACCACGGAACCGCCGGCGTCGAAGCAGGCCTGCGCGTGCGCCAGCGCTTCGTCGCGGTTGGAGGTGACCACTACGCCCTTGCCGGCGGCGAGGCCATCGTCTTTAACCACGTAGGGCGCTCCGAAGGTGTCCAGCGCAGAGGCGGCTTCTTCAGCGTTGGTGGCCACCATAGCCATTGCGGTGGGGACGCCGGCTTCTGCCATGATTTCCTTGGCGAAGGCCTTGGACGCTTCGAGCTGCGCGGCGGCCTTGCTGGGGCCGAACACCGGGATTCCGGCGGCGCGGACGGCGTCGGAGACACCGGCGGCCAGTGGGGCCTCCGGCCCCACCACCACCAGGTCCACCGCCAGCTTGGTGGCGAGCCCGGCTACGGCGTCCGGATCGTTGCCGTTGATGCCGTGGGTGGGGACCAGCTTGCTGATGCCGGCATTGCCGGGCGCCGCGTGGACCTCGGACACGTTGGGATCGGCAAGCAGGGATCGGACTATGGCGTGTTCGCGGCCTCCGGGGCCAATGACGAGTACCTTCACAGTCTCCAAGGGTACTTTGTGCACCCTCCGTGCTCCTAAGGTGTGACCTGCCCGGCCGGCCCGGCAATCCGCGCCGCCTCCGGCTGCGAATCCCTTGCATGAATAAGCTTCGGAAGTGGCTCAAGGGGCCGTACGGACTGGCTGCGGTGGCAGGCGTGGTGAGCGCCGCCGTCGTACTTTCCGTGGCGGAACTGGCCGGCGCTTTCTTCACCGCCCGCGCGGCCCCGCTGATCGCGCTGGGTTCGACCTTCATCGACTTCACGCCGTCCTGGCTCAAGGATTTCGCGATCGCCACGTTCGGCACCAATGACAAGGTGGCCCTGTTCGCCGGCATGGGCCTGACCATTGGCGTGCTCGCGTGCGTCCTGGGGATCGTGGCGTACCGGAAGTGGGCTCTGGGTGTGCTGGGGGTGCTGTTCATGGGCGCCGTGATCGTGGCCAGCGTGGTGACCCGCGCCGGCGTGGGACCCGCCGATGCGCTGCCGTCTGTGGCCGGGACCCTCGCGGGGCTAGCCGTACTGCGCTGGCTCATGGTGCGGCTGTGGCGGCTGGCGCCGTGGCCCGAAGTGCCGGCTGACGTCGCCGCTGACTCTCCCGCGGCCCGCCCCAGCCGGCGCGGGTTCTTCGCCGCCGCCGGGGTAACTGCGTTCGCCGCGGCCGCTGCCGCCACCGGAGGACGCATGCTCAGCTCGGCCCGGAGCAACATCGCCAAAGCCCGTGAGGCGCTCCGGCTGCCCACGCCCGCCAAACCCGCACCGGCCGTCCCCGCGGCCGTCCAGTCTCCTGCCCCCGGCATGCCTCCGTGGCTTACCCCCAACAATGACTTCTACCGCATCGACACCGCCCTCAGCGTTCCGCAGATCAACCTTGAAGAATGGCAACTGCGGGTGCACGGCATGGTGGAGGAAGAGGTCACGCTCACCTTCCAGGACCTGCTCGACGCCGACCTGATCGAATCGCACGTGACGCTCACCTGCGTGTCCAACCCGGTGGGCGGCAACCTGGCCGGAAACGCCAAGTGGCTCGGGATGCCGCTGCGCGACGTGCTCAAGCTGGCACGGCCCAAGGACGGCGCGGACATGGTGCTGTCCACGTCCATCGACGGCTTCAGCGCATCAACTCCACTCCCCGTGCTGCAGGATGACCGCGACGCGATGCTGGCCATCGGCATGAACGGTGAGCCGCTGCCGCTGGAGCACGGCTACCCGGTACGCATGGTGGTGCCCGGCCTGTACGGGTTCGTGTCGGCTACCAAGTGGGTAGTGGACCTCGAGGTGACCCGCTTTGCGGACAACAAGGCGTACTGGACGCAGCGCGGCTGGTCCGAGCGCGGACCGATCAAGACGATGGCACGGGTAGATGTGCCCAGGTCCTTCGCCAAGGTTCCTGCGGGCAAGGTAGCCGTGGGCGGCACCGCCTGGGCGCAGACCCGCGGCATCACCAAGGTGGAGTTGCAGATCGACGACGGCGACTGGGTTGAGGCGGTCCTCTCCACCGAGGCTTCAGTGGACACTTGGCGGCAGTGGTCTTACGAATGGGATGCCGCACCGGGCGCGCACTACCTTAAGGTCCGTGCCACGGACGGAACTGGCGAGGTCCAGACGGACCAGCGGGCCGACCCCGTCCCGGACGGCGCCTCCGGCTGGCAGTCGGTAATGGTCACGGTCGAGTAGCAGCCCCAGCGGGCCTGCCCGGCCGCGCACGGCGCGGGCCCTAGACTGGCAGGATGCCGCACAATCCGCATGCAACCTTCACCGTGGACTCCGCCGTCGAACTTGCCGTGATCGAGCGCAGCGGCTTCGTGGAATCCCGGCACATCGGCTCCGCCGTGCTGCTCGCCGCAGACGGCTCCGTGGTGACGGAGCTCGGTGACGTCAACACTCCCATCTATGCCAGGTCCACCCTCAAGCCCTTCCAGGCACTGGCCGCCATGCAGTCCGGAGTTCCGCTGCGCGGGGCCCAGGTGGCCATCGCCTGCGGCAGCCACACCGGCTCGCTGGACCATATGGACGTGGTGTCCGGCATGCTCAAGGCCGCCGGCGTGCGCGAGGAACAGCTGCAGTGCCCGCCCGCCTGGCCGCAGGACGAGGCCGCCAGGAACTGGCTGGTCCGTTCGGAACGCGGAAAATCCCGGCTCGCCTTCAACTGTTCCGGCAAGCACGCGGCGTTCCTCTGGGCCTGCACCGAAAACCACTGGGACACCGGCAGTTACCTGGAGCCGAACCATCCGCTGCAGCAGCGGATCCGCACGGTAATCGAGGAGTACACGGACGAGAAGATCGCGCACCTGGGCATCGACGGCTGCGGCGCCCCCGTTGCGGCGGTGTCGCTCAAGGGGCTGGCGCGCGGATACTCGCAGCTGGCCAAAGCCCCGGGCGACCAGAACTTCAGCGCCCGGGCAGCCACCATCGCCACCTCGATGCTGGACTACCCGTGGGCGGTCCAGGGCCATGGGGAGGCCAACACCCTGGTCATGGACGAGCTGGGAATCATCGCCAAGATCGGAGCCGAGGGGGTGCTGGCCATGGCTACCCCGCAGGGCGTTTCCGTGGCGGTGAAGATCCTGGACGGGAATGTCCGGGCCACCTCCCTGGTGGCGTTGACCCTCCTGGCCGCGGCCGGCGCCGTGGAGATCCCCGGGGTGGCCAGCGTCCTGGAGAAGGTTGTGGAACCCGTGTTGGGCGGCGGTCACCCGGTAGGCAAGATCCGGCTGGGACCGGCTGTTTCCGCGCTGCTGGACTGACGCGTTTCAACCGACTGCTCTGATCACCCCCGAAAGGAGGCCGCGCACATGGCTGTGGCCCGCCGTCGTATCGACGTCGAAGAAGGGAAAGCGGCGCTGAAGGCGTGGCTGGAAGGAACCGCACCGGCGTCGGACGTTCCCGTTCCGCGTGCCGTGGTGGCAACCGCCGTGCGCTACTCGCTCGAGGAGGTCACGGCCCGGGCGCCCGGGAACTCCGTAGAGGTACGCGTGCCGCCGTTTGGCGTAACGCAGTGCGTGGAGGGGCCCCGGCACACGCGCGGGACGCCGCCGAATGTCATCGAGTGCGACGCCGCCACCTGGCTTGCGATGGTCACCGGCAGGCTGCGGTGGGCGGACGCCGTCTCGGCAGGTCAGGTGTCCGCCTCCGGGCTGCGGGCGGACCTGGCTGCCCTTCTCCCGCTGTAGCCAGTTCGCGGGATAGCGGCTGGTTCGCTGTAAGTTTTCCGGCGAAGTCAGCCGCGGCCGATGAACGGCATGCCCGCTGCGGTGATGACCACCGAGCCCACGCTCGCCGTCGCAGGCATGTTGGCCATCATCAGCACCGCACGGGCCGCGTCCGGCACAGGGAACGTAGGTTCCACGCGCCGGCTGCCGTCCGCCTGCAGCGCACCTGCGCCCACCCCGATGGTGTCCATCAGTTCCGTGGCCGTATTGCCGATGTCGATCTGCCCGCAGGTGATCCCGAACCCGCGGCCATCCAACTCGATGCTCTTGGTCAGCCCGGTGATCGCATGCTTGGTCACGGTGTACGCCACGGTCCGCGGCCGCGGTGAATGCGCAGCGATGGAACCGTTGTTGATGATCCGGCCGCCCTGCGGTTCCTGGGACTTCATGGCGCGGACAGCCGCCGCGGCGCACAGCATGGCGCCGGTCAGGTTCACCGCGAGGGTGTCGTTCCAGTCCTCGAGGCTGATCTCGTCCACCCCGGCCGCGGGGCCGAACACCCCGGCATTGTTGAACAGCACGTCAACGCGCCCCCACCGTTCCCGGACGGCCTGGAAGAGACGTTCGACGTCGGTTGGCCGGGTGATGTCGCACGGCACCACCAGCGCGTCCGGGTTGCGTGCGGCCGTCTCTTCGAGCTGGGCTTCACGGCGTCCGGCGAGTGCCACACGGTAGCCGTCAGCAAGCAGCTGGCGGGCCACCTCGCGGCCGATGCCGGAACCCGCGCCGGTCACGACAGCGGTGCGCCGCGGAGAATTCGCGCCGCGCACGTTACCAGCGGGGGTGGATGGCATCGCGGAAGTAGTGGTCGTAGATCCAGCGGACGCCGTCGTCGAACCCTCCGGGCAGCGCCACGGACGCTGCCGCGGCGTTCGCATGGGCCTGTTCCACGTTTCGGGCACCCGGAATGACGGTGGTGACGCCATCCTGGGCGGCCACCCACGCGATCGCGGCCTGGGCCATCGACGCGCCCTCAGGGACAAGCTGTTCGAACTCGGCCACAGCCTTGAGCCCCAGCTCATAGTCGACGCCCGAGAAGGTCTCGCCCACGTCGAACGCGCTTCCGGTGCGGTTGTAGTTGCGGTGGTCGTCCTCGGCGAAGGCCGTGTCCTTGGCGTACTTGCCGGTCAGCAGGCCGGAGGCGAGGGGGACGCGGGCGATGATGCCCACGCCTGCCGTCTTGGCCGCCGGAAGCACCTCGTCCAGCGGTTTGAGCCGGAACGCGTTGAGGATGATCTGGACGGAGGCCGTCCCGCTGTGGCGGATCGCTTCCAGCGCCTCATCGGTGCGCTCGACGCTGACGCCGTAGTTGCGGATGGCTCCCTCGGCAACGAGCGTATCCAGGGCGTCGTAGACCTCGGCGCTGCTGTAGACGGGCGTGGGCGGGCAGTGCAGCTGGACGAGGTCGAGAGTGTCCGTGCCGAGGTTTTTCCGCGAGCGGTCCACCCACTGGCGGAAGTTGGCCAGGGTGTAGTTTTCGGGCACTTGCTCCGCGCGGCGGCCCATCTTGGTGGCCACGGTGATGTCCAGCCCCGGGTTCTGGGCCAGGAACGTGCCGATGGCCTGCTCGCTGCGCCCGTCGCCGTAGACGTCCGCTGTGTCGAAGAACCTGACACCGGCTTCGGCCGATGCTGCGAGGACGGCCTGCGCCTGCTCCGGCTCCACGGATCCCCAGTCCGCTCCGAGCTGCCAGGTTCCCAATCCAACCACGGAAACGCTCCGGCCGGTCTTCCCCAATATCCGCTGTTCCATCCTCCGACTATAGGGGCACGCCTGCCGGGGTCCGGAAAATTACGACGGCGGCACGTCAGTATTCGGTCCGGTCCTCCAGTGCGTTCCAGGTAGTAAAGGGTTCCAGCGGGGCCGGCGAAGGGCTGCCGGCCAGTTCCAGCTTGGAGACAGCCATCAGGGAGCCGCGGTCCGGATTCTGGAAATATTCGTAGAAGACGGCG
This sequence comes from Pseudarthrobacter sp. NPDC058362, assembly GCF_042723515.1. NCBI lineage: Bacteria > Bacillati > Actinomycetota > Actinomycetes > Micrococcales > Micrococcaceae > Pseudarthrobacter > Pseudarthrobacter sp. NPDC058362. The sequence goes on along the minus strand of NZ_JBHXIW010000001.1, from coordinate 326,513 downwards.
TCGTCAAAGCCTGCGGCGGCGGCATCATGCCGGTCGGCGGCATAGACCACCTTGCCTATCCTTGCCCAAAGGGCCGACGCCAGGCACATGGGGCAGGGCTCGCAGCTGGTGTACAGGACGGCACCGGTGAGGTCGAAGGTGCCCAGTTCGCGGCAAGCGGTCCGGATGGCGGTGACCTCGGCGTGTGCCGTGGGGTCGTTGTCCGCGGTGACCCGGTTGACGCCGTCGAACGCTTGCCCGTCCGCGGTGACGACCGTGGCGCCGAACGGGCCGCCGTTGTTCAGGACATTGGCCGTGGCCAGCCGGACGGCGCGGGACAGGAACTGTTCGTCGGTGGCAGTGGTGCTCATGATGCGACTCCCTTGCGCCGAAGCCGGGCGGGCGCGGCCCGGTGGAACCAGGTGCGACGGCGAGCCAGGATTCAGCGGTGTGCTGTTGAAGGTTCAGTAGCGCCTGGTAGATAGCTTCCCGTGTGGGTGCCCGCCGTTGGCAGAATCGAGATTAGCACCTAACGTGGCCGCATGAACCCGTCCAAGGCACCGGCGCAGATCCTCGACGTTGACGGCCACGAGGTCCGCATCTCCAGTCCGGACAAAATGGTGTTTCCCGAGGCCGGGCTGACCAAGCTGGACCTGGTGCGCTACTACCTTGCAGTGGCAGAGGGCGCACTGCGCGGGGCAGGCGGGCGTCCCATGGTACTGAAGCGGTTTCCCAAGGGCATCGATGCGGAGCCGTTCTTCCAGAAGCGGGTGCCGGAGAACCATCCGGACTTCATCGGCACGGCAACGCTGCAGTACGCGTCCGGCACGTCCGCGGAGGAGGCCGTCATCCGGGACGCCGCGGGCCTGGCCTGGGTGGTGAACCTGGGCTGCCTGGACCTGAATCCGCATCCGGTGCGCGCCGAGGACCTGGAGCACCCCGACGAACTGCGGGTGGACCTGGACCCGATGCCGGGCGTGGAGTGGGCCCGGATCGTTGACACCGCCTATGTGGCCCGGGATGTGCTGGCCGATACCGGGCTGGCGGGCTGGCCCAAGACCAGCGGTTCGCGCGGGCTGCATATCCTGGTCCGGATCGCCCCGGAGTGGTCCTACCGGGATGTCCGGCTCGCTGCCGAGACCCTGGCCCGCGAAGTGGAGAACCGTGCCCCCGGACTGGCCACTGCACGGTGGTGGAAGGAGGAACGCGGCGAGAGCGTGTTTGTCGATTTCAACCAGAACGCCAAGGACCGCACCGTTGCCTCAGCGTACTCAGTGCGGGCACTGCCCGATGCCCGTGTGTCCACGCCGCTCACCTGGGATGAAGTCCGATCTGCCCGGCCGGAGCAGTTCACCGTACCCACCGTGCTTCGCCGCTTCGCAGAATCCGGCGACGCGCATGAGGGAATCGACGATGCCCCCGGACGGCTGGACGGCCTGCTGGACCTGGCGGCGCAGCTGGGCCCGGCGGAGAAAGCCCCGCGTGCGGGAGACGGTTCGGGCCGCCGTCGGTCCGTCATGCCCTTGGTCGAGGTAGCCCGGACCAAAACGAAGCCGGAGGCCCTCGCCGCTCTCGAGGAGTGGAAGTCCCGGCACCGGGACGTGGTCCCTGCCCTCACCCCGGCCGATGTCCTGGTGGACGGCATGCGCGGATCGAGTTCGCTCTGGTACCGGGTCCGGGTGAACCTGCAGCACGTCCCCGCACCGGACCGGCCGGCGCAGGAGGAACTGATCGCGGACTACGATCCCTGGGCCGGCAAGCAGCCCGGCTCCTGAATCCCACGGATCAGGGGTCCGGCAGACTAGGGATTCAGGACCACCTTGATGCAGCCGTCCTCTTTTTTCTGGAACTTCTCATACAGTGCGGGCGCCCCGTCCAGCCCCGAGCGGTGGGTGACCAGATCCATCACCCCCAGCGGGTCGGCGTCGTCCTCCACCAGCGGAAGGAGGTCATCCGTCCAGCGCCGCACGTTGCACTGTCCCATGCGGACCTGGAGCTGTTTGTCGAACATGGTGAGCATGGGCATGGGGCTGGCCTGTCCGCCGTAGACGCCGCTCAGGGACAGGGTCCCGCCGCGCCGGACGGCGTCGATGGAGGTGTGCAGCGCGGCCAGGCGGTCCACCCCGGCGGTTTCCATCGCCTTCTGGGCAAGCTTGTCCGGCAACAGCCCGAGTGCTTGGTGCGCAAAGCCCGCCACCGGCGAACCATGGGCTTCCATGCCGACGGCGTCAATCACCGCGTCCGGGCCCCTCCCCGCTGTCTTCCCCCGGAGTTCGTCCGCCACGCCCTTGCCGTAGTCCAGGGTTTCCACGCCGTGCCGGGCAGCCATGGCCCGGCGTTCCGGGACCGGGTCCACGCCGAGGACACGAAGGCCGCGCTGCACGCCGATCCGGCTGGCGAACTGCCCCACCGGGCCCAGCCCGAACACGGCCAGCGTTCCACCCTGCTGTACGTCGGCGTACTCGACGGCCTGCCAGGCGGTGGGCAGGATGTCGGAGAGGAACAGGTACCGTTCATCGGGCAGGTCGGTTCCCACCTTCACCGGACCGTAGTCCGCGTGCGGCACGCGCAGGTACTCGGCCTGGCCGCCCGGAACGGAACCGTACAGCTCCGAGTAGCCGAAGAGGGCCGCCCCGGAGCCCTTGTCCTTGACCTGCGTGGTTTCGCATTGCGACTGGAGGCCCTGGCGGCACATGTAGCAGGACCCGCAGGCGATGTTGAACGGAATTACCACCCGGTCGCCCTTGCGGAGACCGGACACCCCGCTGCCTACTTCCTCCACGATGCCCATCGGTTCGTGCCCGATCACGTCCCCCTTATGCATGTAAGGGCCCAGGACCTCGTACAGGTGCAGATCCGAGCCGCAAATCGCCGTGGAGGTGATCCGTACAATGGCGTCCGTCGGCTCCTGGATTACCGGATCCGGTACTTCTTCCACGCTCACCGAGCGCTTGCCTTGCCATGTCAGTGCTTTCACGGTGTTCCTTCCGCCGGGGTCCTCTTATCGGGGGCCGGCAACGGCCCTTATTCGACGCTAGCGGGAAAGGCCGGAAAAAGTAAGCATGCTGATGAAACTCTTGTGGGAGACGCGCGGGGCTTCTAGCGTAGGAGGGGACAGAGTCCGGCCCACACCAGTGAAAGAGGTCCACCATGTCGCCGTACCAGCCGGAACCGGTTGAAATTTCCACCCGCATGCGGCCGGGCGAATGGACCGAGACCAGCCTTGAACAGCTCGTCGATACCTACCGGGCGCGCATCATGGAGATGGGCGCCAGCCTCACCGAGATCTACACGGACGTTGACCGCAACGACGATGGCTCGGTCAAGGTGGTGGTGTCCTGGCTCAAGCCCGGGGATCCGGCGGCCGGAACGGTCACCGATGGCCCACTTCGGTAGCGTCCAACAGCCGCCCGATGGCGCTTGAGGTCAGGTTGGCCAAGAGCTCACGCGGATCCTCATAGACTTCGGCAGCGCCGGCGTCCCGAAGTTCAGCGGCGCTGATGCCGCCGCAGGTGACCCCTATGGCGGGAATGCCCAGTGCAGCTGCGGCCTGCATGTCCCAAACGGCGTCCCCCACGTAAACGGAGTCCGCCGCGTCCACATCGACCGCTGCAAGGGCGGCAACCAGGATGTCAGGCGCGGGCTTGCTTTCCTTCGCGTCGTTGGCACTGGTGGCGGCGTCAATGGCCGCGTCTGCATCCAGGATCTGCCGCATTGCCTGCAGGTCCCGCTCCCGGGCGGAGGAAGCAAGCGCCACGGCCAGCCCGGACGAATGGCACTGCAACAGCAGGTCCTTGGCGCCGCCAAGCGCGCGCAGCGACGGCCAATGGGAGGCGTACAGCGCCGAGTGGCTGGCGAGGATCTCCTGGTCGGCGCTGCGGTCCCGGCCAGCCGGTAGAAGGCTGTCCACCAAGCGGTCTCCGCCCATGCCCACGCAACGGTGGATCCGGGCCATGGGAACGTCGTAGCCCTGCTGGCGGAAGGCGCCCCACCAGGAAAGGGTGTGCACGTAGGAAGAGTCGATCAGCGTGCCGTCAACATCGAACAGCACCCCCCGGCGGCGGCCAGGGGTAGCGGAGCCGGCGGGCCGGCCGGGATGCGGACTCAACTGACCGCCGCCCGCCGGACCTCCGGCGCCTTCTTGCGCCGGGCGGCTTCTTCCTTGGGCGAACTTACGGGGCGGACCCGCTCCCGAAGCACGGACCCGTGGCCGTCATGGCTCCGGTCCCGGATCAGGCCCGTCCCGGCAATCTCCCGCGCCATGGCCACACCTGCCACGGCGGCGCGCTTGGTGGGAAACGTGACCGAGATGGCCATCAGTTCTCCGGCGCCGTCGAGCATGCGGACCCGATACCCGCCGTCGGGGGCATCCACCAGCTCAAAATATCCGGCCATTACTATCACTCCTCCGTCGATCACGGCACCGCACCAGGGCGCTCCGTGAGTATTAGTAAGTTTACTTACTTATCCTGGGAAGGAAAAGCTCGCTCTCAGATTTCCCGGCGTTCCGGGGCGTCCTGCCCCTCCGGCCTACCCTCCGGAGGAATCGGGGTATCGCTCCGGCGCACCGTATCCTGATAGAGCTCCAGCGCGCTAGTCACAAGCGCGAAGTGACTAAAAGCCTGGGGAGTGTTGCCCAACTGCCGGCTGGCACGCACACCCCACTCCTCGCTGAGGAGCCCGACGTCGTTGCGCAGTTCCAGGAGCCGCTCGAACAACTCGCGTGACTCCTCGTGCCGGCCGGCACCCAGCAGCGCCTCCACCAGCCAGAAGGAGCACGCAAGGAAGACACCCTCGTCACCCGGCAGGCCGTCGTCGCTCTCCGCCGGCCGGTACCGGAGGACGAAACCGTCTTCCGTCAGTTCCCGCTGGATCGCGTCAATCGTGCCCACCACACGCGGATCGTCCGGCGGCAGGAATCCCACCTTGGGAATAAGCAGTAGGCTGGCGTCCAGTTCAGGCCGGCCGTATGACTGGGTAAAGGTGTTGCGTACCGGGTCGAAACCGTTGGCCATCACGTCCGCGTGGATGGTGTCCCGCAGCGCCTCCCAGCGTTCCACCGGCCCGGGCAGCCCGGACTCACGGACGCCTTTGACCATCCGGTCTGCCGCAACCCAGGCCATCACTTTTGAATGGGTGAAGTGGCGCCGCGGCCCGCGCATCTCCCAGAGCCCGTTGTCCGGCTTGTCCCAGATGGTTTCCAGGTGCTGCATCAGGACCACCTGGAGGTCCCAGGCCTCGTCCGTGTGCTTCAGCAGCGAATTCCGCGTCAGCGCGAGGCAGTCCAGCACCTCGCCCCACACGTCCAGTTGCAGCTGGTCCACCGCACCGTTGCCGATCCGCACCGGGCCGGACCCCTCATAGCCGCGCAGCCAGGGCAGCTCGATCTCCGGCAGCCGGCGTTCGCCGTGGATGCCGTACATGATCTGGAGGTCGGCGGGGTCGCCGGCCACTGCCCGGAGGAGCCAGTCCCGCCAGGCCCCGGCTTCCTTCGTGTAGCCCGCCGCCAGCAGCGCCTGGAGGGTCATCGCGGCGTCCCGAAGCCAGCAAAAGCGGTAATCCCAGTTGCGGGACCCGCCCAGCTGCTCCGGGAGCGACGTGGTCACGGCGGCAACAATGCCGCCCGTAGGACCGTACGTGAGGGCCTTCAGGGTGACCAGGGACCGGACGACGGCATCCTGGTATTTGCCCTTGACCGCGCACTGGGATGCCCAGCCGCGCCAGAAGGCGTAGGTGGTGCCAAGTACCTCTTCCGCGTCCACGGTCTGCGGCCGCCCCACATGGCTGGGCGCCCAGGTGAGCACGAACGGGACGCGTTCGCCCGCACTGACGGTGAACTCGCTGGTGGTATGCATGTTTTCGCCGCGCAATGGGGCAGGGGTGGCAAAGTAGACGGCGTCCGGCCCGGCGATGGCGTGCAGGCCGAACTCGTCCCGCCGCACCCACGGAACGATGTGCCCGTAATCGAAGCGCAGCACCAGCTCCGAGCGCATCCGCACGGTTCCGGTGACGCCCTCAACTATGCGCACCACGTCCGCAACGCGGTCCCTCGGCGGCATGAAGTCGATGACCCGGACGGCACCCTCGGGAGTCTCCCACTCGGTTTCCAGCACCAAGCTGCCGTCCCGGTACTGCCGCCGGGTACACGGTCCGGCGCCTTCGGGAGCGATGAGCCAGCGGCCGGCGTCGGGCGTGTCCACGAGGGCGCTGAAGCATGCCGGCGAGTCGAAGCGCGGCAGGCAAAGCCAGTCGATGGAGCCTTCCGTGCTGACCAGCGCGCCGGTCTGAAGGTCCCCGATCACCGCATAATCCTCAATGCGCGCCATGGACCAACATTGCCACACGGGCGCGGAATTGGCAGGAACCCCGGCGGGTGTAGCCTGCTGGGGTGGGAGTCCATTTCGGTACCTCCGGCTGGAGCTACGACCATTGGGAAAACGTCCTATACCCGCCGGGCCTGCCCGGCCGCGAACGGCTGGCCTGCTACGTTGCCGAATTCAGCAGCGTGGAACTGAACGCGAGCTTCTATCGTTGGCCCCGGGAGACCTCCTTCGCCAGCTGGAACCGGCGGCTGCCGCCCGGCTTTGCCATGTCCGTCAAGGCTCCCCGCGGCCTTACCCACGCCAGGAAGTTGTACGCGCCGGAGGTGTGGCTGGAGCGGATCAGCCGGTGCTGGCATGAACTCGGCGACAAGCGAGCCGTGCTCCTGGTCCAGTTGCCACCGCAGATGGCCCGCGACGACGCCCGGCTGGACTACTTCCTGGCCGCCGTCCCTCCGTGGGTCCGGGTGGCGGTGGAATTCCGGCACCCCAGCTGGGAGGACCCGGAAGTGTTCCGACTGCTTGAACGGCGGCAGGCCGCCTACTGCGTCATGAGCGGCGCCAACCTGCCCTGCACCCTGCGCATCACGGCACCATTCGCCTACGTCCGGCTGCACGGACCGGACCACGAGCACCTGTACGGCGGTTCCTATTCGGACGCGGACCTGCACTGGTGGGCTGAACGCATCCGCGAATGGTCCAGCCAGGGCGTGGACGTGTACGCCTATTTCAATAACGACGGCGGCGGCAACGCTGTGCGGAATGCCCGGACCCTGCGGGGCATCCTCGGCGCGGGTTGAGCGGGGCGCGGAGGCAACGGCCGCAGTCCGCCCGCAGCCAGCGGGGGAGCCAGCGGCGCAGATCGCCTCGCTGTGGCAGAGTGGTGGCATGGATACGGCTCCCCAGAAACCGTCGCAGGACCACCCGCAGGATGCGCCCCAGGCGCTTCCCCCCGCCGCCGAGGCGGCCTTCGATGCTGGCCTGGACCCCCGCGCAATCTCCGGCAACCAGGTGTTCCGGCTCGCACACCGGACTTCCGACGCCGTCAACGCCCTTCGCGTCCGGCTCGCCAAACGCTGGAAGTTCGAGCCGCAGACCATCGCCTATCAGGGCTACGGATCCACCACGCGCGTGCGCATCCTGGGCCGGGTCCTGCTGACCCGGAAGCCGCAGCCGGGAAGCCGCGCCGAACACGCCGCCCTGAACGGAACGCAGAACGTCCGGGGCTGGCGCGCCTTTACCAGCGTCCCGGTCCAGTTCACCGACGTCACCATCACCATCGGGGACGTCGTCACCAAGGTGCAGGCAGACCGGGGCGGGCTGATCGATACCGAGGTCGACGTCCGGCTGCAACCAGGGCTGCACACCGCAGTCCTGCAGGCCGCCGGCACCGAACCCGCGGAAGCCCTGGTCCGGGTGATCGCGCCGGACGTAAAGTTCGGCATTGTTTCGGACATCGACGACACCGTGATGGTCACCGCCCTGCCCCGGCCCTTCCTGGCGCTGTGGAACACATTCGTCCTCAGTGAGCGTGCCCGGATGGCGACCCCCGGCATGGCCGTCCTGCTGGACCGGCTCACCATTGAGCACCCGGACGCACCGGTCATCTACCTGTCCACCGGCCCCTGGAACGCCGCCCCCACCCTGGCCCGTTTCCTGAACCGGAACATGTACCCCGCCGGCGCCCTCCTGCTCACCGACTGGGGCCTGACCCAGGACCGCTGGTTCCGCAGCGGCCAGGACCACAAGCACAAGAACCTGGAGCGGCTTTCCCGTGAGTTCCCGGACATGCAGTGGCTCCTGATCGGCGACAACGGCCAGCACGACGAGGCCATCTACTCCGGCTTTGCGGCACAGTACCCGGACAAGGTGGCCGCCATCGCCATCCGCCAGCTGTCCATCAGCGAATCCGTGTTCGCTGGCGGCCACTCCGAGGACGGCGACCATACCGCCTCCAAGGTGCCGTGGATCTACTCTCCGGACGGCGCCGGGATGGCCAAACAGCTGACCGCCCTTGACCTGCTCTAGCTAGCCTGGCTAGCCCTGCGCCGTCGCGGCTACCTCACCTGCCGCTTCGTCACCTGCAACAGCGCGGACGACGGCGGCAGTCGCCTCGGCGGCGAGGTCACGTTCCTCGATGAGTTCCTGGAGCCAGAAATAGGACGCCTTCGGCGTGCGCTCGAGCGTCTCGTGATCCAGGTGCACGAGTCCGAAGGGCTGGTTGTAGCCGGCGGACCATTCGAAGTTGTCCATCAGTGACCAGACGTAGTAGCCGCGCAGGTCCACCGATTCGGCCATGCCGCCAGGAGCCGTGGCCCGCAGCGCGGTCTCCAGGTGGTCCGAGAGGTACTTGAGCCGGCGCTCGTCCGGGATGAACCGGGTATTGGTCGACTTGTCGCGGACAATGATGTCCTCGAAGCTTGCGCCGCCCTCGGTCAGGATCACCGGCGGAAGATTGGGGTAGCGCTCCCCCATCTCCTTCAGCGCCACAGCCATGTACTCCGGCTTTACCGGCCAGCCGTACGCCGTGATGTCCGCTTCCGGCCACGTTTCCACGTGGAAGGGGGTTCCGCCGTTGCCGGCGGCGCTGAGGTCGCTGCCCATGGCTTCTGCCATGCTGGCCGGCACTGCTCCGCCGCCCGGGCCTGCCGCCACCTTGGTGGGCATGTAGTAATTCAGCCCGTAGAAGTCCAGGGGCTGCGAGATGGTCTCCATGTCCTCGTCAGGGTGTTCAAAGGTGCTGAAGAATTTGGCCGCCCGAATCAGGTCCGGGTATTTCCCCGTCAGCACGGGGTCCGCGTAGAGCCGGTTCTGCGCAAGGTCCATCAGGCCTGCGCTGACCCGGTCCAGCGGGTTGATGGAGTTGGGCACCATCGGCGAGTAGACGTTGGTCATGCCGATCTCGCCAGGCACTCCGACGGCGCGGAGGGCCTGCACTGCGAGGCCGTGCCCCAACAACTGGTGGTGCACGGTGGGAAAAGCGCCCAGGGCAAGCTCTTTCCCGGGTGAGTGCAATCCGAACGCATAGCCGTTCGCACTCACCGTGGCGGGTTCATTAATCGTTACCCACCGCGCCACCCTGTCACCGAAGGCCTCCGCCAGGATGCCGGCGTATTCGGCCAGCCGGTGGGCCATGTCCCGGTTGAGCCAGCCGCCCTCCTCATCGAGGGGAAGCGGTGTGTCCCAGTGGTAGATGGTGGCCATGGGCGAGATTTCATTGGCCAGGAGCTCGTCCAGGAGCCGGTCGTAGAAGTCCAGGCCGGCCTGGTTAACCGCTCCCCTGCCTTTGGGCTGGATCCGCGGCCAGGCGAATGAGAACCGGTAGGAGTCCACGCCCAGCTGCTTCATGAGCGCCACGTCCTCCGGCATGCGGTGGTAATGGTCGCAGGCTATGGCGGGGCTGTGGTTCTCCACGATGGCACCTGGCCTGGCGGCAAAGACATCCCATCCCGCCGGACCGCGGCCATCTTCATCAAGGGCCCCTTCGATCTGGAACGCCGCCGTGGCCACACCGAGGGTGAACCCCGGCGGGATGATGGCGGCGAGGTCCTTGGCGGTGATGTGCATGGGCGGGCCCCTTGTGACGGCTGGACAGGTACGTCCCAGAATGGCACAGCGGGCGGTCCCTGACGAGTATTTGCCCGTCCGCCGTACCACGGTCCCTACTGCGATCCGAAGAGGAACTCTTTGGCGTGCGCCACTGCCTTGCGGAAGGCGTCATTCCGCAGCGTCACCAGGTGCTCGGTCTCGCCGTCGGCCGGTTCAAGGTAGCCCGTGTAGCCCGGCCGCAGGACCCAGATGTCCCCGGCCGGGGGAAGATAGAAGACGCCGAAGGAGCGCTGCTGGCGTTCATCGCTGCTCCACACGGGCACCACAGCCAGGGCAGCTCCGGTGGCAGGGTTGATCCACTGGGCCCGCGGCAGGGGCTGCTCATGCGCCTCCGGATCCAGGAACGGGGCCGTCCCCTCACCCCACCGCTGCTCGAAACGCTCGTGGAATGCCGGGATCAGGGGTGTATCGTAGCGTCGCCATTCGCTCATTCGACTCTCCGCCTCCTTGCGGTTGATTGGTTGTGGTCCTCCGGGGCCCGCTAGGACCAGGGGCCGCTTTCCCAGCGGACGGGTGTCACCCTGAGAACGGGACCGGAAGATCCGGCATCCGGCCGCGGCTGCGCCTTGCGCACCGGGATAGCCGTGCCCTCCGGGGCCGCCAGTTGCCTGTCGTAGGCTGCGCGGCGCTGCGGATCGCGGAGCACGTTGAACGCCTGCATGATCCGCAACAGCTCGTCTTCCGGCACCGGTCCGTGGTCCATGTCAGGGTGGTGGCTGCGCATGAGCGCACGGTAGGCACGTGAGATTTCCTGAGCGCCCGCGTCCCGCCGGACTCCCAGTACGGCGTAGTGGTCAGGATCGGAGGTCATGGAAACTCCCCGGGAAGCTACGGGCGCTCCGGGCGCGGGCACCGGGGGCGGCCCGTGTCCGGAGCGTCGTGGCTATTTGTTGATCTCCTGCATCTGGTCCTGCTGGGTTTCGATCTCGATCTTGCGCGGCTTGGCCTTCTCGGCCACCGGAATGCGCAGGGTCAGCACGCCCTGGTCGTAGCTGGCCTTGATGTTGTCCGTGTCCAGGGTGTCGCCGAGGATCAGCTGCCGGCTGAAGACGCCGCGCGGCCGCTCCGAGGCCACCAGTTCCACGTTGGGCTGCGTTGGATCCTGGCGCTCTGCCCGCACGGTCAGGACGTTGCGTTCGACATTGAGGTCGAGCGTGTCCAGCTTGACACCCGGAAGGTCGAACGCCACCACGAACTGGCCGTTCTCCTGCCAGGCGTCCATGGGCATGGCCGCCGGCCGGGCGGCCGTTCCGAAGACCTGCTGCGTGAGCCGGTCCAGCTCACGGAACGGGTCCGTCCGCATCAACATCATTTCCCACTCCTTCAGCTTCTAGGGTGTTGGATCTAAGCCATATCCACGCCCGTAATCTATGGTGATGGATATAGATTTTTTATAGCACCCGTGGGAAACTGAAGCAATAGCCCGCTCAATTTCTGGAGACCCCATGGCAGACGAACACGGCCGCGCCGGCCGACCCGCCCCCGGGCACGCCGTTTATGCCATTTCCGTCGCCGCCAAGCTCGCGGGCACGGGGCAGCAGAACATCAGGCTCTACGAGACAAAGGGCCTGCTGACACCGTCGCGCACATCGGGAGGCACCCGCCAGTACAGCGACGACGACGTGGCGGTGCTCCTGCGCATCGGCGAACTCCTGGACCAGGGTCTGAACCTGGCCGGCGTGGCCAAGGTGTTGGAGCTTGAGGAGGCAAACTCGAGGCTCCACCGGGCGCTGAAGCGGGTCCGGTCGCAGCAGCAGAAATAGCGAGGCCGCACGAAGGACGCGGACGACGGCGGGTGGCCGGGTCAGTCGTTCGGCGTTTCCGCCGTGGACAGCTCGCCGGTGATCCGCTCGCCCGGGATGCGCGCGGTGCGCCACGTGTCCAGGGCGATGACTGCGCCCAGGATCACCAGCGACAGCGAGAGCGAGGCCAGGGTGTCGCTCAGCCAGTGGTAGCCCAGGTATAGCCGGCTCAGCGCTGCGAGAATGATGCCCACACCCGCTCCGATGAAACCGAACACTGCCGCGCGGCTGTTCTTGCGCCGCGAGAAGATCAGGAACGTGCCCACCAGCAGGAAGTCGCAGGCGCCCAGGACATGGCCGGACGGGAACGAAAACGTGTGGTCGATACCGAAGAGCATCTGCTCCACCGGCGGCCGTGAGCGCCGGACGATGTGCAGGATGATCTGCGAGACGATGACGCCGGTGAGCATGGCCCCGGCCAACAGGATGGGCCGCCAGGCATGCTTGGCCAGGAACCCCCAGGCCACGTTCACCACCAGGACGATGATGGGGAGCGCGATGGGGCCAAAGACGATGGCCAGGAAGATCATCACGGCCGTGAGCGTGTCTGACCGGAGCGTCAGGAGCCAGTCCCGGACGGGAACGTCAGCGGCGGAGAGCCCGTCGGCCTGCACCACGCTGATCAACGTTGCAATGAAGAGCACCACCCCGGTAGCCGCCAGCGTCGCTGCGGTCCGGTAGAGGCTCCTCCGGTCCTCGGGGTCCATGTAGCGCTCCTCCACGACGAACTTGTCATGGAAGGCGCGCCATCTGCCGCCTTTTCCGTTGGTGCCGGATGCTGTTGTCTGGTGCTGTCCCACTGTGTTGTGCCCGTCCGTACGCCGAAGATTTGCTGAGTGAAGACTATCCCGACTCAGCATGTTTGGTCCCGCCGCATTGGACGGGCGGCTGGGTGGCGACGGCCCGTTTCCTGGGCAGCACAGCTAGAACGAACCCGTGGTGAACTGCCAGGTTTTGGAAGCAAGCGCATTCCCGGCCAGGTCGCGGATGCCGGCAGTTCCGCCGGTGAGCGTCACCGTGTACTTCGTCTTCTTGGCCAGAGCCAGGCTGGGATCCAGGATCCATTGGTTGGTAGTCCCGTTGCGGAATACCCGGGCAGAAACCGTCGCACCGGTGGAGGCATTCTTTACCGTAAAGGTCCCGGTTCCAACACCCTGGACCGCCTCGCTGAACGTCACCGTGATGTTGCTGCCCCGCTTGACCAGGAGTGCGTTGCTTCCCGGTGCAAAGCCCGTGATCACCGGAGCCGGGCCCGTCAGGAACGTCCAGCTGGCGGTCGCCAGCGGCGTCCCCGCGGTGTCCCGGATGGCTGCGCTGCCGCCCACCAGCGTGGCGGTGTACATGGTGTCGGCGGCCAGGCTGGACGTGGGGTCCAGGACCGCGGTCCGTGTGGTCGGGTTGTAGGACACAGTTGCCGGCACCGTGGTCCCGGCAGCGGTCCTGAGCACGAAAGTGGAAGATCCAACACCCTGCACACCGGTGCTGAAGGTTGCCGTGACATTGGCACCCGGCACCACCCCCGTGGACTTGGCGGCAGGGCCCACGGCCGTGACGGTGGGTGCAGGTGCGGAGGGAGCAGCAGGCGCTGCCTCCGCGGGCGGTGAATACAGGAGACGGTTCGGCGTGCCGGCGCTGCTGCCCGTGATGGCTCCCGCCGTCGCGTTGGCGTTCAGTGATCCGGCGACCTGCGCAGGAGTAAACGCGGGGTTCTGCGCGAGCAGGACCGCGGCTGCGCCGGCGGCGTGGGGTGCTGCCATGGATGTCCCCGACATGGAGGCCGCGGCGGTAGTGGAGGTGTAGGAGGCGGAAGCAATGGCAACCCCGGGCGCGTACAGGTCGACGCAGGAACCGTAGTTGGAGAAGGACGCCTGCCGGTCGGCGGAGTCGCTGGCGGCCACGGTCACCGCGGCCGCCACCCGGGCGGGGGAACTGCCGCAGGCGTCGACGGCAGAGTTGCCGGCGGCCACCACCGCAGTGACGCCATCATTGATGACTCCCTGCACGGCGGAATCCACCGCGGTGCTGGTGCCGCCGCCCAGGCTGAGGTTGGCAACGGCGGGCTCGCCGGCGGCATGGTTGGCCGCGATCCAGTCCAGGCCGGCCACAACATCGGAGTTATAGCCGGACCCGTTGCAGTCCAAGACGCGGACGGGAACCACTGTGGCGCCCTTTGCCACGCCGTAGGTGGCGCCGGCAACCGTGCCCGCAACGTGTGTGCCATGGCCGTTGCAGTCACCGGTCCCGCGTCCGTCGGCCACTGCTGTCCAGCCTCCGGCCACCCGGCCGCCGAACTCCGAGTGGGACGCCAGGATGCCGGTGTCCACGACGTAGGCCTTCACGCCGGAACCGGAAGCGGTCCAGGTGTAGGAGCCCGAGAGCGGAAGGGCCCGCTGGTCCAGCCGGTCCAGGCCCCACGGGGACGGCTGCTGCGACTCGGTGGCGCTCACCCGGGCATCCGCTTCCACTGACAGCACCCGGCCGGAGCGCGCCAGGGCTGCAGCCTGGGCCGGGGTGGCGGTTACCACGGCGCCGCGGAAGGCGTGGGCAAAGGTCCGGCCCACTGCCAACCCCTGGGCCTTGAGCCCGGCAGCTTCGGCGGCCACATCGGCCCCCGGCGTGTATTGGACAATATAGCGGCCGGCCGGTGCAGGATCTGCCGCAGGAGCGGCCTGGGCCGGTACGGAAACGGTGACGAGCGCGAGGGCCGGAACGGCCACAGCAAGGGCTTTGCGGGCGAAGGGGAAGATGCGAATCGGAGGATCCTTGGGGTGGCAATGTCGGACGTGGGAAGCGGTCACATAACCCCGCTACAAAAAGGATAGGAACGGGCCACCCGCCCGGGCCCGCTCCTTGCACGATCCTGTGCCAACCTTTGGCGCCCGCTGCGCCCCCTGCGGATCTGCCGGGCTTAGCCCTGGTGGTCCCGCCAGGAGTGCTGGGGCTCAAAGCCCAGCAGACGCCGGGCCTTGTCGATCGCCAGCATGGTCTCGTGCTCGCCGAGTTCGCGGGTGACCTTCACCGCCGGAAATACTTCCGCCGCGAGGCTGGCGCTGGAGCGGCTCATCACCGTGTCCGCGTTGGCGACAATGAACGCCTCAAATCCGGGCTTTCCGTTCTCCAGCGCCCGGGCCACGGCCTGTGCCCCGTCCCGGCCGTCAATATAGCCCCACAAGTTCCACTTGCGGAGCGTGGCGTCGGCGTCGAAGGACGGGAATTCCCTGTAGTCCTCCACGTCCATGACGTTCGAGAAGCGCAGGGCAACGATGCTTAGCTCCGGGTCCCAGCGGGTCAGCTCAACGGCCATCTGTTCCTCGAGGTGCTTCACCAGGGAGTAGGTGCTTTCGGGGCGGGCAGGGTACTCCTCGTCGACAGGAATGTAGGGAGGGTCGATGTCGAACGGCAGCCCGAGCACCGTCTCGCTGGAGGCGTACACCACCTTTTTGATCCCGGCGCGCCGCGCTGCCTGGAACACGTTGTAGGTGGAGAGCATGTTGTTCTCGAACGTCGCGGCATCCGGAAGGAGGCCCGGCGCCGGAATGGCACCCAAGTGCACGACGGCGTCGAACCCGGTATGCCGGTCATCCACGCCCAGCAGAGCGTCCACCACCTGGCCGTAATCGCGAAGGTCCACCACGACCAGGCCGGGACTGCGGCTGCCGGCCCGGTCCAGGTTGAGTACCTGGTGCCCGTCCTCGATCAGCCTGTGCACCACGTGCCGTCCGAGCTTGCCACTGCCTCCGGTTACTGCGATCTTCATCGGTGTCCTTCCGTTCGGGCGTGCGTCCGGTTCCGCGCAGGCGGAACCGGCATCGAATTACGACGGCGGCGGGCCCCGTCCGCGTACACCGAGACTACCTGCCAGGGCGCCCCTGCGCGGCCCTGGATGGGCGCGTCATGATGACACCGGCGCACTCCCGGGGATGTATATACTCATGCATATCGGTTTAGCAGCAGGCCGTTGGAAAGCGCGTCAATCCAGCGACCTCCACCGCATCCCGGCCTGACGGCGGGACGGCTGTGTGTTGCCGGCTCGTTTTGACCTGAGCGAATGGCACTAATAATCGTGGCCAGCGAGTCAACAGCTAAAACCGAAACCTCCATCACCGAACACCTGCACGAACTGGTCCTCAACAGCTCCGACGTTGAGGACTTCCTTAACGAACTCGCGCAGGTGTCTGCCCGCAACCTCACCGAGCCCGGCGACGAGATGCTCTGTGCCATCACCCTGCTTCGCCAGCGGAAAGCTGCCACGGTCGCCAGCAGCAGCCATGACGCCAAGGCTGTCGGTGAGCTCGAATACCAGTTCAGCCGCACGCCCAGCCTGTCGGCAGCCGATTCCCGGGAAACCGTCCATGTCCGGGACCTGGAGCAGCAAACAGAATGGCCGGACTACGCCGAGGCAGTCCTGGCCCAAGGCGTGCGCTCCGTGGTGGCGATCCCCTTCGAACTCGAAGGCGAAACCAAGGCTGCCCTGCTGCTGTATTCGGGACGCCCCCACCGCTTTGCCGGCCGAGTCCTGGACATTGCCGAAGACTTCGTGACCCAGGCTTCCCTGGCACTGCGCCTGGCCGTCAGGTTCGCCCATTACAGCGAAACCGCAGCAAACCTCCGGGCCACCCTGGAGACGCGTACGGTGATCGACATGGCGGTAGGCATCATCATGGCCCAGAACCGCTGCAGCCAGAGCGACGCGTTTGAGATCCTCAGGACGGCGTCCAGCACCCGGAATTCCAAACTGCATGACGTGGCTGCCGCCGTGGTCAATTCCTTGGGCCAGGGACCGGCCCGCACCCACTACGACGGGTAGCGGGCCGGCGCCTGCTACTTGGCCAGGAAAGCGAGCAGCGCCTCGTTGACCTCGGCGGCGTGCGTCCAGAGGAGCCCGTGCGGCGCACCCTCGATCTCGACGTACTCCGCTGCGGGCAGGGCCTTGGCGAAGAGCCGCCCCGTCGTTTCGATGGGAAGGATGTTGTCCGCGGTGCCGTGCAGGATCAGGGCAGGGACGTCGATCTTGGGAATGTCCTTCCGGAAGTCCGTGAGCCAGGTGGGCTGGGCGGCCACGGACGCGGTGGCGCCGGAGGAAGCAGCCAGGTTCCAGCTGGCGTTGACCGCTTCCTGGCTGAGCCGCGGCGTTCCCAGGAACGTGTCCGCGTTGTAGAAATTCTTGAAGAACTCCGTGAAGAACGCGTACCGGTCCGCCGTGACGGCCTCCATCAGCCCGTCGAACACTTCCTGCGGGACACCGTCCGGGTTGTCGCCGGTCTTCAGCAGGAACGGTTCCAGCGACCCAAGGAAGGCGGCACGGGCCACGCGGCCTGAACCGTAGGTGGAGAGGTAGCGGGCCACCTCGCCGGTTCCCATGGAAAAGCCCACCAGGACGGTGTCGTTCAGGTCCAGGGTGTCCAGGAGAACCTTGAGGTCCGCGGCGAAGGTGTCGTAGTCATAGCCCACAGTGGGTTTGCCCGACTTGCCGAAACCGCGGCGGTCATAGGTGATGACCCTGTAGCCGGCCGAGAGCAGGGCGGCCGTCTGTTTCTCCCAGGACGAACCGTCCAGCGGGTAGCCGTGGATCAGTACCACCGGCTGCCCGGTGCCGTGGTCCTCGTAATAGAGCTCGATGTCAGTGCTGTTTTCAGTTCCTACGGTGATGTATGCCATCGCTTCGGTCCTTTCTCGACTGGTATCGGTGCCCTCCGGATCAGGCCTTGGCTGCCTTGCCGGGCAGTGCCAGCCGGAAAATTTTGCCCCAGGTGGAGCCGACCTGCTTCAGCAGCGGCCCGGTGGTGTAGCTCAGACCGTACCGCTGGCAGATTTCCCGGACCTTGGGCGCCACCTCGGCGTACCGGTTGGAGGGCAGGTCCGGGAAGAGGTGGTGCTCAATCTGGTGCGAAAGGTTGCCCGTCATGATGTGCATGAACTTCGACCCGGAGATGTTGGCGGAACCGATCATCTGGCGGATGTACCAGTCGCCGCGGGTTTCGCCTTCGGCCATTTCCTCCGTGAAGGTGTCAGTACCTTCGGGAAAGTGGCCGCAGAAGATCACCGCGTGGGCCCACACGTTCCGCACGGCGTTGGCCGTGATGGTGCCGTAGAGTGCCTGCTTGCCGGAGCCGGTGAGCATGGCAACGGCCGGGGTCGCGGCATAGTCCTTCGTGAACTGGGTGACAACCTTCTTGCCGAGGGCCTTGAGGTCCTTAAGCAGCGCTTCCTTGGACTTCGTGCCTTCCTTGAACTCCGTGAGCTCAAGGTCGTAGATGGCGATGCCCCACTCGAAAAAGGGCGCCAAAATGGCGTTGTACAGGGGGTTGCCGAGGTTCATCGGCTTCCACGGCTGGTTCTCGTCCATACGCAGGAGGTTGTATCCGACGTCGTTGTCCTTGCCCACGACGTTGGTCCAGCGGTGGTGGAGGTCGTTGTGGGTGTGCTGCCAGGAGCGTGAGGGCGTGACGAAGTCCCACTCCCACGTAGTGGAGTGGATGTCGGGATCCCGCATCCAGTCCCATTGGCCGTGGAGCACATTGTGCCCGATCTCCATGTTTTCCAGGATCTTGGCCAGGCTCAGCAGCGTGGTTCCGGTGACCCAGGCGGCCTTGTTCTTGCTGACCAGCAGCGCGGCGCGGCCGGAGATCTCCAGGGCCCGCTGGACTTTGATCACGCGGCGAATGTAGGCGGCGTCTTCTGCGCCGCGCTTGGCAAGGACCTCGTCGCGGATTGCGTCGAGCTCGCGGCCCAGCTCCGCCACCTGCTCGTCGGTGAGGTGCGCGGCGGCGGGAGGACGGACCGTGGGGCTGCCCGATTCGGCGAGCTTGCCGGGGCGGGCGCGCGTGGGTGTTGGCTTGGAGGGTGAAATGACAGACATACCTTGATGCTCCTCAGAGTTCGAGGTTGACGGGTCCGGCGGCTGCCGAGACACACGTTTGAATCAGTTGGCCGGGTTCGCCATGGATTTCCCCGGTGCGGAGGTCGCGGACCTGGCCGGCCAGCAACGGTGTGAGGCAGCTGTGGCAGATGCCCATCCGGCAGCCGCTGGGCATCAGCACCCCGGCGTCCTCGCCGATGTCCAAAAGGGGAGTATCGCCGTCGGCCTCGACTTCCCGGTCCGAGGCCTCGAAGGTGACCAGTCCGCCGTCGTGTCCCACGCCCGCGTTGAACGTGGTGTTGAACCGTTCAATCATGAGGTTCCCGGGTTCACCGGGGACGGCGAGGTCGGTACCGGCGCCGGCGGCGGTGAGTGCGACCCGGTTCCAGAGCGCTTCGGCGTCATCCAGGAAGCTGTCAGGACCGCAGGCGTAGGCAGCACGTTCCTTCCAGTCCGGGCAGATCTCGTCGAGCTGCTCGGTGTTGGAGAAGTCCATCCGGCCCTGTTCTCCGGTGAACCAGTGTGCCAGGCGGAAGTTGGGGAACTGGTCCGCGAGCTCGGCAAGTTCCTCCCGGAAGAGGCTGTCGCCGGGGCTGCGGGCCGAGTGGACCAGCACGACGTCGGCATCCGGGCGTCGTGGCACCAGCGTGCGGATCATGGACATCACCGGAGTGATGCCGCTGCCGGCGGTGACCATCAGGAGCGGGCGGGGATGTTCCGGGAGCACGAAATCACCCTGCGGCGGCGCGAGGAACAATACGTCGCCCGGTTTGGTGGTCCGGACGAGGGTGCCGGAGACGGCGCCGACGTCAGTCACCGTGATGGCCGGATCCTTGCCGGCAGGGGCGCTCAACGAGTAGGAGCGCCAGTGGCGGACCCCGTCGAGTTCGACGCCGATGCGCGCCCACTGGCCAGCAAGGTGCGCCTTCCAGCCGCGGCCGGGGCGGAAAAAGATCGTGGCGGACTGGGCGGTTTCCTGCACCACGCGCGTGACTACGCCGCGCAGCTGGCGCGCGGAATAGACCGGATTGAACAGTGCAAGGATGTCCTCCGGCGCCAGGGGCGTGGTGAGCACAGTGGCCGCCTGGGCCAATTGCCGTAACCGGATCATGCGATCAAGCCTAATGCGGCGCGAGCCATAGTTCTCTCTCTCCGTCATATGACCGTTCCGCAGTCACACTGTAAATGGTGGCGCTAAGCCCCCACAGCCGCACTCTAAGAGTAACGGCTGGCATGGGCGGATGGTTCCCCGTCGTATTCCGTAAGCATGCTTAGTATACCCATGATGTTACCCAAAAGCTTCGAGTTGAAGTCCACTCCCAGCTGGTTGGGGACCGTGACCAGCAGGGTATCTGCCGCCTGAACGGCAGCATCGCCGGCAAGTTGTTTGGCCAGGGCTTCCGGTTCTCCGACGTAACTCTTGCCGAACCGGGCGGTCAGGCCGTCGATGACACCTACCTGGTCCCGGGTATCGCGCAGGGCGCTGCCACCGAAGTACCGCCGGTCCTGGTCGTCCACGATGGGCAGCACGCTGCGGCTGACGGACACCCGCGGGGCGTGTTTGTGGCCCGCGGCGGTCCAGGCCTCGCGGAAGAGTCGGATCTGTTCGGCCTGGAGTTCGTGGAAGGGGACTCCCGTGTCCTCGGTCAGGAGGGTGGAACTCATCAGGTTCATGCCCTGCTCCGCTGCCCACACGGCGGTGTTCCTAGTCCCGGCGCCCCACCAGATGCGCTCCCGCAGGCCGGGCGACTGGGGCTGGACGGGCAGCAGTCCGGTCGCAACACCCGCATAGCGCGGGTCCGACTGCGCCACGCCGGCGCCGCCGATGGCATTCCGGAACTCCCCTGCGTGCCGGCGGGCCATGTCAGCGTCCGTTTCCCCCGGCAGGGGCCGGTATCCGAACGCGGACGCGCCCTGCAGGGCGGGTTCAGGTGAGCCCCGGCTGATGCCCAGCTGGAGCCTGCCGCCACTGATCAGGTCCGTGGCGGCGGCTTCCTCGGCCATATATAAGGGATTCTCGTACCTCATGTCGATGACCCCGGTGCCGATTTCGATCCGGCTGGTCCGGGCTGCGATGGCGGAAAGCAGGGGAAAGGGTGCCGCCTGCTGGCGCGCAAAGTGGTGCACCCTGAAGTACGCACCGTCCAGGCCCAGTTCTTCGGCGGCTACCGACAGTTCGATGCCCTGGAGCAGTGCGTCCGCTGCCGTCCGGGTGCGCGAGCCCTGACCGGGGCCCCAATGGCCGAAGGAAAGGAAACCAACGTTCTTCATATCTGGCCCAACAGGGCAGGCGGCGCGGGAATTCCCCGGGCCGAAAGACTCTGTGCCGCCTGTTGAGTGTGTGGGACGCTTCCAGGATCCGCCCCGCGTGGGGCGGCCTCCCATCCAGGAAAGAAGTGTGTCATGCATCGGAAAAACCTGCAGCCTGTCCGTTTCGCTGCCATGGTTATGGCCCTGCTCGGAATCCTTAGCGGCGGCCTCCTCGTGGCTTCGCCGGCGTCGGCCGCCACCACATTCAGGGTGGATTACAGGTCACAGTTCGCAGAGGCTTACTCGGACATGGTGTCCCCGGACGGCTGTACCTTCACTTCTGTCATGGCCGGCGCCGGCTATAGCCCGGAGGAAGGAAGCACCATGTTCTATTCGACATACAGCTTCAACGACTGCACCCAAGAGTTCTACTACTCCGCTTATGGATCAGCTCCAACCGACGTCTTCACCTTCGATAAGGACTTTGTCCACGCCGTTGCCACCGTTCTGCTTTCCGATGGAAGCCAGATCTACCTGGACCTGACCTGGCAGGGCACTGGCCCTGTCATGCGGGGAGGCACCAACTCCAGGACCATCCTGCCCGGGCAGTTCGTCAACCGGTTCAGCCTCAGGGGAACGTCGCAGGAGGCCGTGGTCACCGGGACGCCTTCCTTCGCTAGCGGAGTGATCTCGCAGGCCAAGGGCTCATCGCTGACGGTCATGATCGGCAACCCGTAGGCCTCCTGCTGGGATGATGGCTGGGTGGACAACTTAGCCCAGGCTCTCACCGCCTCCAGGATCGTCTTGCTGTTCGCTCTGGCCGCCGCGGCTGAAATCGGCGGGGCCTGGCTGGTGTGGCAATCGGTACGGGAAGGAAAGGACTGGTGGTGGGCTGGCCTGGGCATCCTGGCCCTGGGGGCATACGGATTCGTGGCCACCCTCCAGCCGGACGCCCATTTCGGCCGGATCCTGGCGGCCTACGGCGGCGTGTTCGTTGCCGGGTCACTGGCCTGGGGCATGGTGTTCGACGGTTTCCGGCCCGACCGCTGGGACGTGGCCGGCTCCGTCATCTGCCTGCTGGGCGTTGCCGTCATCATGTTCGCACCGCGGAGCGCAGGCTAGCGGCAGTCCTGATAAGCGCCCCGGCTAAACTTGCACCGTGACCAACAGCGAGCCGCCCGCCCACGCCCCCGTTCCGCCATCGCGCGGTAAAGTCGCCCAGCGGCTGCTGCCCGGCGGCGAGGAACCGGACCCCCGTTTCACCCTGGCGAACGAACGGACGTTCCTTGCGTGGATCCGGACGTCCCTCGCCCTCCTGGCCGGCGGCATCGCCATTGAGGCCTTCACGGGCGACCTGTTCCTGGAGCCCCTCCGGAAGGGCCTCGCCATCCTGCTGCTCCTGCTGGGCATGCTGCTCAGCGGCGGCTCAGCGGTACGCTGGCTCCGCGTGGAACGGAGCATGCGCAATAAGGCGCCCCTCCCCCTGCCGCTCATCGTGCCGCTGTTGGCCGCGGCGGGCGCGCTGGCGGCCGCCGTCGTGCTGGTTTTTGTCCTCTGGCGTTAACACCCAATGGCCCGCTACCGCCCCGCCTCCACCCTGCACGGTGACCCCGGACTCCAGCCGGAACGGACCGCCCTGGCCTGGGGCCGCACCATGATGGCGCTGGCCACCGTGAGCGCGTTCTTCCTCCGCTGGCTGCCGATCCACGGGCTGCCCATCCTGCTGTTGTTCGCCGTCTCCTCAGCTGCGGCGCTGGCCATCTACCTGACGCAGCGGCGCCGGTACAGCCACCGCGCGCAAGGAATAGCGTCCGAAAGCGTGGAGGCAGACGTCTCCGCCGTCCTGTGGACCGCTTTTGCCGGGGTGGCGCTGGGAACCCTGGGAATCGGCGTCGTCCTCGCCGGATAGTCAGCGCACCGCAGGGCAGTCGGCGCGGTGCGGCGCTGGCCGCCCAGCTAGAACATCGGGAGCAGGAAGCCCGCCACCAGCGCCACCGCCCCGATGCCCGTGAGCCAGGCGCCCAGGATTCCTGCCGTCCGGCCCGGCTGTTCCGGCGTGACCATGCGCCACTGGGTGGGCCGCTTCGGGTGGTAGTAGATGGGGAGGGTGTCGCCCGCGGCCATGTCCTTGATGTCGTGGGGCGACATCGGCGCCTGATGCACCTGATGCCTGCGGTCCGCCCACCGGAATCCCACGCCGGTGATGTCCGAATAGACCACTCCCTGCGCCACCTCCCATGGATGGACGAAACGGCGCATGAAGCCGGCATAAGAGAGGAGTCCGAGCCCAGCGGGCAGGCACAACCAGGTCAGCATTTCCAGGATTGGACCTGCCAGATCGAGCACGGTGGTCATGGTGAAGATCGTACAGCGCGGGACGGCCTTCCCGGGGTGGTGGCCGGGGCCGTGACTCCGTACGCTGGGAATCCGGACGCGGCCGCAAACACGCCCGCGGACAGCGACGAAGGAGACGCCATGAACGACCAGGATATTTTGACGCGCATCCAGGCCCTCGTGGAGGAGGAGCATTCCCTGCGCGAACCCGCCGACGGGCAGGCGCCGGACCGCACCCGCCTGCGCCAGGTGGAGGAAAGCCTGGACCAGTGCTGGGACCTGCTCCGGCAGCGGCGGGCCAAGATCCGCTCCGGCGAGGACCCCAACGACGCCGAGGCCCGCCCCGTCAGCGAGGTGGAGGGCTACCGGCAGTAGGCCCGTAGGCTACAAGGTAAACGCGTTCAACGAACAACCCTGACAACAGGTTGGAGCCTTTCCATGCGCATCGCAGTCGCCCAGATCATCAGCAGCGCCGACCCGGCTGCGAACCTGGACCTGGTCCGGGACTACACCGGCAGGGCCAAGGCCGCGGGGGCTGGACTGGTGGTGTTCCCCGAGGCCACCATGCGGGCGTTCGGCAACTCACTGCGCGGCATCGCCGAACCGCTGGACGGACCGTGGGCGACGGCGGTCCGCGACATCGCGCGCGAGCACGGCATCGCGGTGGTGGCGGGGATGTTCACCCCCGGCAAGGACGGGCGGGTGCGGAACACGCTCCTGGTCACCGGACCCGGAGTGGAAGCCTCATACGACAAGGTGCACCTTTTCGACGCATTCGGCTTTACCGAGTCCGAGACGGTGGACGCCGGCGATGCCCCGGTGACGTTCGAGTACAACGGCACGGTCTTCGGACTGGCGACCTGCTACGACGTCCGTTTCCCCGGGCTTTTTACGGCCAACGCCAATGCCGGAGCGCAGGTCACCATCCTCTGCGCGTCCTGGGGCGCCGGTCCGGGCAAGTCCGAACAGTGGGACCTCCTGGTACGGGCCCGAGCCCTGGACAGCACCACGTTCGTGGTGGCGTGCGGCCAGGCCGACCCGGCGAGCGTTGGCGCCGGTGGCGCTGGGACTTTCGATACCCCCGGGACGGCTCCGACCGGCATCGGGCACAGTGCCGTCATCACTCCCCTGGGCGCCCCCTTGGTGACGCTGGGCGCCGAACCTGAGCTCGCCGTCGTCGACCTCGATCCCGCAGAGGTGGCTCAGGCCCGCCGGAAGCTCCCCGTGCTGGCCAACGCACGGCGATTCTGACCGCGCCGAGAGACCGCGTTAACATCTCCGAAACATCGGCGACACGCGATCTTCACGCAACGGCGATTTGTGTAACGTGACCGCAACTTGACGCTCGATTAGCGGAAACACTGGACCCGAAAAATGGACGGCGGGGGAAACACGGGGCGTGCAGCCAGCTCCCCCGTTTGCCGTTTACATGCGAAGGGACCTTCCGGTGGAGATCACTGCCCAACACGTCTGGCTGATGATTTCAGCCGCGATGGTACTGCTGATGACCCCCGGGCTTGGCCTCTTCTACGGCGGCATGACCCGCGCCAAGGCCGCGCTGAACATGATCATGATGAGCTTCATCTCGGCCGGGATAGTCGGCGTGGTCTGGGTTCTCTGGGGCTATTCCATGGCTACCGGCGACAGCGTGCTGGGCATCGTCGGCAGCCCGGCTACCCACTTTGGCCTGCAGGACATGATGGGTTCACCGGACCTGATCTCCGCCGGTTACAGCGCAACGTTCGCCATCATCACCGTGGCCCTGATCAGCGGGGCCATCGCGGACCGGGCCAGGTTCAGCGCCTGGTCGATGTTCGTCCCTGTGTGGATCACCGTGGTGTACTGCCCCCTGGCGTTCATGATCTGGGGCGGCGGACTCATGGGACCGGACGGCGCGGTGACCGCAGCGTTCGGCCAGGTCATAGACTTCGCGGGCGGCGCCGTCGTCGAAATCAGCTCCGGCACTGCGGCGCTGGTTCTCGCACTGATCGTGGGCCAGCGGCACGGCTTCGCCAAGGATCCCAACCACCGCCCGCACAACATCCCGTTCATCATGCTGGGTGCCGCGATTCTCTGGTTCGGCTGGTTCGGCTTCAACGGCGGAGCCGCCACCAGCGCCGAGCAGGCCGGCCTCATCTGGATCAACACCCTGGTCACCCCCGCTGCCGCCATGCTCAGCTGGCTGGTTGTCGAGAAGATCCGCCACGGCCACCCCACCTCGCTGGGTGCCGCGTCGGGCGTCGTGGCCGGCCTGGTGGCGATCACCCCCTCCTGCGCCAACATCAGCCCAGTGGCCGCCGTCGGGCTGGGCCTGGTGGCGGGCGCCGCGTGCTGCTGGTTCGTCGACCTCAAATACCGCTTCGGCCTGGACGACTCCCTGGATGTTGTGGGCGTGCACCTGGGCGGCGGTCTCATCGGCACCCTGGCCCTCGGATTCATCGCCCTGCCGGTGGACGGCGCGGGTGGAGGCCTGTTCTACGGCGGCGGTTTCCAGCAGCTGATCGCCCAGACCGCGGCCGTCGTCATCACCGTTCTGCTCTCCGGCATCGGCACCCTGGTGATCGGCCGGGCGATCCACAAGACCGTTGGCTTCCGGGTCAGCCACGAAGCCGAGACCGCAGGTGTGGACCTGTCCGAACACGCTGAAACCGCCTACGCCTTCGGGGAGGCCGGGGCCGGCTTCAACCCGCTCGGACACCTGCGTTCACACCAGGAAAGCACGACGGCGGCACGCGCCAAGGAAGACTCCTTCGCCTGAGTGCGTTCAGGCCGCGGCACCTGCTCTGGTCCGGCAAACGTGACCAAATCCTGACCTGCATGTCTCTGGATCGGCCCACCGCTGCGGCGTAGTCTGATGCCACCTCCGAGGCTCAGGGGCAGCTGAATGGCACAGACAATGAAGCGCAAGTACGGCGTTGGCGCCGTCTTGGCACGCTTTATCGGGTTCATTGCCGCGAGCGTCGTGTGCGGCGTCCTGGCGGCCAGCCTGGTGGTTCCGGCGGTGGCGGCAGCCGGGCTGGGAGTCAGCAGATCCATTGGGTTTTTCGAGAACCTGCCCGACGAGCTGACGGTGCAGCCGCCGTCGCAATCCACCAGGGTGCTCACATCCGACGGCAAGCTGATCGCCACGTTCTTCGCGGAGAACCGGGTGCGGATCCCGCTGGACCAGATGTCTCCGTACGTCAGGAATGCGGTGGTGGCGATCGAGGACAGCCGGTTCTACGAACACGCCGGGATCGACCCGCAGGCCATTGCCAGGGCGGTAGTTTCCAACCTCACCACGGGCGGCCAGCAGGGGGCTTCCACCATTACCCAGCAATACGTCACCAACGTGGTCAACGAGGCCCGGCTCTCGCAGGACCGTCCCGACGAGGTGATCCTCAGCGGCCAGAAGGACATGGGCGACAAGCTGCGGGAGATGAAGCTGGCCATCGCACTGGAGAAGAAGTTCACCAAGGAGCAGATCCTTGAGGGCTACCTGAACATCGTTTTCTTCAACAGCGAGGCCTATGGGATCGAAGCCGCGGCGCGCTACTTCTTCAGCAGCACCGCCAAGAAGCTGACCCTCCCCCAGGCGGCGCTCCTGGCCGGCCTGGTCAACAGCCCCACGTTCTACAACCCGGCCATCAATCCGGACAAGTCGATCGTGCGCCGCAACCAGGTCCTGTCCGAGATGCTGCGCCAGGGCATGATCACCGACGCCGAGCACGACGCAGCGGTGGCAACCCCCATCCAGTTGAAGCTCACGCCCCAGCGGCAGGGCTGTGCCTACGCGGCCATCGCACCATACTTCTGCGATTACGTTTCGCACCTGATCCTGAACAATCCTGCCTACGGCACCAGCCTGATCGAACGGCAGCGCAAGCTTTACCGCGGCGGGCTGACCATCATCACCACTCTGGACAGTCGGTTGCAGGGAGCCGCCCAGACACAGGTCAACGGGACGGCCGGCGCCAACCCGGACCGCTGGGGCGCAGCCCTGGTGACGGTGCAGCCCGGCACCGGAAAGATCCTGGCGATGGCGCAGAACACGGTGATCCTGCCGGCCAGGGGGAAGTTTGATACCCACCTGAATTTCAATGTGGACGCCAAGGATCCGGAGGGGAACGACCTTAACGGCGCGGGCGGTTTCCAGCCGGGCTCGACCATGAAGCCGTTTACGTTTGCGGAATGGCTGAATGAGGGGAAGTCACTCACCGCAATGATCGATGCTTCCCGAAGGGTCTACCCGGTGGGCTTCCCGTGGCGATCCAGCTGCAGCCGGGTGATGGGCGCCTACAGCACAGCGCAGAACAACCCGGAGCTGGGGGCTGCCGACGACCTGCAGAACGCTGAACCCGGCTTCTACCGGCCGATGCCCATCAACTATGGACTCTACAACTCGATCAACACGGCCACCTTTGCCTCCGCCACCCAGCTGGACTTCTGCGGCATCCAGAAGGTGGTGGACGCGGTGGGCCTGCATAGCGGCCTGGATGGAGCCCAGATTAATATGCACCAGCTGGGCAACCTGCTGGGTGCCATCGGAGTGGCCCCGCTGCACCTTGCCAATGCGTACGCCACGTTCGCCAACGATGGCCGCTACTGCGCACCCATCGCCATCCTGGAAATCCGTGATGTCACGGGCGGCAGGTTGCCGGCGCAGACCACGGAATGCCGGGACGCGCTCAAGCCGCAGGTGGCACGCGGGGTCAACGCGGTGCTGCAGGACGTCATGAAGAAGGGCTCGGGTGTATGGATCGAGCCGAAGGTCCACACGAAGTTCCCGGTCGGCGCGAAAACCGGCACGTCCAACAACAACGGCTCCACCTGGGTTGTGGGGTACTCCAGCGGACTGGCCACGGCATCCTTCTTTGGCGACGCGCTGGAAGGCCAGGACCGGCCGGGACAGAACGTCACCATCAACGGCGTGTTCTACGAGCGGCTGGACGGCTACATGATCGCCGGGCCGCAGTGGGCCAACTACATGCTCAAGGTGGGTCCGCTGTATCCGCGGAAGGAGTTCCCGCCGCCGCCGGCATCGATGTACGGGACGCCGCCTTCTCCGTCGCCCAGCCCCGGGACGTCCACCGGGGGCACCGGCCCGGCACCCTCCAGCCAAAACGACGGATCCACCGGTGGTGCCACCCCGAGCGGGCCGGATAGCGGTTCCGAACGTCAAGGCGGAGGCAGGCCGCCGGCGCCTCCCGGCCGTTAGCTTTCCCCGCGCCACACCTTCCGCCACCACCGGCTGCTCCATCCCCGCGGCCCGGCGGGTGCGGCCGACGGCTCCTCAACAACACGAGCCGCCCGCCGTTTGCGCCACCGGGCCAGCTCGGTTTCCACGTCGCGGGTTTTGGTAACTACCGGCGGACCACCCTGCAGCTGGCGGCGCGCGTCGATGACCCTGCGGTTGAAGTCCTCCAGGAGGTCCCGCGCCTGCTGTTCGGTGTACTGCGAGTCCAGGGTGGCATCGAGCCCGGCATCCTCCTTACGGAGCAGTATCGCTGCGGGCCCCATGCCACTGATGTTCTCCCGTTCCAGGAGGCCTTTGACCCACCAATCGGGGTCGTACGCTTCCCCAAGGCCGGGAATCGGCTTGCCCGCGTATTTGAGGTTGTCGAACTTGCCCTGGGCCATGGCGTCACGGATCAGGTAATCGGCGCGGGCAGCGTCTCCCACCTTCCGGCGCTTTTCACGTTCGCGGGCTTCGGCGGCTTCCAGCGCGGCTTCCTCCTCCGCGCTGATACCCGCTCCCCGGTACGATCTCAGCTCCGCCGCCCGTTCCAGCCGGTTCCGAAATCCGTCGGATCCCCCCGCCATTCCATGCCCTCCGAAAGCTCAGGCGTTGGCGTGTTCGGCCAGGATGCCGTCCATCTGGTCCACGGCGCCCTTGAGGCCCTCTTCCATGCCCATGGCCACCATCTGTTCCATCTGCTCCTCCGACTCAAACTTCGAGTGGATCGTCATCCGGGTCCGCCCGCCGACATCCTCAAGGGTCACCTCGGCATGGGTGATGCCGAGATCGCCGGTGGGGTTGCCGTCGTCATCCGCAAAACCGTCATCGAACTCAAGCTGGCGCGGCGCGTCAATGGCGGTGAATTCCCACCAGCCACGCGATTTTTGCCCCTCCGGGCCGGTCATGTAGTAACTCGCGCGTCCGCCGCGGACAAAATCGAGCTTCTCAAACGTCGCTGGCCAGGTGGGCGGCCCCCACCAGCGTTCCAGTTGCCGCGGGTCTTCCCACAGGTTCCAGACGCGGTCGACGGCGGCGTCAAACTCCGCGACGAGGGTGAGGCAGAGTGCCTCGGGGTTTTTGTCCATACTGATGACTGTCATGGCTGTGCCGTCCTAGTTTTCAGCGAGAATGTCAGCAATCCGGCCGGCGCGTTGCCGCCAGATCATTTCGTATTCGTCGAGCAGCAGACGGGCTTTCTGCAGGCCTTCACGGCTGCCCCGCACCAACTGCTCCCTTCCGCGCTTTTCCTTGCTCACCAGGTTCGCGCGCTCCAGCACCGCCACATGCTTCTGGACTGCGGCGAAGCTCATGGCATAGAGATCAGCGAGGCCGGACACCGAGTACCCAGCCACCGTCACCCGCCGGACAATGTCACGTCGGGTAGGGTCTGCGAGCGCTTGGAACAGGCGGTCGAGTTCTGTTTCAGGGAGCTGATCTACAACCATTTGGTTGTACGATATTCCTATCCCGCGGAGGAGTCAACAGTTTCAGGAATCGAAGTGCGTCTCAATTGAGGTTCCGGACAGCTGCTCAATGAGCTCGCGGGCCACGTCCCGCAACTTGCGGTTGCGGTTGCTGGAAACCTTGGTGAGGATGTCCATGGCCTCAGCCTGCGAGCAGCGGTTCTGCGCCATGATCACCCCGCACGCCAGATTGATGGCGGTCCTGCTCTCCAGGGCCGCCTCCAGGTCCTCCGCCCTGCTCTGCGCGGAAGTGATCCGCACGGATAGCCGAAGCGTGTTCTGCGCGGCGCCCGCGAAACCCACGGCCTGCTCGTAGACATCTGCGGTGAAGACGCCGGGCCTGCCGGCAAAGAAGTTCAAGGCGGCACTGGCATCCGGACCGATCTCCAGCGGCACGCCCAAAGTGCTGTGGACGTCGTTCTCCGCGAGCTGCCGGTTGTAGGCGGGCCACCGGGGATCCCTGCTGACGTCGTCGATGATCACCGGGGACATTTCCCGCAGCGCCCTGATGCACGGACCGTCGCCAAGGGCCTGCTCCACGTGGTCAAGGTCCAGCGCGCGCTGGCTGCTGCCTGCCGCCGTCGCGGGTTTGCGTTTGGCCTTGAGGGTTACAGCGCATTCGATGTGGTCACCGGCGGTTTCCGAGACCGCGGCTGCCGCCATCCCGGAGAGACCGGACAGGAAATCCATCGCGTTTTCCGCGCCCACCAGAATTTCCTGAAGCTGGTGGACGGGCCCGCGTTCGGTTGATGTCGGCATGCGGCCATCCTACTGGCCCCGCCGTGTATCGCATGGCCCGGCAGGGGCGTAGTGTCGATAGCAGGAGACTTCGGGATAGCGACAGGATCCGGGGGTTTGACTGTCCGGGCCGCCCCGCACCCAAGAGCGGCGGCCACCAGCCACCCGCAGGGCGGCGTTTGGGAAGTAGGGCCGAATGGCCATAAACATTGCAATGACCCCCGCCTCGTCGACCAGCAACAGGGCGGCCCCCGTGGAGCGTGACCGGCAGTGAACACCCGCGACGCGGAAACTGACCTGACCATGCAGGAAATGGTGCTGGCGAACCCGGACATCCGGAGTTTCCTCACCGAACTGGCCACGCTCGCCTCCGGGCGGCTCTCCTCTCCGGGCAGCCCCGTGCACAGCGGGGTCACGGTGCTGCGGCGCAAGCGGCCGGAAGCCGTCGCCGCCAGTGACATCACAGCCCGGGCCCTGGATGAGCTGCAGAACGGATTCGGCGACGGGCCGTGCCTCACCGCCCTGCGGACCAGGTCCACGGTACTGGTTCCTGACCTCGCCGCCGAAGAACGATGGCGGGCATACATCCGCGCCGCCGCCAGCAACGGCGTGGCCTCGATCCTCGCCGTTCCCCTGGATCTGGCGGGGGAGGCCGACGCCGTCCTGAACCTTTACGCCCCGTCCCGCCACAGCTTCCCCAGCGACAGCATCGCCACGGTAGAAGCGTTTGCGGAACAAGCGGCGGGCGCGCTGCGGCTGTCCCTTCGGATTTCCCAACTCAGCGAGGCGAAGGAGGACCTGACGGCGGCGCTGCAGTCGCGGACAATGATCGACACCGCCATCGGGGTGATCATGGCGGAAAACCGGTGCAGCCGGGACACCGCGTTCAGCATCCTGACCAGGGCCTCCAGCACCCGCAACGTCAAAGTGCGGGACCTGGCCGCCACAGTGATCGCCTCGGTGTCGGGCGAGCAAAAGATAGACACACACTTCGACGAATAACCCGCCGACCGTCCCGCACCCAGGAGCATCCACGCGGGGAAAGTCAGCGGCGCTCAGGCGCCACGGGTGTGCCGTTGACGCCCGATCCGGCCCTGCCCTCGCTCCAGTACCCGCGGAATTCGCCGTTCCTGGTGTCCACGCCAAACCCGGACATCACCCGCCGGAGGGTGCGGACCGTTGCGGCCTCGGCGCCGACCCATGCGTATCCGGGCGGCCGCCCGCCGTCTGCAATTGCCTGCTGCAATGCCTGCCGTACGGCCCCGACCAGCCGCTCTCCGCGAACTGGTCCGCCGCCCCGATGCAGCCATGTGACCTGGATGCGGCCCGGCGTCGACAGCGGCTGGATGTCCATCGCTGCCGGGACCTCGAGGAACGCATGGCCGCGGACATGCGCGGGCACGGACTCCAGGATGGAGCAGATGGCGGGTGTTGCCGTTTCGTCACCGGCAAGGAGCACACGCCCGGCGGTGCCGGGGCGCCAGTTAATGCCCGCTTCGGGCAGCGGCGTGGCCGGCGTAATGGCTTCGGCGTCGGGCCCAACGAACCACACCGGCTGACCCACGACGGCGGCGGCCGCCCACGATGATCCGGGTCCGGCCGGGGTGCCATCCCTGGCCCGGAGGACAACGTCGACGTCGATCTCCCGGGCCGCGCCTGCCTGCCTCAGCGCGCGCACGGTGTAGCTGCGGATGTGGCCGCGGCCGGGCAGGTCCCGCCGGAGCCAGTCCTGGTACCAGCCGGCGTGGAGGGTACCGTCCGGGCCACCGGGCAGGAACAGCGGTCCGGGCTCGGACGGCGCATGTCCCGGGGAGGGCAGGAGCAGCTTGATGCGGAGGTCCCGGGTGGGCCCGGGGACGCCGAAACGGGCCAGCTGCGGGCCGGCGAACGTGATGCGGCGGAAGTGCGGGCCCAGGTCCCGCACTTCCGACACGGCAGCCCCGAATACCCGCACCGGGTGCAGGGAGACGGGGACCGGCCGAATAGCTAGGCTCACTACGGCAACTGCGGGTCCACGCCGTAGTGCTTGGCGAGATCCGTGATCACGGAGTGGGCGCCCTGGATGCTGACGGAGGCCAGGAAGGTTGCATCGTCCACCTCGATGACGTCGCCTTCAAGCTTCTTCCACAGCGGGTTGGACTGGAACTTGGCCTGCTGCGCGCGCGCTTCTTCGCCTTCGGGTCCCTCCGGGGTGAAGGCGCTGACCATGACAAGGCCGGCGTCGCCCTGCAGGATCTGCTCAGCGGACAGTGGAACGAAGATCTTTTCCTGGGTGTCCGGCGCGCCCTCGGGGCGGGGGATGTTCATGTCCGTCATGATCTCGCCGATGAACGAGTTGGAGGAGTACAGGCGTGCGGTGTCGCCGCCGGTGAAGCGGACCAGGGAGTACGTAGCGTCCGGGTTCTTGGCGAGGATCTCGGCACCGACCTTGGCGGCGCGCTCCTCGTAGGCCTTGACCAGGTCCTGGGCCTTTTCCTTCTTGCCCAGCGCCTCGCCGAGGAAAACGACATTTTCCTTCCAGGTGGGGCCGGTGCTCTCAGAGAAGATGGTGGGCGCGATCTTGGACAGCTGCGAGTACAGGGCCTCGTGGCGCACCTTGGCGGAGACGATCAGGTCCGGTTCGAGTTCAAGGATCTTTTCCAGGTTCGGCTCGGCCAGCGTGCCCACGTTCACGGAGTCCTTGGTGGCCTCGGCAACGTCGCCGAGGTACGGCGCGAACGGCGCCTTGGGGTCCTGGCGGTACTGGACATAGCCCACCAGGTCAGCCTCGAGCAGCAGGGCTGCATCGATGTAGCTGGGGTCCAGCGCCACGACCCGCTTCGGCACTGATTCGAGGGTGGTGGAGCCCATGGTGTGCTGCATGGTCAGCGGGAAGCCGGCGGTCTCGGAGGGAGCACTGGCGTCGCCGGTGGATGCGGCCGGGGCGCCGCAGGCCGCGGTGGCCAGGAGGGCCAGGCCAGCGGCGGCAGCTGTGAGGTGCCGGGTGATGCGAAGTTTCACGGTTATGCCTTCATACAAGGAACGGGGATGCGACGCATAAGGTTAGCCTTACCTGCGTCTGCCGTAGACTGTAGCAGTACTTTTGCGATTAGCTCACAAACGCGTGACGTAATAGAGAGACTCTGAGTGAAGACCTTGACCACGGCAGCCGTGCCGGCAGCAGCCCTGGCGTTGGCCGTGGCGGTGGTGCTCAGCGTTTGTTTCGGAGGCCAGCCGTCCACGCTGGCCGACGTCTGGCACGCCGTGTTCACTCCCACGGGCAGCGTCATGGACGTCACCATCCGCGAACTCCGCTGGCCCCGGACCGTGCTGGGAATCTGCGCCGGCATGTGCCTGGGTCTGGCTGGAACCCTGGTGCAGGGGCATACCCGCAACCCGGTGGCGGACCCTGGCCTGCTTGGCATCAATCAGGGCGCGGCGCTGGCCATCGTGGCCGCCACCGCTGTGGCCGGCGAAATCTCCCCGCTGGGCCAGTCCTTCCTGGCCTTCGCCGGAGCCTTCGCTGCAAGCGTGTTGGTGTTCCTCATCGGCTCCGCTGCCCGCTACGGCGCCACTCCGGTAACGCTGGTCCTGGCGGGCGCTGCGGTCACCGCGCTGTGCTCCGGCATAGTGTCGGGCATAGTGCTGCTGAACGACCAGGCGCTGGACACACTCCGGTTCTGGCAGGTGGGCTCGCTGGCTGGCCGTTCCGGAGTCCTGGAACTGGTGTGGCCGTTCATCGTGGCCGGCGTAATGCTGGCTGTCGCCAACATCCGCGCCCTGAATGCTTTGGCCCTGGGTGCCGATACCGCCGTTTCGCTGGGCATTTCCGTGTTCCGGGCCCGGGCCATGGGCATCGGCGCCATCACGCTGCTGGCCGGCACCGCCGTCACGCTCGCCGGGCCCATCGCGTTCGCCGGACTCCTGGTCCCCCACATCACGCGGGCCATCACTGGGCCGGACTACAGGTGGCTGATACCGCTTTCTCTGGTCACCGGCGCCAGCATTGTGCTCCTGGCCGACACAGCCGGGCGGTTGATCGCACGGCCGGGTGAGTTGTCTGTGGCCGTGGTCCTGGCCGTCGTCGGGGCCCCCTTCTTCGTCTACCTCGCCCGGCGACGGAGGCTGGCCACGCTGTGACACTTCTCCAGCAGGCTCCCCCGCGCCAGGAATCCCGTCCCGTCACGGGCCTCAGGGCCTTACGCGCCGGGCCCGTCTCCATCCGGTTCAATCTCCGCGCCCTGGCGGTGGGCGCCCTCCTCGCTGTGGGCACCGTCGCCGCAATGGCCCTGCATGTGGCTTTCGGCGGCACCCCCTTGGCCTACCCCGACGTACTGCGCGCCCTGCTCGGCGATGACTCGATCCCCCGCGTCTACCTGGCCGTCACGGAATTTCGCGCGCCCCGGATGGTCGCAGCCGTCGTCGTCGGGGCCTGCCTGGCCGCGGCAGGGGCCATTACCCAGACCGTTGCGCGGAACCCGCTGGCGAGTCCGGACCTCCTGGGGGTGACCGCCGGGGCCTCGCTCGGCGCCGTCACCGTCCTGGTGATCGCCGACGGCGGCCATGCCGGGCTGAGCGGGTTCGCCGCCACCGTGGGGATGCCGTCAGCAGCGTTCGGCGCCGGGATCATCAGCGGTGTGGCGGTGTACCTGCTGGCCCACCGGCGGGGGCTGGACAGCTACCGGCTGGTCCTGGCCGGGCTGGGGATCTCGGGGCTGGCCGCGAGCCTGACCACCTGGATCCTGACCCTGGGTGATGTCACCAGCGCCGCCCAGGCGCTTACGTGGATGATGGGCTCGCTGAACGGGAAGGACTGGGAAACCGTCCAACCCATGGCGGGCGCCGCCGTCGTGCTTCTCCTGGCGGCGATGTGCTGCGGGCGTTGGCTGCTGCTGGGAAGCCTGGGCGAAGACACCGCCGTCGGACTGGGAGCGCGCATTGGCGCTGTGCGGCTGGTGGTGCTCACGCTGGCCGTGTTGCTGGCGTCGGTGGCCACGGTGACTGCCGGGCCGGTGGCGTTCGTGGCGCTGGCCAGCCCCCGCATTGCCCGCGCACTGGCCGGAACCGTGATACCGCCCGTCGGGGTATCCGCGCTGGTGGGAGCCATCTTTGTGCTGCTGGCAGACCTGTTGTCGGCTAACCTGCTGAGCGCTCCCCTCCCGGTGGGTGTGGCCACGGCCGTGGTGGGCGCGCCCTTCCTGATCCACCTGATCCTGAAATACCAGCGGAGGCTGAGTTG
This sequence comes from Pseudarthrobacter sp. NPDC058362, assembly GCF_042723515.1. Classification (NCBI taxonomy): domain Bacteria; kingdom Bacillati; phylum Actinomycetota; class Actinomycetes; order Micrococcales; family Micrococcaceae; genus Pseudarthrobacter; species Pseudarthrobacter sp. NPDC058362. The sequence continues at coordinate 290,723 of NZ_JBHXIW010000001.1, read as the reverse complement.
AGCACCCCCACCGTCCAGCAGGCGGGCCTCGAAGCCCGGAACCTCAGCCTCGGCTACGAAGGCAGGACGATCATCGAAAGTCTGTCCCTGGCCGTGCCGAACGCCCATGTCACCTCTGTCATCGGCCCGAATGGGTGCGGCAAGTCCACGCTGCTGCGCGGCCTGGGCCGGCTCCTGGCGCCTCAGTCCGGTGACGTTTTCCTCGACGGGACGCCGCTGCGGCAGCAGTCCACCCGGCATGTAGCCACACGGGTCAGCGTGCTGCCGCAGACGCCCAGAGCTCCGTCCGGGCTGACCGTCGCGGACCTGGTGTCCCGCGGGCGGCACCCCCGGCAGAAGTGGTACCAGCAGTTTTCCACCTTCGACGAGTCCGCCGTGGAGTGGGCGCTGGCGGCCACCGACATCCTGGAACTGGCGGACATGCCGCTGGAGGACCTGTCAGGCGGGCAGCGGCAGCGGGCCTGGATTTCCATGACGCTCGCGCAGGAAACCGGGATCCTGCTGTTGGACGAACCCACCACCTACCTGGACCTGGCACACCAGGTGGACCTGCTGGAACTGGTGCGCACCCTTAACCGCGAGCACGGGCGGACCGTGGTGATGGTGCTGCACGACATCTCACTGGCGGCCCGGTACTCGGACCACATCGTGGCCATGAAGGACGGGCGCATCGTGGCCCAGGGGTCGCCCGCGGAGGTGATCACGCCGGAACGCCTGCTGGACGTGTTCGGCCTGGCGGCCCGCGTGGTGCCCGAGCCCACCGAGGGACGCCCGCACGTGATCCCGCTGGGGACCGTGGACACCCTGCCGGCGGATGCGTGACGCCGCGGCTGCGTGCTGGCACACTGGGCGAATGAGTCTTTCCCCGTCCCGGCGGCCGGGCATCCGCGCTGCGATGTTCGTCGATTTCGACAATGTCTATACCGGCCTGCTGGCGTTGGATCCAGTGGCCGCCAAGCGCTTCGCGGAGGATCCCAAGCACTGGGCGGATGCCCTGTCCGCGGGCGGGACTGCAGAGAACTCGCGCCGCTTCCTGGTGCGGAACTGCTACCTGAACCCCGTGGTCTATTCGAAGTACCGGGCATACTGGACCCGGGCCGGGTTCAGGGTGATCGACTGCCCGTCGCTGACGCAGCAGGGCAAGAGCAGCACGGACATCAACCTGGTGCTCGACGCGATGGATGCGCTGTCCGGCAGCGTCGGGATCGAAGAGTTCTTCATCGCCTCCGCCGACGCCGACTTCACCTCGCTGATCCAGCGCTTCCGGGCCGCGGACCGCATGACCACAGTGATCGCCGCAGGCCCGGTGGCCTTTGCCTACCGGGAAATGGCGGACAGCGTGGTGGAATCGCACGACTTCATCGCAATCCTCAACCAATCCACGGCGGAGCCCATTCGCGCGGTCAACACGAACGGTACGGCTCCGGTCAACGGCCCGGCAGCCCCGAAGGGCAGGCCGCTCAGCCCCGCGGTCAAAGAGGTCACCGCCCTGATCCGCAGCGCCGCCGGTCCCGTAGTTGGCGCGATGGTGGCGCACCGGGCGTTGGCCGCGGACCCTTCCCTGAAGTCCGACTGGGGCGGCCACGGGAAGTTCGGCACGTGGGTCGCGCAGCTGGGCAAAGGCATCGAATACTCCCCGGCCCGCGGCGGCTGGGTCTGGGACGCTAAGCGTTTTTCGAGCGCCGACCTGCCGCAGGACACCGAGCCGGAGCCGGGGATCGAGGAGCAGGTGGCCCGGGTGACGGACGTGCCGTCGCTTTCCACGGCCCAGTTCCGGCAGATGTTCATCGCGCTGGAGAATCGCCTCCGCGAACACCCCGTGAACCGCAATGAACTGGCCAAGCAAGTCCGCGACGATTGCGTGAGCGCAGGCCAGCCGGTGTCCCGGGCAGCCGTGAACTTCGTCATCCAGGGGCTGGGTTACGCGCATTTCGAGCTCACCGACACGTCCACCGCAGCTCAGCTCGCCACGGCCTGGACCCACAACGTGGAGGAACTCTGCCGGGTGGCGCTGATGGAGTTCGATGACGACGAACGGCGGGCGCTGCGGCGTTGGGCAAGCGGCGGGTTCCTGGAGTCCTGAGGCGCCGTCCCATCGAGGGGCACCGTGTGGAGTGGATCACACGTGATGCGATTCACTCGCAATAATGTTGTGGCCACCCCGTCCGTTGGGCACTATGGAGGAGCAGGGCGGGGTTGACTCCGGCCCTCCACATCTGGTGACGCAACGAAGCCCACCGGTGACCCCCGGGCCGCCGACGCCTCCGCGCGTTCACGAGCAGGCCACCTCCGGCACAGTCCGGACCGACATGGAAGTACAAAACAATGACGTTTGAAACTGCCCACTCCGTAACGCTCAAGATCTGGGACCGCGCGAACATGCACCACACGCTGGACGCCATGGTCGAGGACCTTTCGGCCCGCCACAACACCACCAAGTGCCGCATCGCCGTCACCTGCAGCGGCCCCAACACCTTCACCCTGAGCCTCCGCGGCTCGGAGCTCGCCAGCGCTTAGCAGGCAGCAAAGCACGCCATATCTCCGGAGGGCGTACGACGGCGGGAGGTCCCGCCGTCGTACGCCCTCCTTGTGCTTCCGTCACCTTGCCGCCCCGAGCGGGTGGGCCGGGTGCTGGAGCATCCTTCAGCGGGGATCAAGCAGGGACACGGTTTCCATGAACTCCGGGACGCGGGCGCGCCGGCCCAGTTCGTGCTTGATACGGAGCCGAAGAGCATCAGACGCGTCCGGCTCGCCATGGGTGATATAAGTCATGGACGGCGCTTCAGGGACAGATTGCATCCACTGGATCAACTCGTTGGAATCGGCATGGGCTGAGAGCCCTTCCATCTGGATGACCTCAGCCTGGATCCCGACGTCCTCGCCGTAAACGCGGACATGTTTCCCTCCAGCGGCCAGGTACGCTCCCCTGGTTCCGCCGGCCTGATAGCCGCTCAGGATGATGGCGTTGCGGCGGTCGGGCCCGTAGGCCGCAAGATGGTGGAGGATCCGGCCTCCGGTGAGCATGCCGCTTGCGGAAATAATAATCATGGGCCCGCCGCGCAGGTTGAGCAGCTTGGAGTCATCCGGGCTTCGGACCGGCTGGGCCACTTTATACATCGCCTCGAACTCACGCTGCTCGATCCGGTGCTCTTCGCGGTGGCGCCGGTACATGTCAGAAGCGTCGATGGCCATGGGGCTGTTCAGGTATATGGGGATGGCCGGGATGGCGCCCTTGGCCAATAGCCGCGACAGATGCAACAGAACGGTTTCAGCCCGGCCCACAGCGAAGGCCGCGATCATGATGACGCCCTGCCGCTTAGCGACCCGTGTGATGATCTCACCCAACTCAGTTTCGGGACTTCCTGCCGGGTGGGTCCGGTTGCCGTAGGTGGACTCGGTGACCAGGACGTTCGCCGGTTCCAGACCCCGCGGTGGGTACATAAGCGGGTCATTGTCGCGGCCGAGGTCACCGGTGAAGTGGACGGTCCGGCCGCCCACCTTGAGCCGGACCTGGGCAGCGCCAAGAATATGCCCGGCGGGAACAAAGGACACTTCAATTCCTCCGGCCGTCTGGAACGGCGAATCGAAGTCCTGGGCCCTGAAGCTGTTGAGCGACCGCACGGCGTCTTCGGCTGTGTAGAGCGGCACCGCTGGATGGTGCACCGAGGATCCCCGCTGGTTGGCGTAACGGGCTTCTTCTTCCTGGAGGTACCCGCTGTCGGGAAGGAGCAGCTTGCACAGTTCAGTTGTTCCAGCCGTCGCATACACAGGGCCCCGGAAGCCGTCCCGGACCAGCGCCGGTATGTAGCCGGTATGGTCCAGATGCGCGTGCGTGAGGACAACCGCATCAAGGCTTGCGGGGTTGACATGGAGCGGCATGCGGTTGCGTTCGCGGAGTTGTTTATACCCTTGGAAAAGCCCGCAGTCCACCAGGACCCGGCGGTCCTGGGAACGGACAAGGTAGCGCGAGCCCGTCACGGTATCTGTTGCACCAAGAAACTGCAGCGTTGGAGGATGCTGTTCCCTCACATCTGCTCCTTTGTAAGGGCGGGGGCGTCCTTCCAGTAGATACCGTGTCCGTCAGCGCACAACAGGGACAAAAGACCCGTCCCCGCCGGCTGAAGGATCCGCTGTGGACGGACCGTAGGGCTCCAGCCGTTCAGAACCTGCTTAAACACAGAACCTGCAGGTACCTTCGCGATCTCGCTAAGAGACGGCTCGGACATTCTCATGTCCTGAACAACCCGGCGTCATCTGATGGTTACCTGCAGGCGCTTCAAGTCTACGCCTGGAGACCGGGCAGCGGCAGGTGCTGCAGGAGAAGCTCCGGCCGCCTGAAGCGTGCCGCCCATGCCTCCGCACGTAAACTGTGTGACCATGACGCTGCACTCCCCCGCCCGGTTCCCCGCTGCACTGGCCCCGGCGGCGATGGTGTCAGCCTCGGGGTTCCTGCTGTTCGCGCGGCAGGACCGGCTCTCCGGCTTCATCCTGCTGGCCTGCGCCCTGGGCCTTGCCGCGTTGGTGGGGCGGCGGCTGCTGATCGACCTGGCGCTGGTGGCGGTGGGCCTGACGGCGATGAGCCTGGTACCGATCACTACGGACATCAGCACCGGGCACATGATCGAGATGGGGACGGCAATGGTGCTCGCCGTGGGGATCCCCTATGCCGTCTCGCGGTTTGTGACCAAGGACCACGCCATCCGGTTTCCCATCCGGACCGGGCAGCCGTGGACGCGGGCGGAAAAGTGGTACCTGCCGGCGGTCCTGGTGATCGGCTACGCGCTCATGCCCGTGTACATGATCCGGACCGGCGTGTACATGAACTGGCCGGCGGTGAGTGACGCCGAGGGGATTGGCCGGCTGTTCCTGGGCACCAACGTGCTGGGCATCTGGGACGAACTGTTCTTCATCTGCACCGCATTCACCCTGCTCCGTCGCCACCTTCCCGACTGGCAGGCGAACCTGCTGCAGGCCGTCCTCTTTACGTCCTTCCTGTGGGAGCTCGGGTTCCACAGCTGGGCGCCGTTCTTTATCTTCCCCTTTGCCCTGCTGCAGGCGCGGCTCTTTACCATCACCAGGTCGCTGTCCTACATCGTCAGCGTGCACCTCCTGTTCGACTTCGTCCTGTTCCTGGTACTGGTCCACGCGCACAACCGCGAGTGGATCGACATCTTCATCTATTGAGCCGGACTCACCTGGTTTCCTTTGTGCGGCGCTCCGCAGCTCACACGAGTTAGGTAGACTGCAGCGAAGCAGACTTACCATCAGAAGGACCCGCCCATGAACCGCAAGGCCACCGCCCTGGACGTCGCCAAGCTCGCCGGCGTTTCGCGCAGCGCCGTGTCCCTGGTGCTTAACGGCCGCGGGGACGGCAATGTCGCCCCGGAGAGCCAGCAGCGCATCCGGGAGGCCGCCGCCGCCCTGAACTACTCGCCGAACAAGATTGCGCTCAGCCTGCGCAACCAACAGTCGCGCATCATCGGCATCGTCTCGGACCAGGTGGTCACCAGCCCGTTCGACGGCAACATCATCGCCGGGGCGGACGCGGTGGCCCGGGAGCACGGCTTCGTCACGGTAGTGATGGACACCGAGCTGGACGAGGCCCGGGACGAAAGCGCTGTGGAGACCCTCCTGGACCGGCAGGTGGACGGGCTTATGTATGTCACGGTGGGCCTGCGGCCGCTGCACGTTCCGGTGAACATGGCCCGCGTTCCTTCCATCCTGGCCAACTGTTTCGACGACCGTGAAGGCGCGGGACTGCCCGCCGTGATTCCCGACGAGGTCCGCGGCGGGCGCGAGGCGGCAGAACACGTTATGTCACTGGGCCACCGGGACATCGCGTTCCTGGCCGGCGACTCCCTGACCCCCGCGGCACCGCGCCGGATCGAGGGCCACCGGGAGGCCTTCCGGCGTGCCGGACTGCCCGTCGGCGAAAACCGGATCCTGCAGGTGGGCTGGGATATCGACGCCGGATTCCACGGCACCATGAAGCTGCTGGACGGCGTGGACCCTGCACATCGCCCCACCGCCATCCTCTGCGCCAACGATCGCCTGGCCGTCGGCGTGGTCCTGGCCTGCTACCGGCTGGGTCTGGACGTGCCGCAGGACATTTCGGTCATGGGCTACGACGACGAGTTCCGGGTGGCCAAGTCCATGGTTCCGGCACTGAGCACCATGGCCCTGCCGCTGCGCGAGATGGGCGCGGCCGCGATGACCGCGCTGCTCGCGGACGTCGGGCGCGCCCGGGATTCCACACACGACGGCGGCGCCCCAGCTGCTGGGTCAGCCCCCGGTACCAGCCGCGAGAGCATGGTCCCGTGCCGCCTGGTGGTACGCGACTCCACCGGGCCGCTGCCAGCCGGACGCTGACGCAGGGTTAGGGTCCGGCCAGCCGCGCCGGCGAAACTATGACGGCGCGTGGCCCAGCTGCCAGGCGTGGGCAGCGGTTCCTGCCGCGAGCCGCAATTCCCACCGTTCCCCCGGAGCAGGGTAAGCGCGGAGTGTGGTGGCGACATTCCCTGTCCGGAATACTTCCACCAGGGACGCGTCGATGAAGATACGCAGTTCTTCACCTGCCGCAACCGCGCCACTGAAAACCACCTGCTCGGCAGCGGCACCCACCAGCACAAGCTCGACAGCGGCATCCCCCTGCCCTGAACCGGCCGGCACCGAAGTAGCTGCCACCAATGCCTCCGCGTGAGCCGGAAGGACCATGGTTCCGGCAGCACCGCGGGCCACTTCCGCTCCGCGGTACGCGTCCAGTTCCGGAGCGGCACGCACGGCGAGCCTGCCGTCCACTACCGAGAGTTCGCGCGGGAAGGTCAGGATCCCGGCCCACCCGGCTGCATCGACTTCGTCCTGCGTGCGGCCGCGGCGGCCGTCACGGCTCGGCCCTTCGTTGGCCCAGCCCCACAGCAGCGCCCGGTCCTCGAGGGCCACCACCTGGGGTGCGTAGAAATCCCGGCCCAGGTCTGATTTTCCGCCGGAACGGGGCGCGAAGACTGGAAGTCCAGTGTCGGGGTCCTCGGTGAGTGAACCGATCAGGTGCCCTACGCCGTTGGCATGCTCGTGGCCGTCACCGGAGAGCCACAGGGAAAAGATCATCACCCAGGTGTCGTCCATGGCTCCGCGGGAAGCGTCCGGCACCCTGACCAATTGGGGGCACTCCCAGATCTCGGCCGGCGTATGCTGGCGGGCCATCGGGTGGTTCCCGGTGAACCAGATGCCCTGGTACTTCCAGTCGGACATGTCCTCCACGGAATACAGCAGGAGCGCCGCGTCGCCGTTGGCCAGGCCGGCGCCCTGCATGGCGTAGCGCTTGCCGTTGAAACGGAAGAGGAACGGGTCCCGTACGGCGGTGACATTGGGGTCATCAGGCATTCGCGCCGCCACGTGGCCGGTCTGTTCCCAGTGGACCAGGTCGGACGAACCGCGGGCGATGACCACCTCGGAGTGGCCCCCGTCGCCCCGGACACCCGAGTACGCGGCGGTGGGGACCCCGCCGTCGTCCGTTACTACGCCGGTCCAGCAGCCGAATTCGTCCGGCCCGCCAGGCTGGGGGCGGAGCGCTACGGGATGCTCGTCCCAGTGGACCAAGTCCGCCGAACTGACGTGGCCCCAAGCGATCCGATGGTGGCGGGCTGAGTCTGGGTTGTACTGGAAGAACACGTGATAGCGGCCGTTGACGAAGCTGACGCCGTTGGGATCGTTGATCCAGCCGTGGGCCGGTCGGGGGTGGAACCGCGGGAACGCGGGATCGGGGTGGGCTGCAGCGACGTCGGAGAAGCAGACGGCGGCGAGGTCCGGGGTGGGCATGTAGTGGCCTTTCAGGGAGGATGTCATTTGCCGGTGCCTGCGGTGAGGCCGGCCTGGAGTGCGCGCTGGCCGAACATGAAGACAACGAGGGCGGGAATCATCGACAGGACCACGCCCGCCAGTACCACGGAGATGCTGCCGGTGCCCAGGTTTCCCTGAAGCGAGACGAGGCCCAGCGGGAGCGTGAAGTTCTGCTCGGAGATGGTAAGGATGAGCGGTCGGAAGAACTCGTTCCAGTGGAAGTTGAATGCGAGGATCCCCACGATCGCCATGCCGGGGAAGGCCAGCGGGGCGTAGACGGAGCGGAAGGTCCGCCATGGCGAGGCGCCGTCGATGGACGCAGCCTCCGCGAGCTCGGCCGGGAGGCCCAGGAAGTACTGCCGCATCAGGAAGGTGCCGAACGCCGTCGGAATGGCCGGCAGGATCAGCGCAAGCAGCGTGTCCGAGAGGCCCATGCCGCGGATGAGCATGAAGACGGGCACGATGGTCACCTGGACCGGCACCATCATGGTGGCCAGCACGACGGAGAACAGTGCCCCGCGGCCGCGGAACTTCAGGTGCGCGAACGCGTAGCCTGCCAGGGCAGCGGAGACCATCTGGCCTGCTGCGATGAGTCCGGTCACCAGCGCGCTGTTGAGCACCAGCAAGAAGATATTCAGTTGCTTGAATACTTCGCCGTAGGACGTGAAATCAGGGTTCCAGGGGAAGAACGACGGCGGCAGCTTGAACGATTCCGACGGCGACCGCAGCGAGGTGGACAGGGTCCACAGCACGGGGCCGAGCGTCAAGGCTGCGGCGAGGAGCAGCAGCGCAATGCGCGCGGTAACGCTCCAGCTGAACTTCCGGCGGTTGGACGAGGTCTCCGGCAGACCACGGGACGGGTCAAGGGAAGCGCCGGAGGCGAGGCCGCTTTCTGTGGTGGTAGTCATGGCTGGCCTTACTGGTAGAAGACGAATCGTTTGCTGAGCCGGAACTGCGCGGCCGTGATGGCCATGATGATCAGCGTCAGAAGCACACCGATCGCGGACGCCTGGCCGAATTCAAGCCGTTGGAATGCCGACTCGAAGATCACCATGACGGCGGTGCGGGTGGAGTCGCCCGGCCCGCCGCGGGTCAGCACATAAGGCTGGTCGAAGACCTGCAGGGCGCTGATAATCGCCATGACCGAAGCCACGAGGGTGGTGGGGCTCAGGAGGGGAAGCGTGACATGGAGGTGCTTGCGCAGGCCGGTGGCGCCGTCGATAGAGGCCGCCTCATATGTCTCGACGGGAATGGATGCGAGGCCCCCGACGAACAGCAGGAACGAGAAGCCGAAGTTCTGCCACACGTACACAAGGATCACGACGGCGGCGGACCCGGCGGGGGTGGTGAGCCAGGGGACGGCAGGGATGCCCACCAGGGAGAGGAACCAGTTCACCACGCCGAACTGCTCGTTGAAGAGGTACCGCATGAAGATGGATACTGAAGCCGCCGAGAGGATCAGCGGGAAGAAGAAGGCCGAACGGAAGAACACCCGGAGCCAGGCCGGCATCTTTTCCTGCACCATGATGGCTAGAGCCAGGGCGAGGCCCAACTGGAGTGCCACCGCCACCACCACGAACGCGATGGTGTTCAGGAAGGACACCCGGACGGTGGGGTCTTGGACGACCTCCGCGAAGTTGTCGAACCCCACGAAGGACGGGGCCGAAATGATGTCCCAGCGGAAGAAGGCCAGCACCACCGAGGCCACGATGGGGACCAGGGTGAAGAGGGCCATGCCCAGGATGGTGGGGGCCAGGAAGACCCATGCCAGCCAACGTTGGCTGCGGCCGGGTCCGGCCGCGGTCGTAATCGTGCTCATGACTGCCTCCTCAGTGCCAGTTCAAGGTCGCGCTGCATGGATGCGAGGGCCTGCTTCAGCTGCCGTTCGTCGCCGCTGACGGCCAGCGATACGTTCTTCATGAGGGCCGTTTCCACCGCCGCTTGCTGGGGCGGGGCGGGGATGGGGCCCGTGGTGGGGAACCGGTCCAGGGTGTCGTAGAAGACCTTCCAGTGGGCGGGTCCCTTGCCGGCGTAAAGCTGCTCGTTCACCATCGAGCGGCGGGCCGGCGTGGTCACTGGGTTGGGGAAAATGAGCTCCATGGCTTCGCGGCTGGAGCTGAACTTGACCCATTCCCAGGCCGCGTCCTTGTCCTTGGCGGTTTTCATGATGGCGTAGCCGGCCGTGCCGAACTGGTGGCGCTGCGTCTTCCAGCGGGGGAAGAACTGGACGTCGTAATCCTTGGGGCCCATGCCGGCTTCGTGGAGTCCCTGCACCCAGTAGCCGCCGGCCGGCGTGGTGCCGATCCGGTTCGAGGCGAACAGGCCCACCAGGGAACTCCCGCCGCCTTCCTCCGGGCGGACACCGAGGCCGTCCTTGACCAGGCCGCGGAGGTAGTCGAAGGACTCGAAGACGCGGTCGTCGTCGGCGTTGGGTTCCAGCCACTGGTAGCCGCCGGAGCGGAGGCTGCGTGAGGGATCGCTGCCGTAGAAGCCGTCCCAGAGCCAGTCTCCGCCGGTGGACCGGGTCTCCTTGAGGAAGCTCGTGTCATTGGCGTAGAGCCACGGCACCACGCCGCCGAAGAGGCGGTTGGTCCAGTAGTACGGGGTGAAGTCGGCCGGCCGGGCCTTACGCATGGCGGCGAGGCTGTTGCGGAAGTCCAGGTGCGACCAGTCGTCCGCGGGGCGGTCCAGGCCCGCCTGCGCGAAGGCGGTGGTGTTGTAATACATGTTGGCGGCGTTCCAGTCCATCGGAAGCTGGTAGAGGCTGCCCTTGTACATGAAGGCCTCCACCAGGCTGGGGTGGACGTCGCTGAAGAACTCTGCCATGTCCGCAGCGTCGCGGCGCACGTATTCGTCCAGGGGGTGCGCGAGCTTTTCGGCGAAGAGCTGCGAGCCCTCCGTGGCCACGTAAACCACATCCGGCGGCGTCCCGGCGGCCACCATGGTGAGGATCTTGGTGAAGAAATCCTTCCAGTCCACGGCCTGGATGGCCTGGACTTTAACCTTGATGTCCGGGTGGATCCGGTTGAACGCTTCGATGGCACGCTGGCGGGCGGCGGCGTCCGCGGCGGTGCCCAAGATTGCGATGCTGAGGCTGTTGTCTCCCCGGCCCGGAATGTCTGCACCGGAAAGCCGCGGCCACGACGCCACGGATGCTCCGATGATTCCCGCGCCGAGGGCACTGAGGGCTGTCCGACGAGTGATCTCCCGCAGGCGCCCGGTGGTGGCTTCGGTCATGTCCAATTCCTTCCTAACACGTGTTAGGAACAGTAGAGCGGAGACCTAACACGTGTCAAGCGTCACAGAAAACTTTGTCTTCCCGACGGCGGCCAGGGTTCACCGGCCCGCCGTCGCATGACCGGCGCTGCCCCGCATGACCGGCGCTGGCCCGCATGACCGGCGCTGGCCCGCATGACCGGCGCTGGCCCGCATGACCGGCGCTGGCCCGCGTGACGGCGCTGGCCCGCATGACCGGCGCTGCCCCGCATGACCGGCGCTGGCCATCACCGCATGTGCAGTCCGGGGCCGCTCAAGCGGAAAAGCCGCCCGGGCCAGGCGGCTACGCCAGCCCGCTCAGGCAATAGTCCTTGACCCAGTGCCGGACCCGCCGGGGAAGCCGGGGCCAGGTCACCGCGAGCGCCGACATGGTCCGCTGGAACCGGCGTTCGCTCCGGGCATTCCAGGGCAGGCCGAAGTCGTCCCGCAACTGCTCCGTCAGCAGGCCTGCCGTCATGAAGCGGGCCGGGGGCATCAGGGCCCGGTACCAAAGCGGCGCCACGGCGGGATACAGGAGGCTGCGCCCGACCTGCACGGCGGCATCGTCCGCGCGGAGAGTTGCCAGGTGCTCCTCCCAGTAGCGGGCAAAGGCCGCCCGGTCCCCCGGCCACATGCGCTCGGGAAGCTGCAGGGCTGTGCCGAGCTTCGCGTACTCGCGGTACATCGCATCGGCTGTTTCGTCGTCGAGCGGTCCGTACACCCGGGTGAGGATCGTTGCCGCGGTGTCATAGAGGGTGGCTGCCACCCAGAGCTGGAGTTCGGGATCGTAGGCACTGTAGCCGGCGGGGCCAGCCCCGGGGTCGCTGCGGACCCGCGCGTGGGCGCGGTTTACCCGCCGGCGGGCCGCCCTGATCTGCTCCTCGCTGCCGTACACCACCGCGTAGACGTACGTGAGTGTGCCCACCAGCCGATGCAGCGGCCGGTCGGTGAAGTTACTGTGCTCGGCGACGCCGCGGCCCACCGCCGGGTTGGCGATCTGCAGCAGGAGGGCGCGCCCGGCACCGGCGAGCAGGATGCCCTCCGCCCCCAGGTCCGCGTGCCCTTGATTCATGCCTACCGGATTTCCGTGCGGGAGTCATCCCAAACGGGCGGCCACGCTGATGCTGGACACCCCGTACTTGGAGGTGGCCTTGACCGCCCGGCTGGACAGGAACCGGTACTCATCGTTGGGCCGTACGGTTTCCACACGGAAGCCCGCGTCCTCCATGGCGGCGAGGAAGCTGTCCTGCTGCATTGCGCCGCCGATGCAGGCCGCCCACAGCGAGGCGTCACAGGTGACGTTGTCCGGAAGCTGCGCCGCCGAGACGATGTCAGCGACCACCAGCCTGCCGCCGGATTTAAGCGCGCGGGCGGCCGCCTCAAAAACGCGCGGTTTGTCCGGGACCAGGTTGATGACGCCATTAGAGATGACGCAGTCCACCGACCCGTCGGGGACGCCGGGGTCTTCGATCCGACCCTCGCGGAAATCGACGGCGGCGGGCGGGGTTCCGCTGACGGCGGCAGCAGTGAATGACTCAGCCAGGGCACGGGCTTTGCGCACCTGCGCGGGAGTCATGTCGACGCCAATGACCGCACCGGAGGGCCCGGCGTCGAGCGCTGCCAGGAAGCTGTCCATACCCGATCCGCTGCCCAGGTCCAGCACGGTCTCCCCCGGGCGGATGGCGGCGAGGTCGTGGAAGTAGCCCACGCCGGCGAAGGATTCAATGGCAGCATGCGGGATCCTGTCCAGACCGGCCGGCGGGTAGCCAAGCCGTTCCGCCAGGGCGCGGCCGGTCTCGAAATGGAACTCCTGGTGCGGGAAGTTTGCCACTGCCTCGTACATCGACCGCACGCGGTCTTCAAGGTCGGTGGTATCGAGTTGGCGGGGCGTGGTTTCCATGGGTCCTCCTCGTTGAACACCGCCCAACGATTGGGACCCCCAGCACCCGTGCGAGCAGCTGTGGAACAGAAGTTTCCTCCGGTGCCGGTGGTGCGTCAAGATGCCACCCTTGACCGGCCACTATGACGTGGGTTACAGTCTTCTCCAGCGCAGTTATACGAATAACTGATACGAATAACCCACACATGGTAAGGAGAACCCCGATGCCCCGATCCCGGCCACGCTCCGGACCCACCATGCATGACGTGGCGGCCGCAGCCGGAGTCTCGCAGGCCACGGTGTCACTGGTTCTCAACTCCGCCTCGGGTTCGCGCTTTTCGGCCGAAACGCGCCAGCGCGTTCAGGACGCGGTGGAGCAGCTGGGCTACCGCACTAACGCCCATGCCAAGACGTTGCGGGACGGCGTCTCCGGAATCATCGGGTTCCTGGGGGACGCCGTGGCCACCACGCCCTTCGCCGGAAAGATCATCGAAGGTGCGCAGGAACGGGCCTGGGAGGACGGCCTCCTGCTCCTCACTATGAACACCGGGGGCGACAAGGCGCTGGAAAGGGCGTCCCTCGATTCAATGCTCTCCTACAAGGTGGCCGGCGTCGTCTACGCCGCCATGTACCACCGCCGCCTTGACGTGCCCGATGCACTGCACGGCGTTCCCTCGGTAGTCCTGAACTCGCAGGACCGGGACCACAAGCTTCCCAGCGTGGCCCCGGACGAAGAGCTGGGTGGGTATACAGCTACGCGGCACCTTCTCGATGCCGGTCACCGGCGCGTGGCAATGATCAACATAGAGTCATTGGAGAGTGAGTTGCCTGCAGCCGTGGGCCGCTTCAACGGCTATACCCGGGCCCTGACAGAAGCCGGACTGCCGGTCAAGCCAAGCCTGGTCCGCTTCGGCACCGGCAACGAGCTGGATGGCTTCAACCACGCCATGGACCTGCTGACGGCGGAACACCCGCCCACCGCCATCTTCTGCGCCAACGACCGCACCGCCTGGGGCGCCTACCAGGCCGCATCGGAGCTGCGCCTCACGGTCCCCGGCGACGTGTCAATCGTCGGTTTCGACAACCAGGAAACCCTGGCCCCGCACCTGAGGCCCGGACTCACTACGCTCGAACTGCCCTTCATCGAGATGGGCCGCCGGGCGGTGGAACTCCTGCTGCAGGACGCAGAACCTTCCGCGCAGGTGGAACTCATGACCTGCCCGCTCATTGAACGCAATTCAGTGACCCATCCAAAGGAGAAGCCATGAGCCGTACATTGGCTCAGCCAAGGCCGGCATCGCCGCCGGCGGCACCCCCGCAAGAAAAAAGCAGGAAACCACTGCGCTTTAAGCGCGTCGTCAGGGCCTGGCAGTTATACGTATTACTTGTCCCGGCCCTCATCTACATCGCCGTCTTCAAGTACTGGCCGATGTACGGTGTGCAGATCGCGTTCCGGAACTACAATCCGGTGGATGGCTTCACGGGAAGCCCGTGGGTGGGCCTCCAACACTTCGTTCGATTCGTGAACTCCTACCAGTTCGGGCAGGTGGTGGGCAACACGCTGTGGATCGCCGTCCTCGGCCTGCTGGTGGCCTTCCCCATCCCGATCATCCTGGCCCTGCTGGTGAACCAGCTGCAGAGCGAGCGATTCAAGAAGTTCACCCAAACCGTCCTCTATTCTCCGGCCTTCATCTCCACCGTTGTGGTTGTCGGCATCATGTTCGTCCTGCTCTCCCCCAGATCCGGCCTGGTCAACAACGCCATCCAGCTCGCGGGAGGCGATCCCATCTTCTTCATGGGCTCGCCGGAGTGGTTCAGGCCCGTCTACGTCATCTCGGATGTGTGGCAGAACGCCGGCTTCGCGATGATCGTCTACCTTGCTGCCCTGTCGGGGATCGACCCCGCCCTGCACGATGCCGCCAAAGTCGATGGAGCTTCCAGGTTCCAGCGCATCCGCCACATCGACCTGCCGGGCATCATGCCGGTCATCACGGTGCTGTTCATCCTGGCCATCGGAAACCTCCTCAACGTCGGCTTCGAAAAGGCCCTGCTCATGCAGACCAACCTGAACCTGCCGACATCGGAAATCATCCAGACGTACGTCTACCACGCCGGCCTGCAGCAGGCGCAGTTCAGCTACTCGGCGGCTATCGGGCTCTTCAATTCCATCCTCAACCTCGTGCTGCTGCTGACCTTTAACTGGGTCGCACGCCGGGCCAACCAAGCAACCCTGTGGTGATGCCGTTATGTCCCTGAACATCAAATCCAAGCCCGGATTCCACCCGGCAACGCGGACCGTCCCTGCACCGAAACGCATCCCCACGTTCCGCGACAGGTGGGCCGACCCGGCGTTCAACGTTGCCGCCGTCGCCATCCTGGCGCTGTCCATCATCGCCGTGGTCTACCCCCTGTACTTCATCGTGATCGCCTCGATCAGCGACCCCAACGCCGTCTACGAGGGCAAAGTCTGGCTGCTCCCGTCAGGCGTCACCCTTGAGGGCTACGAGCGGATCTTCGCGGACAGCCGGATCTGGAACGGTCTCGGCAACACGGTTGTGTACACGGTCCTGGGCACCGCGATCAGCGTGACCACCATCCTGTTCGGCGCCTACGCACTGTCCCGCAAGGACATGCCGGGCCGGAAGTTCCTGATGCTCCTCTTCGTGGTCACCATGTTCTTCGACGGCGGCCTCATCACCAAGTACCTGGTGGTCCGGGACCTCGGCATGCTGGACACGGTCTGGGCGGTGGTCCTTCCCGGCGCCGTGGGCGTATGGAACCTCATCATTGCCCGGTCGTTCTTCGAACACACCATCCCCGGCGAGCTCCGGGAAGCCGCACAGATGGACGGCGCCAGCGACTTCACCTTCTTCTTCAAGATGGTCCTGCCGCTCTCCAAGCCCCTCATCATGCTGATGGTCATGGTCCATGTGGTGGCGCACTGGAACTCGTTCTTCGACGCACTGATCTTCCTCAACGACGACACGAAGTACCCGCTGCAGCTGGTGCTCCGAAACATCCTCATCCAGTCCGACGTCTCCTCTGCCGGCACAACCGGCGGAGACATCGAGTCCTACGCGGCGGCCCAGCGGATCGGTGAACTTACCAAGTACGCCATGATCGTGGTCTCCAGCCTCCCGCTGATGATCGCCCTCCCGTTCATGCAGAAGCACTTCACCAAGGGCACCATGATCGGCGCAGTAAAGAGCTAAGGCTCCCCTCTTAGCGTTCGACGGCGGTGCCTCCTGCCGCCGTCGAACGCCTTCCTCCCCACGATAGAAAAGGACACACCCATGGCTCCCAGCCGTAAACTCGCCGTCCTCGGCACCCTGATGGCAGGAACAATGCTGTTCACCGCCTGCTCAGGCAGCTCCACCGCCTCCCCGGAAATCCAGGACGCCTCCGCAGATTTTGGCTTTCAGGAGAGCGGCTTTCCCATCGTCAATGACACGCTGACCCTGACGTTCTCCGGAACAAAATCAGCGCTTGCCCCGGACTACAACAGCATGTCCCTGGTCCAGCAGTGGGAAAAGGACACCAACATCCACATCAACTGGGAAAACCTGCCCGAGACGGTGTTCAAGGAGAAGAAGAACCTCATCCTCGCCAGCGGTGACCTGCCCGACGCGTTCTTCAACAGCGGCCTTACGGATGCGGAGATCGGCACCTATGCTGCCAGCGGCACGCTGGTCCCGCTTGAAGGCCTCATCGAGAAGAACGCGCCCAACCTCTCCAAACTGCTGGCGGACCGTCCGGATATCCGCGCTGCGATCACCTCCTCCGACGGCCACATCTACTCACTGCCCTCCGTGGAGGAGCTGGGACTGGTGCAGTTCCCCCACATGATGGCCATAAACACCGCGTGGCTGGACAAGCTGGGCATTCCGATGCCGAAGACCGTCGACGAGCTGCACGATGCGCTGCTCGCATTCAAGACCAAGGACGCCTCCGGTACCGGCAAGACCATCCCGCTCAGCTTCATGCCAGGCTCCTGGTGCGGCGACATTGTTGACCTCATCGCAGCGCTCGGCGGCGTCCCGGACAACATGGACCACCGCATCGTGCAGGACGGCAAGGTGGTCTACACCGCCACCCAGGACGGCTACAGGAAAGCCATCCAGACGCTGCACGAGTGGTACCGGGAAGGCCTGATCGACCCCGAGTCGTTCTCGCAGGATGACAAGGCCTACCTTGCAAAGGGGAAGGCCAGCACCGAGAACCTTGGGTCTTTCGTGTGGTGGGAAGTCAAGGAAATGGTCGGCGCCGACCGGGTTGGCAACTACGAACTGCTGCCCGTGCTGGAAGGCGTGGACAGCAAGCGCCTGGCCAGCCAGTCCAACAACCAGGAAATCGCCCGCGGGGCCTTCGCAGTGACCCGCGCCAACAAGTACCCTGCCGCCACCATGCGCTGGGCCGACAACCTGTACGACCCCATCCAGTCCGCCCAGGCGAACTGGGGCCCCATCGGGGAGACCTTGCAGAAGGACCCGGCCTCCGGGCTGCTGACCCAGATCCCGGCGGCTGCCGGAACCAGTGAAGGCGAGCGCCGGCAGAAGGTGGCCCCGGGCGGCCCCAAGGCCAACACGGCCGAAAACTTCGAGAAAGTGGTGGCACCGGAGCCCCGGGCCGCCGAACGCCAGAAAATCGTCGAGGAAAGCTACAAGCCCTTTGCTGCCAACGAAGGCTACCCGGCAGTGCCCTTGTCCAATGAGGAACTCCAGCAGATCAGCACCATCGAGGCTGACGTGGCCGCGCTCGTCAAGCAGAATACGGCCAAGTGGATCGTCTCCGGCGGCATCGACCAGGAGTGGGACGGCTACGTTTCCCAGCTCAAGAACATCGGCCTGGACAGGATGATCGAGGTGTACCAGCAGGCGTACGACCGGTACCAGCAGAACTCCTAGTCCCTTCCCCCTTCACCGCCACCGCCGGGCACGGAACTTCCGTGCCCGGCGGCCCCACCCGCCTGCCCGGCCTATTGGCCGGATGGCCGCCACGAATCGAGTTTCCGCTTCATGAACACCGTCACTTCCACCCTGGAGACCTACCGCCCGGCGCTGCACTACGCCTGCAAGGACACCTGGCTCAACGATCCGAACGGCCTGGTCTTCCACGACGGCGTCTACCACCTCTACTACCAGAACAATCCGTACGGGAACGTCCACAGCAACATGTCCTGGGGCCACGCAACGTCCACGGACCTGGTCAGCTGGGAGGAACAGCCTGTAGCTATCCTGTGCGATGAAACCGAACAGATCTTTTCCGGAAGCATCGTGGTGGACCATCACAACACCTCCGGATTCGGTGAGAGTGGCGCCGCGCCCCTGGTTGCTGTGTACACCAGCGCCTTCCAGCCCGGCTCCGCCCACCAGGGCACGCAGGCCCAGTCCCTCGCCTGGAGCCGCGACGGCGGCTACACCTGGACCAAGTACGCGGGGAATCCTGTCCTCACCCGCAACTCCCCCGAATTCCGGGACCCCAAGGTATTCCGCTACGAAGGCCCCGCCGGCAGCTACTGGGTGATGGCCGCCGTCGAAGCCCACGACTACGCAGTGCTGCTGTACCGATCCGATGACCTGAGGAACTGGGAATACCTGAGCACGTTCGGTCCGGCTAACGGAACCGGGGGAATCTGGGAGTGCCCGGACCTCTTCGAACTGCCGCTGCCGGACGCTTCAGGCGAAATTGGCGATGCAGGCACCACCCGGTGGGTCCTCACGGTCAACATGAACCCGGGCGGACCCAACGGAGGATCCGCCGGGCAATACTTCGTGGGGCATTTCGACGGCGTGACGTTCAGGTCCGAATCCACCGTCACCGAAGGCATGCAGGACGACGCGCGGCTGGCTGAATACGGCTGGCTTGACTGGGGCCGGGACTACTACGCCGCGGTGTCGTTCAGCAACGTTCCGAACGGGCGCCGGCTCATGGTCGGCTGGATGAACAACTGGCAGTACGCCAACCAGATTCCCACGTCACCGTGGCGCAGCCCCATGAGCCTGGTCCGGGAAGTCTCCTTGGCAATGGTGGACGGACGGCCCCGGCTGGCGCAGCACCCCGTCCGGGAAATCACCGCCACGGCGGCTCCGGACCGGTCATACTCCGGGCTGGTCCTCGACGGAACCCACCGGTTCGAGGGCGGGACGGCTGTGCAGCTCATCGAGGCCACCTTCGCCCCTGGCACCGCCCCCGAATTTGGCCTGGTAGTCCGGGGTGCCGGTGACGGAAGCGAGGGCACGCGGATCAGCATCCGGCCCGACGGCAACCTGCTCACCGTGGACAGGACAGCCTCCGGCGACATCGGCTTCCACGAGTCCTTCGCGTCCGTTTCCAGCGCACTGCTGAAGCCCGCCACCGGACGCTATTCGCTGCGGATCTTCGTGGACCATTGCTCCGTGGAGGTCTTCACCGACGACGGCCTGGTGACCGTCACCGAACTCATCTTCCCGAATCCCGCCAGCACCTGCGTGTCGCTGTTTTCCGCCGGAGGAACCGCAACAGCCGAATCCCTCAAACTGACAAACCTGGCCTGAACCGCCAACCTGCAAGAATTAGGGCCCAAGGTCACCTCCCAAACGGTGGAACCTGGCACATACTTAGCGCATGGGCGACGCAGCGCGAAAACCTGACCGGATCCTCCTGGCGCTGCTCGGCGTCGTCGGCCTGTTGGTGGTGGTGGCGCTGGCCGTGGTGTTTACGCGCGGCGGACCCCCGCCGCTGGACCCGGCGAGCGCGGCCGGGGTGGTCCAGCAGTACAGTACGGCCGTGATCGACGGCGATACCGAAACCGCGGACAGCTACCTCACCGACAACGCCCGCAGC
This sequence comes from Pseudarthrobacter sp. NPDC058362, assembly GCF_042723515.1. Classification (NCBI taxonomy): domain Bacteria; kingdom Bacillati; phylum Actinomycetota; class Actinomycetes; order Micrococcales; family Micrococcaceae; genus Pseudarthrobacter; species Pseudarthrobacter sp. NPDC058362. Next base: position 270,931 of record NZ_JBHXIW010000001.1, on the reverse strand, counting down.
ATGTGCGGCGGCGGCTACTACTCCGGCGAACCGCGGCCCTCCCGGGTGGTGCTGGTGTCCACGACGGAACGGTCCGATTCCGCCACGGTCCGGGTGTCCATCGTCCACTCAGCGCAGGATGGCCCCTTCGGTCCGTCCGAGTACGAGATGGAGGATTCCTTCCGGCTGTCGAAGGTCGACGGGAAATGGCTGATCGACCAGGCACCCTACGTCCTGCAGGCGTGCGACGGACCCCTGGTGAAGCGATGAGCGCCCCCTCAGCCGTCACCGTCCACCGGGCGGGAAGTTCGCTGGCCACCCTGCGCCGCCTGATCCAGTACGGGCTGCTGTTCGCCCTGGTGGTCATCATGGCCAACGGCCTTTCGGGCTTGTTGACCCGCCTCTTCGCCGCACCCAGCACGCTGGCCTCGGCGGATGTGGCCAGCCTTGCCCTCGCCCTGGCCTTCACGCTGATCGGCGGTCCGCTCGCCCTGCTCCTGTGGTGGTTCAGCTGGAAGCGGCTCAGCGACGAGGCCGAGCGCCGGGCAGTGGAGTGGGGCCTGTACCTGACCCTGATGTACACCGTCTCGCTCATCATCTTCAGCACGTCGCTCTTCGCTTTCGTGGCATCGTTCGTCGACTCGTCCGGGAACACCTGGCAGCCGCTGCTGGCCAACGCCATCGTGTGGGCGGGCGTCTGGCTGTGGCACCGCTGGATGTGGACCAACCGCACCAAACCGTCGGACCACCTGCACGACGTAAGGGCCGTCGTCGGCACCGTTTTTGGCCTGGTGCTGGGAGCGGCGGCAGCGATCGTCGCCCTCTCCGCCGTGCTGGACGCCGCCATCCGCGGCCTCCCGCTCCTCGCCGCCTACGAGCCGTGGTGGCGGCCGGCGGTCCAGGCCCTCGTGTGGGCTGTGGGCGGTGCGGCCGTTTGGTGGTGGCACTGGTTCCGGGACGGCGGCAGGACCTTCAAGTCCGGGCTGGTGGACGTGATCATCGTGCTGGTCGGCGTGTTCCTGGCCGGGATCACCGCCCTCGCCGGGTTCGGCGTCATCCTGTTCGTCCTGCTGCGCCTCGCGTTCGACCGGAGCGAGCCGATGAACGAGCTCCTCGAGCCCCTGGCGCCGGCAATCGCCGGAGCACTGATCGGCGCCGTGGTGTGGCGGTACCACCGGACCGTCTCGACCGGCCGCCCGCTCTCCACCCGCCGCGCGGGCCTGCTGGCAACCTCGGCGGTGGCGCTCGCGGCGACCGCCTCCGGCGTCGGAATTATTGTCAACGCGCTGCTTGCAGCGATGGTCTCTCCCTTGGCCGGCGGTGCCACGCGCACGCTCCTGCTGGGTGGAATCAGTTCGCTCCTGGTGGGCGGGCCGGTGTGGTGGCTCTCGTGGAGGCCGCGGCGGCAGCCGACGACGGCGGGTGAAATTCCGCCGGGGCGGCGCATGTACCTCGTGGCGTTCTTCGGCGTCAGCGCCGTGGTGGCGCTGATCGCGCTGCTGGTGATCGGGTACCGGCTGTTTGAGTTCGTGCTGGGCGACGTCACCGGCGGCAGCTTCATCGACCGCATCCGCGCCCAGCTGGGGCTGCTGGTGGCGGCGGGCCTCGTGGCCGGCTACCACTTCGCGCTGTGGCGCCGGGACCGGGCGCTGATTGCGGCGGCCGCGCCTGCCCGAAAGCGCACGGTGGAGCGGATCACCTTGGTCACAGGGTTCCCGCCGGGTCTTGCGTCGCCCGATGCTCCCGACGCTCTTGCCCGGGCCATCGCCGAAGCCACCGGGGGCGCCAGGGTCACCGTGTGGCTCAGGGCGGACGACGGCGGCGCGGCACCTTCCGCGGTAGCGGCGCCTCCGGGGGCGGATGTGGAACGGGTCGCGGAGGCGGTGGAAAATGTTGCGGCCGCGCACGTCCTGGTGCTCCTGGGCCCCGGACCGAGGCTGGAAGTGGTCCCCTTGGCCGCCCGCTGACCACTCCCCTTAAAGCAAGGCTTGGAGGAGGCGGTTAGCGGCCGAACAGCCTGGCCAACCAGTTGAAGCCGCCGCCGGATGGCCGGGCTGTGTCCGTGGAGCAGGTGCAGCGCCTGGACTGCGGGACATTGGCCATGACCTGGTCCACGTGGTTGCCGCAACCAGCCCAGGTTGCCTTCGAGCATTTCTGGCACGTTGCCACTCGGCACATAGGAGTCCTCCATAGGGTTCGCGTGGCGGGCAAGTACCCGCCTCCGCTGAAAATAATACCCTAGGGGGTATCTGCCCGCAATTCCGGCGCCCGCTAGAGGGTTGCAGCCTCTTCCTCGGCCAGCCTGACGAGCCGAAGCTCGTCCTCAACAGCGCGGGAAGGCCAGTAGTCCTTGGCCACCTCGTCAGCCCAGACGCGGTCCGCCTCAGGGAAGAGCTTGCCGAACAGGCCGGAGGCTTCGAGCAGCCCTATCAGCGCAAGGAGCCGCGGGTCCGGCGCAGGCGATCCAGCACGCGAGGCAAGCGCCAATTCCAGGTCCCTGACCAGCGCGGCCCGTGGCCCGTGATCCTTTTCGGCATACCGGACGGTCCGGAACAGGCCCAGATGCCGCTCGCCAGTCCGCTCCACGATCCCCAGCGGGGCCATGCTCTCGAAAACACGCTGCACCGCCGCGCGCCCCTCGAGCATCGACACCCATCGCTTGGGCGTATGCGGCCGGGACTTGTGCTGAATGAGCTCAAGTTCGTGCTCCAGGCCGGGGGGCGCGGCGGTCCCCGTAGCCCGGACGTGCTTTCCGCGCAGTTCCACGGCACCGCTCCGGTCGAGCTCGGCCAGGATCGCCCCCGCCAGGCCGGTCCGGAGCGCGAACACCGGAATGTCCGGCTTTCCATCCGCGTCATTTGTTCCCAGGAGAAGGAAGGCCTGCGGCAGGTTCAGCCTGGCAGCCTTCGGAGTTTCCGCATCCATACCACCCATGGTGCGCCCCTCCCGCGGTGACCACAATGGCACAGAAAGACGGACGACGGCGGCGCCTCCCGCCGTCGTCCGCTTGCCTGAGGAAGACGACCAAAAGGGCCCTTACTCAACTTAATTGATTTAGTGGTCCCTTGTGAGCTAGATTACTTCTGTCCCGATTCCCTTCTGCCGGTGCGGCTCCCGGATGGAAGTGCAGGGACAGACATCATCCCTTCTGCCACGAGGAGCCTTCCTTGATTGAAGTCGCAGGTGCGCCCGTCAGTTTCGGGGTATTCGACCTCGGCGGGAGCGCGGGCGGTCGCCTCCCGGGAGCCGAGGAGGTTTGCACAACGCTCAACTCCCTGGGCTACACGGGCATCGATCTCGGCCCCCTCGGGTTCCTTGGACGGGGCGCGGGCCTCCGGGACAGGCTCTCCCGGTACGGGCTCTCGCTCGCCGGCGGGTGGATAGACCTGCCGTTCAGCGATCCCTCCGCTTTTCCATCGGCACTGTCTACCCTCTCGGAAGTCTTGGATGTCTTCACCGAGGCCCCGGCTGACGGCCATGCACCCCCTCCGTTACCCACCTTGGCGGACAGCGGCTCCGAACTGCGCCGCACCAATCCTGGCGGCAGCGCCCACATCGCACTCGACACCGAACGCTGGGCCACGCTGGCCCGCAATGTAGCGGCAGCGGCTGCTATGGTGCGTGACCGCGGGTTTGAACCCACCTTCCACCATCACGCCTGCACCCATGTGGAAACACCGCAGGAAATTGACCGCTTCCTCGATTCCACAGATGTGGGCCTGACTCTCGATACGGGGCATCTGATCCTCGCAGGCGGCGACCCGATCGACGGCCTGCGGCGGTGGGGCAGCCGCATCAACCACGTGCATATCAAGGACGCCCGGATCGACGTCCTGCGGGGCGTGGTGGCGGACAAGGGCGGCATGCAGGATGTCTGGGCCGGCAAAGCCTTTGTCCCGCTGGGCGAGGGCGACCTGGACGTGAACGCATTCATGACCGAACTGGTCGGGAGCGGCTACGACGGCTGGCTCGTCGTCGAGCAGGACACCATCCCCTCGCCCGGCGACGATCCCCGCCTCTTCGAACAGCACCATGCCATCAACCGGACCGTCCTTAGGAAGTGGATACCTTGACCAAGCTTCGACTCGGAGTGGTGGGCCTTGGCGCCGTCGCCCAGTCCGTGCATCTGCCACTCATCAAACGGCGCTGGGACCTCTTTGAGCTGGCGGCAGTGGCCGACCTCTCCCCCAGCCTTCTCGAAGCGGTCGGCGCACAGTACGGTGTGCCTTCCACCCACCGCCATGGCTCGCTGGAAGGCATGCTCGATGCCGAGGATCTGGACGGCGTCGTACTCCTGACATCCGGTTCCCACGGGCCGCCGGCGCTGCAGGCCGTCGAAGCCGGCGTCGCTGTCTTCTGCGAGAAGCCGTTGGCATACTCACTCGCGGAAATCGAACAACTGCGCAAGGCGGAACAAAACCACGGTCGGCCGATGCTGCTGCTCGGCTATATGAAGGAGTACGATCCCGCGGTCCTGGAGCTGAAGAAGCAGCTTCCCGCTTCCGAAGATCTGCGCTACCTGAACGTGGAAGTGCTGCACCCGAGCGGCTCGTCCCAGCTGGGCTATGCCAACCTCCGACCACCGGTCCGGGATATCCCGGCGGGCGTGCTCTCCGACCTGGCGGATGCGGACGCTGCCCGCCTGGACGCCGCCATCGGTAAGGACACCACCGTGAAGCTGCGGAAGCTGTACGCCAACGTGATCCTGGGCAGCCTCATTCATGACATAGCACTCGTCCGGGCCCTCGCCGGCCCCTTGGAGCATGTCGACTCGGTGCATTACTGGGCGGAGCAGGACGAGCCGGGCTCCCTGGAAATAGCTGGAACAACAGTTGACGGACTGCGTGTCCACTTCAACTGGCATTTTCTTGCGGGCTACCCTGCCTACCGGGAAACGGTGACGGTTCACCACACCACGGGCTCCGGCAAGCTCGAGTTCACGGTGCCCTACCTCCTCAACGCCCCGACGAAGCTGACTATGACCTCGGCTGCCGGGGCGGGCGTCGCCGACAGTGTCGTGGAGGACGTCACCGAGGCGTTCGAGCAGGAACTGGTGGCATTCCACCGCATGGTGTCCGCGCACGAGGCGCCGCCCACGGGGATTTCCGAAGGAGAGGCCGACGTCAGGGCGGCCCAACGGATTGCCGCCGCACTGGCGGATTCCCTGGCAACAACGATCGGCGGAGAGGCTGCATCCCTGTGAATGAAACTACTACGGGCGAAAAGCCTATGAGCGGACCAGTAGAAACCGGTATCGTCCTGGTCCCGCACACGCACTGGGACCGCGAATGGTACGAGCCATTCCAGGTGTTCCGGTTCAAGCTGGTCCAAATGTTCGACGTTGTCCTAGCCATGGCGGAAGCAGACCCCCGGTTCAGGTTTACGCTGGACGGCCAAACCGCAGCCATTGAGGACTACCTGGAAATCCGGCCGGAGAACGAGGAACGCGTGAGGGCGGTTGTGGCCAGCGGCCAGTTGGCTTTGGGCCCCTGGCAGATCCTCCTGGACGAATTCCTGTGCTCCGGTGAGACCATCATCCGCAACCTCCAGATGGGCATGTCCGGTGCGCGCCGGCTCGGCGGGTACATGAATGTGGGCTACCTGCCGGACATGTTCGGCCACGTCGCCCAGATGCCCCAGATCCTCAGCCGCGCCGGCATCCGGGACGCCTGCCTGTGGCGCGGGGTGCCGTCCAGGGTCACGGGGCACGCGTTCCGGTGGGAGGCCCCCGACGGCTCGGCAGTTCGGGTGGAGTACCTGTTCGACGGCTACGGCAGCGCCCTGGACCTCCTGGCGATTCCGGAGAACATTCCCCACGCACTGAGGAAGTACCGGCAGGAAACGGCTGAACGGTACCGCGGCGACGCCATCCTTGGCATGGTGGGAACCGATCATATGCCTCCCGACGCCGGCCTCATGGGCAAGGTGGATTCCTACCACTCCGCAGACTTTCCCATCCGGCTGGCCACCCTGGAAGAGTACGTGGCCGGCTTCAGCCAGCAAGGGGACCTGCCGACAATCCCCGGCGAACTGCGTTCACACGCGCGCGGCAACATCCTTCCCGGCGTTTTCTCCATCCGCCGGAACCTCAAATCGGCCATGGCCGCCGCCGAACGCACGGCCCTGGAGGCTGAACGACTTGCTGCGACCTACAGCGACAGCGACTTCGAACCGTTCGTCAGCATGGCCTGGCGGCGCATCATCGAATCGACGGCGCACGATTCCGTAGTGGGCTCAGGCACCGACGAGACGGTGGACCAGGTGGAGGCGCGCCTGCACGAGGCTGCGCAGATCGCCCGCGCTGTCCGCAACGAAGTGGTCCTGGGCGTGGCGGCCGGCATTTCCAGCCGCGCTTACGTTGCATTCAACACGCTGCCGGCCGGCCGGAACGTCGCGGTAGAACTGGAGGTTCCCGCACCCGTGGCCGGCGCGCCGATTACCGCCCAGGCCGTGGATGGCAGCGTGCTTGCCGTTCAGGAGATCGGGCAGGCACCAACCCTGCTCGGTGACGAAAGCATGGACGCGTCCGTGCTGGTGGACCGCATGATGAACCGCATCCACGGCCGCGAACTGTTCGGCCAGCTCGTCGAGGGCTATCGGGTGGAACCCTACTCGCTGGAGTTCGAGGTGGCCCAGGTACCCTCGACTCCGGTGTTCGATGTGGTCGCCTTCAAGGCTGAACTGGCCGCTGCGGTGGAGTCCCACCCGGGTGAGTGGAAGGTCCGCATCACGGCGGAACCCCGGCGGCGTGTCCTCGTGGACGTCCCGGTACCGCCCATGGGCATGGCACCATTCACGGTGTCACAGCAGGCCCTCCCGGCAATTGAGCACGTCACCTGCCAGGAGGGGCTGCTCTCCAACGGCCTGATCACAGCGCGCATAGCGGCCGACGGAACAGTGTCCCTCGCCGGTCAGGACGGAACCGTCCTGACCGGGATCGGCAAACTCGTCGACGGCGGCGACTGCGGCGACAGCTACAACTACGGTCCGCCGGCTGTCGACGGTCTCGTCTCCGAGCCGCGGCAGGTTGACGTCGAGGTGCTGGAGACCGGACCGGTGCGGGCCGTGGCCCGGGTTACCCGCACTTACCTCTGGCCGCGCAGCCTGGACCGCGCGCTCGGCGCCAGGTCGGAAGAAGTGGCTGAAGTTCCGGTGCACACTTATGTGGAACTGCGCCGTGGTGAGCCGTTCATCCGGCTGCGGGTCCAGTTCATCAACCCCGCCGCAGACCACAGGCTGCGGCTGCATGTTCCACTTCCGCAGCCTGTGGCCGGTTCGGCCTCGGAAGGGCAGTTCGCCATCACCGAACGCACCCTCACCGCAGAGGGAGGCGGCGGCGAATTCCCGCTGCCTACGTTCCCTGCCTACACCTTTGCCTCGGCAGGCCCCGCCACCGTCCTGGTGCACGATGCCACCGAGTACGAAGTGGTGGAGGGCCGGGAACTGGCTCTGACCCTGCTGCGCTCCGTGGGGTCCATCAGCGTCAATGTCCACCCGTTGCGGGACGAACCCGCGGCCTCGGAGATCCCCATCCCCGGAGCGCAGGAAATCGGGACGGAAGTGGACGTCGAATTTGGCGTCATCGCCTCTTCCAACGGTTATCGGAACGCGTCCGCCGTGGAACTCTCCGACCACTTCAATGCCCCGGGCCTGGTGGTGCGCGGCAGCGGACCGGGCGGAGAAGCGGTCCCCGGACCGGTAGAAGGGCTGCGGCTTCGGGGCAGCAACGTCCGCCTCAGCAGCCTGCGCAAGACCGGCGTCGGCACGGAAGTACGGGTGGTGCTCCTGGCCGGGGAGAGCACCGGTGCTGTCCTCACGGGGGCCTTCGGGCAGGTCGACACAGTGGACCTCACGGGCGGACAGCTTGCCTCGGAAGAGGCTGACGGCGAGTTCAAGTTCATGCTCGAACCGTGGGAGATCCGGACGCTGCTGCTGCGTCCACGGGCTTAGCGCCCCGCGCCAAACCGAAAGCGCCGGCCACCGTTCCGAAGGGAACAGATGGCCGGCGCTTTTAGCCGGTTCAATAGCTTGCTACATACTCACGGCGAGGATCTGCCGGTCTGCCGTTTCCAACCGGAACGGACCTCCCGCCAACTCCCCGAAGGGAGCGCGCGCTCCACGGACCAGGCGACGCCGGCCCTCAAAGTCGATCAGCAGGGTTCCGTCGGCGTCGATGGCCAGCAGTTCACCGTCCACGCGAAGCAGCAGCGGGGAATCGACTCCCATGCTCAGCGCCGTAGGACCCCGCTTCAGAGCAGCGAGAAGCTCGCCCTCTCCAGGTCCTGCCGCCTGCACCCACGTGGTGGGAAGCCCCGGTGGGTGCCCGCCTTCGTGCCGGTGGAAGTCACCACCGCCCAGGGGGATCACCGGTTCACCCCAGGCATTCAGCCACGCCCAGATGCTGGTGTCCCTGCGGTTGGGCAGCCAGGTTTCGTGCATGATCTCGGCATGGGAAGGCTTCCGGGAGAGCTTCCACTGCCAAGAACAGTCCGTAGCTACCGGATGGTTGATGGACAGGAACCCACCCTCCGCTTCCACCTGCTGAAGCCATTCGTCAGGATGCTGCCGGAAATCGACCCATCCAATGCGCCCGTAGGCGTTGGCGTGGCCGCGGACCGTGGTGACCTCCTGCCCTGGCAGCAAGGTGATGCCATACTCTGCTCCGGCGCTTTCCAGGTGCGGGTGGTGGCTCACCGTGTTGTGGTCCGTGACGGCCAGGAAGTCCAGCCCGTTGCCCGCAGCTTCGGCTGCCAGCTGGCGGATCGAGAGCGCCCCGTCCGAGTGGAGTGTGTGGGCGTGGCAGTCCCCGGCAAACCAGGTCATACCGGATCCCGACGGAAGGCTTCGGCGACGGCTGGCGGGCACGGCCGCGACGGGTGCCGGTGCCGGCGGTTCCGGATCAACGGCGCCCACAGCCGGTATGTTGACGGTCAGCTCGATATCCACGCCTTCGGCGGGAACGTGGTGGAGGCCCAGCACCACCTTCCAGACGCCGTCCTCGAGTTCGCCGGGGCAGTATCCCGTGGTGGCTTCGTTTGCGGTGATGACGAAACGCTGCCGTGCCCCGCCGGACCAGCCCCGCCAGCCGGCCGCCCCCACGCATCCCAGGTCGATGACTGCCCGGGAGGTGTCGTATTCGAGGACCACTTCAACTGACCGTGCAGCGGAGAGTTCGAACGGCACCTCCAGGTACAGACTCTCCACCCTGTCTTCGGGCGTCAGGGTCTGCCGGATCCGCATGTCAGTCTCCGATCCGAAGGCCCTCGGCGTCGAACAAAAGGGTCCGCCGCGGTTCGAACGTCACCCACACCGGCGCCCCGATTTCCGGTTCGTTGTCCTCGCTGACCACTACCTGAAGCAGGTGGTCAGTCTCGGGAACTTCCACCGTCATCAGCACAGAGGCCCCGAGGTTCTCGGACACCGTTACCTTGCCTGAGATGCTCCCGGAATCGGGCTCGGTGGTAAGCCCCAGGTACTCCGGACGTGCACCCCAGGTGACTTCCTGGCCATCACTGACCTTGTCCGCAGTCCCGGCGGGAAGCGCTATCCGCTGTCGGCCTATGGTGACGGATCCGTCGTCGACGGTTCCCTTAATCAGATTCATCGAGGTCGACCCCACGAAGGAGGCAACGAACGTGTTTGCGGGGCGCTGGAAAACCTCGCGCGGGGTGCCCAGCTGCTGCATTTTGCCCGCACGCATAATCGCGATTCGGTCCGCCAGGGCCAGAGCCTCCGCCTGGTCATGCGTGACGAACACGGTGGTCACGCCAAGGTCCTGCTGGAGCTTCTTCAGGAATGTGCGGGCTTCGAGCCGGAGCCGGGCGTCCAGGTTGGACAGCGGTTCATCGAACAGGAACACATCCGGCCGGCTGGTGACAGCGCGAGCCAGGGCCACGCGCTGCTGCTGGCCGCCGGAGAGCTGTCCGGGCCGCCGCTCCATCAGGCCTTGCAGCGAGAGCTTGTCGCCGACCTCTTCCGCGCTGGCCTGACGTTCCGGCCTGGCCACTTTCTGGATCTTCAGGGGGTAGGCGATGTTGTCCACGATGGACATGTGCGGGAACAGTGCATAGTCCTGGAAGACCATGGCGACCCTGCGCTGACCGGGCTCGAGGTTGGTGACGTCCCGGTCGCCGATGCTGATACTGCCGGAGGTGGACTTTTCCAGCCCGGCGATGGTCCTCAGCAACGTGGTCTTGCCGCAGCCGGAGGGGCCGAGGAGGGCAAAGAACTCGCCGTCGTGGATGGTGAGGTCCATGTCGTCCACACCCCGGACGCCGCCGGGATACTCCTTGATCAGGGAGCTGGTGGTGATGCTGGCCATTAGCTTTTGATACCTCCATGGAAGCGGAACCCGTAACGCCGGTTAACGAAGAAGTACATGGCGATCACGGGAATAGAGAAGAGCAGGGAGAACGCGGAAATCAGTGCGAGGTTAGGCTGACCGCCTTCTGTATAGAAGGTGTACATCACGACGGCGGCGGGAGACTTGGCGGGCGAGCGCAGCAGGAGGTAGGGAACCAGGAAGTTGCCCCACACCTGGACGACGGCCCACACGGCGATGGTGGCAAGGCCCGGGCGGGCCAGCGGAATGACCACGTCCCACAGAATGCGCAGCGGCTTCGCGCCATACAGCCGCGCCGACTCCTCGTAGGATTTCGGCGTCGAATCCATGAAGTCCTTGAGGATGAAGATCACGGTGGGCAGGATGCCGCCGCTGAGCACCAGGATCACGCCGAACTGGGAATCGATCAGCCCAAGCTTGACCATCAGCAGGAACGTCGGAACCATGGCCGCCGTACCCGTGATGATGGAGGAGAGCAGCAGCAGCGTGTACAGCAGCAGGTCACGTCCGGGGATCTTCACCCGTGAGAGGGAATACGATGCCAGCGAGCCGAGGACCAGGACAACCACCATCGACCCGAGCGCCAGGATCAGAGAGTTTCCCAGCGAGGCGATGGCGATGGGGTTCTCGAAGAGCACCTTGAAGTTGTTAAGCGTGAACTCCGGCACCTTCACGTTCAGGGTGGGGTGCGCGTCGAAGGGAGCGAACACCAGCCACAGCACGGGAATGACGAAGAACGCCAGGACCAGCGCGATGAACAGGCTTTTGCCCATCAGCCCGAGGAAATGGCCCAGAATGCGACGGCTCTCCTGGTCCGCGGTGGGGCGCCGGCTGTCCAGGGCGGTCATGATTTTCTCTCCTTCAGGAGTCGCAGGTAGACCATGGCGATCACCAGGTTGATGATGATCATGATCAGCGAGATCGCGGCACCCTGTCCCAGCGCGCCGTCGTTCAATGCCAGCTGGTAGATGAAGATCGGAAGGATGTTGGATCGGTCATCAGGTCCGCCTGCGGTCAGCAGATACGGCGTAAAGGTGTTGAACGTCCAGAGCGTGATCAGCAGGGTGTTCGTGAGAATGTGACCGCGGATGTGCGGGAAAATCACGTCGCGGAACTGGGCCCACGCACCGGCCCCCACCATGCGGGCGCTTTCGAGCTGCGTAGGCGGAACCGATGCGAGCGCAGAACTGAACAGGAGCATGGAGAAGGCGGTGCCCACCCAGGTGTTGAAGACGATGATGCTTTCCATCGGGTAGTTCAGCAGCCAAGCGGTGTTGCCCGTGTTCAGCATTGCGTTGAGGGTGCCGTTGCTGCGGTCCAGAAGGGCGTACCAGAGGAAGGTAGTGACTGAACTCGGGATGATCCAGGCAAGCAGCACAAAGAATTCGACGACGGCGCGGACGGATTTGCGGACCCTGGTCATGGCCCAGGCGATGGCGAAGCCGAGTACGGACTGCCCGATGACGGCGGACCCGAACACGAACAGCAGCGTCAGCACCAGAGAATTGAGGAACCGGTCGTCAGACAGTGCATTGACGTAGTTGTCCAGGCCCACGAACTGCGGATTCTTGGCCGCGGAGCCGGTGAGCCGGTAGTTGGTCATGCCCAGGTAGAGCGACCACAGCGCCGGGAAGACGAGGAATACCGAGATGAGCAGCAGTGCCGGCGCCAGGAACGCGGCTGCCCCGCCCTTGCCCAGGCCGGCGACGTCGCCGTCGTCGGGAAGTGCCCGGGAGGGCCCGGAGCCCGCTGCAGCAGCGGACTCCGGGGCCTTCACGAGTTGATCACTTGGAGATCTTGTCACCGACAATTCCCTCCAGGGCCTTCTGATAGGCATCCCCGGCCTCAGCCGGAGTCTTGCCGGCGGCGACCTGACCGCTGGCCTCCTGCAGGGCGGTGGACACCAGGGTGTAATCAGCCAGGCCCGGCCGGTAGGCCGTGACCGGGAGAACGTCGGTGGAGATGAAGTTCATCAGCGGATCGGTCTTGAGCAGTTCGGCGTTGACGTCATTGCGGGGTGAAACGCGCGGAGACTTGCCCAGGCGTTCCTTGATGGCTTCAGCCGAGGTCATGAACTGGAGCAGTTCCCAGGCCTGCTGCGGAAATTTGGTCTTGGGGTTGATGACCTGGCCCGAACCGCCGGACATGCTGACGAAATCGGCGCCGTCGGGACCCTGGCCGGGAGCCTTCGCGGGGATCTTGGCCCAGCCCACCGCCGTGTCGCGGTCGGCCATGGGAGCCACGCCGGTCTTGGGGTTGAGGACGGAGCGCCAGAGATAGTCGCTTTCAATCATGATGCCCAGCTTGTTCTGCGAGAACTCCAGGAACGACTTGTCGCGACCCTTGGCGTCCTGCTGCAGCAGCGGGTCGCCGAGCTTCTCCTCGCCGTACACCGTGGAGTAGAGGCCCAGGACGTCTTGGAGTGCCTGGCTGTTGCCCTGCCATTTGTCATCCTTGTGGATCGGCTGCCCCGTGCCCTGCAGCAGCGGCAGGACACCCTGCATGGTCGCAGCTTCGCCCATGGCCTTGCCGGCATTGATCTGGAGGGGCGTGACGCCGGGAAGCTTCTTCAGCGCGCGTGCGGCCTCGAGGATTTCGTCCCAGCTCTTGGGCTGCCAGTCTTCCGGCAGGCCGGCCTTGGCGAACAGGTTCTTGTTGAAGTAGATGACGCGTCCGTCGGTTCCGTCGGGTACGCCGTACAGCTTGCCTTCATAGGTGGTGAGCTGCTGAACCGCGGGGTCGATCTGGTCCCAGCCGTCCCAGCCCTCCAGCTTGTCCTTGCCTACGACGTCCTCAAGGGGCTTGATGTAGCCGGCGTCGGCAAACTCGCCGAACCAGATGCCGTCGATGCTGGCAATGTCGGCGCCCTGGCCGGTGGAGAGGTCGAGCGAAATCTTGGTCTTGTAGGCCTGGTCGTCCACGCCGTTGGACTGGAACGTCACCTTTGCCGTAACGCCCTTCGCCTTCTGGGCTTCCTCGAACTTGGGGATCACGTAGTTGGTGATCCAGTCGGCTCCGTCGGAGTTCTTTCCGCCGGAAACCGCGTTGGCCGCAATGGTCAGGGTCACCTCCTTGGCGTCCGCATTCTGCTCGGTGTCAGCCGATGGGGTGCCGGCGCCGCCGCAGGCGCTCAAGGCAACGGTGCCCGCGAGCGCGCCGGCAAAGGCCGCAAAAATTCTCTTTCGAGTCATATCAGTGGATCCCTTTGGGAGACAGAGCTCCGCCTCTGCGAAGCTGATTGGGTAGTTGTCTGAGGTACCTGACAGCATGTGACACAGGCCACTATAGTCGAGTAGCGGGCTTAGTCAACTAAATTGAGTTAGGTGGTTTTACATGCCGCGTGGGTCGAATCTGGAGCGGGTCAGCGCCTTCAACCAGGCAGTGGTCCTGGACCTTGTCCGCCGTTCCGAAGCCGGGCTCAGCCGGGTGGAGCTTATTGGAGCCACGGGCCTGTCCACCCAGACGGTGTCCAACATCGCCCGCCGGTTGCTGGATCTGGGCCTGATCCGCGAAAGCGGCAAGGTACACGTTCCCCAGGGCAAGCCGCGGACCACACTCACCATCGACCCGCGGAGCCGCTTCGCAGTGGGCGTTCATCTTGATCCGTCGCGCCTGACATTCGTCCTCCTGGACCTTGCCGGTGCCGTGATCCACCGGAGCCATATCCCGGTCGAAGCAGTAGCCGGGCCGAAGGAGACGGTCATCAGGATCGCACGCGCGGTGGAGGACCTGATCACTGACTCAGGAATACCCGGGGACCGGGTGCTGGGCGTGGGCATCGCGGCTCCGGGCCCCATCGAATTCGACCAGGGTGCCGTAGTCGGGCCGCCAATGTTGACTGGCTGGGCGCGGGTGGAATTGCGGGAGTCCCTGGGCGAGGCTACCGGCCTGCCCGTCTTCCTGGAGAAGGACTCAACCGCAGCCGCGCACGCTGAACTGTGGGTGCGGGACCAACGTTCGGACCAGAACTTCGTCTTTATCTACCTGGGCAGCGGTACCGGCGCAGCCGTGGTCCTGGACGGTGAGGTCGTTCGCGGCTCCTCCAACAATGTCGGGGAGATCGGCCATTTCTCCACCGGCGACGGAGGACGCATGTGTGGCTGCGGCCGGACAGGGTGCCTTGGCGTGTCGGTGATGCCCGTCAAATTGGTGATGGAAGCCTCGCAGCAGGGTCTGGTTCCGGGCCCAGTGGACGAGGAGGACCTGCAGCAGGTGGCGAAGCGCTTTGCGGAACTGGCCGTCCTGGCTCAAGGTGGGGACGGCCGCGCCGGCGCGCTCTTCCTCGAGGCGGCCCAGCGCCTGTCCAGGGCGGTCGAAGACATCGCGAACCTACTGGACGTCGATGCAGTAGTGCTCGGCGGCCCCTCCTGGGCGCCCGTGGCCGAACACTACCTCGCCGTCCTTCGGTCGGCGCTTTCGAGCCGGCTGGCCATGGGAATGATTCACCAGGTGGAGGCCCGCGGATCCGCCCTCGGCGAGGACATCGCGGCCATCGGGGCCGCCTGCATCGTGCTGGACCACGTGCTGGCGCCGCGCGCGGAAGGCCTGCTCCTTGAGTAGCGTCCACCTCCTGGGCAGCCCCGGCCATCTGGCGCAGTTGCGGTCAGAGGAACGGAGGCTGGTGCGGTTTCCACGCTCCGTGGTCACGCAGCAGGGAGACACGGCAGTATGGTCACGGACCGGAGATCCTGTGCCGGGGGCCGTGTCCCCCACCTTCGGCACTGCCCGCATCGCGCACGTGTTCGCCCTGGCAGCGGAAAGGGGCGAGCCGTGGGCCCGCGGCGTGTCCTTCGACCTGTTGGACTACCTGGCAGCCTTTGGCGCGCGAGGCTGGCCGGATAACCCGGCGCGCCCCACGGAGGGCCAGGACCTGTACACCCTCGCCTTCGTCATTCTGGCAGCTGCTTCCGGAACCGCTGCCGGCCACCCCGCAAGCCCCCAGATGCTGTCCGAAGCCCTGCAGCGCCTGGACCGGCAGTTCTGGGAACCGGAACACGGCCTGGCCGCAGACCGCGCCGACGCCGCCGGGCGCCTGGATCCTTACCGGGGCCTCAACGGCAACATGCACCTGGCAGAGGCACTGTTCGCAGCCGCCGACGTCACCGGCAACGGGCTCCTTCGGGCCCGTGCGCTGGGAATCTGCGGCTTTGTCATCCGGCAGGCCGAACAGCGGAATTGGCGCATCTGCGAACACTACGGCGAGGACTGGAGCCCCCTCCCACAACACAACCTGGAGGAGCCCCATCACACTTTCAAGCCTTATGGCGCTACAGTCGGCCATGGCTTCGAGTGGGCCCGGCTCCTGGCCCAGTCAGCCGGATTCGGACCCGCGGGGCAGTTGGCGGCTGCAACGGCATTGTTCGACAGGGCCGCCGCCGACGGCTGGCAACCTGGGGAGCACCCCGGTTTCTGCTACACCACGGACTGGGACGGCCGGCCGGTCTCGACCCGCCGGCTGCACTGGGTGGCGGCCGAAGCCCTTGCCAGCGCATCAGTGCTGTTCAGGCTGACCGGGGAGGACCGCTTCGCTGCCCAATATGATGAATGGTTCCACCACGTCGGGTCCGCTTTCATGGACCGGGAGTCAGGTTCGTGGCATCACGAGGTGGACGCCGAGAACCGGGCGGGACCGCCCCTACCCACCGACAAGCCGGATCTGTATCACGCCTATCAGGCGGTCCTTATCCCGCAACTGCCCGTGCGGACCAGCCTGGCCGCAGCCGTGACGGCGCGCCCCAAAAGGGAAAAGCGGACGACGACGGTGCCTCCCGCCGTCGTCCGCTTGCCTGAGGCGTGACGCGCGGGCGCTACTGCAGCGCAGGCTCCCGGATGGAGCCGGGCTGGAACCGGGCGCCGGCGCCGG
The DNA here is from genome assembly GCF_042723515.1 of Pseudarthrobacter sp. NPDC058362. Lineage (NCBI taxonomy): Bacteria > Bacillati > Actinomycetota > Actinomycetes > Micrococcales > Micrococcaceae > Pseudarthrobacter > Pseudarthrobacter sp. NPDC058362. The sequence goes on along the minus strand of NZ_JBHXIW010000001.1, from coordinate 254,747 downwards.
CGAAGACCGGAACCTCGACCCGGCCGTGGGTGTGGACTGCCTGGACGGTCGCCTTGGTATGCTCGGCGATCTTGTCCAGGGTGGTGATCCACATCCCGTCCATGCCCTTGACCCGTTCGATCAGTTGCTCCAGGGCCACGGTTTTGGATGGCCGGCCGGAGATGAACGGGTGGTTGGTAAGGACGAAGCAGCTGCCCTGGGAGTGATGTGCCTCGGCTTCGAGGGTCCACATCTCCAGCACCTTTGCCGGGCTTTCGATGACTCCACTGCCGGTGACACCGGGGTAGAACGCGTACTGCTCCCAGTCGTCCAGCGCCCAGTCCACGGGAATCTCCACGAGATCCCTGGGATCGTCCGGGGCGACGGCGAAACGGTAGGGCGCGTCGCCGTCGAGCAGGCTCGAATCGTAGAGGAACCCGCGGTCCGCCAGCAGCCCGGGTGAGTGCCAGTTCAGCTCCCACCATGGTGCCCGGTACCCTACCGGGCGCACGCCGGCCACCTTGGCCAGGGCTTCCAGGCCCCGGTCAATGTAGCTGGCCTCGGTGGCGGCGTCGATGCCCTGCATGGGTTCGTGCAGGTAGCCGTGGTGCGCCACCTCGTGCCCGCCGTCCACGATCGCGCGCACCACGTCCGGGTAGGACTCGGCGGTGAAGCCGGGGATGAAGAACGTCGCCTGGATCTGCTGCCGCTCCAGGATCTTCAGGAGCCGGGGCACCGCCACCTTGGGCCCGTAGGACTGGTGGGTCATCAGCGACATGCGCTTCGTGGTGGAGGGGTCGTGGGCGATGGTGCAGGACTCGGCGTCCACATCGAAGGTGAACGACGCGGCTGCCTTGGCGCCGTCGGGCCAGGTGATCGGATGGAGCAGGTCCGGGATGGCGGGGTGGTTCACAGATGATCCTTTCGCGGGGCGGGCGGCGTTGCCCGCCTCCAGTAGCGGGGCGGGCATCGTCGCCCGCCCCGGTGGTTGCGGCTGGCGGTTAGGGTACGGGCAGTACCGGGATGCTGGACTCAGGATCCTGGCTTCCGCCGGCGCCGTTGCGGCCGGTGCCGTCCCGGCCGGCTGCCGACTTGGGCTGGTAGGTCGCCTCAAGGAAGCGGACGTGTTGCCGCGGGCCGAGTACTGCGTAGGCGGCCGCGCTGGTCAGTCCGCCGGCCAGCCAGGACAGGTCCCAGCCGCCCAGGGCCACGGCGATGGGGCCCTGCATGACCGGAATCAGCCCGTACATGAACAGCCAGGTGGCGAAGATGCCGGCCAGGAGGGAGGTGACGCCCGCCCAGTTGATGCCCGGAAGCCTGCGGGTCCCGACGCCGTCGAACAGCCGCTCCGGGTTGCCGGGCCAGCGCTTGTCCAGCCAGAAGTAGTGCACCAGCATGACCCCGCCCCAGGCGGCCACCCAGGCCACCAGGCCGATCAGCCAGGCGTCGAGCACCGCGGCGAAGTCCTCCTGGAAGATAAAGAAGACGACGGCGATCAGCGAGAACACGCCGACGAACAGGTTCAATTTCCGGCGGCTGATGGTGATGTCCAGCGCCTGCGTGGCAACCGAGAAGGTGTAGATGTTGAGAATGTTGGTGGCGATGGGTCCGTGCAGGACCATCAGCAGGACAGGCAGTGCCAGGACGCCGAAGTTCTGCACGATCAGTTTCCCCGGGTCCACCTCGCCACTGTTCGTGGCCAGGCTGGCGCCGAGGATGCCCAGCCAGACCACCGGGATGAACTGCCCCAGCACCGAGGCCAGGTAGACCTTCTTCTTGGGCACGGAGGTGCTGACGAAGCGGGAGTAGTCGGCGGCGTACGTGAACCAGGTGATGCCCCAGCCGATGCCGATAGCGGTCATGACCGCGCTCATGGCAGCGATGCGCTCGGAGCCTTCCAGGATGTTCCCGGCAGGGCCGGCATAGGTCCAGTCGATCTTCATGCCGAACCAGGCCACGGCGGACATGACGGCGAGGATGATGATGGTGGGCGGCACCGTCCACTTTTCAAAGGCGGCGATGGCTTTGTAACCGAACCAGGCGATGGCCACCTGGGCGGCCATGATGCCGGTGGCAACCGCGATCTTCCAGGCGTAGTTGTGCGCGTCCGGGTCTACCCATCCGAGGGTGCCGAACAGTGCCATCACCAGGTCCAGGATGATCCAGGTGTTCACGGCGCACCAGCCAATCACCAGGAGCGCCTGGATGGCGGCGGGGAGGTAGTTTCCACGCCGACCGAACGCGGCGCGGGCCAGGACCATGCCGGTGGCGCCGGTCTTTTGGCCAAGCAGGACGAAGCAGCCAAACAGCAGCATGCCGATCAGGTTGCCCAGCACCAGGACGGTGACGGTGTCCGCGAAGCCGAGCCCAAGGTGGATACCGAGTGCCCCCAGCACCCAGTTGATTGGAGCTAGGTTGGCGCCGGCCCAGATCCAGAACTGTCCGGACACCTTGGTGGTGCGTGCCGATTCCGGGATGGGCTGGAGCCATGCTTCATGGTCCTCGGCGCCGTCGTGGACGTTTATGTGCGCGGCGCCGGCGCCGGGTGCATCGGAAGCAGCGCGCCTTTGCGCTGCCGTGGAAAGCTCTTCTTGCATAGGGGGCCTCCGTGAGGATTGGTAGGTACTCAAAGGCTATGTGGCCCCCATCACAGGGAACAAGATACTATGTGTCGAGCAAATCCCTTTCTTACGTTACGGAATGTCATGTCAGTTCCCCTCGGCGAGATCCTCGCCCACCCAGCACTCGCCGCTGCGGACCCCTTGCTCCACGCGCCTGGCAGGGACGTCGCGGCAGATCCAGTCCGCTGGGTCCACTCGAGCGAGGTGCTGGACATTGCACCGCTCCTGCGCGGTGGGGAGTTGTTGCTCTGCGGTGGCATCACCCTGGCCGGAGCCACGCCGGACAAGCGCGCCGCCTACGTTCAGGACCTGGCGCAGCGGGGAGTGGCCGCCCTTGCAATCGAAACCGGCGGGGTCCTGCCTGAGATTCCGCCTGCCATGCTGGAGAAGGCCCGGGAACACGGGCTGCCGGTAGTGGAACTCCGCGAGGTGGTGCCTTTTGTGGGCGTCATGCAGGCCATCAATTCCATCCTGGTCAGCGAGTCGGTAGGGCACCTCCAGCAGGCGGATGCGGCAACCCGGGCCATGGCGGCGGAACTCGCCCATGGCGCATCCCTGGACAGGATCCTGGACGTGCTGGCGGGGACCACCGGCTCCGCGGTGAAGCTCACTTCACCTTGGGGCGTCATCCTGGGCAATGCAGTGCCGGAGGGCCACAACCCCCATCCGGCAGATCTTGCAGCGGATCAGGCGCGGGACTCCCCCGCTGCCCAGTCAGCGGACGACGCCGGCGCGCCGGCAGGCGGGCAGGACCACCTTGAGGAGGTGGCAGGGGAGAAATTGGTCACCGTGGACATTGCCGTGCGGGGTGTGCTGATGGGCCGGCTTGAGGTCCGGGTGCCGGAGGGCGCCGATGCGGGGCTGGCGCACGTGGCCGGGGAACGCGCCGTCGACATCCTCGGGTTGGCTCTGCTGCAGCACACGCCGCCAGGACTGCATGCCCTCGCCGGTGCGGAGCTGATGCGCGCCGTGCTCACGTCCGCGCCGGAGTGGCGCCTGGAACAGCTCGCCCCCGGCGCCGGTTTCCCAGCCAGTTCCCCGGCCGTGGTGGCGGCCGTCCACGCGGCCTCGCCGCAGAAACTGCGTGGCGCTATGGAGGCCCTCCTGGGTGCGCACCGGATTCCCAACGCTGCTTACCTGGATGAGGCCGAGCTGGTGGTGATGATCGGCCTGCCCTGCACCGACACCGCTGCCGAACGGCGGCAGCTCCTGGCATCGCTCCGGGAGCTCGAAGGGGACCACGATGCGGTGATCTCCGTGGGACCCTTGGCCGGCGGCGTTGCGGAGGCTGCCTGGTCCCTTGCCGAAGCGCGCCGGGCACTGGAGGTGCGGCAGCTCCGGCGCCGCACGGCGTCAGCGCGCCGCCGGAGCTATCCGGCCCGCGGCCTCGTGGTCATCGATGCGGGGGATGTTGCGGTCGAAAGCCTGGCCTTGACCGCCCTGGACGCCTCGGCCCGGGACGCGTTCGTCCACCGCCAGCTGCGGGCGCTGCTGGACCATGATGTCCAGCGGCAGTCCCAGCTGCTGGAGACCCTGCAGGTGTGGCTGGACTCGGGCTGCAACACGGCGCAGTCGGCCAGGGAGCTGCACCTGGAACGGCAGTCGATGCATCACCGGCTGCAACGGATTTTCGAGTTGTGCGGCGGGGATCCCCGGGGAACGGGCCGGCTTGCCGCGCTGCACCTGGCGGCCCGGCTGGCAGGCCTGCCCTAGACGGCTACCTTCCGGGGTTCACCCGCAACCACCGGATGGTCCCTGCCCAGGTTCCCGAGCGCCGCGGCGCCCTGCGGGGACCCGAGTTCCTCGAAGAACGCTGCGTTTGCCCCTATATAGTCAGCCCATTCGTCCGGGACGTCGTCCGAGTAGTAAATGGCTTCCACCGGGCAGACCGGGTCGCAGGCGCCGCAGTCAACGCACTCGGAGGGGTGGATGTACAGTGAGCGCGCGCCTTCATAGATGCAGTCCACGGGGCACTCCTCGATGCACGCCTTGTCCTTGACGTCCACGCACGGCTGCGCAATCACGTACACCATGGTTCAGACGCCCGTGTAGACGGTCTTGCCCCAGGTGAAGAAGTCCAGGGCGGACCTGCCCTGCTCGCGGAAGGTGTTGGTGGATGAATCCTTCACACCGCCAAACGGCACATTCAGGTCCAGGCCGGCGGTGGGCCGGTTCACCTTCACGACGCCCGCTTGTGCCCGCGCGGCGAAGTCCGTGGCGCGGGCCAGGGAATCCGTGCAAATGCCGGCGGTGAGTCCGTAACGGGAGTCGTTGATGGCTGCCAGGCCTTCCTCATAATTGGCCACTTCCAGGACCGCCACCACGGGGCCGAAGATCTCCTCCGTGACGGCGGGATCGTCCGACTGCAGGCCGGTGAGCACGGCGGCAGCAAAGAGCAGCGGGCCGGAGGGATCGCCGTCGTACGTTCCATGGAGCAGCGTGGCACCGCGTTCGACGGCGCCGCGCACCGCTGCCTGGTTCTGTTCCAACTGCTGCCTGCTCACCACGGCGCCCATGGCCGAATTCGCGTCAAGGCCGTTGCCGGGAACGTAGGAGGCGGCTTCGGCCACGAGTGCTTCCAGGAATGCTGCACGGATGCCCGGGGTGACATACACCCGCGATGTTGCCGTGCAGGCCTGTCCAGTGAGCCCGAAGGCACCGGCGGCCACAACTTTCGCTGCCCGGACGGCATCAGCGTCGTCGAGCACCAGAACGCCGTTCTTACCGCCCATTTCCAGCTGCACGCGGGCACGGCGGGCGTTGAGGACTTCCTGCAGACCGAGGCCCACGGCGGTGGACCCGGTGAAGGATAGCCCGGCAATCCGCGGGTCATGTGCCAGTGCCGCCCCCACTACCCGGCCCTTGCCGTGGACCACGTTGAGAACGCCTGCAGGCAGTCCGGCGTCCTGCAGGGCACGGGCCAGGTGCGTAGCGGACAGCGGAGTCAGCTCGGCGGGCTTGATGACGACCGTGTTGCCGCTGATCAGGGCCGGGGCCATCTTCCAGGCCGGAATGGCAATGGGGAAATTCCACGGGGTGATGAGACCCACCACGCCCAGCGGCTCGCGGCGGGTGGTGATGGTGGTGTCCGGCAGGCCGCTGGGCAGCACTTCGCCGGTGGCCGCCCACCCCAGGGACCCAAAGAACCGCAGCACGTCCGAGGCACGCTTGACCTCCCCTTTGGCTTCGGCGAGGGTTTTGCCTTCTTCCCGCACCAGGTCTTCGGCGATGGCTGACTGGCGGTCCATCAGCAGGTCACCGGCAGCCAGCAGGACCGCGCCGCGTGCTGGCGCGGGCAGGGCGGCCCAGGCGGGCTGTGCCTCCACTGCCGCGGCGATGGCCGCGGCGACGTCTTCCGCTGTGCCGCTCGGGGACGAAGCCACCATCTGGTCCGGCTGGGCGGGGTTCATCCGCCTGGTTGCGGCTTGGCCGCACCACGTGCCGTTGATGAGATGTTGCGCGGTGGCGGTGGCGTTCAGGTCGGTGGCGGCATCAAGCGTTGGGGAAGTCATGGTTGTCCTTAGGTAGGTCTGGGGGCTAGAGGCTGCGGATCAGGCCGCCGTCGCACCGCAGTGCAACGCCGGTGATGTACGACGCCGGGGCGCTGCAGAGAAACGCGGCGGCGGCTCCGAATTCGGCGGGTTCGCCGTAGCGGCGGGCTGGTATCGTCTTGCGGGATTCGAGCTGGATGGCGTCGGGCGTGGTGCCGCGCCGCTTTGCCGCTGCCTGGTCGAGTTCGGCCACCCGGTCCGTGGCGATGCGGCCGGGCAGCAGCATGTTGACGGTGACTTCGTCGATGGCTACCTCGGCAGCGAGGGTCTTGAGGTAGCCGGCCAGGGCCGCCCTCCCGGTGTTGGACACCGCGAGGTTGGGCAGGGGTGCCACCACACCGCTCGAACCGACAGCGAGGATCCGGCCCCAGCGGCGTTCACGCATTCCCGGAACGATCCTGGATACAAGGGCGTGGTGCGGCTTGACCAGGAGGTCGAAGGCGGCAGCAATGTCCCCGGCGCCCAACGATGCTGCGGCCCCGGGCTTGGGACCTGGTCCGTTGAGGACAAGGATGTCCACCGGGCCCAGATTCGCCACGGTCTGTTCGACGGCGGCTTCGACTCCCTCCGGCGTGGTCAGGTCGGCTTCGATGGCGGCAGCCTCAGCTCCATACTCGGTCTGCAGCTCAGCCACGATCTCCTTGGCGCGATCACGCCGCCGGCCCACGATGGCCACGCGGGCGCCTTCCGCCGCGAGGGAGCGGGCCACGGCCAGGCCCAGACCGCCGGTCGAGGCGGCCACCAGTGCGGTTTTGCCGGTGATTCCAAGGTCCATCAGAAGCTCCTTTGGGGGGTCTGTGATGTTTCCAGTGCGGGCGCTGCCTCAGCGAGGTGCGTCTGCATGGCAGCACGCAGGTTTTCCGGGAACCCGGCAGCAGGTGCCCGGACGCCGGCATCCTTGATCAGGCCCCTTTCACGCAGGCATTCCTTGCGGATGGCCAGCGCAACCTTGGGCTGCTGTTCGAAATTGATCAGGGGAAGGTACGGCAGCAGCTCTTGCTGTGCCGCCTCGTAGCCGCCCTCCCGCCAGGCCCGGACGCAGGCGATGAGCGCCTCGGGGTACGAGAAGCCGGTCATGGCGCCTGCCGCGCCGGCCAGGAGTTCGTCGAGCAGGCCCTGCCCGCCAAGCCCGCCAAACACGGGGACGCCGGTTGCGGTCAGCTCCGCGATGGCAACGCTGGTGGGCGGTGCTTCGGCTTTGATGGCGATAACGCAGTTGCATGCCGACACCACGGCAGCCAGGGATGTCGCGGCAATGGCCACGCCACTGGCCAGCGGATAATCCTGCAGGACGATGTTGGCACCGGTGGCACGGTGAATGGCGTCCAGGTGGGCGGCCACCACCTCAGCGCTGGGCGAGTTGGCCTGCACCATCACGGCAGCGAGGCGGACGCCCGCCACCTCCTGGGCGGCGCGGACTTCCTCGATGGCCGGCCGCGTCGCCAGGGCGGTGACCCCGACGACGAGGGGCAGGTCAGTGCATTCGACGGCGACTTCCAGGACCTGGCGCCGTTCAGCCGGAGTAAGGGCGGCAGCTTCACCGAAGACGCCCAGGACGGTCAGCCCTGTGGCGCCGATGGTTTCATAGTGCTCCACAAGCCCGGCGAGGCTGTCCAGGTCCACGTCCAGGGTGCTGCCCTGGAACGGTGTGGCGACGACGCCCCACACACCGGCGGGAAGGGTTTCACGGGGCCCGTTTTTGGGCGCGAAAGACTGCGGCATGGTTGTTTCCTTTCAATCGAGGGCCGTTGCTACCGGAGCTGCTCCGGGTGGACGGTCAGCGGCCGGGCCACACGGGCGCCCGTTTTTCCTGGAATGCGCGTACCCCTTCGGAGGAGTCCTCGCTGTCCAGGGCCGCCATGAGCGCCGGCAGCCGAAGTCCGCGCGCTTCGGCCGCCGAAAGGTGTCCGGTCTGCGTGACCATTTGTTTGACTGCCCGGACGGACGTGGGGGCGCAGGCGAGGATGTGGTCAATCCAGCGCTGGACTGCGGCGTCGAGTTCGTTGGCCGTGACCACCTCGTTGACCAGCCCCATGGCCTGCATCTCCGCCGCGTCCGCCTTCCGTCCGGTCAGCAGCATTCCCATGGCCTGGGTGTACGGGACCCGCCGCACAAGCTGGTGGATGCCGCCGTCAAGCGCCAGGCGCCCGACGCGCGGTTCCGGGAGCCCGAAGCGGGCCGTATCCGCGGCCACTACGATGTCGGCGCCGAGCACCATTTCCATGCCGCCGCCCAGTGCGTAGCCGTTGACGCGGGCGATGACGGGAACGTCCAGGGTGGTGCGGAGGCTGAGGCCGCCGAAACCGTTCGGGTCCAGGCCGGCCCAGTATTCCAGGCCGGTCTTGTCCATGGCGTCCGCGGACATGTCGGCGCCGGCGCAGAAGGAACGGTTCCCGGCTCCCGTGACCACCACGACGCGCACGCCGGGGTCGGTTTCGAGTTGCTCCCAGATCGCATTGAGCCGGTCCTGAGAGCGGCCGTCGACGGCGTTGAGGACGTGCTGGCGGTCGATGACCACCGTGGCCACGTGGTTCTCGATGGTGAGCGTGACCTCGTCAACGGGTGCGGAGGCGGACGCCCGGCCCACCGCCGCACCGTCCACGGAGACCGCCGTCATCGCAGGACTCCCAGCTGCTGCAGGCGCGCGATGGTTTCCTCATCAAAGCCGTTCTCCAGCAGCACTTCCACGTTGTGCTCGCCCAGGCGCGGCGCCACCCGGCGGACACTCGGCGGGGTGGCTGAGAGCCGGATCGGGGCGTTCAGCATCCGTACCGTTCCGACGCCGGGGTGTTCGGCCTCAACGATCATGCCGTTCGCTTCGGTCTGGGCATCGGCGAGCGCCTGTTCGAGGGTATGAACAGGGGCGTTCAGCACCCCCTGTTCCTCGAGCCTGCAAGTCCAGTACTCCGTGGTGTTGGTGGCGATGCGCTCCCGGAAGATCGACTGCAGCGCGGGCTTATGGGCGAACTGCTGCTCCAGGGTGGCGAACTCGGGGCGCAGTGTCAGGTCCTCGTCCAAGGCCAGGGCTTCGGAGATCCGTGCAAGCGGGTCCGGTGTGAAACCGCCCACCATGCAGACGGCGCCGTCGGTGGTTTCGAAGACGCCACTCAGCGGCATGGCACCCCAGTTGACCTCGTAGCCGCGGTTGAGCTGCATGCAGGCCTCCTGCATCTGCAGGTGCAGCATGGAGTCGTACATGGTCACCTCGACCTTTTGCCCGACTCCGGAGGTCTCCCGGGTGCGCAGCGCCAGCAGGATGCCCTGCATCAGGTGCATGCCGGTGATGTAGTCGCACAGGGTGGTGGGGTAGATGGCCGGTTTGGTGTCCTCGGACTCCCGGCGCCACATGACGCCGGAGTACGCCTGGGCAATGGCGTCCTGGCCGCCCTTGTGCGAGTAGGGTCCCACGGGACCGAAACCGGTGCCCGAAGCCCAGATGATGCCGGGGTTCTCGTTCTTGAGTTCCTCGTAACCGAAGCCCATCCGCTCCATCACGCCTGACCGGAAATTGCTGACCACCACGTCGGCGTCCGCCATAAGGACGTGCAGGACGTTCCGTCCCTCTTCCGTACGGGTATCGATGGACACGCTCCGCTTGTTGCGGTTGATGGACAGGAAGATCGGGTTGTCCTGGCCGTCCTTGTCAGGGAAGGAGTTGCGGGAGATGTCCCCGGCGCCCGGGCGCTCAACTTTGATGATGTCCGCACCGTAGTCGCCCAGCATCTGGGTGCACGACGGGCCCATGAAGACCTGCGTGAAATCCACCACCTTGATGCCGTCCAGCGGCAGGGGGGTGGCCGTCTGCTCCTCCCCGGCGGCCGGGGCCGCGGTGGCGGGCGCCGCCGTCGTACGTTCTGCCGTTACGGTGCTCATGCCGGAACCGCCGCTTCGGTATCCACGGTGGCGTTCGACGACGGGACGTCGCCGGGGTCCGCACCGTGCCGGCGCATCCCCTGCTGGATGTCCACGGCGGATACGTCCCGGACCAGGACGTTGCCTTCGACGGCGAGCGCTGCGGCGACGCCCACGGCCTGGCCCATCGCCATGCAGGGCGGGATTTCGCGGGACATCTTCTGCGCCTCCGGGGTGGCCGAGTAGTGCCGGCCAGCGACAAGGAGCTGATCCACCTCCTTGGGCAGCAGCGAGCGGTACGGGTAGTAGTAGTCGCGGCCGCGGGCAACGCTGTCCTGGAAGTGGCGGCGCTGCGTCACGTCGTCCTTGGTCATGACGTATTCGCCCTGCAGCAACCGGGTCTGGCGTACGCCCATCTGTGAGGCAACGTCCAGCATGTAGCAGTTTTCGAAGCCCGGCAGGTTGGCGCGGACGTAGTCCACGGCCTCGGAAATGCGGTCGCGGGCAGCGAACTCTGCTGCCGTCATATCCGCCGGGTCAACGCCGTCGAAGCCTGTCATGTGTGGGGCGTTGCACCAGACCACACCGTCGATGGGGGTCTTCAGCCACCACAGCTCCCAGGCGCCGCCGAGGAGGCGCTTGATCTTGCGGTTGATGGCGCGGGCCTCCTTGGGGTTGGCCTGCTCGAACGCCTCTGCCGCGGCGGTGTCAACGTTGCCCAGCCGGAAGACCAGGGTGGTGAGGTAGTTGTCCTTTGCATAGCTGGCACCGGCACGGGAGGCGACGTCAATATCACCGGTGGTGTCGATGACGACGTCCGCCATGAAGGCCTGCGGACCCAGCTTGGTTTCGCAGATGACGCCCTTGATCACTCCGTTGTCCACGATGGGGCGGGAGAACCAGGAGTGCAGGCGCAGGTCCACTCCGGCTTCGCGGACCAGATCGTTGGAAACCCGCTTCCAGCCGTCGGGGTCGAAGGCGGCGGCGTAGCAGACGGGTTTGGGAGTGGTGTGGGAGTGGAAGTCGAAGGTGCCGTAGCGGCCCCACTTGTTCCATAGCTCCTCGGACGTCTTCCTGTCGTCGGCCGGCGGCACGATTGCCAGCCCCAGCTTCTGCAGGCGCTCCACATATTCGGAAACGATTCCGGTGACGGTGATCTCCTGGCCATTGATCATGTCGTCCAGGACCAGGACCATGCCGCCGGAGGCGAGACCGCCGAGGGATGAGTACCGCTCAAGAAGCGTCACTTTGGCGCCGGAGCGGGCAGCTGTTACAGCGGCGGCGACGCCTGCCGGGCCACCGCCCACTACCAGGACGTTGGAACGGGAGATGACCGGCGCGGTCAGGTCCGCCGTCGTGGTACTAAGTTCGAGTGAATTCATCATGGTGCTTCCTTACTTCCCTACAAAGATGCCGTTGCGGCGGCGGGCGGCGATGTAGAAGACGATGCTGAGGGTGGAGAGGACGGCGACGTAGACCGGGAAGACCCAGGTAAGGCTCAGCGACTGGAGCCAGACCAGCAGGTAGGAGGCGGTGCCACCGAAGAGGGCAACGCCGATTCCGTAGCCGAGAGCCACACCGGTGCCGCGGATGTTCTTGGGCATCAGCGACGAGCTGACCACGTTGTACAGGGTCATGTTCAGGACCAGGACGACGGAGCCCCCCAGCAGGACCGCGGCAAAGCCGCCGATGCCCGGCTGTACATAGAGGAGCATGAGGAAGACTGACGGGATGGCCAGGATGCGGGTGACCAGGAACCAGCGGGACATCTGGCGGCCGTCTGCAAACTTGCCGATAGCCCAACTGCCGGCCACCAGGATGATGCCCAGGACGGTCGTCAGTGCGAAAACCGCGGTGGGGTCTTCCTTGAAGCCGCTGCGGGCCGCGCTGGGCAGGCCCACGTTCCAGGCGTAGTTGTACGCTTGGGCCGCGCCCACGACGAAGATGATGGCCAGTACGGAGAGCCAGTGCTTGCGGACTCCGGACCAGACGGCGCGGGGAGTGTTGCTGGCCATCTCCTCGGCTTTGAGGGTCTCTGGAAGGGCGCGGCGCAGGTACAGCACAACGAAGCCGAAGAGGGCGCCGATGATGAACGGGACGCGCCAGCCCCACTCGGCCATGACGGCACCGCCCAGGACCAGACTGCACAGGAAGCTGATCAGTGACGCCAGCAGAATGCCGATATTGACGTAGAAGCTCATCAGGCCGGCGACATAACCTTCGCGGCCTTCGGGCGCCAGTTCCAGGGCGTGGGACGTGGACAGCGGGGCTTCGATGCCCGTGGAAATGCCCTGGAGCACGCGGCAGACCAGCAGGATGATGCCGGCCCAGGCACCGATCTGGGCGTAGGTGGGCGTGATGGCAATCACCAGTGTGGTGCCGGCCATGAGCATGATGGACAGCAGCATCACGCGGCGGCGTCCGATCCGGTCCGCGAGGGTCCCGAGCAGGATGCCGCCGAGGGGACGGAAAGCGAATCCGACGGCGAACACGGCCAGGGCGCTGAGTGTGGCCGAGAGCGGTTCGGTGTTGGGGAAGAAATTCGGTCCGATGAAGGCCGACAGGAGCCCGAAGACCATCCAGTCGTACCATTCCAGGGCGTTGCCGAGGCCAAGGCCCAGCAGACCCTTGCGGACTTCGGGGGTGAAGCGCCCGGGCTTCAGGGAGGATGAGTCGGTGGGACGGGGTGACGGGACAACACTGTCCGTCGTTTGGGTATCGAGCATGGGGATGTCCTTACGCTGCCGCCCCGGAGGGCGTGGGAGGGTATGACGCAGTAACGCCTGTTGATGCAGGCGCATGGTGCGAAGGTGGCAAGGAGTGTCAGCGGCCACGGAGTGCGGCCGGGACAGTTACGGGTAAACGCGGGAGCCGGCGGGGGCCGGCCCGCCTATACGGCGTGTGGTGCGTTGACCCAAATGGCTACGCATACCTCTTCGTAGCTGTTCTTGTACCAGTGCGGGATCTCCGAGGAGTAGGTGATGGAGTCCCCCTCTTCCAGGCTGTAGCAGACGCCATCCAAATAGACGTCCTTACGGCCCGAAATAATGAAGCAGAACTCTTCCCCGCTGTGGGTAAAGGGTGTTGCGCTGGTGTCGTGCCCTGGGGGCGTGCTGATCCATTGCGCCTCAATAGTGCCGCCGCGGTCCGGGGTCAGCAGTTCGTGGACTGCTTCCCCCACGGATTCGCGGGTCACGTTTTGCAGGTTGCGCCGTTCCGATTTCCGGACGACCGGGGATTTGGATTGGTCCTGTCCCAGGAAAAACCTTCCTACCGGAATGTCCAGTCCGTGGGCCAGTTGGGCGAGGGTTGTGAAGGACGGGTTGGCCATGCCTCGTTCAATCTGGCTGACGATCGCCTGGCTGAGTCCGGTGATCTCCGAGAGCCGGGCCAGGGTCATGCCCTTTTCCTTGCGCATGGACCGCACCTTGTTGCCAACCGTCACCAGCAGTTCGCTGGTGGCTGGCGGTGCAGCGGTGCTACTCTCGATGGTCATCGGCCGTCTTCCGTTGGTGAGCTAACTCACACAACTATAGTGAAGATTTTGCGCTCGTCAACGACTTTTCCTAATTATATTGAAAATCCTCTGGAACGGATCCGAAACCGGCCCTTTGCTACGTGCCCGCGCGGCCGCCAAGGCGCGTGGTCACTTGCGCGGCGGCGGCCACGCAGGCCTCGCCCAGGTCCTCCAGCCGCTCGCGGGAGACACGGAAGCGCGGGGCGGGGATGAGTACGACGGCGGCCACGTCGCCACGGTGGTCGTACGCGGGGGCGGCCACGCCCACCTCGTCCATGGAAGTCTCCCCGTAATTCTCCGCCCATCCCCGCGCCGCGACCTGGTGCAGCCGCTCCTGGTAGGCGGCCAGGCCGGCGTCGTCCATCCCCGGAAAGCTGATCGTTCCGCTCCGCAGCAATTCGCGCACCCTTTCAGCGGGCAGCGACGACAGGAACACCTGCACGGAGGCGCTGAGGGCGTCCCGGTAGCGGGCGCCGAGCGGCGTGGTGTGCTTGATCTGATGCTGACCTGCGATCTGCTCCACGCAGATGGCCTCGTCACCGTTCCAGAGCATCAGGGCACTGGTCTCCCCCGTCTGCTCGGTGAGCCGGCGCAGCACCGGGTAAGCGACCCGGCGTTCATCCATCTCCGCCAGCAGCGGCCCTGCGACGGCGATGAGCCCCAGGCCGAGCCGGAACCTGCGGGTTTCCGGGTCGCGCTCCACGAGATTCTCCTGCTCCAGGGTGGCCAGCATCCGCGACACGGTGCTCTTGTGCATGCCCACCCGGTTGGCGATCTCGGTGACCCCGAGGAGCGGCTCCTCGGCAGAGAAGGTCTTCAGCACCGCAATGGCGTTGACGACGACGGATGCGCCTTTGGCGTCCGTCCCGCCGTTCGTTTCTGTGTGCTTCGGATTTCCGCCGCTGGTTTCTTTAGCTGCTGCTGGAGTCATGGTAGCCATCATCTTTCCTTATCTTCAGCGGAGACGGCGAAAGCGGCGCCACTTACCGTGGCGCCGCTTCCCTCTGCTACGGCGCCTATGCGCCGACGATGTTGTGCTCGGGTCCGAACGGGAACTTGGTGATGTTCTCCACCGAGTTGTCCTCGCCGATGACCAGGATGTCGTGCTCACGGTAGCCTCCGGCGCCGGGCTGGCCGTCAGCGACGGTGATCATGGGCTCCATGGAGACCACCATGCCGGGCTCCAGCACGGTGTCGATGTCCTCGCGCAGTTCCAGGCCGGCTTCGCGGCCGTAGTAGTGGCTGAGAACGCCGAACGAGTGGCCGTAGCCGAAGGTGCGGTTGGCGAGCAGTCCGTGACTGACGTAGATCTCGTTCAGTTCAGCGGCGATGTCCTTGCAGACGGCGCCGGGCTTGATCAGTTCCAGGCCGCGCTTGTGGACCTCGACGTTGATGTTCCACAGCTCCAGGGAGCGTTCGTCCGGCTGGCCGAGGAACAGGGTGCGCTCCAGGGCGGTGTAGTAGCCGGAGGTCATCGGGAAGCAGTTGAGCGAGAGGATGTCGCCCTGCTGCAGCTTGCGGGTGGTGGCCCAGTTGTGTGCGCCGTCGGTGTTGATGCCGGACTGGAACCAGACCCAGGTGTCCCGGACTTCCCGGTCCGGGAACGTCCTGGCAATCTCGTGGACCATGGCCTCGGTGCCGATCAGGGCAACTTCGTACTCTGAGATGCCCTCGCGGATGGCGTTGCGGATGGCCTCGCCGCCGAGGTCGCCGATCCTGGCGCCGTGCTTGATGACCTCAATCTCCTCGGCGGACTTGATCATGCGCTGGCGCATGGCGTCCTGGGAGATGTCCAGCAGTTGGGCACCCGGGAACGCGGCGGCGATCTTCTCGCGGGTCAGGCCGGGCAGGAAGTCGTCCTCGACGCCCAGACGGTTTGCCTTGACGCCGCGCTGGCGCAGGGCCTCCTGGAGTCCGAAGTAGAAGTTGTCGCGGCGCCAGTCGGTGTAGACGATGTTCTCGCCGTACGAGGTGCGCCACGGCATGCCGGCGTCGATGTTGGCGGTAACGGTGACCGAGTCGTCGGCGGTGACGACCAGGGCATAGTTGCGGCCGAAGGTGGTGTAAAGGAAGTCGGAGTAGTACTTGATGCCGTGGTAGCTGGTCAGGATGACCGCGTCGAGCTCCTTGGCGGCCATGATCCGGCGCAGGCCGCCAAGACGGCGCTCGAACTCCGCGTCGGAGAATGTGAGCTTGCCTTTTGAGCCGTTGTGGAGGACCTTGAGCCGCTCGAGTTCGGCGACGGAGGAGGCGTTTTCGGCAGTGATGGTCATTTGGTGGTGCCTTTCTTGTAATGCAGTTACGTGTGACGGAAGAGGAAGTCTGTTATTCGTGCCGCAGCGGTTCCCGGCAGGTTTCCCGCGAGAGCGCCACCGCGACAAGGGAGACCACTGCGGCGGCGACCAGGTACCAGGCCGGCGCGAGGTCGTTGGCTGTCGCTGCGATGAGGAGCGTTGCCATGAATGGGGCGGTACCGCCGAAGAGGGCGTTGGAGAGGTTGAAGCTGACAGCAAAGCCGCTGTAGCGGACCCGGGTGGGGAACATTTCTGCCAGGAAGCTGGGTAGCGTGCCGTCATTGAGGGTCAGCATGGCGCCGAGCAGGATCTGGACCAGCACGATCACCAGGAAGTCACCGGTTCCCAAGAGCGCAAAGGCCGGTACGGTCAGCAGAATGAAGGTGACTGAGGCGCTGATGAGTACCTTTTTCCTGCCGAAACGGTCTGAAAGCATGCCGGTCAGGAAGATGAAGCCGATATAGCTGACAAGCGCAATAGTCGTTGCCAGGAAGGACTCGGTTTCGCCCAGGCCCAGTTCGGAGGAGAGGTACGTGGGCATATAGCTGAGGATTACGTAGAAGCCCACTGCGTTGAGCAGCACGGCACCCACGGCCTGGAGGAGCTGCCGCCAGTGGTTGCGGAAGAGGCTGGACACAGGGGCCTTGACGGCGTGATCCTCCTGGGCCATCTCGCGGAACACCGGAGTGTCTTCGAGCTTGTTGCGGATATAGCGCCCGATCAGCCCCATCGGCGCAGCCAGGAGGAACGGCAGGCGCCAGCCCCAGCTGTGCAGGGCGTCGGTTGTCAGCACCGAGGTCAGGAGGCCAGCGATGAGGGACCCGAGGAGCAAGCCGGCTGCCGTGCTGGCCGGAACCACTGCGGCATAAAGGCCGCGCTTGCCGGCAGGGGCGTACTCCACCAGGAACGCTGAAGCTCCGGCATACTCGCCGGAGGCCGAGAACCCCTGGACCACCCGGATGATCAGCAGGAGGATCGGCGCCCAAATGCCGATGGTGTCGTAACCCGGGATGAGGGCGATGCAGAACGTAGCCCCTGACATGATCAGGATGGACAGGGAGAGCGCTGTCCGCCGGCCCACCCGGTCTCCGATATGGCCCCAGATAAAGCCACCCAAGGGACGAACGAAGAAAGAGATCGCAAACAGTGCAAAGGTCAGCAGGAGCGCGGTCTGCGGATCTGATTCCGGGAAGAAGACCGTGGAGATGGTGACAGCAAGATAGCCGTAGACGGCGTAGTCAAACCATTCGACGAAATTGCCGATGAAGCTGGCTGCCACTACCCGTCGGCGGGTCTCCTTGCTGGGTTCGTCGACGGTGACGGCACCTGCTGGATCAGTCATGCCTGAGCCGCGTCCGGCGGCGCGGCCCGGAACGGGACCATTGGCGCCCTCGCCAACAAGTCCCACGCCGGATGAGTTCGATTCATTACTCATGTGTATCCACCAAGAAATGTTGGAGTTGCATTCTTTGCAACTTGGTTTCATCAGGTTAGGACGCGACACGCAGCACAGTCAATAGGGTGGCGTAAGCCATAATTTGTTTCTAAACAGTAATGAGGTAAGCCAACCGGGGCTGGTGGCACGACCCACGGGCAGCGATCCAAGCGGGAAGATGTTGCGTCTCACACAACACGGTTGCAGATAGGCGCCCTTAGGCACCCGCAGTGGATGTGAAGAAGCGCGGGCATCTGAGTCTGCATTCCTCGGCCCGGCCGTCGGCTTCCTCCTCGAACACGCACGTCGTCCTCGATGCGCCCCAAGGGTTAAATACGGACGACGGCGGGAGGTCCCGCCGTCGTCCGCCGCACTAACGCCTTCAGCGGCCAGTCACCCCGCGCCGGCTGAGTCCGAGGATCCAAGGAATCCGTGCAACAGTGAAGCCGTTCCCTGCAGATGATCCCGCGCAACCTTATAGGCCTCCGTGTCATCACCCCTAAGAATGGCATCCACTATTTCCTGGTGCTGCCGGTTTGAATGCTCCAGGTTCGGCTGGAGCAGCGGTATCCGATCGAGCAGGTCGTTGACCTTGGAACGTACATCCGCCACCGCAAGCGCCAAGCTCGGCGACCCCGTTATTTCCGCGATCGCCACATGGAATCTTGCATCCTTGGGACGGTACTGGTTCGCCGGGGCAGCAGCCACCTCGGCCAGAGTCCTCAGCAAATGGGTCCGCTGCGCCTGCGACAAGGTGGCGCGGGCGGCCAGCGACGCAGCAGCCGGCTCGATGACGTCCCGGAACGTCAGGATGTCCTCCACCTCGGCCGGGTCGAGTTCCGGATAGGAGCCTGATCCCGCCTCGGGCCAACTGCAGACGTACGTTCCTCCATAGCGGCCGCGCTGCACCTCGACATATCCGGCCTTCTGCAATTCCGCCAGGGCATCCCTCAGAGTGGCGCGCGAAACCCCCAGTAACTCCGCCAGCTCCCGCTCAGCCGGAAGCTTGGTTCCAACGCCAAAGAGGCCGAGCTTGATGTTCTGGAGCAGTCGTTCGATGGTTTCCTCGAAGGCATTGCCGTGCCTGACCGGGCGGAGGATCGGGGCCGCGGTTCCGAACTGTTCCTGTTCCATTACCCCATCATAATGGGTTGAAAAAATGCCTATGACTCCGGCATATCCGACTACCGCGACGAATTGACCATCCATGCGTCACCAATGAACATGGGATAGACCCTTGACGGTCGGAATGATCTGGATCACACTGTAACGAGTTTATGGTCTGAACTCATACCAATACCCTCGGACGAAGGGAACTACAGTGTCATCCTCTGAATCAATCCAGGTGACCGACGACAAGCGGTACCTGCAGCATCGGCAGCTCAAGCGGGGAGCTGCGGGCTGGATACTGCTTGCCGGGCTTGGCGTGGCTTACGTCATCTCCGGTGACTTCGCAGGCTGGAACCTCGGCCTCGCCCAGGGCGGCTGGGGCGGGCTTCTGATTGCAACTGTCCTTATGGGAGTCATGTATACCTGCATGGCCTTCGGCCTCGCCGAGCTGTCCTCTGCACTGCCGGCCACCGGGGCCGGATATGGCTTCGCCCGGCGGGCGCTGGGACCCCTGGGCGGCTTTGCCACCGGCATGGCGGTGCTCATTGAGTACGCGGTGGCGCCGGCTGCGATCGCCATCTTCATCGGGGGCTATGTTGAAGCGCTGGGCCTGTTTGGCCTCACCAACTCCTGGCCCGTTTATTTGGTGACCTACGCCGTCTTCGTCGGTATCCATCTCCGCGGAGTGGGTGAGGCGCTGAAGATGATTTTCGGGATCACCGCGGTGGCGGTGGTCGCCCTGGTGGCCGTCGTCGTTGGTCTCGTCCCGCACTTCAATGTCCAGAACCTCTTCGACATCGTGCCGGACGGCGCGCCGACGTCGAGCGCTTTCCTGCCCATGGGGATCGGCGGCGCCATCGGTGCCCTGGTATACGGCATCTGGTTCTTCCTTGCGGTCGAAGGGGTGCCCCTGGCCGCGGAGGAGACCGCTGATCCGAAGAAGGATATGCCCCGGGGCATCATCGTCGCAGTAGGTGTCCTGGTGGTTTTCGCGGCCCTCATGCTGGTACTCGTCCCGGGCGCGGCGGGCTCGGAGGCGATGAGCGGGTCCGACAATCCGCTGCCGGAGGCCTTGCGCCTGGCCTACGGCGGCAACACCTTCCTGGCAGATTTCGTCAACTACGCCGGCCTGGCCGGACTTGTGGCCAGCTTCTTCTCCATCATCTACGCCTACTCCCGGCAGCTCTTTGCTCTTTCACGCGCCGGCTACCTCCCCAAGTGGCTGTCCTTGACGGGGAAGCGCCGGACGCCCTACTGGGCCCTGATTGTTCCCGGCACCATCGGCTTCATCCTTGCGGCAACCACCGGGGACGGTGCCCTCCTGATCAATATCGCTGTCTTCGGTGCCACCGTCTCCTATGTGCTCCTCAACCTCTCGCACATCGTCCTGAGGCGGAAGGAACCGGATCTGCCCCGGGGATACCGCACACCGGGCGGCGTGGTCACCACGACGATTGCCCTGGTTCTTGCTGCGGTTGCCGTGGTCGCCACTTTTGTGGTCGATGTCAATGCCGCTTCAATAACAGCAGCAATTTTCGGAGCCGCGCTCCTCTACTACTGGTTCTACAGCCGGCACCGGATCGTCGCAGGCGCTCCCGAAGAAGAGTTCGCGCAACTCGCTGCAGCCGAGGCTGAGCTCAAGAGCTGAGTTCCGGTCCTTGGACCAGACACCCTTTACCTTCACCAACACCATGAGAGTTACGGAAAACCTAATGATGAACCAAACAACCGGCTCCTCCGGGTCAGGACCGCTCAGCGTCGACGAGCTCCGCACGCTGGTCAACACGGGTGAAATCGACACCGTCGTCGTTGCCATCACCGATTCAATGGGGCGTTTGCAAGGCAAGCGGTGCGGAGCACGGTCGTTCCTTGAAGACGTGTTGGGACATGGTGCCGAAGGCTGCAACTATCTGCTGAGCGTTGACGTGGAAATGAACACCATTGACGGGTATGCCATGTCTTCCTGGGCGAACGGCTATGGGGACATGGTGATGCGGCCGGACGTCTCAACGCTGCGCCGTGTGCCGTGGCTGGAAGGCACCGCCCTGGTTCAGTGCGATGTGCTGTGGCTCGACGGCACGCCCGTGGTCCAATCCCCGCGCCAGATTCTCCGCGCCCAGGTTGAACGCCTTGAGACTCTGGGTTTCCGCGCCCACATCGGCACCGAACTCGAGTTCATCATGTTCGACGACAGTTACGAAGAAGCGTGGGAGAAGAAATACGAAGGGCTCACGCCCTCCACGCGCTACAACGTGGACTACTCCCTCCTGGCGACGGCAAAACTGGAACCCGTGATCCGGAGCATCCGGACCGGGATGGAGAGGGCCGGCCTGGTGGTTGAGTCTTCCAAAGGTGAGTGCAATCTGGGCCAACAGGAGATCACCTTCCGGTACGCTGACGCGCTTACTGCCTGCGACAACCACGCGTTCTACAAGAACGGGGCCAAGGAAATCGCCGCGCAGCATGGCAAGAGCATTACCTTTATGGCCAAGTACAACGAGCGCGAAGGCAGCTCCTGCCACATTCACTTCAGTCTGACCGACCTCGACGGCAACCCCGTCCTGGCCGGCGACGGCGAGCACGGCTTCAGCCCGATCATGGAACACTTCATCGCCGGCCAGCTCGCCGGGCTCAAGGAACTGGCATACTTCGTCGCCCCCAACATCAACTCGTACAAGCGCTTCGTGGAGGGCAGCTTCGCCCCCACAGCGATTGCGTGGGGATTGGACAACCGAAGCTGCGCGCTGCGCGTCGTGGGCCGCGGCCCCAATCTTCGGGTGGAAAACCGTGTGGGAGGCGGGGACGTGAACCCCTATCTGGCCGCCGCGGCACTTATCTCGGCCGCGATCCACGGTATCGAGAATAAACTTTCGCTCGAGCCGATCATGGCGGGCAACGCGTACCAATCGGACGCAGACCGCATTCCCACCAGCCTGCGGGAGGCCCGCTCACTGCTGGCCGGAAGCGAAATCGCCCGTAAGGCATTCGGCGATGAGGTTGTGGACCACTATGTCTTCGCAGCCGGTGTGGAGCTGAAGGCGTTCGACAGCGCGGTAACGGATTGGGAGCGCAAGCGTGTCTTTGAACGGCTCTGATACCTACCGTCCACGGATCGGGCTGACCACCTACTACCAGGAAGCATCCTGGGGAGTCTGGACAGCAGATGCGGCGGTCCTCCCGGGCACCTACGTCCAGGCGGTGGTCGCCGCAGGCGGCACTCCTGTCCTGCTGCCCCCGCTCGGCACCGATCCTTCGATCGTGGAGGTGCTGGATGGCCTGATCATCTCAGGAGGCACCGACGTCGACCCTGAACATTACGGTGCCGAACCGCACCGGCTTACCCGCGCCCAACCGGCGAGGGACGCGCACGACATCGCCCTCACCCGCGCGGCCCTGGAAGCCGGGGTTCCCCTGTTCGCCATCTGCAGGGGCGCCCAGATCCTCAACGTGGCCATGGGCGGCTCCCTGATCCAGCACATTCCCGACGTGAATCCGGAAGCGGATTACCAGCCGGCCCCGGGGGTTTTCGGCAGCGTGGAGTTTACGACGGCGGTCGGAAGCATCAGCCGCGACCTGCTGGGCCCGGCCGCGATCGCGCCGTGTTACCACCACCAGGCCATCGACAGGATCGCTGACGGTCTTTCCGTCACCGCTGCGGCCGCTGACGGAACGGTCGAAGCCTTGGAGACAACAGAGGACGGCTGGGTACTGGGTGTGCAGTTCCACCCGGAACAAAATCCCGGCGATCTCCGGCTTTTCAAGGGATTCGTCGAGGCCGCCACCAGTTACCGCTTAGACCGAAGGGAGCGCTCCGGCAATGTCCACCAGCACGTTTGACGTACTGAATCCGGCAACGGAGGAGGTCATCGAGACCATAGCCCTTGCTAGCCTTGAGGAGACTGACAGGGCCATCGAAACCGCCGTCCGGGCTTTTGAGTCGTGGCGCCATGTCGCCCCGGCGGACCGCGCCCTCCTGCTGCGCAGGTTTGCAGCAGCCGTAGATGCCGACCTGGAAAACCTGGCCCTGCTTGAGGTACGGAACGCCGGGCACACCATCGGCAACGCCAGATGGGAAGCAGGGAATGTACGCGATGTCCTCACGTACTACTCGGCGGCACCCGAACGGCACGTCGGCCAGCAGATTCCAGTAGCCGGCGGTGTTAACGTGACGTTCAACGAGCCCATGGGTGTTGTTGGCGTGATCGTGCCTTGGAACTTCCCCATGCCCATCGCAGCGTGGGGGTTCGCGCCCGCCCTGGCCGCCGGAAATACCGTGGTTCTAAAACCGGCCGAATTGACGCCGCTGACCGCCATCCGGCTCGGGGAGCTGGCCCGTGAAGCAGGCCTGCCTGAAGGCGTCCTGCAGATCATTCCCGGCAAGGGTTCAGTGGTGGGCGAACGGTTTGTGACCCACCCCGCTGTTCGGAAGGTCGTCTTCACCGGTTCAACCGGCGTGGGGAAACGCATTATGGCCGGTTGCGCGGAGCAGATTAAACCCGTGACGCTAGAGCTGGGCGGTAAGAGCGCCAACATCATCTTCGCCGACGCAGACCTGGCAACTGCTGCAGCGGCCGCACCCGGCGGGGCCTTTGACAACGCAGGACAGGATTGCTGTGCGCGGTCCAGGATTCTGGTCCAGGACAGCGTCTATGAGAAATTCCTCGAACTCCTGGAACCGGTCATCACGAACCTCCAGGTCGGCGACCCCGGAGACGAAGCTTCGTTCATGGGACCGCTCATTTCCGCAGCCCAACACAGGACGGTGTCCGGATTCATCCCGGACACCTCGTCCATCGCTTTCCAGGGCTCGGCACCCGAAGGAAAGGGATTCTGGTTCCCTCCTACGGTGTTGACGCCGTCCAGGAGGGACAGGGTCATGCACGAGGAGATTTTCGGCCCCGTGGTGGCAGTTGTTCCCTTCACGGACGAAGCCGACGCACTTCAACTGGCCAACGACTCGATCTATGGGCTCTCCGGCTCCATTTGGACACGGGATATCGGCCGGGCCCTGCGGATGGCACGGGGCCTCGAGTCAGGAAACCTCTCGGTTAACTCGCATTCCTCCGTGCGCTATTCCACGCCATTCGGCGGATTCAAACAGTCCGGACTTGGACGGGAACTGGGGCCGGATGCCTTGGATTCCTTCACCGAGACCAAGAACGTCTTCATCTCTACCAACCCATAACGTCCCGATAGGAAGAAAAGAAATGAGCGAAGTAATCTCCAACCGCCTCAAGGGGCGCAGCGCCGTCATTACCGGCGGAGCCAGCGGCATCGGTCTCGCCACCGCACGCCGATTCGCCGCCGAAGGCGCCCATGTGGTCATCGCGGACCTGGACGCCACAGCGGGGCAGCGGGTGGCCGACGAATTAAGCGGCCTCTACGTCAAGGTGGATGTGACCAGCGAAGAGGAGGTGAAGAACCTCTACGCTGTCACCAACGAAACGTATGGAAGCGTCGACATCAGCTTCAACAACGCCGGCATCGCACCCGCAGACGACGCGTCGATCCTCGAAACCGGAATCGATGCCTGGCGCCGGGTCCAGGAAGTAAACCTGACGTCAGTTTTCTATTGCTGCAAGTACGCTCTCCCCTACATGCAGGCCCAGGGCAAGGGCTCCATCATCAACACGGCATCCTTCGTAGCAGTCATGGGAGCGGCCACGTCCCAGATCTCCTACAGCGCGTCCAAGGGTGGGGTACTGGCCATGAGCCGGGAACTGGGCGTCGAGTTCGCCCGGCAGGGCATCCGGATTAATGCGCTCTGCCCCGGACCGGTCAACACCCCGCTGCTGAAGGAGCTCTTCGCCAAGGACCCGGAGAAGGCCGCCCGCCGCCTGGTCCACGTTCCCCTGGGGCGGTTCGCAGAACCGGAAGAGTTGGCCGCTGCCGTGGCCTTCCTGGCCAGCGACGACGCATCCTTCATCACGGCATCGACGTTCCTCGTTGACGGCGGCATCTCCGGGGCGTACGTGACGCCCGAGTGATGCCGTAACCTGGTCCGCGCGCAAAGCGGAAGGGAAAGCGGACGACGGCGGGTGCTTCCCGCCGTCGTCCGCTTCCTTTTGTGTGGGTGCTTTGGCGTCCCTGTTACGCCGCGCGGGCGGTGAGGAAGGCCTGCAGTCCGGCGAGGTCGTCAGTGTTGATGTGGTCAACGCCGGCGTCGTAGAGCTCGTTCCAGACCGCCTCGCGGGCGTCGCCGGCCTGGTCCGGGGTGGCCCAGAAGCGGACTCGGTAGCCGTTGGCGTGCGCGGTCTCGACGTAGGCATGCAGCTTGGCGCGCTCCAGCTCCGGCATGGGGCCGACGCCCTGCCAGGTGAAGAGCTTGGTCCAGTTGTTGCTCACGATCGGCATGAAGCTGGCAGGCATCCCGGAGGTGAGGTCGCTGGCGCGCCCGTCGTAGAAGCCAAACCGCATATCCTTTGCCTGCATGGTGGCCAGTGGACGGTTGCCGCTGATGACGGCGGTGACGGGGCCGGGCTTGACGGTCCCATTGACGTAGCGGGTCATGATGGACGGGTGCTCGGCGAGTTCCTTCTCGACGGCGGCATAGGTGGCTTCGCCCTCGCTCTTGATGTCAATCATCAGCTGCACGCTGCCGCTCCATTTGGGGTAGACGCTGTGGCCACCCTGGCGCACCAGGTCCTCGAGCGGGTCCAGGTAGAGGCTCTCGAGGGTAACGCCGGGCTTAACGTCCTCAAGGTCGTGCGCCACGAGCAGCTCGCCGTCCACCAGCCACACGTCCGCCTCAACGCTGGTGAAGCCGTGCTCCAGGGCGTCGAACAGCGGGCGCTCGTGCTCGTAGTCGTTGTGGGCGTGGGCGGCCGCGAGCGGCTGTCCGAGCACGGGGGCAGGCGTGGGAGCTTCGGCGCTGGCGGGTGCAACTGCCGTTCCGGTAAGGGCGGCCAGGACGGCCACAGCGGCAAGGGTGCTCTTTACAAACACGGGATTCTCCTAGGATCAGGTTTCTTTGCCGGCGTGGGGGTGGGGCCGGGCAAACGTGAAAAGCCTGCCGTGCGCGGGAGAACGGCGGAGGTCCTGGAAGTTGAATGCAGATTAACTCAGCGGTCCGGTACAGAATATGTGTCCCTATACGTGAGGCCGCCGTGAGCATATAGTGCGGGTCATGTCTTCAAAATTGCCAAGACTGGCAATTCTCGCGCTCACGGTGATGTTCGGAGCAGCGGGCTGCGCCGCGGAACCTACCCCTCTTCGCCTTCTTACATCGGACAGACCTGAAAAAAGTGGGATGGAAGCACTACTGAGGGGAACGCTGGCGGCTGACGAAAGCGGTTGCGTTCAGGCGAAGACGGCGACGGACCCGGTGGGTCTTGTCTGGCCCCTCGGGTACACGGTGCAAGGCGACGCAGAGTCCTTCGAAGTGCTCGACGCCGACAAGAACGTTGTGGCACGTTCGGGCTCGCCCCTTGCCATCGGCGGAGGCGGCGTTGGCGGCGTAGTCCAGGACAACTGGGCTGAACGAGACTGTGCCAAGGACAGAGTCTGGCTAATAGGGAACATCTCCGAACAAGAATGACCGGCTTTGCCCGGCAATGAGCCGTTCCTGCCATTACAATCAGCTGACCGTCGCGGAATGCGTTATGGGGATAAGGGGGCGCGGTGGAATCTGGGTTCGGTATGAGGAACTCGCCAAAAACCGGGCAGGAGCTTCCCGCCATCCGGCGTTCACCGAGCGGGCGCATTCCACAGTGGGCCATTGATGAGGCGTTTGGAACGCTGCAGGATCCAGAGCCGTGGCGGACTGCTCCATTGCCTCCGGTAGAAAGGCGGAAGCGCTACGGTCCGAAACGCAGGCCGGGCGCTGCCCGCTGGCGGCCAAAGTCCGTCCTCGGCTGGGCCATCGCGGTCCTCATCGGCATGTCCCTGGCCGGATCCCTGGTGAGCCGGCTCGCTGTTGCCACGGTGCTGCCTCATCTTCCCGGCGCCGACGTCCCACCCTCTGGGGTAGAAGCGGCCGGCGCTCCCCTGGGTGTCCCGCCTGCCACAACGGGTTCCACCGCCTATGTCCTGCACCCGGCTCCGGACGAGGACCAGCAGTTCGTGGCCTATGACCCGTGCCGGCCGCTGCACTACGTGGTCCGCCCGGACTTCGCGCCTCCGGGGACGGACCGGCTGATCCGTGAATCAGTGGCCGCGGTGTCCGCGGCCACTGGTCTGCAGTTCGTGGACGACGGTGCTACCGATGAGGCACCGTCCGCAGAGCGCGAGTCCTACCAGCCCGACCGTTACGGCAAGCGGTGGGCGCCAATACTGATCGTCTGGTCCACGCCGGAGGAGTCACCTGATCTTGCCGGGAGGGTCGCCGGGACCGGCGGCAGCTCGTCAATACGTATCGACAGAGAACCCTACGTCTACGTCACGGGGCAGGTTCACCTTGACGCCCCCGACCTCTCACAGACCTTGGCGGGTCCTGACGGGCCGGCACTGGTGCGCGCGGTGATCATGCACGAGCTCGGGCACGTGGTGGGGCTCGACCACGTGAACGACCGCACACAGTTGATGCATGAGGAGAACTCCGGCCAGCTGGGCTTCGGCGCGGGTGACCGCGCGGGCCTGGCGGTCCTGGGGACCGGAAAGTGTGTCCCCCGGCTCTAGGAAGCATGACGACGGCGGGAGGCGGCGGCCGCGAACTTTCGCGAAGCTGGGATTCTAAAAATCTTGCCATTCCTGCGCCCGGAACGATCAGGTCCGTTTTCGGGTGACATTTGCCGCCGCAGCCGTAGGCTACTGAGTAGGCCGGACGCCCGATGCCCGGCCTCAGCTCCCGAAGGGAACGGCAAAGTGGACAGTACTGCTGCTTACTGGTTCTTGAGCGGCGCCGAGCGTGAGCACGCGGCCACCGGTGTGCACGCCGGCCCCGCGGAAACGCCGGCATGGTCGGAGGGCAACCTGGTCCGGCCTCTGATCCACGGCGCCACCTACTTCGCCCGGCTGCGAGAGGAATTGGAGGCGCTTCGGCCGGGAGACCGCGTGTGGTTCACCGACTGGCGTGGCGACGGCGACGAACGGCTGACAGAGGACGGGCCGGAGATCGGGGAACTACTGGCCCGGCTGGCCCGGTCGGGCGTGGAAGTCCGGGGCCTTATCTGGCGGTCCCACGGCGAGCGCCTGTCAGCCCCTATGAGCAACCGGTCCAATGAGCTCCTCACCCGCGAAATTAACGACGCCGGCGGCGAGGTGCTGCTGGACCAGCGCGTGCGCGCCTTCGGTTGCCACCACCAGAAACTGTTCGTCATCCGCAGGCGGAGCGATGCCTCCCGGGACGTCGCGTTCGTGGGCGGCATCGATCTTTCCCACAGCCGCCGGGACGACGCCGAGCACATGGGTGATCCGCAGGCGGTGGACATGGATCCGCGGTACGGGAAGAAACCGCCGTGGCACGACGCCGCCGTCGAACTCCATGGCCCGGTGGTGGCCGATGTCCTGGAGCTGTTCGCCGAACGATGGAACGACCCCCATCCCCTGGACCGGCGCACCCCGTACCGGATGCTGCTGCAGCGGCTGGCGGACATGCCCCGGCATCCGCAGCCCCTGCCGGACACCGCGCCGCCCCCGCCGCCGGCCGGGCCCCACGCGGTGCAGCTGCTGCGCACCTACGGGGTAAAGCATCCGCCGTTCCCGTTCGCGCCGGGCGGCGAGCGCAGCGTTGCCCAGGCCTACACGAAAGCGTTCTCCCTGGCCCGTTCGCTGATTTACATCGAGGACCAGTATCTGTGGTCCAAGGAGGTTGCGGCAGGCATCGCGGCAGCTCTGGAACAGAACCCGGGCCTGAAGGTGATCGCCGTCGTGCCACGCTATCCGGACTCGGACGGCCGGCTCGGCGGGCCGCCCAAGAGGCTGGGGCAACTGCACGCCATCGAGACCATCCGCCGCGCCGCGCCCGACAGGTTCGGCGTGTTCAACCTCGAAAACAAGGCGGGAACGCCGATCTATATCCATGCCAAGATCTGCATCATTGATGACACCTGGTTCACCTGCGGCTCGGACAACTTCAATCGGCGGTCCTGGACCACGGACAGCGAGCTGACCTGCGCGGTGATCGATACCAGCGCCGGCAACACTCCCGGCGGCGGCTTCGGTGGCTCCCGGCCCCCTGGCGATACGTCCACTGCCCA
Organism: Pseudarthrobacter sp. NPDC058362; assembly: GCF_042723515.1. NCBI lineage: Bacteria > Bacillati > Actinomycetota > Actinomycetes > Micrococcales > Micrococcaceae > Pseudarthrobacter > Pseudarthrobacter sp. NPDC058362. The sequence continues at coordinate 226,252 of NZ_JBHXIW010000001.1, read as the reverse complement.
CACGTCCCTCGCCCACGCCGTCAGGCGCCAGCTGTGGGCTGAGCACCTGGGCCTTGACGAGGATGATCCGCGGTTCGAGGATCCGGCGGACGGGCTGGACCTGTGGAACGCTGCCGCCGATGCGCTGGACGGTTGGCACGAGGCCGGCAGCCAGTCGCCCCGACCCAAGGGCCATGCCCGGCACCACAGCACTAAACCACCCACGCGCCTGCAGCGCTTGTGGGCAGGTCCGGCAAACCGCTTCTTCGTGGACCCGGACGGACGCCCCCGAAAGCTGCGCGGCACCACCAAGTTTTAGCGGGCGCGCCACCACGGGCGTCAGGCAGCGAGGCGCGTCAGGATGGCCTGTTCCAGCGGACTAACGGGAACGGGCAAGCATTCAGGTGGTAGTAGGGGTGGCTCCCGGTCAGGGTGCTCCGCGGGATAGTGCCGGCCGGTGGGTGAAATCCAGCCGGGCGGTTCATTCTTCGTTGCCTGCGTCGGCGTCCAGGTGGACCGGTGTTTGAGCCGGTGGTGCTTGGGGCACGCCTGTCCCAGGTTGCCGATTCCGGTAGTGCCGCCGCGCTGCCATGCGGTGAGGTGGTCGGCGTCGTTGTCCGGGGTTTGGTTGCTGCAGCCCGGGAAGGTGCACCTGCCATCCCGCATCCTGAGCCAGCGCTTCAGCGCCTCCGGAAGGCGGTAGCTGGTCCGCCCGATTTCGAGCGGCGCCCCGTCGCGGGGATCCACCAGGACGCGGTAGAACGAGCTGGAGCCGTCAGCAATGAGCCGGCGAGCCACCGACGGTGGGACCGGCCCCAGCCCGTCGATCTCGGCGGGTTCATCGGTCAGGCCAAGGAGCGAGAAGACCGGGACGGTGACCAGCACATCAGCCTTGGGAGCGGGCACGTCTCCCGGGTTCTCACTCGCACTGCCCAGCAGCATCCCGGCGGCGATGTCGGCACGCAGCTGCGCGAGGTTGCGGGGTTCGCCAGGGCCTTGAACGCCGCGGGCCAGAGCGGTTGTCCTGTTCCAGATGGCACAAGCGGTATCACCCGGCAGGTAGAGCGAGAGCCAGGCCATGCCGTCCCGGTCCGGGGCGTATTCCATGCGCCGGTCCGCCGTGCTCTTTGCACGGCGCAGCTCCAGGGACTCGGGGTGGTGGCGTTCACGCCAGGCCCGGACCTTCCCCCGGAAGCGGGCGGGAACCAGGTCGCCCGGCGCCGCACCCCGTGCCGGTGCTTCCGGGTCGAAGAAGTGCCTTTCCAGGGCGGACACCGCCGCCGGGTTGAGGCCGGTGGTTTCATCCACCACGATGCGGGCGTGCTGCCAGCCGACGGCGCCGCTCTCCAGCGCGTCGAGCGTCGCCGGCAGCGAGCTGGTCAGGGCGTGAGCCTCTCCAAGCAGGGCCGAGGCGGCGCATTCGCCGATGGTGAGCACGCACGCGACCTCCGCCACCAGGCTCATCTCCTGCGCGGTGCTTTCATAGGCATTAGACGGCGGGCCAGCCAATTCTGTTGCCGCGTCCGAGTATGCCCTGACCAGCCGGACCTTCGCCGCCGCCGTCATCGCCTCGATCCGCGCCAGCACCGCCAACCCGTCCAGGCAGGTCTCCGAGAGTTCCTGCAACGGATCAGCGTCGCAAAGCCGGCCAGGCCCCCGCGGGTCAACCGGTGGCGAAATGACACCGGCAAGCTCATCCACCAAGCGGCCCATCGAGGCCACGGCAGCGGCCATCGCAGCCCTGCCTCCCGCCTCGATAACCACCCCGGATTCCATACCCAAAGCATGGCAGGGGGGTCTGACATTTTAGGAAGGTGCCGGGGACCCGCGAAAAGAAAGCGGACGACGGCGGGACCTCCCGCCGTCGTCCGCTGAATCTGCCGGCCTTTCTAGACTTGTCCGGTCGGGCCGCTGTCCTTGACTTCTCCGCGCCAGCCGCCGGTTTCGGCGCCGCGCGATTCGATGAAGTCCTTGAACTTCCGCATGTCGGCCTTGACCTGCATTTCGTCGATTTTCAGGGCCGCTCCGGCCTTTTCAGTGGCGGTTTCGGGCGCCCATTCGAAGTGGACTTTGACCTTCGTGTGGTTGGCGTCCAGCGGCGTGAACCTGATGATGCCGGCATGGGACCTGCCGTCGGTGCTGCGCCAGGCGATCCGGTCGTCAGGCTCCTGGTCCACGATCTCAGTATCAAACTCCCGCTGGACCCCACCCACGTTGGTAACCCAATGGTTGGTGGTGTCAGTCAGCTGGGTTACCGATTCCACACCGGACATGAACTGCGGAAAGGATTCGAACTGGGTCCACTGGTTGTAGGCGGTCCGCACCGGTACAGCGACTTCAACGGTCTCTTCAACGTGTTCCATCTGCTTCCTCCTTACGACGGACGGCCGCAACAGCGGACCGGCAGTAGTTGGCCATCCGGCCGGTCAGGCAGCCGCCACCTTTGCACACTATGTGCGGTGACTACCTGTGTCCAGACCCCGCCTAACCGATCCGGAGATCAAGCTCCACGGGCACTGCCCGGCGGACTGCATCATCGACGGGGCAATGCTTCAGGCCCCATTCGACAACCTCCCGGACGGCAGCCATATCGGCGGCGGGTCCCACCCGGACTGCCACCCGCATGCTGGCCGGACCGGCGCTGACGTCGTCGGAGACGCCCAGAATGCCCCTGTCATCGGACTCACTGTCCACATCGACGTGGAGTCCGGGCAGCTCCACGCCCTGCTCGGCAGCTCGCATGGCCATAAGGGTGGCGGCGCAGGAGGCGTAGGCGGCACGGAAGAGCCAGCCGGGCGACGGCGCCGAACCGGTTCCGCCCACTCCGGCGACCATATCCGTCTCCAGGGAGGAGCCATCCGTTCCCGTGACGCGGACCCGGAGGCCGTCGACCACAACAGCCGAGGCGGCGGAATCGCGGTAGCGGGCTTCGTCGGCATGGGCTCCCAGATATTCCTTGGCAGACTTGATTGCCTCGGCAATTCGCGGGTTGTTCATCGGTTACCTCCACCTGGGTCGTCGTACTGCCGGTGCTCGTCCGTCGGCCGCCGCCTGCGATGTGCAGTGTCGACGCATTCAGCAAGGCCATCAGCCATGATCCATGGTCGCGGCGGCACCCCGGGCGGTCAACAACCCCGCCACAAGTATGCGGACAACCGCGGGCGCCAGCAGTCTTCGGAACCGGACGTCACACAACGCCACGTCATCCCCCTGACCAGCAGCAAGGTCCTACCCTTGACAGGTGACTTTGACTAACCTCCGCACCGCCGCCGCGAGCTCCTTCGCCGCCGCTGGCCTCCTGTTGTCCCTTGCTGCCTGCTCCGCCCCGGCAACCAGCCAATCGCCGTCGTCCCCCGCCGCAGAATCAGCGAGCGCGAGCGCCACCGCTTCCGGCCCGTGCGAGGGCGTGCAGGTCATCGTCGACTCAGGTGCCCTCAAGCAGGAGGCCGCAGACACCTCAGCCTGCATCGCCGTGGAAGGCCCGACGGCGGCCGCGAAGGTCCTCGAGGAAGCAAACGTTAAGACGGTGGGCACCGAGCAGTACCCCAACGAGCTGGTGTGCCGCGTAAACGGCGTACCCGCCGCGGACTTCGACATCAAGCACAAGGGCGGCACGTACCGCGAAGAGTGCCAGAAGATGCCGGCCGCTTTCGCCTACTGGGCCCTTTGGGTCAAGGCGAGCCCCGACGCCGAATGGGCCTACGCCCAGGAGGGCCTCGCCACCCTGAAGTTCAGCCCGGGGCAGAGCCTGGAGCTGCTCTTCACGGTCGACGGCGAACCGGCCGCGCCCAAGGCATGACGTTCCGACCCGCGCCGTTACGCGCGGCGGCGGCCCTCGCCGTCGTCTTCGTCGCGGCGCGGGTCATCTACCGCGTCCTGTTCAACGGGGCGGGGGCCGGCGCGCCGCTGCTGCTCGATCTGCCGCCGGTTCGGCTGCCCGCCCCTTACGCCCATGTGGTCCTTTTCGGCCCGGTCACGGGACAGGGCCTGTGGGACGCGGCCCTGTCCGCCCTGCCGATCGCCGGGGTCATCCTCGCGTTCGGCGTCGTCAATGCGTTCGTGGACGTCTCCCGCGGCTTCCTGTTTCTGGCCCGCGGCGGCCCCCTGCAGGGCATGGGGCGGATGCTGGTGGTGGCGTGGGCGGCGCTTCCGGCCCTGGCTGACGCCGTGACCTCCGTGCGCCTCGCCTTTCGGCTGCGGGGCGAACGCTTCGGGCCGCGCGCCCTGGTGCCCGTGCTCGAGCGCACCCTCGAGCACGCCAGCCGGGTTGCCGCCGCCCTGGAGCTGCGCGGCTTCGGCAGCCGGGCAGCGCATCAGCCCTCAGCGCACCGCCCCGTGGACGACGACGGCGGCCCGCTTCTGGTGCGCGACGCCCGGTTCCGCATCGGTGACGCACAGATATACGTCGCTGCTTTCCAGCCGGCGCCGGGGTCCGTCACCGTCATCACCGGGCCGACCGGCTCGGGCAAGTCCACGGTTCTCCGGGGCATCGCCGGCCTCCTCTCGCACGTTGATGGCGGCCACGTCTCGGGCACGCTGCGGGTCGGCGGACTGGACCGCGCCGCCACCCCGCCGCGCGACACCGCCCGCCTGATCGGCGTCGTGCTCCAAAATCCCCGCGCTGCGTTTGCCAGCACCAAGGTCCGCGACGAAATCTCCCTCGGCCTTGAGCTGCGCGGGGTTGCGGCCGCTGATGCCAATGCCCGCGTCCTGGAGATCGCCGAGAGCACCGGGGTGTCCGCGCTGCTGGACCGGAACCTGAGCACCCTTTCCGCGGGTGAGGCGACGCTCGTGGCCATCGCCGCCGCCGTCGTCGAACATCCGTCGCTGCTCCTGGTGGACGAGCCGCTCGCCGACCTCGACACCGCCGCCCGCACCCGCGTCACCGCCGTGCTGCACTCCCTCGCGCGTGACGCAGGGGTTTGCGTGATCGTGGCGGAGCACCGAGCGCAGCCTCTTGTTCCGGTGGCCGATTCGTGGTGGACCGTCAACGGCGGCGCGCTGGTTCCGGGTGTCGCGCCTGTGCTGGCGGCACCGTCGCTCCCGGCCGCTGTGCCGCAGCCGGCCCATCCAGCTGACTCCCCCGTGCTGGTTGCCGCAAACCTCGCCGTGCACCGCAAGGGCCAACCGTTGGTGCGCGACGCGTCCCTGACGCTGCACCGCGGCGAAATCGCTGCCCTTGTGGGGCCGAACGGTGCCGGGAAGTCGTCGCTGCTGGTGGCGCTCGCGCTTCATAACGGCAAGGCGGCTGACGGTAACACAGGGAACATAACGTCCGACGGCGTCAGGGTCGCCCTGGTGCCGGATGCCTCCGACGACCTCTTCACGAGGGATACCGTCGCGGGCGAGCTTCGCGCGGCGGAGCGGCGGGTGGCACGCCAAAAGAACGGGGCGCGGACCGCGGCCGGCTTTGCTGCGTCGCACCTGGCCCGTCTGCGGGGAAACGTGGCGATGCCCATCGGAAACGAGCATCCCCGGGACCTGTCCGCGGGCGAGCGCAGGATCCTGGCCATCGCACTGCAGACCATGGACCAACCGGACGTCCTCTTGATCGATGAGCCCACCCGCGGACTCGATCCCGCGGCGCTAACAGCGGTGGCGGCGGCACTGCGGGCTGCGGCGGAGGCAGGTTCGACTGTCCTGATCGCCACCCATGACCACGACTTTGCGCACAGCCTCGGCGCCCGGATCATCCCGATGCGGGACGGGGTCGCACCCGCAGCCCCGCAGGAAAAGGTAGAGGCCAGTGCAGCCGCAACACAAAGCCCCGCGACACAAGCCATCGCCCTGCCCCGCTTCGACAACCAGCCAGTAGACCCTCCGGCCCCCGCCAAACCCCGCCGGATCCGGATGCCGCGCGGTGCCGAATTGGCTATTCTCGCGGCGGCGAACCTGCTGGCCCTCGGCGCCTTCTGCTGGCCCCTGCTCGCAACGGCCCTGCCCCAGGATGCCGCGGCTGCGCTGCCCTACGCGGCGCTGGCCATCGCGCCGCTCGCCGTCGTCGCTGTCGTTGTGTCCCTCGACGGGTCGGTCCGCTCGGCACATACGGTGGCGCTGCTCGGTGTCCTGGCTGCGGTGGGGACGGCCGTGCGGGTGGCGAGCACCGGCGTCGGGGGTGTGGAGGCGGTGTTTATCCTGCTGATCCTGGCCGGGCGGGCGTTCGGTCCCCGTTTCGGCATGCTGCTGGGCGCGGCCACGATCGCCGTTTCGAGCGCACTGTGGGGCGGGATCGGGCCGTGGACGCCGTTCCAGATCTTTGCCTGTGCGTGGGTGGGTGCCGGGGCGGGCCTGCTCCCCCGGCGGGTGCGCGGGCGGGGGGAGCTGTGGATGCTGTGCGGCTATGGTGCGGTGGCGTCATACCTGTTCGGGCTGCTGACGAACCTGTGGTTCTGGCCGTTCGCCGTGGGTGCCGGCACGGGCATTTCCTACCTGCCCGGCGCGCCGCTGGAGACCAACCTGGCCAGCTTCCTGCTGTACTCGCTGGTGACGTCGACGGCGGGATGGGACACGGTGCGTGCCGTGACCACGATCGTCGGGATCATCCTGGTGGGGCGGGCAGTCCTCGCCGCGTTCCGGCGGGTGAAGCCGGTGTCCGGTGCGGGCGGGCAAGCCGCGCAGGCTTCCTCCGCCCAGGCCCGGGACCGGCTTCACCTCGGGGTCTGAGGACACCGGACAGCCGACATCATGGTCCCTGTCGGGGAGCCTTGAAGGTCATAGAGCGAGGATTCTAGGATTCGCTATTTCCTGTGGATAGTCTGGGACAGGACGCCTACGGAGGGTCAGTGAGAACGTGATCAATGCAGCTGCCGCCGTAATCGGCCGGAACAATGTCACCATATCGGGCCGGGATGACGGGCCAGTGATGATGTTTGCCCACGGTTTTGGCTGCGATCAGGCTATGTGGCAGAAGCTTCTGCCTTATTTCGTTGATAATTACCGGCTGGTGCTTTTTGATCATGTTGGTGCAGGACACTCCGACATCAGCGCCTATGACTGGGAGAAGTACGGGTCCCTGAATGGTTACGCTGCGGACCTGCTGGAGATTTGCGCCGCCCTTGAACTTGAGGACGTCATCTTGGTGGGCCACAGCGTCAGCACGATGATCGGCGTGATCGCCGCAGTGCAGGACCCCAACCGTTTTTCCCACTTGGTCCTGCTCGCTCCTTCGCCCCGTCATACGGATGACCCGTACGACGGCTACGTGGGCGGCTTTTCGCGGGAAGACATCGAGGGCCTGCTGGCATCTCTGGACAGCGACTATTTCGCCTGGGCCGCGGCCTTGGCCCCCGTGGTCATGGGCAACCCGCAGGCGCCTGAATTAGCGGAGGACCTGCGTGTCAGCTTCTGCAGGACAAATCCAACCATCGCACGGCACTTCGCCGGCGTAACCTTTTTCTCCGACACCCGCCCTGAACTGAAAAAAGTGCGCACCAGCTGCCTGATTCTGCAGTGCTCCGAAGATCGGCTTGCCCCACCGGACGTGGGCGCCTACCTGCACCAGAACCTGGAACACAGCACCCTGGTGCAGCTCCGGGCGACCGGGCACTGCCCCCACGTCGGCGCCCCGGAGGAGACGGCCCAGGCGATTCTGCACTACCTTGACTCCCGCTCGTGACGGGCGCCGCTCGCGGCAAGTTCATCCAATGACTGCCCGTTTTCAGGCGAGCTGCAGGATCTGGGTTCAGGCGAGTTTGGTTGCCTGGTAGGTGTGGCCGGCCGCACGGAGTCGCTCTATGAGCACATTGCCCAGGGCAGTAGCCGGTGTCAGTGACCCTTTGGCGGTCGGCAGCCGGTCACCATCGAGGGCAAGAGCGAGTGCAGTCTCCCCTGCCATCACGGCGGTGGCGGCATAGCCGGGATCACCGGGGCCAGCGGCAATCGCCTGGTAACGCTGGCCGTTCTCGGTGCAGGCGGTCACCTGGGAGTGGAACCAGCCCGCCCGCTGCATGCGGGTGCTCGGACCGGCACCTGGTGCCGGAAGACAGCGGTCGAGCACCCGGCGGCTGGGCGGGAAAGCCATCGCGCCCGTGAATGCCCGGAGCCCGACTGCCATCGCCCTGGCGATGACCGCTCCTGCGGGTCCGGGGGCTACCCCCATCACCTCGCCGTACTGAAGGGAGCGGCCGTAGGTCCAATCCTGCAAGGCGTTGCTGCGGCGCACTATCCGGGTGTTGAGCGGGGCCATGATGAAAGGCGCGGTCCAAGTGCCGTCAGCGGAACGGCGCACGGGGCCGGCGTCAGGAGGCTGTGGTGTCGTCGGCTCCCGGGTGCGGTCTGGACTCAGGGCGTAGGGGTCCGCGGCTAGGGACCTCAGGGCGGTGCTCGATCGCATCGCGTCGAGCTGCCCGCGCATCGATTCGAGCGTGCCTCCGCTGATGCCAGCCTTGGCCTTGGCAACGAGTTGGACCTCGGCTAAACCGCCGGCACCATCGGCCTCTGCAGCCTGATAAAGCAGCAGTACGGCGAGGTCGGACGGGACGGAGTCGTAGCCGCAGGAGTGCACGATCCTGGCCCCGTTCATCCGGGCTAAAACGTCGTAGCGATCGATCGCTTCCCGGATGAAGGACACCTCACCCGCGAGGTCGGCGTAGTGGGTACCGGCCCGTGCACAGGCCTCGACGACGGGCAGACCGTGCTTCGCGTATGGACCGACGGTGGTGAGCAGCACCCGTGTGTTCGCCGCCAGGGCGGCGATTGAGTCCGCATCCTCCGAGTCGGCTTCGATGAGGGCCCATCCGTGCGCCCCGACCGGCAACTGCGACCGAACCGCCTCGAGTCTGGACTTGGACCGTCCCGCGAGTCCGACACGTATGACAGCCGGTGCATGCTCGGCGAGATAGGCGGCAATCAGGCGGCCAACGAAACCCGTCGCTCCGTAGAGCACGAGTTCATGTTCCCGGGATGAGGTGTCCATGACTGCAGATTAGTCCGTCCCGGCGTTCTGGCTTCTACGCGCCCTTCGGGGCACGGCGGCGGCTGAAGCCGGTGTCCGGCGCAGGTGAAAGCGTCGGCGGAGGCACCGGCGGGGACGCCGCCAAGATGCAATCCGCCCGCGGCAAAGACCGGGTTCAGCTCACCCCATGAAGTTCCGTGGCGTCAGGCGCGGGTTCTGCGCTTAAGCCAGCCCCACACGGCGGTGGCCACGAACAGGATCAGGCCGATGAACGCCAGCCACAGGAGGCCTTCCAGCACGAAGCCGAGGACGGAGAGGATCAGCCAGATAATGAGCAAAGTGATGATGATTCCCATAGGGGAAGCCTAGGCCCTCTCCCGGTGCCGCGGGCGTACCGACTCACACCTTGAAATACTTCGCCTCCGGGTGGTGGAACACGAACGCGTCGGTGGACTGCTCGGGGTGCAGCATCAGCTCATCACTCAAAACAACGCCCATCCGCTCCGGCTTCAGCAGCTCCGTCACCTTGCGGCGGTCCTCCATGTCCGGGCACGCGGGGTAGCCGAGCGAGAACCGCGCACCGCGGTAGTCGAGCTTGAAATACCCTGCCGTGTCCTTGGGCTCCTCGGCGGCAAAGCCCAGTTCCTTCCGGATGCGGGCATGCCAGAACTCGGCCAGTGCCTCGGTGAGCTGCATGACCAGGCCGTTGAGCTCGTAGTAGTCGCGGTACTGGTTCGCCGCGAACATCTTGGAGGTAAACTCTTCAATCTTCGAGCCGGCGGTGACCAGCTGTACCGGCAGCACGTCGATCTGCCCCGATTCGCGCGACTTCACGAAGTCGGCCAGGCACAGGTGCCGGTCGCGGCGCTGGCGCGGGAAGTCGAAGCGCAGCCGGTCGGTGCCGATCGGGCCGCCTGAACCGCCGTCGGGGGCGAGCAGGCCCGCGGGGCCGAGGACGCCGTCGCGGTCTTCACCGTGGTGCAGCACCACCACCTGCTCCCCTTCTGAGACCACGGGGAAGTATCCGTAGGCGACGGAGGCGTCGAGCATGCCCTCGGCCAGGATGCGGTCCAGCCAGTAGCGCAGGCGAGGCCGGCCCTCGCGTTCCACCAGTTCCTCGTAGGAGGCGCCGTCCTCGCCGCGGCCGGGCTTGAGGCCCCACTGGCCCATGAAGGTGGCGCGCTCATCGAGGAACGCCGAGTAGTCGTGGAGCGATACGCCGCGCACAATGCGCGTGCCCCAGAACGGCGGGGCGGGCACGGGGTTATCAAGTGCGACGTCGGACCGGCCGGGCATGGCCTCCGGCTCGGTCACCGTGAATTTGGCGCCGCCCTTGTGGATGCGCTTCTTCAGCGGCGGCAGGCCGACGTCATCCGGCGACTCGCCGCGGGCCACGCGCACCAGCGGTTCCATGAGGGCAAGGCCCTCGAAGGCGTCCTTGGCGTACCGGACCACGCCGTCGAACTGTTCCGCCAGGTCCTGCTCCACGTAGGCGCGGGTCAGGGCGGCGCCGCCCAGGATCACCGGCCACTTCTTGGCCATGCCGCGGGACTGCAGCTCGGCTAGGTTTTCCTTCATCACCACGGTGGACTTCACCAGCAGCCCGGACATGCCGATCACGTCCGCGTTGTGTTCCTCGGCCGCGGCGATGATCTCGGCGATGCCCTGCTTGATGCCGATGTTGACTACCTTGTAGCCGTTGTTGGTGAGGATGATGTCCACCAGGTTCTTGCCGATGTCGTGCACGTCGCCGCGCACGGTGGCGATCACCATGGTGCCCTTGCCGGAGGAGTCGGACTTTTCCATGTGCGGTTCCAGCAGGGCGACGGCGTTCTTCATCACCTCGGCGGACTGCAGCACGAACGGCAGCTGCATTTCGCCGGCGCCGAAGCGTTCGCCCACCACCTTCATGCCCTCGAGCAGGTGGTCGTTGATGATGCCGAGCGGGGTCATGCCCTCGCTGCGGGCCAGGTCCAGGTCCGCCTCGAGGCCCTTGCCTTCGCCGTCGATGATGCGCCGTTCCAGGCGTGCGCCAGTGGGCAGCGCCGCGAGTTCGGCGGCGCGCTGGTCCTTGAGGGCCGCGGTGTCGACGCCGGCGAACATGTCGAGCACGATGGCGAGGGGATCGTAGGTGGTGTTGCCGTCGGCGTCGTACTCGCGGCGGTCCCAGACCAGGTCCAGGGCCGCCTTGCGCTGGTCCTCCGGGATCGACGCGAGCGGAACGATCTTGGCGGCGTCGATGATGCCGCTGGTCAGGCCCGCTTCGGTGGCCTCGTGGAGGAAGACGGAGTTCAGGACGATACGCGCGGCCGGGTTCAGGCCGAAGGAGACGTTGGAGACGCCGAGGGTGGTGTTGATGCCGGGGTACTTGGCGGTGATCTGGCGGATGGCCTCGATGGTTTCGATGCCGTCCCGGCGGGTTTCCTCCTGGCCGGTGGCGACGGGGAAGGTCAGGGCGTCGACGATGATGTCTTCGACGCGCATGCCCCATTCGCCCACCAGGGCGTCGACGAGGCGGGAGGCGATGGCCACCTTGCCGTCGGTGGTGCGGGCCTGGCCCTGTTCGTCGATGGTCAGGGCGATGACGGCGGTGCCATGTTCCTTGACCAGCGGCATGATGCGGGCGAAACGGCTGTTGGGGCCGTCGCCGTCCTCGTAGTTGACGGAGTTGACCACCGGGCGGCCGCCGATGAGTTCCAGGCCTGCCTGCAGGACCGGCGGTTCGGTGGAGTCGATGACCAGCGGGAGGGTGGAGGCCGACGCGAAACGGGAGACGATCTCCTTGACGTCCTCGACGCCGTCGCGCCCCACGTAGTCCACGCAGACGTCCAGCAGGTGCGCGCCGACGCGGATCTGTTCGCGGGCGATGTCCACGCAGTCGTCCCAGCGCTCTTCGAGCATGGCCTGGCGGAAGGCCTTGGAGCCGTTGGCGTTGGTGCGCTCACCGATGGCCAGGTAGGCGGATTCCTGGTCGAAGTTCACGTGCTGGTAGAGGGAGGCGATGCCGGCTTCGCGCTCAGTGGGGACTCGGGCGGGTGCTGTGTTGTCCGCTTTCGTCTCGCGGGTCCGGAAAGGCGCAAGGCGTTGGACGACGGCGGCCATGTGCTCCGGCGTCGTACCGCAGCAGCCGCCCACCAGGCCCAGGCCGAACTCGCGGACGAACTGCTCGTGCGCGGTGGCGAGCTCGGTGGGTGAGAGCGGGTAGTGCGCGCCGTTGGCGCCGAGGACGGGCAGGCCGGCGTTGGGCATGCAGGCGATGGCGACGGAGGACTGCTTGGAGAGGTGGCGGAGGTGCTCGCTCATCTCGTCCGGGCCGGTGGCGCAGTTCAGGCCGATGGCGTCGACGCCGAGCGGCTCGAGGGCGGTGAGCGCGGCGCCGATTTCGGAGCCCATCAGCATGGTTCCGGTGGTTTCGACTGTCACCTCGACGAAGATGGGGAGGCGGACGCCGCGGGAGACGATGGCCTGCTTGCAGCCGTTGACCGCGGCTTTGGTTTGCAGGAGGTCCTGGCTGGTTTCGATGAGGAACGCGTCCGCGCCGCCGTCGATGAGGCCCTCGGCCTGCAGGGCGAAGGTCTGCTTGAGGTAGTCGTAGCTGGTGTGGCCGAGGCTGGGGAGCTTGGTGCCCGGGCCCATGGAGCCGAGGACCCAGCGCATCCGCCCGTCTGTTGCTTCGGCGGCTTCGGCGCGTTCGCGGGCGATCTTGGCGCCCTTTCTGGCAAGTTCTTCGATCCGGTCATCGATGCCGTAGTCGGAGAGGTTGGACCAGTTGGCGCCGAAGGTGTTGGTTTCCACGGCGTCGATGCCGGTGGCGAAGTAGGCGTCGTGGATGTCGGCGATGACGTCCGGCCGGGTGTCGTTGAGGATCTCGTTGCAGCCCTCCAGTCCCTGGAAGTCTGTTTCGAGGGTGAGGTCCCGGCCCTGCAGCATGGTGCCCATGGCGCCGTCGGCAATAACCACGCTGTGGTTCACGGCGTCCAGGAGTTCCTGCGCGCGGGCAGGGCGGGGCACGGATTCGATGTCGAGCGCAAAACGGGGCATTTATTCAGGGTACGGGCGGGGGCTTGCAGGGCGGCGCTGTATGTCTGAGTGCTACGACGGCGGGCGGCCGGGCTCGCGGGCGTGACCGGGCCGGACTGGAGCGTCGTTGCCGTGGGCCGCGGACGCCGCAAGGTCCGGTCCGGTCACGCCGCGGCTCCGAATCCGTAGTAGATATCAGCAACGGAAGGCGGACATTGGGCGTTCGGCAGGAGTCCGCGGCGTGGGCGGCCACGCTGCGGCGGCACACCATTCCAACAGAGCTCGGCCCCTGTATCGTTCGTGTCCAGCAGGGCTTCGGAAACGGGTCTCCAACGACCGCCGCACCGGAGGTGTACTTGCACGGCGCCGCAGGATCCTGGACCAGCTTCCGGCCGCTGCTTTCCGAAGCATCGCCCCGTGATCGTGTCCTCATTGATCTACCGGGCTGGGGCGAATCCACGGGGGAAAGCCCGGCTGGAACACCTCAGCATCGAGGCGATGGGGCACGCCGTAACCGACGTCCTGAACTCGCTCAACTACACCCGGTGGAACCTCGTGGGCCACTCCATGGGAGGCTTCCTGGCTCTGCATATTGCCGCGGCATGGCCGGAGCAGACTGCCAGCGCCGCGGCCATTTCGCCCACGACGTTCGCCGTGTCTGAGGCCGCCCGCGAGCCACTGCGCAGCCTCCCCCGGTTCCCGGCATTTGTGGGCATGATGCTGATCATGCGCACGCTGGCGGCTCTGGGTCCAGCAGCGCCGGCACTGGTCGGCGCGGTCGGCGCCACACCCCTGATGAAACTGCTGATGGCGCCCTTCTTCGCAGATCCCCGGGGCATCTCCGCCGGGGTGATCCGCAGGCTCGGGCATGACGTCCGTCCGGCCGGTTTCTCCGCGGCTGCCAGGGCAGTGGCGCACTACGACTTTGACCGCTGGCGCGGCATCCGCTGCGCCGTGCTGGCGACGCGCGGGGAAAGCGACGTGTTCACACCGTCATCCGACCTGGACCGGCTGGCCGCCACAGCACCCGCCACAGCACCGGTTGTCCGGGCTGTGGCGATCCAGCATTGCGGCCACTTCGCCAACCTCGAGCAGCCGGAAAAGGTGCTCCGGCTGCTTTATGACCTGTGGTCAGAGTGACCGGGCAAGCGGCCAATCCAGGAAGGTTCAACTACGCGGTCTCCTAGAGGATGTCGCGCAGCACCTGGGGGTAGTTGGTGATAACCCCGTCAACGCCCCAGTTGATGGCGCGGCGCATGTCCTGGCCGCCGTTCACGGTCCAGGTGTAGGTCTTCAGTCGGTAACGGTGGATCATTTCCACGGTGCCCTGAGTCATGTTGCCGAGGGCCGGGTTGGCGGCCTCTGCCCAGGTGGCGGCATCGGCGAGCTGCGCCTCGGTTGGCGCGCCGCCGAAGAGCAGGCCCACCGGTACGTCCACCGCGAGCGTGTCGAAGGCGCGCAGCCACAGATGGTTGAAGGACTGCATCATCAGCCGGCCGTGCCGCTGGGCGTAAATGAATTCGGGAAGGGCCCGCAGTTCCCGGTCAACATCGGACTCGATGCCCGGGTAGAGCTCGGGTGACTTGACCTCCAGCAGCATGCCGGCCTTTTGGCCCACTGCCTGCGCCCATTCTGCGAGGGTCGGCACCCGCTGACCGGCGAACTCGGGCGCGAACCATGAGCCGGCGTCGAGCTGCTTGATCTCGGCGAGGGTGAAGTCGCGGACGTTCCACGGCGCCCGGTCGGGGAAGACCTGCTCGACGTCGGTGGTGCGGGCCAGCGTGAGGTCGTGAACGACTACCAGGGCGCCGTCGGCGGTGCGCTGGATATCGTTCTCCACCACGTCTGAGCCGTGCTTCAGTGCGAGCTCCACGGAGGCGATGGTGTTCTCCGGGGCTGCCCCGCTCGAACCCCTGTGGGCGATGACCTGGACGCTTGAAGCACCCTTGTCCGGGAACGTGCTCTGGGCGGCCTGCGCGGCCGGTGCGATTAGCCCACTGAGGGTGGCGATAACGGCCAATCCCGTGACAATGCCTAGCCCGCGTTCTTTACGGCGCATGAATAGCCTCTTTCTGTTTCCAAACCGGCCTGTGCAGGTTTCTCCACCTACGCTCTCGAAACCCTGTGGACTCAAATCGAACCGCCCATGACCGGCAGATGAACTGTGCCGCACAGCTGCCGCGTTCAGCGTTGTCTTGACGTTGGCAGCGCTGAGCGGACGACGGCGGGACCTCCCACCGTCGTCCGCTTTCGTTTGTCAGACGTCGGTCAGGGCGGGGCTTCCGGGGATGTCGGGGTGCGCGTCCGCCTGGCACCGGACCGCGGCGCCGATTTCGGAGCCCATGAGCATCGTGCCGGTGGTCTCGACGGTTACCTCGACGAAGATGGGGAGGCGGACGCCGCGGGAGACGATGGCCTGTTTACAGCCGTTGACCGCGGCTTTGGTCTGCAGGAGGTCCTGGCTGGTTTCGATGAGGAACGCGTCCGCGCCGCCGTCGATGAGGCCCTCGGCCTGCAGGGCGAAGGTCTGCTTGAGGTAGTCGTAGCTGGTGTGGCCGAGGCTGGGGAGCTTGGTGCCCGGGCCCATGGAGCCGAGGACCCAGCGCATCCGGCCGTCTGTTGCTTCCGCGGCTCCGGCGCGTTCGCGGGCGATCCTGGCGCCCTTTCGCGCCAGTTCCTCGATGCGGTCATCGATGCCGTAGTCGGAGAGGTTGGAGCAGTTAGCGCCCAACGTGTTGGTTTCCACGGCGTCGATGCCAGTGCGAAGTACGCGTCGTGGATGTCCGCGATGACGTCCGGCCGGGTGTCGTTGAGGATCTCGTTGCAGCCTTCGAGTCCCTGGAAGTCTGTTTCGAGCGTGAGGTCCCGTCCCTGCAGCATGGTGCCCATGGCGCCGTCGGCAATGACCACACTGTGGTTCACCGCGTCCAGGAGTTCCTGCGCGCGGGCAGGACGGGGAACGGACTCGATATCAAGCGCGAAACGGGGCATCTAAACAGGTTACGGGCGGGGCCTGCGCTGCGCTGTGTGTCCATGTACTACGACGGCGGGTGGGCGCCTTGCTTGGGCCTTCGTGGCCGACGTCGTCCAAGTGCGAGTGCGACCCTAGTCGTGCCCACGCAGCCAAGGCATGAAGGCCGCAGATCCAGGGAACTGCTCCGCAGGCAACTTGAGCTAGTGGGCGCGAGAAAGACCAATGCGAATATTGCGCGGAGCATCGCGCAACGTACCGCCGCGTTACTCAAAGCGAGTGAGTCCAACTGACAAACAGTATATTTACGACATGCCTATAGCGCCCGTGGAACTACTGACAGCCGAAATTTTTCCTGCGACGGCAAGCAACCAAGGTGAGCTCTACATTCGCATAGACGACTGGGAAGCCCCGGTCACGTACTTTGTGGGGCGCAATGGCAGCGGAAAGTCCAAGGCAGCCAAACTGATCGCCCAGAAGGATACAAGTAGTCTCTATCTCTCCACGGATCGCCTGCTAGGGGTAATGTCCGTTAATTCAACCCCGACGGGGGCGACAATAAACGAAGCGAGGGGGGTCGCCCTCGACGACAGGAATGCAAGCCACTATGAGCAGCAATCCCGGTTACACGGAATGGCAACCGAGCAAATGCTTGTCTTGCGCAAACAGCCTGACGTCGCCCTCAGAGTCGCCGCATTCTTGAGACGTGCTTTGGGGCGTGTCATCGAGCTACGAGAAACGTCCGGGTACTTAGACCCGTTCGTACGGGTTGGCAACGTCGAGTACTCTCTTTTTCGAGATGAGGGGCATGGACTCCGCGAACTCATAGTCCTGCTCACGGCGGTTTATAGAAGCGACTGGCAACTTCTAGTAGTTGATGAGCCCGAGCTACACCTTCATCCCTCCATGGCCCGACTGTGGGTTTCTGAGCTTATGCGCGAATGTGAAGCCAGTGGGCGCCGTGCCCTGATCGTGACGCACGAGCCTTCTGTTTTGGCGCCGTCGAACGCTTCAGAGCTGTCTTCAATTTGGTTCTTCGACGTGAACAGAAGACCATCGAAAATATCCTCACACTTCGAAGAAGCGCAGGCAACACGAGTAACCGCAGGGCTAACGGTCAACAACCGTCTGATCAGTCAGTTGGTATTTGCACCACGTCCGGTATTGGTCGAAGGACCCCATGATGTACGCGCATTGAGTACCGCGCTGGCTCGCACCAAAGACCCTGCGGTCGTCGCACAGACCGAATTTGTCCCATGTGGATCAAGCAACGCCGTCGCGCTCTGGTTTGCGATCAGTAGAAGCTTGGGTCTCGATGTGCGGGCCGTAGCCGACCTGGATGCAATTTTCTCGAGTGACGTGCAGAAAACAATCGACCGAAGCGCGGAGCTGCAAAGAAGATATCGCGATGAACTATATGCCGATCCCCCTGCCACCCACACTGCTCTCAGACCGTTGATAGAGGCAGCCGACCGCGCATCGGTGAAGAAGGATGAACGAAGCCGGGCGAGATGGCTTGCCGACCTTGATCCCGCGGGAAGCGCGCCAATGAGCCGCCGTGACAAGATACTGGAGGTGTGGAGAGCTGAAGGTCTATGGCTCCATCCTCAAGGAACACTGGAAGATGTCCTGGGGATAGAAAAGGGAAAGGCAGAACCCGATATTGCCGCGGCTGTAGTTGGGGAAATCGACGCCGTCAGCGACTGGTGCGCGTTCGAGCTAGATCCCCGTGGCGAAGTCGAGCACCTGTTGGGTGCGGCGGTCGAGCGAATAGCAAATGCAATAAACCACGCACAAGGGATAGACCCTCTGGCCAGTTTTAACCGTCCTGTAGGCACCACGTCCTCGATAGATGAAAAGCTCGTCGATATTCAACCCTTGTCGGAGGGCCGCTATCGGTTGACGGTGAAGTTGCCAGTGGACTTCGCCGGATATTGGATGGACTTTGACCGTGCCACGTCCTCCAATGAGATGCGCCTACGTTCACCCCAGCAGCCAAAGACAGATGAGATGAGTGACGCGTTAGTGAATATTTAATCGCAACGGTACTTATCAGCCACCGAACCATGGGTCAAAAATCTTGAAGCTGACAGGCAATCAGTGGTGGCTCTAGTCTTTAGACGAAAATATTTGAAGCGCCAGGCCCAACTTTACAGTTAGCGATTTTTAGAGCTTATCAACACATCTCGTTAGGATAAGCTTCTCGACATGACAGCTGAAATATCGCTTCTTGATGCCGACGTCGTCTCCGCGTTTCCGGAGTACAAAATTACGACACCGCGCCTCGGTGAAGGTAGCTTCAAAGCTGCTTTTTTAGCGTCGGCTGGCGAAGAAACCTTCGTGCTTAAAATTCTTCTGGGGAGTGGCGATTCGGGACCAGGTGAAGAAGTCGTGCTGGATCAGCGGTTTATTCGCGAAATACAAGTTATGGCTGAACTCGATTCCCCCCGCATCGTCAAACTACACACGCCAGTCAGCACACGTCTGATAGGCAGTTCCGTCAAAATATGGTACGGAGAGCCGCACTATTCGGGTGGCTCTTTGGACGCCGTCATGGCCAACCGAAAGCTGTCCAAACGTGAGACGACGAATCTCGCTTTCCATCTACTCGAGGGACTCCACTCTTTGGAGTCCGCAGGCATTGTGCATCGCGATATCAAGCCCGGCAATATCTGTCAAACCGGCGAAGGCGGGTTTGTACTTCTGGATCTCGGAATAGCGCAGGTCCTGTCGTTGGACCCGCTGACACAAACGGGCGCCGTCTCTCCCAAGACGAACCCCTACGCGGCACCGGAACAATTCATGGCCCGCGGTCAAACGTCCATAGATGCCCGCACAGACCTCTTTGCGGCTGGGATCGTTCTATTCGAGGCTGTCACGGGGCGACATCCATTCTTGGAATCCGCGACTATGTCCTTTGATACTTACTTCCGCCGCCTCACTAACCATCAACCTGGGCAGCTTGCAGCCTATGGCTGCGATTCAGCCCTGCAAACGGTCATAGACCGGTGCTTGGCAGGTCGCCAAAATCGGCGGTTTAGAAACGTTGCTCATGCACTAAACCATCTGAAAGAACTGGAGTCCGCGCTGTGACGTTCGTCGTGCAACATGGTTACGGGAAATCCGACAAGATCGACGTCGTAGCGGATCTCGCCTCAGTCTCCTCTGTCGTCCTCAGCCCTACTGACGAGGAGCCCGGAACTATGGAGCTTACGGTAGCGAGGCTGAAAGCCCGTGGCATCCGCCCTCTCCTCGATCCCCAAACATACCTTTACACTGCCGGAGTGGACCTCGGCGGCCGATGCCACGCAGAGCATGGCCTAAATTTCTCCCCTATTCGCTGGTCGCAGTCACCTCGTGACGTTGAAAGTGTGATCGCGTCCGTCGGATTGGCCAATAGCGAAGTGGGAATCGACGCCATCATCGCGCCGTCCGTCCTCCAATCGTCGTTTGACGATATCTGGACTCCTTTGGGAGTCCAGTACGCGCGCGCTGCAGCCGAAGCATGGCCGGGCAGAGAGGTCTACGCCTCTGCTGTGTTCGAAGAAATGGCCTTCGGCGGTTGGGAGCAGATTAACGATTGGTTGGACGAGATCACGACGATTGACCTGACAGGATTCTATTTACTAACCAATCACCGAACCGCAGCAGCTTATCCGGCCATCGGTTGGGATGCCGATCGCCTTGCGAACACCATGCGCATGATCTATACGCTCACGGAGATTAATGATTATGAACTCCTTTGGGGCTACTCAGACATCGAGGGTCTGCTGGGTATCGCGGCTGGCGCCACCGGCAGCGCAACAGGTTGGCACAATTCCCTCCGTCGTTTTAGTGTTGATAAATGGCGCCCTAAATCCGGCGGCGCCCAACCGATTCCCCGGAGATTCGTGAATTCACTCCTCAGCCCCCTTCGTCTCGACGGAGAGCTGAGCGCTATTCCGACGGTGGGCGCGGGTGCACTCCCATCTGGATCTGGGGCCGACCTGCATTTCCAGAACTACATTGACGATCCGGAAAGTTGGAAGCGGGGGATCGCGCAGAAACACCACATGGTTAGCGTTGCTGGCCTCGTCACCGAACTTGCCACGCTCAGCGTTCCGCTTCGGCTCGACACCGTACAAAGTTGGATTAGTTCGAGCCTCCAGCTGTTCGAGACGCTTTCCAAACAAAATCTTGTATTTGAACGTTCCTATGTAAATAAACTTCGCGTACTAGCGCGCGCCGTAGAAACATTCAGGGAAGCTGAGGGCATCTAGGTGGTTCGGGTCTGACGCGCGGCTAACTCGAGGAGCCATAGAGCGTTGCCAGGGCGTAGCTCGCTCTTACCAGCCGAGACGCACCACGCGGGGCGACTTCTAGTGAGCCCGATAAAGCCAAGATCGTACGTGTCAAGGTAGGGTTCAACGCGATTCAATAAAACACCGTCCGGAAGCATGATCGCCGCACGGTGGGCCAAGTGCCTGAAACGGCTAGCCTGTCTTATAGCTTGTTTCCAGTCCTTCATCTTCGCCTCAACTGCAAGCGAATCGAAGACCGATTTTGAGTACCGCCGCACCTCAGCCTCAGTCCACACTCCTCCGGCATTCTTCAGCGAATTTCCGCCCAGTGGCGCCGAGGAGGATGCCCCGGCTACGAGTGCTCGAGCGTGTGTCAACGTTTCAACCCGAAGTCCGGAACTCAGATAGGCCTTCAGAGTCGTCATGGATACGACTACGACAAGAACATCCGGACGCCCCCGTCCGATGGACGCCTCCGGAATAACGACCGCACTCCGTCCAGGCCCTGGCGGGAGAAGTCGCTCGGAAGACAGCCTGAGCGCGTCGGTCAGAGCTACCTCATGGATGGCTTGACCTACGGTTCGTATGGTCGAAGGAGTCAACCGACTGTCGGCTTCGTGCGGAGACATGCCGTCCGTATATCCTCACTCGTTCCGATGCCCTTACGTGGAGATGGCGATTATCCATCATACGGCGTTCGCGAGGCGGCGATAGCAGTTCTTCGAGTTCATTGGGGCCTCAGTGTCTCTCTATCCAGTAGGCCCTAGGCAGTAGATGGCCGCCAAAAGTACACGGCCTTAGGAGGCGATCCCCTAGACCTCCGCCGCAGGAGCCGCGAACTGCGCCTCATACAGCCTCGCATACGCCCCGCCTGCGGTCAGCAGCGAAGCATGCGTCCCCTGCTCGACGATTTGGCCGGCCTCCATCACCAGGATGAGGTCGGCGTCGCGGATCGTGGACAGGCGGTGCGCAATCACAAAGGAAGTCCGGTCACTCCGCAGCGCACTCATCGCCTTCTGCACCAGCACCTCGGTCCGGGTGTCCACTGACGATGTCGCCTCATCCAGGATCAGCACCGACGGCCGGGCCAGGAACGCCCGCGCGATAGTCAGCAGCTGCTTCTCCCCCGCGGACACATTCGCGCCCTCGTCATCCAGCACCGTGTCATACCCATCGGGCAGTGAGCGCACGAACCGGTCCACGTACGTCGCCCGGGCGGCTTCGAGGATCTCGTCCTCGGTAGCAGAAGGCCGCCCATACGCGATGTTGTCGCGGATGGTCCCGCCGAACAGCCACGTATCCTGCAGCACCATCCCCATCCGCGAGCGCAGCTCGCGCCGCGGCACCGAGGTGACGTCCACGCCGTCGAGCGTTATCCGCCCCGCGTCCAGCTCGTAGAACCGCATCATCAGGTTCACCAGTGTGGTCTTGCCCGCCCCGGTGGGCCCCACGATCGCCACCGTCTGGCCCGGCTCCGCCACCAGGGATAGCCCCGCAATCAGCGGCTTGTCCGGCGAGTACGAGAAGGACACGTCCTCGAACACCAGCCGCCCGCGCCCGAACACCGGCGAAGCAGAAGCGGGAGGCTCAACCGATTCCTCCTCTTCGTCCAGTAGCTCAAAGACCCGCTCGGCGGAGGCCACCCCGGACTGCAGGACGTTCGCCATGGATCCCAGCTGCGCCAGCGGCATGGTGAACTGCCGCGAGTACTGGATGAACGCCTGCACATCGCCCAGCTGCATCGCCCCGGACGCCACCTGCAGGCCGCCCACCACGGCGATCCCCACGTACACCAGGTTCCCGATGAACGTCATGGCCGGCATGATCAGCCCGGAGATGAACTGCGCCCCGAAACTGGCGGAATACAGCTCCGCGTTCTTCTGCCGGAACCGCTCCCCCACCTCCTGTTGCCGGCCGAACACCTTCACCAGCGCATGCCCGGTGTACGTCTCCTCGATCTGCCCGTTCAGCTCCCCCGTGTGCTTCCACTGCGCCACAAACAGCTTCTGCGAGCGCTTCGCGATCAGCGCCGTGATCCCCAGGGTCAGCGGAATGGTCACCAGCGCGATCAGCGCCAGCGTGGGCGAGAGGATCACCATCATCACCAGCACGCCCAGCACCGTCAGCACGGATGTGACCGCCTGGCTGATGGTCTGCTGCAGGCTCTGCGAGATGTTGTCCACGTCGTTCGTGACCCGGCTCAGCAGCTCGCCGCGCTGGATCGAGTCGAAGTACCGCAGCGGCAGCCGGTGGATCTTCACCTCGATCTCCCCGCGCAGCCCGAACACCGTCCGCTGCACCACCCCGTTCAGCACATACGCCTGCACCCACATGAACGCCGACGACAGCACATACAACACCAGCGCCCACGTCAGCACGCTGCCCAGCGCGGCAAAGTCGATCCCCTGCCCCGGCACCAGGTCCATCGCGGTGAGCATGTCCGCGCGCTGCCCCTCCCCGGATGCCCGCAGCTGCGCGACCACCTGCTCCTTGCTGGCCCCGGCCGGCAGCTCGCGGGAGACGACGCCGGCGAAGATCAGGTTGGTGCCCTCCCCCAGCAGCCGCGGCCCGATCACGGACAGCGCCACGCCGGCCACCGCCGTCACGAACACCAGCAGCAGCCATGCCCGCTCCGGCCGCAGCGTCCCCAGCAGCCGCTTGGCCGACGGCCAGAAGTTCATCGCCTTCTCCGCCGGGACGTTCATCCCCGCGAAGGGCCCGCCGCGTCCCGGTCCGCCTGCCGGACGCGGAATGCGTACGACGTCGGCGCCTCCGCTTGCGGAGGCGGGCGCGGCCTTGGTGCCGGGTGCCTGAGTGGGTTCCGGGCTCATACCGTCTCCTCCGCCGCCAGCTGGGAGGAGACGATCTCGCGGTACGTCTCGGACGTCTCCAGCAGCTCACTGTGCGTTCCGCGCCCAACGATCCTGCCGTCGTCGAGCACTAAGATCTGGTCCGCGTCCACGATGCTGGAGACGCGCTGGGCGATGATCACCAGCGTGGCGCCGGCGGTGCTGCGCTTGAGGGCCTGCCGGAGCCGGGCGTCGGTGCCGGTGTCCAGCGACGAGAACGAGTCATCGAAGATGTACAGCTCGGGCCGCTTCACCAGAGCCCGGGCGATGGCCAGCCGCTGCCGCTGCCCGCCGGAGACATTGGTGCCGCCCTGGCTGATGGGCGCGTCCAGGCCCCCGTCCATCCGCTCCACAAAGTCCCTGGCCTGGGCGATTTCCAGCGCCTCCCAGAGCTCGTCCTCGGTGGCGTCCGGTTTGCCGTAGAGCAGGTTGCTGCGGACGGTGCCGCTGAACAGGTAGGGACGCTGCGGGACCAGGCCGATGTGCCCCCAGAGCAGGTCCGGGTGCAGCTCGCGCACGTCCACGCCGTCGATCCGCACCGAGCCGGTGGTGGCGTCGAACAGCCGCGGCATGAGGTTCACCAGGGTGGTCTTGCCCGAGCCGGTGCTGCCGATGATCGCCGTCGTCTGCCCCGCTGCGGCGGTGAAGCTGATCCCGGCGAGGACCGGCAGGTCGGCACCCGGGTAGGCGAATCCGACGTCGCGCATTTCCAGCCCGCCGTTCCGCACCCTGGTGGTGACCGGGTGCTGCGGCGGGCGGACGCTTGACTCCGTGCGCAGCACCTCCCCGATCCGGTCGCCCGAGACGGCAGCGCGCGGGATCATCACGGCCATGAACGTGGCCATCATGACGGACATCAGGATCTGGATCAGGTAGCTGAGGAAGGCGATCAGGGTGCCCACCTGCATGGAGCCGTCCTGGATGCGGAACGCGCCGAACCAGATCACGGCCACGCTGGAGACGTTCAGGACCAGCATCACCACGGGGAACGCGAGCGCCATCAGCCGGCCCGCGCGCAGGGCGGTGTCCGTGACGTCCTCGTTGGCGGTGGCGAAGCGTGCGGTCTCGATGTCCTCACGGACGAAGGCGCGGACCACGCGGATGCCGGTGAGCTGTTCGCGGAGGACGCGGTTCACGGTATCGATCCGTTTCTGCATCTTCCGGAACAGCGGCACCATCCGGATGGTGATGAGGCCGACGGCGAGAAGCAGCACCGGGACGGCGACGGCGATCAGCCAGGACAGTTCCACGTCCTGCCGGATGGCCATGATCACGCCGCCGATGCTGAGCATGGGCGCGGTGACCAGCATGGTGGCGGACATGAGGACCAACTGCTGGACCTGCTGGACGTCGTTGGTGGACCGCGTGATGAGGCTGGGTGCGCCGAACTTGGTCACCTCCTGCTCGGAGAACTCCCCCACCCTTGTGAAGATGGCACTCCGGAGGTCCCGGCCCACGCCCATGGCGGCCTTCGCCGCGAAGTAGACGGCGATGATGGCGCAGGCGATCTGCAGCAGCGTGATCCCGAGCATCAGGGCGCCGAGGCTCAGGATGACCCTGGTATCGCCCTTGGCCACGCCTTCGTCGATGATGTCCGCGTTCAGGGTGGGCAGGTACAGCGACGCGATGGACTGTGCCAGCTGGAACACCACGACGACGGCCAGCAGCATGCGGTGCGGCCGCAGGTATTCAACAAGCAGTTTCCAGAGCAATGGGCGGCTCCTGGTCCTTGGATCACCGGGAGGTGATGCGAAGGTCAGTTTACGACCGAAGGCTGGGAACGGTCGTCGGTCACGACGATCAGTAGCGGTCGTCCCCGTTCATGTGATTGCGGTGGCGTTGGCCGGGGACCCCGTGCCTCCGGTGATGTTTAGCGGCTTGATGCTGATGAAGGCGTCCCATCTGCCGGTGCCCCTCATGTGGCGGGCCAGGGGGCCGAGTTTCCAAAGTTCACCCAGGGGCATGCCGAGTTTAGCGAGAAGTTGTTGGTGCATCATGCCGTCGTCGTTCGGTGCGGATTCCCGAAACGGACTGCCTTGGACGGCGGGGAGGCATTCGAACGCGAAGTTGTCCGCGGCGATGACGGCGAAGCGGTTGTCCCACGCCCAGCCGACGAAGCCCTGGGCCTGGGCGATGCCTGTCGCCTTCCGGCTGTCGCGGATCCGTTGCTTCTCGTCCGGCGCCAGGCCAAGGAACCATTCGCACCATCCTGTGTGGAGCATGAGGATATCGCCCGGCTGGAGCGTGAGGGACTGGGATGCCAGCGTTTGCTGGACCAGCTCCAGGCCGAGGGGTTCGCCGTCCGCATGGTTGATGGGTTCGCCGAGGCGGTCCCGGTATCCTGCCAGGTCCACGAGAATGCCGCGGCCGGCGATAGGGTGTTCTGCCCATTCCTGGACGCCGAGGTCCGGCGTTCCTTCAATGATCCGGTCATCCGGGGTGCCGTTGTAGAAGCCGGCGTCGTCCGCCCTGCGGTGCCGGAGCCCGTCAATCTGGGTGGATCCCTGGAGGTAGTACCCGTCCAGGTAGTCGTCCCGGTGGGCGGGGTGGGAGGAATAGATGGTGTGCCGGGGCGCCCTGCGTTTGAGGGACATGCCCGGATCGAAGGCATCTGCCGGGTAGTCCAGGCCGAACACGGTGCCGGTCCTGATGCAGTCCCTGGCGCGCATCACTGTGTCCGGCCCGATGAAGGACGGCGTCCCCCGGCCGGGTTCCGGGAAAAGTCCCCACGAGGTGCCCGCAAGTTTCCCTTCCCGCTGTTGGAGTTCGGCGTAGGTGGGGTAAGTTGTCCCGTCCCTGGTGTCCGTCATCGCGATGTTGCCGCTTCCTCCGCCGCCGTGTCCTGTTGTTGGTGTTTGTAGCTGAGCAGGAATCCCGCGACCGCGCACACTGAGGACGCGATGCAGATGGGTGTCTTGATGAACTCGTTGAAGAATTCAAGCCACTGGCCCTGCCCGGCGATCAGCGCGACAGCCTGCCCGGATACGAATACGACTCCGCCCAGGAGGAGCGCGGCCAGGGTCAGGATGAAGATGACCTCGATGATTCTTCGGATGTTGTGCATCTTGTTTCCTTTAGATCGGCAGGACGCCGAGGATGATCAGGACGCCGATGCCCAGCAGGGGCAGGGCGTAATGCGTGAGGAGCCGTGCAAAGGTCTTGAAGGGGTCTACGTCGGCGATACCGCATGCCACATACAGCGGGGCGCCTCCTGGCGGAACCGCGGCTTCGCAGGAGGAGAAGACCAGGACCGCCACTGCTGCGGTGGTTACCGGCACTCCCGCGGCCACGAGGGTGGCCACTCCTACGGTTCCGACGGCGGCCATGGTCGCCGTCGCAGAAAGAGGCGCGGCAACGGCAATGATGATCAGGCCGATCAGGACCGCCAAAATCCACAGGGGCAGGTTCATGCCGTTCAGCAGTGTGGTCATTTGTTTGGGCAGGCCGGTGGCGGCGAGGGCGTTGGCTCCGGCGAAGGCGAACAGGACAGTGATGCCCACGATCCCGAAACGCGGTGCGGAATGCCGCAGCAACTCCCACCAGGCACGGCCGGCCCTGGGGAGCGTCTTTCTGCCAACGAGCGCTCCGGTGATGATCAGGACTACCGGGATCCAGACGATGACACTGACAGCTTTAGTAACGTCTTCGCCGGTCCAGTCCGACAGTGCAGCAGCAATAGCGCCGGAGGTGATGACCAGCGGGATCGCTACGACGACAAACAGGAGCATGGTCGCCCAGCCCCTGCCGAACGCCGCCCGCACGGGCAACCGGTGGGCAGCGTCCAGCGGGGTCATGCCGCTTTTGCGGACCAACAGCCAAGTAACAATCAGCCGGTGCAGGAAGCACCACAGACCACCGAACAGCAGGGGCAGGACGAGCGCGTTGATGTCCAGCAGCGGACCGACGGTGGCGGAGCCGACAAGAACGAACATCGAGGCGCTGAAAGGGAACGTGATTCCCATGCCCGCATTGCCGGCTACCAGGGTGGCTGCGGAAGGCTTGTCGAGTTTGGATTTTTCCATCCAGGGGATGGTGACGGACCCAACCGTCGCGGCGATCGCGGCCTGGTTGTGGACTACCCCGCCGAGACCTGCCGACGCCACGGTTGAGACCCAGGCGGGTCCGCCTTTGACTCCGCCGATCAGGGAATTCAGCAGATCAATGAGTCTGTCCAGCACACCGGCCTTGTCCAGCAGGTATCCCATAAAGACGAAAGCCATGGTCGCATAAACGATTTCATCGGTGATGGCCGCGGACAGTGCTGCCCACCCGACCTGTCCCGCTGCGGCACCGGTAAAGGGGAGCACTGTCAGGAACCCGAGGATCATGGCCTCCCCAACGCTGCGCTTGATCACAGTCGTCCACAGCAGGATAACCGCCAGATAGGCTCCCAGTGCCCAGATGCCGATCATTGCCCTGCTCCTGACGTTGTAAAGCCGATTCCCGCGCGGTTGGCAGAAACTTCTGACTTCATTGATTCTTTCCGACCCAGGGGTCAGCGCAAGACCGGCGCCGATTCCGCCGCGGCAAGGCGGGCATGGACGGCGGCAGATGCGGCCGTCATTTCCACCGGTACGCCGAGCTCGGAAAGGTAGTTCGCGGTTTCCTGCATTTCCTTGGAGCGGCGCAGGGCATGCTTGGCGGTACCGGTGAGGAACCTGTCGATGACTGCCTGTCCATCGCCGGCGAGCTGCTTTGCGATCTGGCCCCGGATCCAGTCCTCGAGTCCTGCGGCTTTGCCGGCGGTGACGGCTTCGACGACCACTGCTGCCAGGCCTTTCATCAGGACGCTGCGAAGGAGCTTGTGGGCCATGGCAGCGCCGGGTTCCCCTTCGGCGATTGCGACTTCCACGCCCAGCGGGCGCAGCAGGTCCGCGACAGCCTGCGCCCCGGGACCCGAGACCATGAGCGGTGTTTTTTCGCCCAGCGCCGCTACCGGTCCGAGGATAGCGACGTCGGCGAAGTCCGCCTTGCTGGGAAGCTGGCCCAGTTCTCGCATGACCTCCGGGGAAGATGAAGTGAAGTCCGCGTAGCAGCTACCGGCCGAGAGGACGGGCAGGCACTCCTGGGCTACGCTTCGGGCAGCGGCCGCCCCCGTCATCACGAGGACGAGATCGGCTCCCCCGCAGGCTTCGGCGGCCGTCGCGGCGCGGGTGACCCCGGCCGGAGTGGTCGGGGCTACAGGATCAAACCCGGTGACTTTGTGGCCGGCGGCGGTGAGGGCGGCGGCGTAGGTTGCTCCGGCTTCGCCGAGGCCAATGACGGTGCATGCTGTCATGATTCTTGGATCTTTCTTGCTTAGCCGCGGGCCGCGACAATGGTTTGGCGGCGGTTGGTTTCGTCTTCGAAAACGGTCTCGGCCGCTTCGGCGACTGCGGCGGCCTGTGCGCGGGGAATGACGACGACACCGTCGGAGTCGCCGATGATGACGTCGCCCGGCAGGACAGGAACGCCGCCGAAGGCGATGGGTATTCCGAGGCGCGAGGGGCCGTTCTTGTAGGGACCGGCAGGTGTGGTTGCCCGGGCGAAGACCGGCATCCCAATTTCGGCCAGGGCCTCGGCATCGCGGGCGGCCCCGTCAAGGGCGAAGCCGGCGATGCCGAGGTTGATGGCGCGTTCACCGATGAGCTCCCCCAGAAGAGCCCTTGACTCATCTGCGCCGCCGGCCACGACGATGACGTCGCCGGGGCGGGCCAACCCCAGAGCCTGGTGGATGCCCTGGTTGTCGCCCGGGCGGGTCCAGACGGTGAAGGCCGGTCCGGCGAGGCGGGCACCTGGCCAGATCGCCTGAATCGCAGAGTGGGCTACGCCGAGCCGGTCCATGGCATCACCGATGTTGGCGGCCGGAAGCTTGGCGAGCCGTGCTACAACGTCCCTGTCGGGGCGGGGGAAGTCAGCGACGGTGGTGTCGAGGGCTGGGGTTGTCATGAGGGTTTCTTTCGGTGGGACGGGCGTGGAGGAGGGTCAGTCTTTCTTTTGGACCAGCGGGAGAACCTTCTTGAAGTCCTCTTCCTGTGCGGCCCAGAACTGCTCGTAGTCGTCACCGTTGAGGTAGCTGGTCTGCAGGCCCAAGTCCTCCATCTTCTGGACGACGGCCGGGTCTTCGATGGCCTTCTGGATGGCTGCTTCGAGCTTTGTGGCGACGGCGTCGGGCAGGCCGGCCGGGGCGGAGTAACCGCGGGCCGTTCCTGCCACCAGGTCGTAGCCTGATTCCTTGAACGTGGGTACGTCCGGCAGGGAGGGTGCGCGCTCTTCAGACATGACCCCCAGGACGCGTGCTTTGCCCTGCTTGGTCAGGTCAGTCACATCGCTGACATTGGCTACCAGGATGTCCACGTGCCTGCCCAGGAACGCGGTGGTGGCCTGGGACGCGCCTTCAGAGAAGTGGACCGGGGCGAACTGGGAGCCCGTCGCTTCCTGGATCTGGGTCATGGCGAAGTGCTCGCCGGTCTGCAGGCCAGTGGTGGAGGCGGTCATGGACTTTGGTTTTGCCTTGGCCGCGTCCAGGAGGTCTTTCAGCGTCTGGTACGGGCTGTCCGGCTGGACGGCGATGACGGTGGGGTCAATGACCTGCCGGCCGAGGGGCTGGAAGCTGGCCCGGGTGTATTTGGCTCCGCGTGCAGGATCCAGGGGTGAGACGACAACGGAGGGGGAACCGGTTGCGCCGATGGTGTAGCCATCGGGTTTGGCGCTGGTCAGCTGGGTGTAGCCGATCTGCCCGCCGGCACCGGGCTTGTTGATGACCTCGACGTTGGTGCCGAGTTCCTTCTCCAATACCGGCTGGATCAGCCTGGCGGCTGTGTCGACTGCTCCGCCGGAGGAGAACGCGACGATGATTTCGATGGACTTTCCCTTCTTCGGGAAGTCGTCGGCGGCGGCGGCGTTCGGGGAGCCGGCGTTGGCACCGCAGCCGGTGACGGCGATGAGGGTTGCTGCCGCGAACGCAGCGGCGAGACGGGGGCGGATGGTCATGGTACTTCTCCTTTGAAGGGTGTGTATTTCGTGTTTGTTTGAGGAAATGAGGCGGTGAGGGGGTGGTTTAGGTTTCGGGGTCTTCGTTCAGCGCCTTGGGTTTGCGGAGTTTGAGCAGCGGGCTGAAGACGATGAGGAGTCCGAGTCCGATGAGGACTGCGGAGATGGGGCGGTTGACGAAGATGCCGAAGTCACCCTGGGAAATCTCGAGCGATTCCCGCAGTGAACGTTCCATGAGGGGTCCGAGGACCAACGTGAGCACCATCGGGGCGAGGGGGATGTCCAGGTGTCGCAGTGCGAGTCCGAGAAGTCCGAAGCCGATCATGACGAAGACGTCAAAGACACTGAAGTTGATCGTGTAGGCGCCGATGACCATGAAGAGCAGGATCAGGGCGGTCAGGATTGAATACGGTACCCGGAGGATGGAGGTCCACAGCCCGACCAACGGCACATTCAGCACCAGCAGCATCAAGTTTCCGATGAACAGGCTGGCAATGATCGCCCACGCGATTTCCGAGTTTTCCGTGAACAGGGTCGGGCCTGGGGTCAGGCCCTGCTGGAGGAAGGCTCCCATCAGGACAGCGATCGTGGGGGAAGCCGGGATGCCGAGGGTGAATAAAGGGATCAGTGCAGCGTTCGCGTGGGAGTTGTTGGCCGTTTCGGGAGCCGCAACGCCCTCGATGGCGCCCTTGCCGAGTTCATTACGGTGCCGGGAAAACTTCTTCTCGGCGCCGTAAGCCAAGAGCGATGAAACAGAACCGGTCATGCCGGGTATGAGGCCCAAGCCGAAGCCGATGCCGGTACCGCGGGCCATGGCTGGCGCGCTCCGGCGCCATTCCCCGCCCGTGGGCATGAGCGAACGAAGGTTCGGGGCGTGGACTGTGGGCGTCTGGGTCCCTTTTCGATAGGACAGCAATTCCGAGAGTCCGAAGACACCAACGATCACGGCGACGAAGCTGACACCGTCCAGGAGCCGGTCCATTCCGAAGGTGAAACGCGGGGCGCCGGCAACGGGGTCAATGCCGACCATGGCAATCAGCAGTCCCAAGGCGCCGGAGATGACGGCCTTGACCATGGATTTTCCGGCCAGGGCGACGAGCAGGGATATGCCTACCACCATCAGGGCGAAGAATTCCGGTGGTCCGACGAGCAGACCCAGTTCGCCAAGCGGCTTGGCCGCGGCGACCAGCCCGATCGTCGCTATGGTTCCCCCCACAAAGGACCCGACGGCGGCGATGGTCAATGCCGCACCTGCTTTGCCCAGTTTCGTCATGGCGTAGCCGTCGATGGTGGTGATGGCCGAGGCCGCTTCACCGGGAGTGTTCAGCAGGACGCTGGTGATCGTTCCCCCATAGGCGGTGCCGTAGAAGATGGCACACAGCATGATGATCGCGCCGGTCGCGTCCAGGTTCAGTGTCAGGGGTATCAGCAGAGCAACACCGGCGACCGGACCGATGCCGGGCAGAACGCCGATGATGGTGCCCAGCAGGCAGCCAAGGAAGGCGAACAGGAGGTTCTGCCACGTCATGGCGGCGGCGAAGCCGCCAAGCAGTTCGTTGAAAATATCCACGTCTAGAATCCGATCGTGTTCAGCAGGGGGAAGGCAGAGACCGGCAGCGAAACGTTCAGGCCATAGTTGAAGGCGTAGAACGCGCCGACGCTTCCGGCCAGGGCGATGATCAACGAGGAGACCCACGACCTGCCGCTGCGCAGCTTCAGGTGGAACATCAGAAACAGGAACATGCTCAGCTGGAACCCCAGCAGGTCCATCGCAGCGGCGAGGATCGCCAGGCTCACGACAACGGCGACCACCAGTCCCCGGTCCATTCCTTCTGCTGTATCACTGGGGCGGCGAAACTCCTGGATCAGCCAGATGACCGCCATCGCGGCAAGCACGGCGCCCATGGCAAAGGGAAACAATCCCGGCCCCGGCCCGAGGGAAGTCCACAGGCCCAGGCCGACAGAGCTGATTAGGACGTAAATCCCGACGGCCGTGAAAGCGCCGATGCCCACCAGGACGGAGGGTGCAACGCGGGCGGCGGGCTGGGTCTTCGTCATCACTGACTCCGTTGTCATGAGTTCCTTCTTAGTTCGACTAGCTCTTTCATAGAATGGAAGAGCATTACATGCATAGAAATAGTGACACCAGACACAGGGGCTGTCAAGCGCAAGAGAATTACATAGAATGAAACAATGACGACGGCAGCCCGCACGGGTTCAATGGCATCGGCGGAAGAAACGCCCAAGGCCTCCAACATGCGCTCCCTGTCCAGGGCCCTGGAGGTCTACGCTGAACTCCAGCGAGCGGAGCGGCCCCAGCGGCTGAGCGATTTGGCCAGGGCATGCGGCATGAGCCTGCCGACCACCCTGAGGATCCTTCGGGTCCTTCAGGACTTCGGCATGGTCAGCCAGACGGACAAGTCCTACCGGATTGGCCCCGCTGTTCTCCCGGCCGCCAGGAGCTACCTGGAAAACGATCCCCTCGTCGTCTCCTCCCGCCCCATCCTGCAACAGCTGGCCACCCAGACCGGACTCACGGCCTCCCTGTACACCCGCCTCGGCTACGAACGAATCCTGGTGGCCCGCGTGGACGGCGACGCGCCCCTTCGTTACGACCTTCCTCTA
Organism: Pseudarthrobacter sp. NPDC058362; assembly: GCF_042723515.1. Lineage (NCBI taxonomy): Bacteria > Bacillati > Actinomycetota > Actinomycetes > Micrococcales > Micrococcaceae > Pseudarthrobacter > Pseudarthrobacter sp. NPDC058362. The sequence goes on along the minus strand of NZ_JBHXIW010000001.1, from coordinate 193,663 downwards.
GGTAAGCGGTTGCCCCTCACGCTCGGCGCAGCCGGTAAGATCCTGCTCGCATCCGCCTCCGAGGAAGAGCTTCAGCAGGTAGTGGCTGCGGCAATCGCCGCCGGGCACGAAGATGAGTCATTTACCCTCGAGGCCTTGCAGGCGCGCATGCCCGAAGCCGGCACGGACTACGCCTGCTCGGCCGATGAGCGCGCGAACGGGGTGCGGTCCGTTGCCGTGGCCCTCACCAATAGAACTGGCCTGCCCAGCGAGTCCATCTCGCTGACCAGCCCCGTGGAGGCTGCAACCGAAGAGACCCTCATGGCCGGTGTCCCGGAACTGAGGCGCGCCGCCCGCAGCTTGTCCGCACTGCTCGAAGGCTCCGTCTACTAGCATGCTGCGCCAGCTGGGTGTGTGGCGCAGGCCGCAGCTGTTCAAAGCTGAGCAGCGCTGATCTCCATCCACCCTGCTACGACACCCCCGTCCATGTTCAAATGGGAGGGTTGAACCGGCCGCCCGAGTCCGCGTCACGGCCTCGGCCACTTGGAAGGAACCACATGACCGATCGCCCGGAACACCCTCCGGTCCCCGCCCCCGGAAGCGCCCAAGGCCTGGACAGCAAGGCCAGCGGCGGCTGCCCGGTGGACCACGGCAGCGTGACCTCGCACGGCAGCGAGAGCGAAAACCCGGCCATTGATTCGCCGCAGCCCAAGGCGCACCGGCCGCGGACCATCGCGGACTGGTGGCCCAACCAGCTGGACCTTTCCGTGCTCCACGCGCACAGCCCGAAGGGCAACCCGCTGGGCGCGGGCTACAGCTACCGGGAAGAATTCCAGAAGCTCGACCTTGACGCCCTGAAGCAGGACATCACGGACGTCCTCACCACGTCCCAGGACTGGTGGCCGGCAGACTTCGGCCACTACGGCGGCCTGATGATCCGCCTGAGCTGGCACGCCGCCGGCACCTACCGCGTCCACGACGGCCGCGGCGGCGCCGGGGACGGCAGCCAGCGGTTCGCGCCGCTGAACAGCTGGCCGGACAACGCCAACCTGGACAAGGCCCGGCGCCTGCTGTGGCCCGTCAAGCAGAAGTACGGCCAGAAACTTTCCTGGGCTGACCTTCTGGTCCTCGCCGGAAACGTCGCCCTCGAATCGATGGGCTTCAAGACCTTTGGCTTCGCCTTCGGCCGCGAGGACGTCTGGGAGCCCGAAGAGATCTTCTGGGGCCCGGAGGACACCTGGCTCGGCGACGAACGCTACGTTGCCGAGGGCCAGATGGCCGAAGACGTCGGAGCCACCGAGATGGGCCTGATCTACGTCAACCCCGAAGGCCCTGCCGGCAACCCGGATCCCAAGCTCGCCGCAGCGTTCATCCGCGAGACGTTCAAGCGGATGGCCATGAACGACGAAGAGACCTTCGCGCTCATCGCCGGCGGCCACACCTTCGGCAAGACCCACGGCGCCGGTGATGCCGACGCGCACGTGGGACCCGAGCCTGAGGGCGCGGACCTTGAAAACCAGGGCCTCGGCTGGCTCAGCACCTACGGCAGCGGCAAGGGCGCGGACACCATCACCTCCGGCCTCGAAGTCACCTGGACCGACAAGCCGACCCAGTGGAGCAACCGCTTCCTGGAGATCCTGTTCGAGTACGAATGGGAGCTGGTCAAGAGCCCCGCCGGCGCGCACCAGTGGGTTGCCAAGGACGGCCCGGAGATCATCCCGGACGCCCACGACCCCAAGAAGAAGCACCGGCCCACCATGCTCACTACGGACCTGTCGCTGCGCTTCGACCCGGCCTACGAGGCCATCGGACGCCGCTTCCTGGCCAACCCGGATGAGTTCCAGCTCGCCTTCGCCAAGGCCTGGTACAAGCTGCTGCACCGCGACATGGGTCCGGTCGGCCCGCACATGCTGGGGCCGTGGGTCCCCGAAGCGCAGCTCTGGCAGGACCCCGTTCCCGCTGTGGACCACGAGCTGGTCAACGACCAGGACATCGCGTCGCTCAAGGGCCAGCTCCTGAATTCAGGCCTTTCCCTCTCGCAGCTGGCCACCACCGCCTGGGCTGCCGCTTCCACCTTCCGGAAGACGGACCGCCGCGGCGGCGCAAACGGCGCCCGGATCCGGCTGGAACCCCAGCGCAGTTGGGAGGTCAACGAACCTGAGCAGCTTTCGACGGCGTTGGCAGCCCTGGAGCGCGTGCAGCAGGAGTTCAACTCCGCCCAGGCCGGCGGCAAGAAGGTCTCGCTGGCGGACCTGATCGTCCTCGGCGGCTGCGCCGCCGTCGAAAAGGCAGCGGCCGACGCCGGGTTCCCCGTCACCGTGCCGTTCCGCCCGGGACGCACGGACGCCGCCCAGGACCAGACCGACGTCGAGCAGTTCCAGTACCTGAAGCCGCGGGCGGACGGGTTCCGAAACTACGTGCGCGCCGGCGAGAAGCTCCGCCCGGAGACCCTCCTGCTGGACAAGGCGTACATGCTGGACCTGTCCGCGCCGGAAATGACGGCCCTGGTGGGCGGCATGCGTGCGCTGGGCACCAACATCGGCGGGTCCGGCCACGGCGTGCTGACGGACCGGCCGCAGGTCCTGACGAACGACTTCTTTGTCAACCTGCTCTCGCCCGGCACCAAGTGGAAGGCCTCCGAGTTTGAGGAGAACGTCTACGAGATCACGGACGTGTCCACCGGCGAGCTGAAGTGGACCGCTACCCCGGTGGACCTGGTGTTCGGCTCAAACTCGCAGCTGCGGGCCCTCGCCGAGGTCTACGCGGGCGATGACGCCAAGGAGAAGTTCGTCAACGACTTCGTGGCCGCCTGGACGAAGGTCATGGAGCTGGACCGCTTCGACCTGCGCTAACCCCCACTGCACCGCAACGCGGGGTCACTCCCGGCCCGATAACCACCCGGGCCGGGAGCGACCCCGCGTTGCTGTGTTCCGGTAAGTGTCAGTCCGTTTCCGGCTTTTCCAATCCGTGCGGGACCTCCTCCGGCTCGAACGTGTTCCTGGTGTCGTCCGCTCCGACACCCACGCCGTCCGCCCCGGCAGGGATCCCGCCGTCGTTCTTCTCACCGGTGGTGGCCGTGATGTCCTGCGACTCGCCTTCGGGCAGAGAATCCGGGGATTCGATGGTCATGGTTCCTCCTTCAATGGATGGGGCATCCACGCTAACAGCCGCGCGCCGGAAAAGCTCCGGACCGTGTCGCGAAAATTTGATGGGATCTTGAGGGGATCCTTGCGTCCCTTTGCACTTCAGGGTCCACTCTGGTGCCATCAGACAAACCAGCCAATGGGGAGCAGGAAGTCATGGGGATCGCGGCAGGTTTCGAGGCAGCAGTGAGCACCGTAGGGGGCGTGCTCACCGACCCCTATCCGCCCGATTTCCGCACCTTGGGACTGGCCGGCTGCATCGACCGCCTGGCCACGCCCCTCCGGGAACAAGGAACCGCGGTCCGCTGGGATACTCCGCACTGGGGCATCGAGATTCCGGCGGACTGCGCGTTCCTCCTCTACCAGTCGGCCCGTGAGGCCCTTAGCAACACTTACAAGTACGCGCACGCAGCACACGTGACCGTGCGGCTCGCCGCTGTGGACCACGGCATCCGCCTGGTGGTGTCCGACGACGGCACGGGGTTTGACAGCCAGCTCGCCGTGAGCGGGCGGCACCACGGGTACGGGCTGCGGCTGATGTCCGTAGCCGTCCGGTCCGCCGGCGGCACGGTGTCCGTCACCAGCAGCCCGGGCAGCGGCGCGCAGGTGAGCGTGACGCTTCCGCTGGACTAAACGGCTGGACTCAGCGGTCAGGTTTAGAGACTCGGATGCCCGCCTCAACGGCGCGGCGGGCATCCGTAGATAGTGCGGGCGGGGCCGTTCCCGGCAAGGCGCCTATCGCGTGAGCTTGGCGGAATCCGCCTGCTGGTCGCCGATATGGCCCGGTGCGTTGGCGGCTAGGACGCGGGCAACGAAAGCCTCGTACTCCTCCATGTAGTGGCGCAGGAAGCTGGCGGTCCCCTCATTGGTGATTTCTCCGTCGTCCGCGAAAACTGCCGCGTCGAAGTGGACGTAGGCCTCCGGGGAATTCAACTGCGGCGCGTCCAGGAAGCTCAGCACGCTGCGCATGGAGGACTGCATCACGGCGGTGCCTATGCTGCCGGGCGAGGCGCCAATAATGCCGGTGGGCTTGCGGGCGAAGGAGTTGCTACCCCAGGGCCGCGAGCCCCAGTCAATGGCGTTCTTCAGCGCGCCCGGGACGGAGCGGTTGTACTCCGGCGAGATGAACAGGATGCCGTCCGAGGCCTCGATGGCCTCCTTCAGCGCGGTGCCTTCGGCGGGGAAGTCCGCGTCATAGTCGGGGCTGTACAGCGGGAGATCTTTGATGGGGATCTCAGTGAATTCGAGGTTGTCCGGAGCGAGTTTGATCAGTGCCTTGGAAAGGATCCGGTTGATGGAGTTGCTGGCCAGGCTGCCTACGAAATAGCCGATCTTGTACGGTGCCATTTGGTTTCCTTCCACTGCGCCGGCACGCCGGCTGAGCATGTTGACTGGAAAAGGTGCCGCCGGCGGACGGCGGCTGATGCACTGGACTCCCAGTCCAGCACAGAACCTCCAACCCGACCAGAGGCCCTCTGGAATCCATCGCATGCTGCAGGTATGGTAAGCATACTGACGAATTTTCCAATGTTCGTCGGACCCCCCGGTAACAAGCGAAGGAGACGTTATGAGCACGAAGGTGGAAAAACGCATTCTGGTGAACGTACCGGTGAGCACGGCCTACAACCAGTGGACCCAGTTCGAGGAATTCCCGCACTTCATGGGCGGTGTTAAGAGCGTCAAGCAGCTGAGCGACGAGCAGCTGGAATGGGTCGCGGAGATCGGCGGCGTCCGCAGGCAGTGGCAGGCCCGCATCCTTGAGCAGGTCCCGGACCGCAAGGTGGCCTGGGCTGCGACCGAAGGCGCCACCAACGCCGGTGCCGTGGAGTTCGAGGACGTGGGGGGCGGCCAGACCTCCATCCGGCTGACCCTCGAGTACGAGCCCGAAGGCGTCGTGGAGAAGGTGGGCGACAAGCTCAACGTGGTGGACCGCCAGGCCGAAGCAGACCTCAACCGGTTCAAGGAATTCATCGAGGACGAGGGTTACGCCTCCGGAGCCTGGCGCGGCACGGTGAACCCGGGCGCCACGGTGGGGACACCCGGCGTCGAACACGCTGCCGGTTCTCTGGGCGACTCCGGCAAGGCGGGCGTCTCGGGCAAGGTGGCCGCGGCCGGCGTCGCAGCTGCAGCAGGCGCGGCCGCGGCCGTCAACGCCGGCACCAACAGGGGTGCCCCCGCTGCTGCCGACGAAACGGTGACCCCGGCGACCACCGGCGAACCGGCCACCGTCACGCCGATTACTGCGGACACCACGGCAGCGCCGGAACGCACGACGGCGGCGGGCGGCTCAGCAGGCTCGGTCGCCGACCTGGGGAATGACAGGATCGGCCACGCGTTCGACCAGACCAACGGCCTGGTGGACGTCGAAGGCGAGTCCGACGAAACCGTGGAAGGCGAAAACCTGAGCGCCGGTGAGCGCCGCGAGCGTGGACTCCGGGACGATGACGGCGGCCTGCCGCCCGTCGGCGGCAACCTGGGCACCCACTAGCCTCCACCTCCCGCAACGCGGGGTCACGTCCGGCCGCCTAAGACCACTCCATTGGGCCGGCGTGACCCCGCGTTGTCTTGTGCGTGGAGGGTTCTGCTTACAATCGAAACCTCAAACGACTACTGAGGGATCCATGAAGAAATTCGCCACCGTCCTGATCGCTGCCGGCCTCGCCGCCTCCGCCACGGCCTGCTCACCGTCCAACCAGCTCTCCAACGCCGAAACCTGCGAGCGGGTCCAGGTGGTCCTCTCCAGCCCGGCCAACGCAGCCGGCAAGACGGGCATGAACATGCTGGCCAACCAGATCCGTCCCATCCACGCGGTAGCGTCGGATGACCTCAAGGAGCCCCTCGCCGCGATTCTGGAATACACGGACGAGCAGGCCAAGGAAACCCCTGACGAGGCCAGGCTCGCCGAGCTGACCCCGGGCTACCAGGAAGCCAGCAACACCTTCAGCAGCGTCTGCCAGTAGGTTTATTGCACGCCTGGACCCCGGGGCAGGGCCAGGCGTGCAATCCGGACAGGATCAGGCGTCCCCATCCCAGGTGCCGGGTTCGTCGATGGCCTCTTCGGGCTTGGACTCTTGCCCGGACTCCCCGCTCCCCACATACGACGGCGGTACGGGCCCGGGCGCGTGGGCCTGCTGGTCCTCACGGATATTGCCCGAGTGGGACCGTTCGGGGTGGGCCGGATCGGCGAATTCCGCAGGCTCGCCGGGAGCCTCCCGCTGGGACGCCTTCTTCGCTTCCTCAGGGTCGCCGGGGCCGCGCAGGTCTGCGGTGTTACGGGGCTGGTCATCTGGAGTAGTCACGGTTCTGCCTTTCTGTGAACTGCCGCTAAACAGGCTGGGAATTCGCCCTTGGGGGAAACAAGTGCACCACCGGCCCGTTGAACAGTAGGCCCTGCTCCGCAACGCTGGCGGAACTCACGGCACTTGGCGACGGGTACCGCCGGCTCCCCGGTTTGGCAGCTTCCTGAAGATCGACGCTTCCCTTCCGGCGCCGGATGTCCTACGCCAGGTGGCGGCGCTCACCGGCGAAGCTCAGCCCACAGCCGTCATGGGGAGACGCTAGGGGAAGCAGTAGCCGTCATGGAGTCTCCGGTTCCTTCAGTGGCCGTAGGCGAGACGGAAACTTCCGGCGAGGGAGACTCAGTGGACATAGACGTTTCGGTGGATTCGGGGCTGGAAGCGGCGCCACCGCCGTCGTCCGTCTTGGCGAGGACTTCATTGACCAGTTCCTCAAGTTCCTTCTTGTCCTCGTCGTCCAGGTTCGAGCCGCTCTTGGTGGCGACGACCAGCAGCCGCCCCTCTGCTGCGGAAACCTGCATAAGCTGCTCCTGCTCAGCCCCGGTACGGGTGCTGCTGGTGGCGAAGGTTTCCTCAGCGTCCGTCTGGGCGTCGAGTTCCTCGCTGGTGACCTCATACTTCTGGCCCACCGCTTCAACGGTGAACTTGGCGCACTGCTCCATCTTGCCGCTGACCTCGCGCAGGGCCTCCACGGCGTCCGGTCCGTCACTGCCGGACTGGGCGGAGAGGCTGCGGGGCTCGTTCCCTTCGGACAAGGCGACGGCCACCGAGCCGCTTTCGACGCTCTCAAGCAGGCCCGCCGTGGCGATGTCCTTGCAGTCAGCCGGGTCCACCTTCGCCGTGCCGAGGAGGAGCTTGGCCATGTTGCCGCCCTGGTCCACCTGCTCCTTGGAGTACAGCTTCAGCTCGTTGCCGTCCGCGTCCTTCATACCCGAGATGAGGTCGCGGAGCTCGTCTTCCGAGTAGACCTTCGCGTCAGTGCCTTCTGTCTCCGCGCCCGTGGCCGAGGGGCTGGCCGAACCGCCGCCTCCGCCGGTGCAGGCCGCCAGGGCCAGCAGAGCCGCAGTGGTCAATCCAAGCGCTGGTACTTTTCGCATCAGGTAACACCCCTTTGAGATAGGAAGCATGCTTAGTGTCTATAGATTAGCACCCGACGCGACGTTGGCAATGTGTAATAATCCGAAGTACTGGTCCTCTCCGGACCGCTCCACTACGGACCGCTCTACTACTGACAAGGGACCGACTTGGCGGCATCAATCAATAACTCGCAGGTCCCCAAGCACGAGCAGCTGCGCGTGATCATCCTCAAGCTGGCCAAGGAGGAGCTGGAGCCGGGGGCCCGACTGCCCAGCGAACGGGCCCTGATGGATGCCTACGGCGTCAGCCGGATCACAGTACGCGCCGCGCTGGGCCGCCTGGTGAACGAAGGCCACCTGGTCCGCGTTCCGGCCAAGGGAACGTTTGTGGCCGATTCCGCGGTCCAGTCCACGCTCCACCTCGCCTCCTTCACCCAGGAGATGGAGGCAATGGGCCACGTTCCCAGCACGGTGGTCCTGGTGGCCGAATCCATCGCGGCCCCGGAGGACACCGCAGATGCCCTTGGCCTGGCCACGGGTGCGGACGCCATCCACCTCAAGCGCCTCCGCCTGGCGGACGGCCGCCCCGTCAGCGTGGATGACGCCTGGTACAACCCGTCCCACGCCCCGGGCCTCCTGGACATCGACCTCACCGGATCGGTCTATAAGGCGCTGGCTGCGCAGTTCGGCCACCAGATCGACCGGGCGCGGCAGACTGTTCGGTCCGAGGGTGCCCCGGCGGATGTCGGGGCACTCCTCGGCACCGGGACTGGCGCTCCGGTCCTGGCGTTCGACCGGGTGTCCTACTCCGGCCCGCTCGCAATCGAGCACTCGCGGTCCTGGTACCGCTCGGACCGCTACTCGCTCACCATGGAAGTGCGGCTCTAGGCATCCAGGGTGAACAGCCCGGCGCCTGCGGCCACCGCGCCGCTGGCTGCGAGTGTCGCCGTGTCCTTCTTGGAATCGAGCACGACGACGGGACTCACCATCGAGTATCCTGCGGCCAAGGCGGGGGCGGGATCCACACGCATCACCGGAGTGCCGGCATCCACTGTGTCGCCCTGCGCGATGAGCAGGGTAAAGCCGTCGCCCTTGAGCTTGACGGTGTCGATTCCCACGTGAGTGAGGACGCCGCGCCCCGATTCCTCAACGACCACGAAGGCGTGCGGCAGGAGCTTGATGACCTTCCCGGAGACCGGGGACACGACGTCGAATGTTTCACCGGCGGGTGGCTCGACGGCAGCGCCGGAGCCGACCATCTGTCCGGCGAATACCGGATCCGGCACCTCCGCGAGGGGAATGACGGTGCCGCTGATCGGAGAGTGAACCACCAGGGAATCCGCCACTAGAGGAGGTCCTCGATGTCTTCTGCGAGCGTGTCGGCCTCAGGTCCGACGATAACCTGCACGGCGGTGCCGGCAGCGAGGACGCCGTGCGCGCCGGCGGCCTTGAGAGTCGCCTCGTTCACCAGTGACCCGTCCTTCACTTCGGTCCGGAGCCGAGTGATGCACGCTTCCACCTCGATGATGTTGCCGGCGCCGCCCAGGCCTTCGATGATCTTTTCTGCTTTGGACATGACTGCCCTTTCTGCCGGTGCCTGTCAGGCACTCCTCCATCCGGGTCCGGCGGACCCGGTGCGACCAATGATTGCGCTCACCGCCCGCCGGGTCCACCCTTGGGGGGCTCCTCGCCCCCCGGCCGGATTTCCGGCTGGCTTCTTGACAGCGGCTCGTGGGTTGAATCACACTGAACTGGTCATAACCAGACAGTACCGGCTCGAACCGTCTCTTCACAAGCCCCTATCCCGACCCGCAGAGGTGCCAACCATGTCAACGTCCGAGACCACAGCCCCGGCTCCCGAAAAGAAGCCGAACCGGGCTTTCGCCACGCTCCAGCGGCTGGGCCGCTGCCTTATGCTCCCCATCGCAGTCCTTCCGGCTGCGGGCATCCTGCTGCGCATCGGCCAGGCGGACCTGCTCGGCGCCATCCCCGGGTTCGAGGGCGGCGCGGCAGTCATTTCCGCCGCCGGCAACGCCGTTTTCACCTGGCTGCCCCTGATCTTCGCCGTGGGCATTGCCATTGGCTGGGCCAAGAAGGCCGACGGTTCCACCGCCCTGGCTGCCGTGGTGGGCTACATGGTGATCGACGGCGTGTTCAAGGCCATGTCCCCGCTGGTCCTGGCCGGCCAGGTGGACCCCGCCGGCAAGCCGGCCGTCATCAACTACGGCGTCCTTGCCGGCATCGTGGTGGGCCTGCTGTCCGCGATGCTCTGGCAGCGCTTCTACCGCACCAAGCTGCCCGACTTCCTCGGGTTCTTCAGCGGCCGCCGCCTGGTGCCCATCCTCACTTCCGTCACCTCCCTGGTGGCCGGCGTGATCCTTGCACTGCTCTACCCGCTCTTCAACGCCGGCCTTTCCGCTGTGGGCGAGGCCGTGTCCAGCAACGCGGTAGCCGGCGGCGGCCTCTACGGCTTCGCCAACCGCATGCTGATCCCGGCAGGCCTGCACCACATCCTGAACTCGGGCGTTTGGTTCCTCATCGGCGACTACACCGACGCCTCCGGCCAACTGGTCCGCGGCGACCTCAACCGGTTCTTCGCCGGCGATCCCTCCGCGGGAATCTTCATGACCGGGTTCTTTCCGATCATGATGTTCGGCCTGCCGGCCGCTGCGCTGGCCATCTGGCGCCACGCCAAGCCCACGCAGAAGAAGGTAGTGGGCGGCATCATGCTCTCCAGCGCCCTGACCGCGTTCTTCACCGGCATCACCGAACCGCTGGAGTACTCCTTCATGTTCGTGGCCTTCCCGCTGTACATCGTCCACGCGGTCCTGACCGGAACCTCCATGGCATTGGTGAACGCGCTGGACATCCACCACGGCTTCACGTTCTCCGCAGGCCTGATCGACTTCGTGCTCAACTTCGGCAAGTCCGAGAACGGCTGGCTGCTCATTCCCATCGGGATTGGCTACGCGGTGGTCTACTACTTCCTTTTCTCCTTCGTCATCAAGCGCTGGAACCTGCGCACCCCCGGCCGTGAAGACGACGAAATCACCGTGGAGACCGAACCCGCCAAGTAGGCGCCGCCGTCGTACTTTCCCCGCCAGTCCGCAACTGAAAGCAGCCCGCAACACATGGAAATCGTCATCCTCCCCACCCCGGCAGACGTGGCCCGCACGGCCGCCGATGCCATCGAGCAGCAGGTCCGCCGAGGTCCGTCCGTGCTTGGCCTGGCCACCGGCTCCACGCCACTGGGAACCTACGCCGAACTCATCGGGCGCCACCGGAACCGGGGGCTCAGCTTCGCCAAGGCGCAGGCCTTCCTGCTGGACGAATATGTGGGGCTGCCGGCGGAGCATCCGCAGTCCTACCACTCGGTGATCCGTGAGGAATTCACCGGCAGCCTGGACTTTGCGGCTGATGCGGTGCATGGGTTGAACGGCATGGCGGAGGACCTCGAGGGGGAGGCGGCGCAGTACGAAGAGCGCATTTCCGCCTCCGGCGGGGTGGACATCCAGATCCTGGGCATCGGGACCGACGGGCACGTGGGGTTCAACGAACCCATGTCCTCGCTGGCCTCCCGGACCCGGATCAAAACGCTCACTCGGCAAACCCGGCAGGATAATGCGCGGTTCTTCGCCTCCGCCGCGGACGTTCCGGAGCACGTCCTCACCCAGGGTTTGGGCACCATCCGGCGGGCGCGGCACCTGTTGCTGCTTGCCATGGGCGAGGCGAAGGCGGAAGCCATTGCTGCCGCCGTCGAAGGTCCCGTGGCCGCCGTCTGCCCCGCCTCTGCCCTGCAGCTGCACCCGCATGTGTCCGTGCTGGTGGACGAGGCAGCGGCGTCAAAGCTGGCGCACCGGGACTACTACACCGACACGTTCGGGCGGAAGCCGGCGTGGCAGGGCCTCTGATCCCGGGCGCCGCCGTCCGCGTGCCGCAACTGGAACTCGCCGTTGAGAATGCCGACGGCGTCCGGCTCGCCGCGGCGGTGGGTGCGGCACGGGTTGAACTCTGCGCCGCACTGGCGGAAACGGACGGGGTCACACCGGGCATTGGCGCAGTGGAACACGCCTGCAGACAGGGGCTTCCGGTCCATGTGCTGGTGCGGCCGCGGCCGGGTGGTTTTGTGTACACCACCGATGAGCTCGCGGTGATTGAGCGGGACGTTGCTGCGTCCCTGCGCGCCGGAGCGGCAGGGGTGGTCGTGGGGTTTTTGACCGCCGACGGCGCCCCGGACCAGGGGGCCACGCGGCGGATCGTCCACGCGGCGCGGCAGTCCAACCCGGCTGCCGAGGTGACATTCCACCGGGCCTTTGACGCGGCCCTGGCCGCGGGCACGGATCCAGCCGAGGCGTTGGCCCGCCTGGAAGAGGCCGGCGTCAACCGCGTGCTGACCAGCGGCGGAGCTGCCGACTGCCGCACCGGTCTGCGGATGCTGCGGAGGCTGGTCGACCTGGCCCGGGAGTGCGCCCCGTCCCTCCAGATCATGGCCGGCGGAGGTGCCACGGTGGAGCTGGTCCCTGCACTGGTGGACTCCGGCGTGCATGCCATCCACACCTCGGCACGGCAGCGGGCCGGCGACCCGACGCCGGGGCACGATTCCTCCGCCGGCCGCGCAATCCCGTCTGATCCCAACCTTGCCGCGGCCTTCGCTGCTGCACTCAACCAGGAGGCCTGAAGCGCATGAGCACCGAATCCACCCTTCGCGGCCGGATCGTCACCGCCAGCGCTGACATCCCGGACGGCGTTGTAGCGTACGACGGCGGCGTGCTCACCTACGTGGGGCCGGCTTCGGAATTTCCCGGGGTGCTTGAGTCCGGGGACGGCCGTTCTATCGGCGGGCGCCGGGGTATCGACCGGATCATCATTCCCGGCCTGGTGGACCTGCACTGCCACGGCGCAGTTGGCTCGGACTTTGCCGAGGGCTCACCCGACGGCGCCCGCTCGGCTGTCCGCTACCTGCACAGCCGAGGCACCACCACCTTGCTGGCCAGCCTGGTGACCGGAACCCCCGAGGACCTGGTGCGCAACGTCAAGAACCTGCGCACACTGGCAACCGAAGGACTCATCGCCGGTTCGCATCTGGAGGGTCCGTTCCTGTCCGGGGCGCAGTGCGGTGCCCACGACCCCGCACTCCTCCTGGCCCCGGACCTCCGGCTGATGGCCGACCTCCTCGATGCCGCCGGCCCCACGCTGGCTTCGGTGACGGTGGCAGCCGAACTGCCGGGCGCGTCCGGCCTGGTGGACCTCCTCACCGGGCACGGCGTGATCCCGTCGCTGGGCCACACCGCGGCCGACAATCCCGCCGCTGCGGCGTTCCTCGCGCAGGCGGCGGCCGGTCTTTCCAGGGCCGCGACGGAGTCCCCCGGCAAGGAGAACGGACGACGGCGGCCGACCGTCACCCACCTGTTCAACGCCATGCCGTCCCTCCACCACCGTGCACCGGGGCCGGTCTCGGCAAGCCTGGCAGCGGCGCGGGCGGGCGAAGCCGTGGTAGAGCTGATCGCCGACGGCGTCCACCTGGCCCCGCAAACGGTCAAGCTCGTATTCGACCTCGTGGGTTCGCAAAACATCGCCCTGGTGACGGACTCCATGGCGGCCACCGGGCTGCAGGACGGGCACTACCGGCTGGGGTCCCTGGCAGTGACCGTTGACCAGGGCGTGGCCCGGGTGGACAGCACCGGATCGATCGCCGGCGGGACCGCCACCCTGCTGGATGTAGTGCGGTCCGCCGTGGCCGCAGGCGTGGACCTGCAGCACGCGGTCGGCTCGGCGACGGCGGTCCCTGCGTCTGTCCTGGGACTGTCGGCGCTGGCGGGCGACCTCCGCGCCGGGATGCCGGCCGACGTCGTCGTACTTAATCCGGAACTGGACCTGGAAGCAGTGCTGCGCCAAGGGCAAACGCTCCCCCGCCCGCAAGCTGCCTGACGGACTCAGTCGGCGTTGGGCAGGCGGATCTCCACGGCGCCGCCGGACACGCGGGCCTCGAAGCGCGGCTGCCGTGCGGTGGCCGGGCCGGCCAGGACTTCGCCGCTCCGCAGCGAGAATGTGCTCCGGTGCCAGGGACACACCACGCAGGGGTCGCCGTCGCGGTCCTTCAGCTTGCCCTCGTGCAGCGGGCCTGACAGGTGGCTGCACACGTCCGACAGCACGTTGACCTTGTCCCCTTCACGGTGCACCAGCAGCGGCAGTCCGGCTACCGTGCGCTGTTCAAGCTTGCCCTCAACCAGGTCGGTCAGCTGGCCCAGCGGCTGCCACCCGCTGGGGAACCGGTGCGGAACGTCTTCGGTGTGGTTGACGCCTGCTGCCTGGCGGTACGTCAGGTGCCCGCCAAGAAACCCGCCCGCACTCACGGTGGCGAGCCCCAGGTACGCCAGCACCTTGCCGCTTGCCCGCCGGCCCCGGGCCCGCTCCACCAGGGAGGCAGCGTACAGGCCCGTGGCCGTCAGGTTGGCCCCGGCATGGACCAGCCCCACGCGCTGCTGCTGGCTGTGCAGCTGCGTCCAGTCGGTGAAGCCGGCGACGGCGGCGGGCACCGCAGCAGCCGTCCCCACCCCCACGAGCATCCCGGCAGCCGTCTCATTCCCGGGGACCGCGTCCAGGACTGCAGCCGACACCCAGGCACCCACCGGCACCTGCACGGCCAGCGGATGCACCGGATGCCCCAACGGAACGCCGTGCAGGAGGTCGCGGACCCAGCCCGGGCGGACCACTTTCCTGACAGCTTTCCCTACGCTCTTGGCGAGGGGATCCAGCCAGTCGGCATCTTCGAGGCGGGCAACGAGCTCAAATGCAGGCAGCGGTTTCATGCGTCCTCCCTTACCGCGATGGGGCCGGGCACTGCTGTGGCCGGTGCCCGCGAGCCTAGCCCGTTAACCGGCAGCGGGCCAGAGCCGTAAGCTCGCCTGGACAGACCAACCGGCTCGTGTACGTCGCCGATGATCGCCATGTCACCATCCTGCAGGCCCGTTACCACTACTGAGCGAACACGCTGCCGGAGTGCACCACCACAGCGCCGCTCGAGGTGGTGTCCTCGTTGAGCATCCAGCCCACCCTCTTCACCGTCCGCAACATGACCATGCTTTCCACCAACTCGATGCCCGGGACTTTTTGCTGCAGGGCAAGCTCGGCATTCATGACATCGGCCAATGACTGCAGCCACATGATGATCGTGAAGTTGGTGGGCCCGGTGGTGGAGGCGCTCAGGCGGACGTTGCTGATGGTCTTGATGTCCGCCGACGCCGTTTCGTGCCGTCCGGCGGGAACGTTCACGAACCACTGGCAGGTCACCGGGAAAGCGGAGTAGCGCTGGGCTATCTCGCACCGGAATGACAGGATCCCGCTGGCCAGCACCCGGTTGAGCTGGCGCTGCACGGTGGCCGGATGCCGGCCCAGCTCCCGGGCGATGTCGGCCGCCGTCGCCCTGCCGTCCCGGGCCAGGAACGGCAGCAGGTCCAGGTGGCTGGCGGGGAGGTCGCCTGCCGGGTCCGGCCGCCGGCTTCCCGGCGTGGCGTGGACCCCCAGGGAGCGGAGGGTGGCCAGCTGCGTCCGGTCCAGGATATTGAGCCGCCACTCGTCAGCGCTGGTGTGCAGCCGGGTGCACAGCGACGTCTGGTATTTGGTCAGGCCGTCAATGGTTTTCAGGCGGGACACCACCTGTGTGCTGAAGTCGTCCAGGGACTTCGTGACCACAGTGAGCATCAGGTCCCGGTTGCTTGCCGCTTCCTCCACCGTGATGATGTCCGGAACCTGGGCCAGTTGGGCTGTGACGCTTTCGCGGCGGTTCATCTCGCAATCCACCGCTACGAAGGCCAGGAGCATCTGACGGGGATCGCCGGCGAGGTGCGCCGTGACCCATGCAGCTCCACTCGACTTCAGGCGCTCCCACCGCGCCGCCAGCGTGGTGGCGTGGACCCCGAGCACTTTGGCGGCATCCGCCCAGCCAAGCCGCGGCGAGGCCTGAAGGACCTGGATCAAGGCCAGATCCTCTTCGCTCAGCTCCATTCCATCTCCTCTCGCAGTGCATGAATCCTGCCAGAAGACCGGTTTCCCAGAATATTTCCTGCGGTTTCAGAGCATGTGAGTCACGCCACTTCAGAATAGTCCACAGAACCGAAAGCCAGTTTTCAAGGAGTAACAAAGTGCCCATGACCGAAGATGCCAAGGAACTGCAGGACGATCTTGTCCGCCTGCGCCACGACCTGCATCGCCAGCCGGAAATCGGGCTCCACCTCCCCCGCACCCAGGAGCGCGTCCTCCAGGCGCTGGACGGTCTGCCGTACGAAATCACCCTCGGCAAGGACACCACCTCCGTCACCGCAGTGCTCCGCGGCACCGGCAGTCGCGCCGGAGCGGAGGCCGGCAAGGGCGAACGCGCGAACACCACCGAACCCCGCCCCGCCGTCCTCCTCCGCGCCGACATGGATGGCCTCCCGGTGCAGGAGAAGACCGGAGTGGACTACACCTCCCGGACCGACGGCGCCATGCACGCCTGCGGCCACGATCTGCACACCTCCATGCTCACCGGAGCCGCCACCCTGCTCGCCGAGAAGCAGCACCAGCTGCACGGCGACGTGGTCCTCATGTTCCAGCCCGGAGAGGAAGGGTGCGACGGCGCCAGCTACATGATCAAGGAAGGCGTCCTGGACGCGGCGGGCCCCCGGGTCCAGGCCGCCTACGGCATGCACGTCTTCTCCTCCCTGGAACCGCACGGCACCTTCTGCACCAAGTCCGGCGTCATGCTCAGCGCCTCGGACGGGCTCGAAGTCACCGTACTCGGCGCCGGCGGCCACGGCTCGGCCCCGCACGCGGCAAAGGACCCGGTGACCGTGGCCGCGGAGATGGTGACCGCCCTGCAGGTCATGGTCACCCGCCAGTTCAACATGTTCGACCCCGTGGTGCTCTCCGTCGGCGTCCTGCACGCCGGCACCAAGCGCAACATCATTCCGGAGTCGGCACGCATCGAGGCCACCATCCGGACGTTCTCGGAGGAATCCCGCCTCCGCATGATGGAGGCCGTCCCCCGCATGCTCAAGGGCATTGCCGCCGGACACGGGGTGGAGGTCCACGTGGACTACCAGCAGGAATACCCCCTCACCATCACCAATGAAGACGAAACAACCACTGCGGAACAGGTCATCTCCGGCCTCTTCGGCGAACGCCGCCTCTCCCGCTGGGCCACTCCCCTCAGCGGCTCCGAGGATTTCTCCCGCGTCCTGGCCGAGGTGCCGGGGACGTTTGTTGGGCTGAGCGCCGTGGCGCCGGGCGGAGATCCCGCCCAGTCACCGTTCAACCACTCACCGTATGCAACGTTCGACGACGGCGTGCTGGCTGACGGCGCCGCGCTCTACGCCGAACTTGCCATCTCGCGGTTGGCCGCCCTTTCAGCAGCGTCCTAACAGCGTCCCACCGGCCGGCAGCACGCACGGCTTTCCCCAATTTTTTATCGACCTTCAGGAAGTCATCATGACCATGACAGTAACCAAGCAGCAGACTGGACGGGTGTCCACTGCTAAGACCATTGTCGGTACCGGCATCGGCAACGCCGTTGAATGGTACGACTGGGCCATCTACGCCACGTTCACGCCGTTCATTGCCAGCCAGCTGTTCAGCAAGGCGGACCCGGCGTCTGCCGTACTGTCCACCCTGGCGATCTTCGCCGTCGGCTTCGTGGCCCGACCCTTTGGCGGCTTCGTCTTCGGCTGGATCGGCGACCGGATGGGCCGCAAGACTTCCATGACCCTCGCCGTCGGCCTCGCATCCCTGGGCAGCCTGATGATCGGCATCGCCCCCACGTTCGCCGCGGTGGGCGCCTGGGCGTCCCTGATGCTGCTGGTTGCCCGCCTCATCCAGGGCCTCGCGCACGGCGGTGAGCTTCCGTCGTCGCAAACCTACCTGTCCGAGATGGCCCCCAAGGAGCACCGCGGCTTCTGGTCGACCCTGATCTACACCTCGGGCACCGTTGGCATCCTCTTCGGCATCCTGCTGGGGGCAGTGCTGAACATGTCGATAAGCGCCGAAGCCATGAACGCCTGGGGCTGGCGCATCCCCTTCCTGCTGGGTGCAGCGATGGGCCTGTACGCCCTGATCATGCGTGCCCGACTGCACGAAACGGAAGCCTTCGAGGGCGAGTCCACCACGGAAAAGCGCGCCCCGATCTGGCCGCAGATTGTCCGGCACCGCCGCCAGGCCCTGCAGGTCATCGGCCTGACCGTGGGCCTGACCGTCATCTACTACATCTGGGGCGTCGTGGCTCCGAGCTACGCCACCACCGCACTGAAGATCGACCGCGGCGAAGCCCTCTGGGCCGGCGTGATCGCCAACATCGTCTTTATCGCCGCCCTGCCGTTCTGGGGCAAGCTGTCCGACCGCATCGGCCGCAAGAAGGTCCTGCTCTGCGGTGCCGTGGGCGGGGCGATCATGCACTTCCCGATGACCTGGCTGCTGAAGGATTCCGCATGGCAGCTGGCCGTCAGCATGTCCGTAATGCTGATCTTCATCGCCGCGAGCGCCGCCATCGTCCCGGCCGTGTACGCCGAGCTGTTCCCCACGTCCATCCGCACCGTGGGCGTCGGCGTCCCCTACTCCATCTGTGTGGCTGTGTTCGGCGGCACCGCACCGTACCTGCAGCAGTGGCTGGGCACCACGCTGGGCGCCCCGCAGGTGTTCAACATCTACGCGGTGGTGCTCCTGGCCATCAGCGCGGCCGCGGTCTTCACCATTCCTGAGACGAAGGGCAAGGACCTGACCCACTAAAGTCCCGGATTCTGTGGCATATTCCCCGGCGCGTCCAGCGCCGGGGAATTCCTTTTTAACCGCGGATTTCCGCGGTTTTCAGGGCGTACGACGGCGGCCTGGCAGCTCCGGCCCGCCGACCCACCGGCGGGAGTGTGACCTGGAGCACTCAAAATCAGGTAAACTTGCAGGGCCTTAAGCGGCAAAACCCCCGGCCCACCCCAACCAGGGCCAGAGCCTTGCCCAGTTCGCAACAAGAAAGTGGTAACCATGGAAGCGATGCCTATGGCCGTGTCTGAAGACCTCAGCTGGCTGGCGCAAGTCGAGGAGGCCATCGACAGTGTGTTCCTCCCGATTGCAGACATTTTCTCCAAGATCGTCTTTTTCCCTATCACCATTGGGGATGTGAGCTTTCCCGCCGTCGTAGCCTGGCTGATTGCCGCCGGCGTCATCATCAGCGCCTACTTCGGCTTTATCCAGTTCCGGGGGCTCAAGGTTTCGTACGAAGTGGTACGCGGCCGGTACTCCCGCAAGACCGATCCGGGCGAGGTGCCCCACTTCCAGGCACTCACCTCCGCACTGTCAGGCACCGTGGGCCTGGGCAACATCGCCGGCGTAGGTGCCGCGATGGCGCTGGGCGGCCCCGGCGCCACCTTCTGGATGATCCTTGCCGGCCTCCTGGGCATGGCCACCAAGTTCGCCGAATGCACCCTGGGCGTGAAGTACCGTGAGGTCCACGCCGACGGCACCGTCACCGGCGGCCCCTTCAAGTACCTGCCCGTCGCGTTCAAGAAGCTCGGCGCCGTGCCCGCCAAGATCCTCACCGGCATTTTCGCCGTCTCCATCCTGATCTTCGGCATCGCTGGCGGCAACATGTTCCAGGCGAACCAGACCTTCGCCCAGATCCAGAACGTCACCGGCGGCGAGGACGGCTTCATGGGCAACGCGGGTGCCGCGCTCATCTTCGGACTCATCCTCGCAGGCCTGGTCGCTGCAGTGATCCTGGGCGGCATGAAGTCCATCGGCGCCACGACCGGCAAGCTCGTCCCCAGCATGGCCCTGATCTACGTGGTGTCCTGCCTGTTCGTCATCATCGTCAACATCGACAGCGTTCCGACCGCGTTTGCCGCGATCATCGAAGGCGCCTTCAATCCCTCCGGTATGGCCGGCGGCCTGGTCGGCGTGATGATCGTGGGCTTCCAGCGCGCAGCGTTCTCCAACGAGGCCGGACTGGGTTCGGCAGCCATCGCGCACTCCACGGTGAAGACCCGCCGTCCGGTCAGCGAAGGCTTCGTCGCCATGTTTGAGCCGCTGGTGGACACCGTCATCATCTGCACCATGACCGCGCTGGCCATCATCATCGCCGGCGCCCCCAGCCTGCAGGCCGGCATCGACCAGGTCCAGGCCGGTGAAGGTGCGCCCGACGGCGTCATCCTTACCTCGGATGCCTTTGCCACCGTGCTTCCCTGGTTCCCGGTGGTCCTGGCCGTGGCCGTTGCCCTGTTCGCGTTCTCCACGCTGATCACCTGGTCCTACTACGGCCTGAAGGCGTGGGAGTACCTGTTCGGCCGCAGCAAGGCTTCGGAGATCACCTACAAGGCTGTCTTCCTGTTCTTCACCGTGGTGGGTACGGTCCTGACCTTCACCCAGGTGCTGAACTTCGCCGATGCCGCCCTGTTCATCTGCGCCTTCGTGAACCTGCTCGGCGTATACCTGCTCCTGCCGGTCATCAAGCGCGAAATGAAGAAGTACCTCGCGGACCGCAAGAGCGGCAAGCTGCTGGAGCTCGGCGAGGAAGAGGACGAACTCGTGAACGAGGACGCCCGCTAGGAATCACCCTTTGGCGGGGCCGGCCTCCCGAGGGCCGGCCCCGCCGTCGTACTTCCGGAAGGACCTTCGATGACGTACACCGTGAACTGCTCCATCCTGCTGACGGAGCTGCCCCTGCTGGAACGCCCGGCCGCCGTGAAGGCCGCCGGATTCGACGCAGTGGAGTTCTGGTGGCCGTTCGCTTCCTCCGTCCCGGCCGACCCGGAGGTCACCGCCTTCGAAAACGCCATCATTGACGCCGGTGTCCAGCTGACCGGGCTTAACTTCAATGCCGGGGACATGCCCGGCGGTGACCGCGGCCTGGTCTCCTGGCCTGCCCGGTCCAGCGAGTTCAAGGACAACATCGACGTGGTGGCCGGCATCGGCGGGCGGCTGGGCTGCACAGCGTTCAACGCCCTGTACGGCAACCGGATTGAAGGTGAAGACCCGGACAGGCAGGACGCGCTCGCGGTGGAAAACCTTGCCGCTGCCGCGGAGGGCGTCGCCGGCGTCGGGGGCACTGTGCTCCTCGAACCGGTGAGCGGCGCGCCCGGCTATCCCCTCCTTCTGGCCGGGGACGCGCTGGCGGTGATCCGGCGGGTGGAGGCGGAGGCCGGCGTCGTCAACGTCAAACTGCTGGCCGATTTCTACCATCTGTCCGTCAACGGCGACGACGTCCCGGCCGTGATCGAAAAGCATGCCCGGGATTTCGGACACATCCAGATCGCTGACGCACCGGGCCGTGGCGCTCCGGGCACCGGAACCCTGCCGCTGCGCGAGTGGGTGGCCCGCAGCCGCGAACTGGGGTACGGCGGCTACGTGAGCCTTGAGTACAAAGAGCCGCGCGAGACGGCGTTCGCCTGGCTCACCGGCCGTTAGCTTCCCCGGGTCGCCGGGAATACCGTATGTGACGGCCGAGTTGATGACTGTTGGGGAAAACCGCTTCACTAGATGCTTTGCCCGTCAATGACATTGCCTGCCAAAGGAAACGCCATGAGCCACGCCCTGACCACCAAGCTTCAGCCCGGAACGCCGGCTCCTGACTTCATCCTCAAGGACGCCCAGGGCCGCACCGTCTCATTGGCCGACTATCGGGGCAAGAGCGTCATCGTGTATTTCTATCCCAAGGCCGCGACGCCGGGCTGCACCACCGAAGCATGCGACTTCCGCGACAGCCTCGCTTCGCTGCAGGGCAAGGGCTATGAGGTGCTGGGCATCTCCCCGGATGCGCCTGAGGCCCTCGCCGGTTTTACCGGCGACTTCGGACTGACATTCCCGTTGCTCTCGGATCCGGACCACGCCGTGGCTCTGGCATACGGGGCCTGGGGCGAGAAACTGGTCAAGGGGGAAATCGTGGAGGGCATCGTCCGTTCCACGGTGGTGGTGGACCCGGCCGGCAACGTTGCCCTGGTCCAGTATCAGGTCAAGGCCGAAGGCCACGTTGCTTCCCTTAAGGAAGAACTGGGTCTTTAAGTCTTCTTAGGGCTTCTTCCACCATTTGCCGGGCCAGTCATTTTCGATGGCCCAGAGCGCCATGAGCAGCGCATCCATGGTCATGAGTCCCGCAATCAGGTACGCCCAACCGGATACAGATCCCATTGCAATCTCCTGACTTGGTAACCCCCAGCCACTCGATTGCTTTCCAGTGTGGCACTTAATGCCGCGCAGCGGAACGGGCAGGGCTATCGCGCAAGGGCAGCGAGCCGGCCGTGGGCCTCGGTCTCGATGTGGAGCCGGCGGGTGAGTTTCTCGACGTGCTCGGATACCGCGGCGCCTACCTGCAGCCGGTCACCTGGCCAGCTCGATACCTCCCGGGATTCGGCCAGGGCATCAGCCAGTTCCCGGGCTAAGGCACGCAATTTTCGTGAGTGAGCGTAAAGGCGAAACAGGGCCTTGGCCCTGTCCGCTCCACTCCGCTTCATTTGTTCCATTGGCTTCCCCGCCTTCCGCGAGCTGCCGAGCCTCCGGTACGCCCGCCGTCGGGCCCTGCCGCTGGAGACCGCTGCTATGAGTGTCCCCGGCAGACCTCAATCTCCCGACAAGCAGGCGCAAAGATTTCCACAAGATCCGGCCAACGCACGGGGCGCCGTGCCCCGGCGAACCTCCTCCCGCGGGGCAGGGTCGCATAGGATCAGGAAGTATGGCTTCTAAACACGAACCGGAATCCGATCACGACGCCGAGGGCGGCCAGTCCGGCGGGGTCCAGTCCGTGGAGCGCGCCCTGACTGTCCTGGAGATCCTCGCGCGGGACGGGCATGCGGGCGTCAGTGAAATAGCCGACGAAATGGGGATCCACAAGTCCACTGTCTCCCGGCTCATGGGTTCCCTGGTGACCCGCGAGATGGTCCATCAGAACAGCGAGCGCGGGAAGTACCAGCTCGGATTTGGCATCCTGCGGTTGGCGAGCTCCATTCCAGGCCGTTTGAGCCTGGTGCACGAAGCGCGGCCTGTCCTGGAAAGCCTTGCGGAAGAGTTCAAGGAAACCGTCAACCTTGCGGTGCTGCGCTCCAACTATGCGGTTAACGTGGACCAGGCGATGGGCCCCTCCACCCTGGCCACTTATGACTGGGTGGGCAGCCTCACCCCACTGCATGCCACCTCCAGCGGCAAGGTCCTCCTGGCTGCGCTGGAAGCTGACGAACGCGACCGCATCCTCAAGGAAACCGGCCTGGCTTCGCGCACGTCCCGCACCATCACGAAACGCAAGGAACTGGACGCACAACTGCTGGACGTAGCGAGCAAGGGGTACGCCCTGGTGCGCGAAGAGTTTGAGATTGGCCTGAACGCTGTGGCGGTGCCGGTCTACAACCATCAGGCCACCGTGATTGGTGCGCTAAGCATCTCGGGCCCGGCGTTCCGGTTCGACCCCGAAAAAATACCTGGCCTGATTGAGTCGCTCAAGGAAGCAGGACTGAAAGTCAGCGCCAACATGGGCTACACCGTCCGTTAGGCAGTTTCCGGCTACAGGTACCTTTTCCGGGCCCGCTTATAGCGCAACATGAATCACATTATGCAACATACTGTGGGCCGTCGTCATGTGCGGGGTCAAGAGGTTCATGGGATGACGCATTCTTGACTTTGACAGTGACGTAGCCCACTCTTGTTGCTTAGCGCGAACTCTGTTGATCTTTGCGGAACACCTCCCCCATAGGGCTCACGACCCTGCCTCCGTTGGCCAACGGCTGCCCCAATCATCCTTAGGGGATTGGACAGCCGCTGGCCCTGCATCTAAAAAGCAAGCCCATGGACTAGCCAAAGGACCCGCTTTCATGGCCATTAATAGTGAACTGACTTCCCGCAAGCCCAAGGTTCCGCCGTCAAAGGACGACGTAACCAACGAGACCCGGCTCGACGATGAGCCGACGGTCGAACCACCCGTTCCACATGCCGTCGACGACCACGAGCAGATCATGGAGGAGTTGCGGCTTACGCAGACCGAGCAGGCTGTCTCGCAGCGCCGGAACCGCAAACTCAGCCTGGACAAGGTCACCTTCGGAATCACCGGCGCGGCAGCTGTAGCCTTCGTGGTCTGGGGGTTCGCAGACCGGGACGGCCTGTCCGCCACGTCCACGGCCGCCCTGAACTGGGTCATGGAGTACACGGGCTGGCTCTTCATGCTCCTGGCCTCGCTCTTTGTGGTCTTCGTCCTGTGGCTGGCCCTGGGCAAGTTCGGCAACATCCCACTGGGCAAGGACGGCGAGAAGCCGGAGTTCCGCACGATTTCCTGGATCTCCATGATGTTCGCCGCCGGCACCGGCATAGGCCTGATGTTCTACGGCGTGGCCGAACCGCTCTACCACTTCATCTCTCCCCCGCCGGGCACTGTGGACGGACAAACCCCCGCCGCCATCCAGACAGCCATGGCGACCTCCATCTTCCACTGGACCCTGCACCCCTGGTCCATGTACGCCGTTGTCGGCATCGCCCTCGCCTACGGCACCTACCGCCTGGGCCGCCGCCAACTCATCTCCGCGGCCTTCACGTCGATCTTCGGGGTGCGCGCCGTTGAAGGGCCGGTCGGCAAATTCATCAACATCCTCGCGATCTTCGCCACCCTCTTCGGGACCGCCGCGTCCCTTGGCCTGGGTGCGCTGCAGATCGGCAGCGGCCTCACGTCCAACGGCTGGGCCGGCGAGATCGGCACCCCGATCCTTGTGGTGATCGTGGCCATCCTGACCTTCTGCTTCGTAGCCTCCGCCGTATCCGGCGTCAGCCGCGGAATCCAGTGGCTCTCCAACATCAACATGATCCTGGCCGTCATCCTGGCACTCATCGTGTTCGTCGCCGGTCCCACGCTGTTCATCCTGAACCTCATCCCGTCCGCCATCGGTGACTACGTCCGCGACCTGGCCGAGATGTCATCGCGCACGGAAGCCGTGGGCGATGAAGCCCTGCGCGCCTGGATGTCCGGCTGGACCATCTTCTACTGGGCATGGTGGATCTCCTGGACGCCCTTCGTGGGCCTTTTCGTCGCCAGGATCAGCCGCGGCCGAACCATTCGGCAGTTCGTCACCGGCGTGATCCTGGTGCCGAGCGTCGTCAGCATTGTCTGGTTCGGCATCTTTGGCGGGACAGCCATCAATTTCCAGCAAACAGCAGCGGCGACCGGCAACCCGGACGGTGCCGTTGCCAAGCTTGTCGACGGCTCACCCACCGTCGATTTCAACGGCAGCTTGTTTGAACTGATCAAGGTCCTTCCCCTGCCGGCCTGGGTCATCCCGGTCGTCATCGCGCTGGCCATGCTGCTGATCACGATCTTCTTCGTCACGAGCGGGGACTCCGCCTCCCTCGTTATGGGTTCGCTCAGTTCCAATGGCTCCAGCGAGCCGAACCGCGGCGTGATCGTCTTCTGGGGAACGCTGACCGGGGCGGTAGCAGCGGTCATGCTGCTGGCGGGCGGTGATGAGCCTGCCGAGGCTTTGTCCGGCCTGCAGCGGATCACTATCGTCGCGGCGCTGCCTTTCATCATCGTCATGCTGCTGCTCTGCTTCGCGCTGGCCAAGGACCTGCGCCGGGATCCCCTTGCCCTGCGGCGCCGGCTTGCCGACTCCATGGTGGAGCGGGCCGTCCGCACAGGGGTCGAGCAGCACCGCGGTGTCCAGTTTGAGCTGGTAACGAAGCACGAATGCGCAGAAGGATGCGCCGACGACAGCCCCTGCCCCGGCGCCGGCCCAGACGTGGAAAGCGCGCCGGCACGATAGGCGCGGATAGCTGTGGCCCCCGGCGCGTAACGCACCGGGGGCCACAGGCGTAAGGGTTCGCCGGTCAGGCCTTGAACAGGGCTTCCCGGACGGCCTGCTCAAAGCCGCTCACATGCACCGTGGCAAGCTCGGCAGCCCGCTCCTCATCGCCGTCAATGACGGCACGCAGCAGGTCAACATGTTCGTGGACATGGCGGGAAAGGTCCGGCAGCCGGTCAATGACCATGCACCAGATCCTGGTCGCAAGGTTGTCATAGCGGATCAGTATGTCTTCCAGGTGGGGGTTGGCTGCTGCAGCATAGAGACCCTGGTGGACGCGCGCGTCCAACTGCAGCGTTTCCGTTACCGTGGCCGCCGCGACGTCAAAAGCCTCGACCGTTTCAAGTGTTTCACGCAGCTGGGCGCGGACCGTCGGCGATGCCACCCGTGCCGCCCTGGCCGCAGCAAGGGGTTCCAGCTGGGCCCTGATCTCAGAGATGTAGGAAAGGTCCGTAACATCCACGCGGGTGGCGAAGGTGCCACGGCGGGGATAGGTCTTGACCAGCCGGTCCAGTTCCAGGCGTTTGAGTGCTTCGCGCACAGGGGTCCGGCCGATACCCAGCTTCTTTGCCAGAAGCTCGTCGTTCAGCAGCTCACCGGGCTTAATTTCCAGGGTCAGCAACCAGTCGCGGATGCTCCCATAGGCGACGTCCGCGAGGGACTTCCTCCCCGCGTCCTCCGTCACGGCCAAAGCTTCGAATGCCATGCTGAGCCCCTTCTTGGCAACCAGAAAAAAACTATTGACCCCGACTGTGGACCAGTATACGCTGGCAGCCAATCTAATATATCAGTTTGCCACTTTGGAATATATCTAGAAGGAGGAGGGTATGACCCTCATGGAAGCAGCATCAGCAACCATCACCCTGCCGGCGCTCAAGGAAGAGCCCGCGCAGAAGTTTGTACTGACCCTGACCTGCAAGGAGCAGGCAGGGATTATGCAGGCAGTCACCACGTTCCTGTTCGAGCGCGGCTTCAATATCGACGAGCACCAGCAGTTCGACGACAGCCTGCGCGAGACCCTCCACCTGCGCACCGCCTTCTCCGGCTCACCCACCTACACGCCTGCCATGCTCGAGGAAGAGTTCGCAGGCATCGCCAGCCGGTTCGACATGAAGTTCAGCTTCCACGACCAGACCCCCAAGCGCGTCTTGGTGATGGTGTCCAAGTTCGGCCACTGCCTCAACGACCTCATCTTCCGCTGGCGGGGCGGGAGCCTGGGCGGCGAACTGGTGGCCGTCGTGTCCAACCATGAGACCCACCGCGCGATGGCTGAAGCCGCCGGACTCCCCTTCATTTACGTCCCCGTCACCCCGGACACCAAGGCCGACGCAGAACGCCGGCTGCTGGAGCTGGTGGATGAGTACGAGGCCGACCTCGTGGTCCTGGCCCGTTACATGCAGGTGCTCTCGGACGACCTCTGCCGGGCACTGGAGGGCCGCGCCATCAACATCCACCACTCCTTCCTGCCTGGGTTCAAGGGCGCACGCCCCTACCACCAGGCCTACGACCGCGGAGTCAAGCTGGTGGGTGCCACCGCCCACTACGTCACCGCAGACCTGGACGAGGGGCCAATCATCGAGCAGGAGGTCATCCGGGTGGACCACACCTATGGCCCGGCGCAGCTGTCCACCGTCGGCCAGGACGCCGAAGCACTGGCCCTCTCCCGCGCCGTCCGCTGGCACTGCCAGCACCGCGTGCTCCTGGACCAGACCAGCACCGTGGTGTTCCGATAAGCACCCATCGTCCGCAGACATAACCCGTAAGCAGCAGGAGAGACCCCTTGGAATCGTCACCACGCATTGTCATCATCGGAGCCGGCATCGTCGGCACCAACCTCGCGGATGAGCTCGTCACCCGGGGCTGGAACAACATCACTGTCCTGGACCAGGGACCCCTCAACATGCCCGGAGGCTCCACCTCGCACGCTCCGGGACTGGTCTTCCAGACCAACCCCTCGAAGTCCATGGCCCTGTTCGCCAAGTACACCGTGGAAAAGCTGCTGTCGCTGACCGAAGGCGGCACTAGCTGCTTCAACCAGGTCGGAGGCCTGGAAGTCGCCACCACCGAAACCCGCCTCGCCGACCTGAAGCGCAAGCTCGGCTACGCCGCAGCGTGGGGCATCGAAGGCTCCCTCCTTTCCCCCGCCGAATGCAAGGAGCTTTACCCCCTCCTGAACGAGGAGGACATCCTGGGCGGCCTCCACGTCCCCAGCGACGGCCTCGCCAGCGCCGCACGCGCGGTGCAGCTGCTGATCAAGCGCACGGAGGCCGCGGGCGTAAAGTACCTCGGCAACACCACGGTCACCGGCATCGAACAGTCCGGCCGGCAGGTCACCGGCGTCCAGACGCCCGACGGCGTGATCCCGGCAGACATCGTGGTCTCCTGCGCCGGGTTCTGGGGCGCGAAGATCGGCGAAATGATCGGCATGTCCGTGCCGTTGCTCCCGCTGGCGCACCAGTACGTCAAAACCACTCCGGTTCCCGCACAGCAGGGCAGGAACGAACTGCCGAACGGCGCGCAGCTGCCCATCCTCCGGCACCAGGACCAGGACCTCTACTACCGCGAGCACGGCGACCGGTACGGCATTGGCTCCTACGCCCACAAGCCCATGCCCGTGGACCTGGACGAACTCGGCAGCTTCAAGCCGAACGAGATCAGCGAGCACAACATGCCGTCCCGGCTGGACTTCACCGTGGAGGACTTCCTCCCGGCCTGGGAAGCCACCAAGCGGCTGCTCCCCGCCCTGCGCGAAAGCGAGATCGAGGACGGCTTCAACGGCATCTTCTCCTTCACCCCCGACGGCGGCTCCCTCGTTGGCGAGTCCAAGGAACTTGATGGCTTCTTCGTCGCCGAAGCCGTCTGGGTCACCCACTCGGCAGGCATCGCCCGTGCCGTCGCTGAACTCCTCGTGGACGGCAAGTCCAGCATCGACCTGGGCGACTGCGACATCCACCGCTTCGAAAACGTCCAATTGACTCCCGAATACGTCAGCGAGACCTCCCAACAGAACTTCGTCGAGATCTACGACGTCCTGCACCCGCTCCAGCCCAAGCTCTCACCGCGCAACCTGCGCGTGTCCCCCTTCCACGCCCGCCACAGGGAACTGGGCGGCTACTTCCTCGAAGGCGCCGGCTGGGAACGGCCCTACTGGTTCGAGGCCAACGCCGAACTGCTCAAGGAAATGCCTGCCGAATGGCAGCCGCCGGCCCGGGATGCCTGGTCCGGTATGTTCAGCTCCCCGATTGCCGCAGCCGAGGCATGGAAGACGCGAACCGCCGTCGCGATGTACGACATGACGCCCCTGAAGCGCCTCGAAATCTCCGGCCCCGGCGCCCTGAAGCTGCTGCAGGAACTGACCACCGCGGACCTGAACAAGAAGCCGGGAGCCGTCACCTACACGCTGCTGCTGGACCACGAAGGCGGGATCCGCAGCGACATCACCGTTGCCCGCCTCACGGAGGACACCTTCCAGCTCGGCGCCAACGGCAACATCGACACCGCCTACTTCGAACGCGCCGCCCGCCACCAGACCGAAAGAGGAACGGCCAACGAATGGGTCCAGGTCCGCGACACCACCGGCGGCACCTGCTGCATCGGGCTGTGGGGCCCGCTCGCCCGCGACTTGGTCAGCACGGTCAGCAGCGATGACTTTTCCAACGACGGCCTGAAGTACTTCCGATCCAAGAACGTGGTCATCGGCGGCGTCCCCGTGACGGCCATGCGCCTGTCCTACGTCGGTGAGCTGGGCTGGGAACTGTACACCAGCGCCGACAACGGCCAGCGCCTCTGGGATGCACTCTGGAAGGCCGGCCAGCCGTTCGGCGTCATCGCCGCGGGGCGGGCCGCGTTCAGCTCGCTCCGCCTGGAAAAGGGCTACCGCTCCTGGGGCACGGACATGACCACCGAGCACGACCCCTTCGAGGCCGGCCTGGGCTTCGCCGTGAAGATGGCCAAGGACAACTTTGTCGGAAAGGCGGCCCTGGAAGGCCGCACCGAGGAGAACTCCGGTCGGCGCCTGCGGTGCCTCACGGTCGACGACGGCCGCAGCCTGGTGCTGGGCAAGGAACCGGTGTTCTACAAGGACCAGGCCGTCGGTTACGTCACCAGCGCCGCCTACGGCTACACGGTGAAGAAGCCGATCGCCTACTCCTACCTGCCCGCCGAAGTCTCCGTCGGCGACTCCGTGGAGATCGAGTACTTTGGACGCAGGATCGTCGCCACGGTCACCCAGGATCCGCTGTACGACCCCACCATGACCCGGCTCCGCGGCTAGCACCATGATCAGTTCAGAGACAGTGAGCAGCTACCTCACCCGGCTGGCCGCTAAGCAGCCGACGCCTGGCGGCGGCGCCGCTGCTGCGCTGCATGCGGCGCAGGGCGCCGCCCTGGTGGCCATGGTGGCGCGTTACACCACCGGCGCCAAATTTGAGCAGCACGCACCGCTGGTGCAGCGGATCACCCAGGCAGCCGACGACCTTGTCGCCGAGGCACTGAGCCTGGCTGAAGCGGATGAACATGCCTTCCAGGCAGTCATCGACTCCTACAAGCTCCCGTCCGACACCGCTGAACTCGAGGCCGCCCGCACTGCCGGGATCCAGGCCGCACTGATCCGGGCGGCACAAACGCCCGCCCAGCTCGTCAAGCTGTCAGGCGGCATCGTGGACCTCGCCACCGAGCTGTTCGACGTCGCCAACGCCAACGTCATCAGCGACGTGGCAGCGGCCGCCGATGCCGCCCGTGCGGCCGCCACAACAGCGCGCGTCAATATCGATATCAATGTCGTCGCGGTCAAGGACCCGGAGGCTCGCGCGCTCCTGGCCCAGCAGACGGACGGGATTGAGGAAAAAGTGGTCCTGGCGGCAGATGCCCTGTCGGCCCGGGTTCGGGAAAGGATCCTTGGTTGAGTACCTCAATACTTTCCGGAAAGCCGTTGGCGGCTTTGTTCCAGCAGGAGGTTCAGGACCAGGTCCGGTCGCTTGGACTGCACGGCATCCGCCCGGTCGTGGCGGTGGTCATGGCGACCGCCGATGAATCGACGCGCTGGTATGTCCGTTCCATCGAGCGGGCGGCGGAGCGCGCGGGGGTCGGCTGCCGGGTCATCGACCTGGGCCACGACGCAACGGAATCGGTGTTGGCCAGCGTCCTGCGGGACCTGAGCGCCGAACCGTCCGTGAACGGCATCATCCTGCAAGCCCCGCTGCCGCCCGGTGTCCGGACGGACAACCTGGTGGGCCTCATCGCCCCGGAAAAAGACATTGACGGCGCCAATCCGCTGAGCCTGGGACGCCTTGCCGTGGGGCAGCCGGCCTTTGCACCCGCTACCGCCCGCTCCGTCGTCGAAATCCTTGACCACTACCAGGTTCCCGTGGCGGGCAAGGCGGTGGTGGTGGTGGGCCGGTCCGCCGTCGTAGGCAAGCCGCTGTCCCTCCTGCTGCTGGCACGCGATGCCGCGGTGACGGTCTGCCATTCCAGGTCGGGCCCGCTGGAGCGGTACACGAAGAATGCGGATGTAGTGGTGGTTGCCGCCGGCCGCGCCGGGCTGCTGACCGGCAGCCACGTCTCCTCCCAAACGGTGGTGGTCGACGTCGGCACGAACGTCCTTGCCGACGGCTCGCTGGTGGGTGATGTGGACGAAGCCAGCGTCACCGGGACCGTAGCGGGGCTCACTCCGGTTCCGGGCGGCGTCGGCTCCGTGACCACCGCGTTGCTGCTCCTGCACACCGTGGAGGCTGCACGCCGGCAATCGTCCTCCGTTCCGCTGCCGACCGACGCCGTGGAGTCCCAGGTCCTGGAACCGACGGGCTAGGAAGGCACAGCGTCAGCAACGGATGTCCCGTTTTCCGTGAGAGGTGCTTCGGTGGGCCTAAAACCTGGGGAGGTATTCCTCATCGAAGCACCGCTTTCGGAAAACGGGATGACATGCAAGAGGCCTTCGCCGCACCAGCGGCGGAGGCCTCTTTGCTGCCCTCAACACGCTGGTGCCGTGCCCGCAACAAAGGAGGGCACCCTTGACATCCCCTGTGAGCTGCGCCACACTGTTGCATATAGTGATGCGCGTTGCTCATAGCGAAGCGAATCCCGGCACGCCGGCACGGCGGATTCCAGCACCAACCAGGAGAACCAAGAATCATGAGCGCATCACCACGCGTCGTCATCATCGGAGCCGGCATCGTCGGTACCAACCTCGCCGACGAGCTGGCAAGCCGCGGCTGGAACGACATCACCGTCGTCGAGCAGGGTCCGCTGGAGCTCGCTGGCGGCTCCACGTCCCACGCTCCGGGCCTCGTGTTCCAGAACAATCCCTCCAGGACTATGACGGAATTCGCCACCTACACGGTGAACAAGCTCCTGGCGCTGAGCAAGGACGGCGAGTCCTGCTTCAACCAAGTCGGCGGCCTGGAGCTGGCCACCACGCCGGAGCGGCTGGCCGACCTCAAGCGCAAGATGGGCGTGATGACCTCCTGGGGCGTCGAAAGCCGGATCATCGACGCCGACGAATGCGAAAAAATCTACCCGCTGTTGAACACCGGCACGCTTTCCGGCGGCCGCGAAGTCCTGGGCGGCCTGCTTATCCCCACGGACGGGCTCGCCCTGGCGGCCCGCGCTGTGCAGCTGCTGATCGAGCGCACGCGCGAACGCGGCGTCACCTACCGCGGCTGCACTACCGTCACCGGTATCGCCCAGGAGGGCGGCAAGGTCACCGGCGTGGAGACCTCCGCAGGACTGATCCCTGCCGACATCGTGGTGTCCTGCGCAGGCTTTTGGGGCCGTGAGCTGGGCAGGATGGTGGGGCTGGAGGTGCCTCTCCTGCCGCTCGCCCACCAGTACGTTGTCACCACGCCGCTGGCCGAACTCGAGGGTGTCAACGAGCTGCCAAAGGGCGCCAGCAAGCCCATCCTGCGCTATCAGGACAAGGACCTGTACTACCGCGAATGGGGAGACCGGATCGGCATCGGCAGCTACGCCCACCGCCCGATGCCGGTGGACATGTCGGCCCTGCCGAAGGTCTCAGCAGAGGAAATGTCGGACCACCGCATGCCTTCCCGCCTGGACTTCACCCTCGAGGACTTCGCGCCCGCATGGGAGGACAGCCAGGACCTGCTGCCGGCGCTGCGCAGCACCGAAATCCAGGACGGTTTCAACGGCATCTTCTCCTTCACCCCGGACGGCGGCCCGCTCATGGGCGAGGCACCGGATGTTGAGGGGTTCTTCGTGGCCGAGGCCGTCTGGGTCACGCACTCCGCCGGCGTTGCGAAGGCCATGGCGGAGCTGATCATCGACGGCCAGCCGCAAACCGACCTGCACGGCTGCGAGCTTTCCCGCTTCGAAAAGGTCCAGACCTCCGACGCGTACGTCAGCGAGACCTCCCAGCAGAACTTCGTGGAGATCTACGACGTGATGCACCCGCTGCAGCCCCGGGAATCCCCGCGCGACCTGCGCGTCAGCCCGTTCAACGTCCGGCAGAAGGAACTGGGAGCGTTCTTCCTGGAGTCGGCCGGCTGGGAGCGGCCGCACTGGTTCGAGGCCAACCGTGGCCTGCTGGAGGAGCTGCCGGAGGAGTGGAAGACTCCGGAGCGGGACTCCTGGTCCGCCCTGTTCTCTTCCCCCATTTCCGCAGCCGAGGCGTGGAAGACGCGTACCGCCGTCGGACTTTTCGACATGACGCCGCTGAAGCGGCTCTCTGTAGTGGGTCCGGGCGCGCAGGCGCTGTTGCACCGGCTCAGCACGGGAAACATCGCCAAGAAGCCGGGTGCCGTGACGTACTGCCTGCTGCTGGAGCACGACGGCGGCATCCGCAGTGACGTGACCGTCGCGCGGCTGGCGGAGGAAGACTTCCAGCTGGGCGTCAACAGCAACGTGGACTTCGACTACCTCCGGGTGGAGGCGCGCAGGCAGTCGGCCGCAGACCCCTCCCAGTGGGTGCACGTCTCGGACATCACCGGCAGCACCTGCTGCATCGGCCTGTGGGGTCCGCTGGCGCGCGAGGTCATTGGCAAGGTCAGCACCGATGATCTCACCAACGACGGCCTGAAGTACTTCCGCACCAAGGA
This sequence comes from Pseudarthrobacter sp. NPDC058362, assembly GCF_042723515.1. Classification (NCBI taxonomy): domain Bacteria; kingdom Bacillati; phylum Actinomycetota; class Actinomycetes; order Micrococcales; family Micrococcaceae; genus Pseudarthrobacter; species Pseudarthrobacter sp. NPDC058362. The sequence goes on along the minus strand of NZ_JBHXIW010000001.1, from coordinate 160,335 downwards.
AATCTCCGTGGGCGGCATCCCTGTTACCGCCATGCGCCTGTCCTACGTCGGCGAACTCGGCTGGGAGCTGTACACCACCGCCGAGTACGGGCTAAAGCTGTGGGACATGCTGTTCGAGGCCGGCCGGGAGCACGGCATCATCGCCGCAGGCCGCGGCGCGTTCAACAGCATGCGGCTGGAGAAGGGCTACCGGCTGTGGGGCACGGATATGACGTCCGAGCACCACCCCTACCAGGCCGGGCTGGGCTTCTCCGTGGCCAAGGACAAGACCGGGTTCGTGGGCGCCGAGGCACTCGCTGCGCTCCGCGAACAGCCCGCAGCCAAGACGCTGCGCTGCCTGACGGTCGACGACGGCACGTCAGTGGTGTTGGGCAAGGAACCGGTGTTCGTGGCCGGTGAAGCCGTTGGGTACGTCACCAGCGCGGCCTACGGCTACACGGTCCGCAAGCCCATCGCCTACGCCTGGCTGCCCTCCGCCGTCGGCGTCGGGGATGCCGTGGAGATCGAGTACTTCGGGCGGCGCGTGGCGGCCACCGTTTCCGCGGAGCCTCTGGTGGACCCCGGCATGGAGCGCCTCCGCGGCTGATCCGCCCCAATCACACCAGCCATGACAATGGCGGCACCCCCACGGGGTGCCGCCATTTAGCTTTGCCGTTCTTTACAAACGGAAACCAGGCATCAGTTATTGAGGTAACCGTTCGGGTCCAGGACGTACTTCGTGGCAGCCCCGGCGTCGAACTCCGCGTACCCGCGCGGGGCATCGCCGAGCGAAATGGCCGTAGCGTTGACTGCCTTGGCGATCTGGATCCTGTCGTGCAAAATCGCCATCATCAGCTGCCGGTTGTACTTCATCACCGGGCACTGGCCTGTGGTAAAGGACAGGGACTTGGCCCAGCCAGTGCCCAAGGAGAGGGACAGGCTGCCTTTCCTGGCTGCCTCGTCAACGGCCCCAGGATCGCCTGTCACGTAAAGGCCGGGAATGCCCACGGAGCCGCCGGCAGTGGTGAGGTCCATCAGTGAATTGAGCACGGTGGCCGGCGCTTCCTGGGCCCCATGGCCGTGTCCGCGGGCCTCGAAACCGACGGCATCGATACCGGCGTCGACTTCCCGGACACCGAGTATCTGCTCGATCTGGTCGGCGGGGTCGCCGTTGGCGACATTGACGGTTTCGCAGCCGAAGGAGCGGGCCTGGGCCAGGCGGTCTTCATTGAGATCGCCCACGATGACCACTGCCGCTCCCAGCAGCTGGGCACTGGCTGCCGCTGCAAGACCCACGGGCCCGGCACCGGCGACATAGACGGTGGACCCAACGCCGGCCCCTGCGGTGACTGCGCCGTGGAAGCCCGTGGGGAGGATGTCGGAGAGCATGGTCAGGTCCATGATCTTCTCAAGGGCCTGATCCCGGTCCGGGAACCGCAACAGGTTCCAGTCGGCGTACGGAACCAGGACGTACTCCGCCTGGCCACCGACCCAGCCGCCCATGTCGACGTAGCCGTAGGCAGAGCCGGGACGGTCCGGGTTCACGTTCAGGCAGATTCCGGTCTTGCGCTCTTTGCAGTTCCGGCAGCGGCCGCAGGAAATGTTAAAGGGGACCGAGACGATGTCCCCCACCTTGATGAACTCGACGTCGGGCCCGGTCTCGATGACTTCGCCGGTGATCTCGTGCCCCAGCACGAGGCCGGCGGGGGCGGTGGTCCGGCCGCGGACCATGTGCTGGTCAGACCCGCAGATGTTGGTGCTCACGGTGCGCAGGATGACGCCGTGGGGGACCTTCCGGCCAACATTAGCGGGGTTGACGCCGGGGCCGGCTTTCAATTCAAACGAGGGATAGGGGGTGTCGATGACCTCGACAACTCCGGGCTCCTTGTACGCAACAGCTTTGTTACCTGACATGGGCATGGCTCCTATGGTTGGCGTTTGGTTCTGGCTAAGCGTCGATCACCATGTCGGTGCGCGCAGTGGAACAGCAAGGAAGGAACTTGCCGGCATCAATTTCCCGTTTGCGGATTCCGCCCTGGTGGTTCATGTCGATCTCCCCGGACAGCTTGACCACCTTGCAGGAGCCGCACATGCCCTCCTTGCAGTTGGCGCCGATCCGGACACCTGCACGCTGTGCCACCCCGAGGATGGGCTCCTCCGGATCGATCCGCACATTGATCCCGGTTCGCATGAAGGACAGCGTGAGGCTGCCGGTTCCGACGGTGTCGAAGCTTGAGGCGTCGGGGGCCTGCGCCTCCGGGGCCGCAGCCGCGGCGCCGGCAGCGGCTTCCGGGTTCGCGGCTTCGAGGTTTGCGGCTTCCAGGGCGAGTCCCGCGGCCTGGAGGGTTCCGTCAGCGTCGTAGCCGGGCTCGTAGATCCCGAACGCCGCGGGCTGGCCTTCGAAGTAGTCCTCGGCGGACTCCGCGATTTCCTCAGCGATCTCCTCGGCGATGTCCGCCGCCAGGGCGAGCTCGGCCTGGTATTCAAGGAGCGTCTGGCGGTCACCGGAGAAGAACTCCATGTAGATGGAGGTGTCGTCGACGCCCACCTTCGTGAGCAGCTCAGTAGCCGTGTTCAGGTAACCCTCAGGGCCACAGGCGTAGACCTGGCGTCCGTTGGCGTCGGGAGCCACCTCATCGATCATGGCCGCCGTCAGCCGCCCGGTGAAGCCTTCCCAGTCCTCGGGCCTGCCGCGGTCGCCCAGGGCGTAGAAGACCTTGATGCGGGAGTCCACGGACGCGATGTAGGCCAACTCCCGGTGGAAGGCAAAGCCGCCCGCTTCCGCACCGTGGTAGAGCACCACCACGTTGGCAGTGCCGGGCAGCGAATGGATCGTCCGCAGCATCGACATGATGGGGGTGATGCCCGCGCCCGCCGCCAGGAAAAGGTAGCGCGCGCGACGGTCGGCGTCCGGCAGGTGGAAGGCCCCCACGGGTCCCAGCATGTCCAGGACGGTGCCGGGCCTGACATTCTCGTGCACCCACGGTGAAACCAGCCCGCCGGGGTCACGCTTGACGGTGACGCTGAAGGTCCACGGTTCCGTGGGTGAACTGGACAGCGAGTAGCTGCGGTCCACCGGTTCGTGGTCATCGCCGTTCACAGGGAAGGCGATGTTGACGTACTGCCCCGCGCGGAACGCAAGGGGCGCACCGTCGCAGCGGCGGAACACGAACGTCATCATGCCGCCTGCTTCGGGAACGGTCTCGACGCATTCGGCCATGAACTCCTGCGGATGCCACGGGCCCAGGGCCTTGGCTGCGCTGGCCGGTCCCTCGATGGTGCCCATCACCCGGTTCCACGGCATTTCAAGGCCGCGGATGCGCTGTGGTTCCCGGACGGGCGTCTTGGTGAGGACGTCAATCATGCCAGGTGCTCCTGCACGCGCTGGACGTACCAGTTAATGAAGGCCTCCACCTGGTACTCGCTCTTCATGTACGGGCCGGGCTCGTACGCGGGGCTGGCAGCGCCCTGCTGGCACAGTTCCACGAATGCCTTGTCCTGGAGGTTGGTCTGCTTCCAGGTGTAGGTGAGCTTGTCGAGGTCATAGTCAACGCCTTCTTCGGCGTCGTCAGCCACCAGCCAGGTGGTGCGGACCAGGGACTGGTGCTCGTTGATGGGGAAGACGCCGAAGGTGATGACGTGGTCGCCCAGGAAATGGAACCAGCTGTTGGGCTGCAGGTGCATCGAGCAGCGGCCCAGGCGGAAGTCCGGCAGGTCGCCGAGCAGCTTCTTGGAGAGCCTGCGGCCGTCCGCCGAGAAGGATTCGCCCTCCCCGTCCAGGGATTCGCGTGAAATACGGATACCGGCAATGCGCGTATCGAGCTCCTCAACCACCTCGTAAGGCAGGCCGTAACGGCGGCACCGCTCCTCGAGGGAGGACTGGGCTTCCTTGTTGCGGTCCCAGACCTCTTCGAGGTGGGCCGGGATCAATCCCTCGGTCAGGCCCCACGTGGGGAAGAGCGAGCAGGCGAGTTCCGGGTGCCCGTCGCAGTGGTAGCACTCCCGGTTGTTCTCCATGACAAGCTTCCAGTTGCCCTCTTCGATGATGTTCTGCTGGTAGGCAATCTTCGTCTTGGACAGGTCGTGGGGTGCGAGGTAGGGCTCGAAGATCTTGGAGGTCTCGTCGAAGTCTGCGGGCGGTTCATCTGCGATGCAGACGAAGATGAGCCCGGCGACCTCGCGGCTGTGGGCGCGCTTGAGGGCAAAGCAGTTCTTGTCGAATTTGGCTTCGCCGGGGGCGGAGGCGTGGATCAGGTTGCCCTCGGGCGAGTAGGTCCAGGAGTGGTAGCCGCAGACCAGGTTTCCGGTGGAGCCGGCGGCTTCGGTCAGGACACGCGCACCGCGGTGGCGGCAGACGTTGTGCAGGACGTTGACGTTACCCTCGTCGGTGCGCAGCACAATCAGGGAGTAGGGGCCGTAGTCCACCGTGATGTAGTCGCCCGGCTCCGGCAGCTCGGCAACGCTGCCGGCAAAGATCCAGTGCTGGCCGAAGATGGCCTCCATATCGAGCTTGAAGATCGTCGGGTCGGTGTAGAAGGGGGCATCGAGGGAGTAGCCGGTGCGCCGCAGGGCGAACAACTCCGTAATTTCAGCAAGCTGCTCGGCAGGCAATGTTGACGCGAGCTTTCCGCGTGCGCTGAGCGGCACGTTCACTGAAGTAGTCATGTGTTTTCCTCCCGATAGGGCTGGTCTTGAGCGAAATGAAGTGATGACGGAGCAGGCGGGCCACCAGGAGGCGTCCGGGACGTTCTGTTCGTGAATGTGGGGAGGTCCAACACCAACAGAAGCGATGAATCCAGAGGAAATCTGGAAGCATCTAACGCAACAGCGATCACCATATGCAACAGTGTGATGCCTGCCACGTCCCGGTGTCAATGAATTTCGGATATGACGAAAAAGCATGGATTCGCGGCGCCCCACGCCGTAACAAGCGCCGTCCCTCCAGCAACAAAACGGCGGCACACCGGGCAACCGGTGTGCCGCCGTCGCGGGCCTTTTATCGTCGATGCACCCGCACGGCTAAGCCGGCGTCCCTGCCAGCTCCCCTGCGGACGCCTGGGCAGCCGCCACCACGGCCTGGTGCGGCTCAAAGCGGACGAACATGGCTTTGAATCCGGGCGTGTTGGACACACGGGCCACGTTCTCCTTGTGGACCAGTGCGTTGGCCTCCGGGAAGTACGCGGCAGCGCAGCCCTTCGCGGTGGGGTAGGCCACCAGGCGGAACTTGTCCGCCCGGCGGTCCACACCCTGGAAGGTGCTCACCACGTCCACAAGGTCCCGGTCCTGGAAGCCGGATTCCGCGAGGTCGTCCGGGTGGATCAGGATCACCCGGCGGCCCTCGGAGATGCCGCGGTAACGGTCGTCCAGGCCGTAGAAGGTGGTGTTGTACTGGTCGTGGCTGCGGATGGTCTGCAGCACCAGGTGCCCGGGCGGCGGGGTCAGGTACTCCAGCGGGCTGACGGTGAACCGGCCGCGGCCGATGTCCGTGGCGAAGGACCGGGTGTCGCGCGGCGGGTTGGGCAGAACGAAGCCGTTCTTGGTCCGGACCCGGGCGTTGAAGTCCTCGAAGCCGGGCAGGACGCGGGCGATATGGTCGCGGATCACGTCGTAGTCCTCGGCCATGCCCCGCCAGTCCACCGGGTGGTCCGGGCCGAAGGTCGCCTCGGCCATCCGGGCCACGATCACAGGTTCGGCCAGCAGGTGCTCGGACACGGGGGTCAGCCGCCCCTGGGTGGAGTGGACAACGGACATGGAATCCTCCACGGACAGGAACTGTGCGCCTTTGGGGTGCTTGTCGTCCTTATCCGTCCGGCCCAGGGTGGGCAGGATCAGCGACGTGCGCCCGTGGACGATGTGGGACCGGTTCGGCTTGGTGGAGATGTGCACCGTCAGCCCGATCCGCTGCATGCCCGCTTCCAGGGCTTCGGTGTCGGAGCAGGCGAGCGAGAAGTTGCCGCCCATGGAGACGAAAACGTCCACTTCGTCGCGCTCAAACGCCTCCATCGACTCCACGGCGTCGTAACCGTGCTGCCGGGGCGAGGTGATGCCGAACTCGTTATCCAGCGCGGCCAGGAGCCATTCCTTGGGCTTTTCCCAGATGCCCATGGTCCGGTCGCCCTGCACGTTGGAGTGGCCCCGGACGGGGCAGGCGCCGGCGCCCGGCTTGCCAAAGTTGCCCTGCAGCAGCAGGACGTTGACCATTTCCTTGATGGTGTCCACGGAGTGCGGCTGCTGCGTCACGCCCAGCGCCCAGCAGAAAATGGACGCCTTGGACTTGATGAGCATCCCGGCCACGGTTTCGATCTGTTCCCGGGACAGGCCCGTGGCCTTCTCGGTCTCATCCCAATCGAGGGTTCGGCGGGCCTCGCGGTAGGCGTCAAACCCGTCGGTCTGGGCAGCAATGAAGGAATGGTCGACGACGGTCCCCGGGTTTTTCTCCTCGGCTTCCAGCAGGAGGTGGCCGAGTGCCTGGAACAGGGCCAGGTCGCCGCCCACCTTGATCTGCAGGTACTCGTCAGCGAGCGGCGTGCCGCCGCCCACCACGCCGGAGACAGTCTGCGGGTCCCTGAAGTTGAACAGGCCGGCCTCGGGCAGCGGGTTCACGGCCACCACCTTGCCACCCTTGTCCTTGCACTCCTTCAGCGCTGACAGCATGCGCGGGTGGTTAGTGCCGGGGTTCTGCCCGACAACGAAGATGAGTTCCGCGTCGTGAATGTCGTCCAGGGACACGGTGCCCTTGCCGATGCCGATGGTCGGGTTCAGTGCCGATCCGGAGGACTCGTGGCACATGTTGGAGCAGTCCGGCAGGTTGTTCGTCCCTATGGACCGGGCGAACAGCTGGTACAGGAACGCCGTCTCGTTCGCCGTGCGGCCGGAGGTGTAGAACACGCAGCGGTCCGGGGTGCTGGCCCGGACGTGCTCCCCGATCAGCTCGAACGCGTCATTCCAGGAGATCGGCGAGTAGTGCGTCTCTCCCTCCCGGATCACCACAGGCTCGGAAAGACGGCCCTGGTTGCCCAGCCAGTACTCCGTCTTGGTGGACAGCTCGGCAATCGAGTGCTTGGCCCAGAACTCTGCGCCGACGGTCCGGAGCGTGTTCTCCTCGGCCACGGCCTTGGCACCGTTTTCGCAGAACTCCGCGGTCTTGCGCTTCTTATCCGACTCCGGCCAGGCGCAGCCCGGGCAGTCGAAACCGCCGCGCTGGTTCAACCGCAGCAGCGAGTGGGCGGTCCGGGCCACACCCGCTTGGGCCACTGCCCGTTCGAGCGCCACCATGACGGCCTTGACCCCGGCCGCTTCGGTCTTGGGCTTGCGGACGACGAGTTCGTCCTCGTTGATGTCCGCTACGGGGGCGGGCTGCTTACCGAACTTCATCGTTCCAACTTCCTCAGATCTCCACTACCGAACGCAGGACTTTGCCCTCGTGCATCTTGTGGAAGGCTTCCTCCACCTGGTCGATGGTAATCCGTTCAGAGACAAAGGCATCCAGATCCAGGTTGCCCTGCTGGTAGTGGCTGACCAGCATGGGGAAGTCGCGGGAGGGCAGGCAGTCGCCGTACCAAGAGGATTTCAGCGACCCGCCGCGGCCGAAGACATCCAGCAGCGGAAGTTCGAGCGTCATCTCGGGCGTCGGTACGCCGACCAGGACCACGCGGCCGGCGAGGTCGCGGGCGTAGAAGGCCTGCTTGTAGGTTTCAGGACGGCCGACGGCGTCAATCACCACGTCTGCTCCATTGCCTCCGGTGAGGGCACGGATGGCCTCCACCGCGTCTTCCCGGCTGGAGTTCACACCCTGGGTTGCGCCGAGGGCTGTGGCCATGCCGATCTTGTTGTCATCGATGTCCACGGCGATGATCGTCGTCGCTCCTGCCAGCTTCGCCCCGGCAATCGCCGCAATGCCCACGCCGCCGCAACCGATCACGGCCACGGATTCACCGCGCTTGACCTCGCCGGTGTTGATGGCGGCGCCGATGCCGGCCATCACACCGCAGCCCAGCAGGCCGACGGCGGCTGCATCAGCGTCCGGGTCCACCTTGGTGCACTGCCCGGCCGCCACCAGCGTTTTCTCCGCGAACGCGCCAATGCCCAGGGCGGGCGAAAGCTCAGTGCCGTCCTCGAGGGTCATCTTCTGTGTGGCATTGGCAGTGTTAAAGCAGTATTGCGGCGCGCCCTTCGCGCACGCGCGGCACTGCCCGCAGACCGCGCGCCAGTTCAGGATCACCCGGTCCCCGGGGACCACATTGCTGACACCCGTGCCCACAGCGCTCACCACACCCGTGGCCTCATGGCCCAGCAGATAGGGAAAATCGTTGCCGATCCCGCCCTGCTTGTAATGCAGGTCGGTGTGGCAGACGCCGCAGGTGAGGATGTCCACCAGCGCTTCGCCTGGCCCCGGGTCCGGTACCAGGATGGTCTCCAGTGTGACCGGGGCGTCCTTCTCCCGGGCAATGACGGCTTGAACTTTGTGAACCATGTCTTCGTGTTCCTTTCGTGGAACCGGGGCCGGATCCGGTCTGCGTAGCCGCGCCCGATGAAATGAGCCGGGGGAAGTGCTGCGCTTGTTGCGCAATGCACAACAAGCTGCGCGTTATGCTTACGCGAATATGGCAGCGTCCACACGGCCGTGTCAAGAGATATATCAGCGCGCGGACGTCCCCGGACTGTTCCCGGCGCGCGCCTCCGCTCCGCGAAATGTAGGCTGGATGGCATGCCTGCCGAACCCTCCCCTGCCGAGCGCCGCGAAGTCACGGTCCGCCGCGCCCCCAAGTACGTTCCGTTCCTGGTGCTGGGCGCAGTGGTGGGCATCCTCGCTGCAGCGGTGGTGGCTTACGCCCTCCCGGGCAGCGACAGTTTCGACCCCGGAGCTGTGTTCGGATTCTTCCTGGTCATGTTCGCCGGCGGCGGTGCCATCCTCGGCGCCATCCTCGCCCTGCTCTTGGACCGGCGCAGCGTCCGGAAACAGCAGCGTGCCGTCGTCGAGGCCGTTCCGGAGGAAGAGCAGGACGACACCCCCGGCGACGAGCCGGAAAACGGACAGCGGTCATAATCGCAGCCGGGGAAAAGTCATACCGCATATCGTGAGATAATCGACCAGTGGCACGCGGCGATGGCAAACTTTCCCATGATCTTCTTCCCGGCGAAAAGGGACCCCAGGACGCCTGTGGCGTCTTCGGTGTCTGGGCACCCGGCGAAGAGGTAGCAAAACTTACCTACTACGGGCTGTATGCACTGCAGCACCGTGGCCAGGAGTCGGCTGGCATAGCCACCAGCGATGGCAAGCGAATCAACGTCTACAAGGACATGGGCCTGGTGTCCCAGGTCTTCGACGAGACCACGCTCAACACCCTGACCGGGCACCTGGCCGTGGGCCACTGCCGTTACTCCACCACCGGCGCGAGCCACTGGGCCAACGCCCAGCCCACGCTCGGCGCCACCAGCACCGGCACGGTTGCCCTGGCGCACAACGGCAACCTGACCAACACCGCCGAGCTGAACGCCATGATCCTGGAGCGCAACGGCGGCAACCTCACCGGCGAGATGAAGCAAGGCAACACCTCTGACACCGCCCTGGTCACGGCACTGCTGGAGGGTGAAGAAGGCAAGACCCTCGAGCAGACCGCCATCGAGCTCCTTCCCAAGATCCGCGGCGGCTTCTGCTTCGTCTTCATGGACGAGGGCACCCTCTATGCCGCCCGCGACACCTTCGGCATCCGTCCGCTGGTCCTCGGGCGGCTGGAGCGCGGCTGGGTGGTCGCCTCCGAGCAATCTGCCCTGGCCACCGTGGGCGCGAGCTTCATCCGCGAAATCGAGCCGGGCGAATTCATCGCCATCGACGAACAGGGCGTACGGTCCCAGCGTTTTGCGGAGCCGACGCCGGCCGGTTGCGTTTTCGAATACGTTTACCTTGCGCGTCCGGATGCCTCCATCGCGGGCCGTTCCGTGTACGAGTCCCGCGTGGAGATGGGCCGCCAGCTGGCCCGCGAAAACACCCAGGAAGCGGACATCGTCATCCCCGTGCCGGAGTCGGGCACCCCGGCCGCCGTGGGCTACGCCGAGGAATCCGGCATCCCCTTCGCCCACGGCTTCGTCAAGAACTCCTACGTGGGCCGTACTTTCATCCAGCCCTCCCAGACGCTACGCCAGCTGGGTATCCGGCTGAAGCTCAACGCCCTGGAGTCCGTCATCCGTGGCAAGCGCGTGGTGGTGGTGGATGACTCGATCGTCCGCGGCAACACGCAGCGCGCCATCGTGCGGATGCTCCGCGAAGCCGGCGCAGCTGCCGTCCATGTGAAAATCTCCTCCCCTCCGGTGCAGTGGCCCTGCTTCTACGGCATCGATTTCGCCTCCCGCGCCGAACTGATCGCCAACGGCGCCACCATCGAGGAAATCTCGCAGGCCATCGGTGCCGACTCCCTGGCCTACATCTCCGAAGACGGGATGATCGGCGCCACCCAGCAGCCCCGCGAACGCCTCTGCACTGCCTGCTTCACCGGCAAGTACCCCATCGAACTGCCCGGATCGGAAAAACTGGGGAAGAACCTGCTGGAGCGCACCGACCTTGGCGGGCTCACGCCGTCGGCCGTTCCCGGCTCGGAAGACCCGGCTGAGAAGCCGGGTGCAACGGGCTGCGATCCGGGACCCGACGCCGAGTTTGAAAATCTGCTGACCGACGCTGACAAGAAAGAGTCCGTATGACTTCCGCTGCCCCTGCCCCTGGCACCACCCCCAACTCTGCCGGCATCACCTACGCTTCCGCCGGCGTGGACGTTGAAGCCGGGGACCGCGCCGTCGAACTCATGAAGGGCGCCATCAAGGCGACCCACAACGCGTCGGTGCTGGGCGGGGTGGGCGGTTTCGCCGGCCTGTATGACGTTTCCAGGCTGCTGACCTACAAGAAGCCGCTGCTGGCCACCTCCACCGACGGCGTTGGCACCAAGGTGGCCATCGCGCAGGCCATGGACATCCACGACACCATCGGCTTCGACCTGGTGGGCATGGTGGTGGACGACATCGTGGTGGTGGGCGCCGAACCGCTGTTCATGACTGACTACATCGCCTGCGGCAAGGTGGTTCCGGAGCGCATCGCGGACATCGTCCGTGGCATCGCGGCCGCTTGCTCCGTCGCCGGAACCGCGCTGGTGGGTGGCGAAACCGCCGAGCACCCCGGCCTGCTGGGCGAGCACGAGTACGACGTTGCCGGCGCAGCCACCGGCGTCATCGAGGCCGACAACCTGCTGGGCCCGGAACGTGTCCGCGCCGGCGACGTGGTGATTGGCATGGCCTCCTCCGGCCTGCACTCCAACGGCTATTCCCTGGTACGCCGCGTCATCAACCACGCCGGCTGGGCACTGGACCGCCAGGTTTCCGAGCTGGGCCGCACCCTGGGCGAGGAGCTCCTGGAGCCCACCCGCGTGTACGCCGCCGACTGCCTGGACCTCGCCCGCGCGTTCCCGCTCAGCGGCCCCTCGGCCGTCCACAGCTTCAGCCACGTCACGGGCGGCGGCCTTGCAGCCAACCTGGCCCGCGTCCTCCCGCAGGGCCTGGTGGCCACGGTTGACCGCGCCACCTGGGAACTGCCTGCCATCTTCAAGCTGGTGTCCGAGCTGGGCAACGTCCCGCTGGCAGACCTCGAACGCACCCTGAACCTGGGCGTGGGCATGGTGGCCATCGTGTCCCCCGAGGCCGCGGACGCAGCAGTGGCCCGCCTCAACGAACGCGGGCTGCCGTCCTGGGTCATGGGCACCGTCACGGATGATTCGGACGCCATCATCAAGACCGGCCCCGACTATGTCCAGGGCGCCAAGGGTGTGGACGGCGGCGCGGTCCGCATGGTCAACGCCTACGCCTAAAACTCATCCCGCCCTTGACTGCTAAGTATGCTTACCTTTAGGCTTGTACGTGGAAGTGCACCACAGATGTCCGTCTGAGGTTACATACGGAGCTTGAGAATCAAGCCCGCGCCAACACAGCGCTAGGTCGCTGGCCCAGCCGGACCGCCTTCCCCGCTGACCGTATCGATATCGGTCCGCGGAGGCACAAGAAGCATCCACAAGACGCCCGGAAATTCGCGTCGCGCAGTATCTGCGCGGCTCACCCACCCATCGAGGTACGCCACGGCGGCCGGATGTGTGGCGCACCGGGCCGGACTCAAGGGAGCGAAAATAATGTCAGTTTTGAAGAAAGCCACCGCTGCAGCAGCCGGAACCCTCTTCCTGGTGGGCGCTGCCGCCGGGCCCTCACACGCCGCGGACAACACCACCCTCAACGACGGCCTCGTCAATGTCACTGTCGGTGATGTGACGGTGAAGGACGCTGTTGACGTCAACGTCGCGGCATCGGTCGCCGCCTCACTGTGCGACGTCGCAGATATCGGATCAGTAGCCGTCCTTGGCGAGGCCGTGGACTCGTCCGGCAACGAGGTGACGGTCTGCGAGACGGAAACCGGCCCTGTGAAGATCGTCAACAACTAGCACGTTCCACGGAAAGGCTCCCGCCTTGGCGGGAGCCTTTCCCTGTGTCCAGCCCTTCCCTGTATCCCGCAGAGTGTGGACCCGGCGGGCTTTAGACCTCCAGAAGGCTGAGGATTCCGCCCTGCGGGTCGCGGATAGTGGCCAGGGCGCCGCCGCCGGCACCGCCCTCGGGTTGCACCAGCACCTCGCCGCCGGCTGCCACCGCAGCCCGGAGGGCGTCGTCGATGCTGGCGACGCCGAAGTACACGTCCCAGCCCGCCTGCGCGCCCTCGTCGGCAGGAACGACGCCGGCCACTTCCGCTCCGTTGACCATCAGCGTGCTGTAGGTGCCGCCGTCGTCCTGGGGATATTCGGTGACCTCGTGGCCAAAAAGCTCCTGGAAAAATCCGACGGCACCCGCCGGGTTGGGCGTGGACAGTTCCGCCCAGGCCAGCGCGCCCGGAACGTTGAACAGCTGGCTTCCAGTGTGCGTTCCGGGCTGCCAGACGCCCGTGGTGCCCCCGCCGGGAGGTGCCACAAAGGCGAGGACTCCGGTGTCGGCGACGGCTTCCGGTCCGAACTCGGCCGTCCCGCCGGCGAATTCCGCATCCCGTACCAGCGCCGCCGCGTCCGTAACAGCGAAGTAGACGTTCCACTTCGCGTGCGTCCCCGACGCTTCCTGCAGCGTGCTTTGCGGAGCAATCACGGCCACCAGCTTCCCGCCGACGAAGGCCTGCGCGTAGCTGCGGCCGTCCGGCGTGGGCAGGTCTTCGTACGTCCAGTCGAACAGCGCCGCGTAGAACTCCTTCGCCGAGGTGACGTCGCGGGTCTGCAGGTCCGCCCAGCAGGGCTCACCGTGGGCGTAGGTCTTCGGGAGAGTCATGCGGTCAGGCTACAGGGTTTCCGCAATGCCGGGTGATGGCGGGTCGGGTGGCGCCAGGTCAGGCGGAGACGGTGCGTCCCGTGAACGCCACCAGCCGGTCAAGGCTCGACGCCGATTCGCCCACCGGGGCCGGTGCAGCGAAGCTTCCGCCGGCGCGGACCTGCTCGCTGATGGTCTGCTGCGCCAGCACTTCGACGTAGTCGGTCAGTTCGTCGGCTACGGCGAGGTCGCGGCCAAGCGCCCGGGAGAAGTCCCAGGCGTGGACCAGGAACTCGAGGTTCAGGATGGATGCCACCATGGTGGCGGGCAGCTGGGCGAAGCCCATGTCCACGGTGCCTTCGAGGCCGCGGCGGGCAAAGGCCTCCAGGGTGGGCTGCGCGAGGTCTGCGATGCGCTCCTCAGGCGACTTCCCGGCGTCGTCCGCTACCGTGGCGCCCAGCGCCTTGCCGATGTTGCCCACCGAGGCGGCCAGGTGGTCGAGCAGCTGGGCCACGTTGAAGTCGCTGCAGGGCGTGGCCTGGTCCAGATCCGCGGCCGTGATGCCGCGGAGGACACGCTGCAGGATGGCCAGAGTGGCGTCGGCGGCGGTCAGCTCAGTGAGGTCCTGCGGCGCTGCCGCCCACTCATCGGCGCCCGCATCGCCGGTGGATGCTTCGGCCAGCAGCCGGTCGAGGTAGTGGTTCCAGCCCTCGGCGTGTGCCGCAGCTGCCTCAGCCGAGGGCAGACCCTCGTGGACCAAGCGGACGTTCGTGCCGCCGTCGGCCGGTTCGAAGGTGACGGACACAGTGGAAACGTTGTCCGCCGGAGCACCCGGCTGCTCCCAGCCCCAGGTGAAAACGACGCGCTTGCCGGGGTCGACCTCCGTGAAGGTGCCGGAGGCGTGATGGCCGGGCGTTATGGTCCAACGGTATTCGCCGCCGACCTTGAGGTCGACGCGGGCAGCAACGGTCTGCCAGCGGCGCAACCGTGCGGGTTCGGTGACCAGGGCGAACGCGTCGTCGAGGCCGAGGGGAAGGAGGACAGTCTTGTCGAAAATCATGATGGATCCTTTGTGGGGTCAGGTGCGGCGGTAGGTGGTGGCGTCGGCGACGAGCTGGTCCAGTTCGCTGGTCCAGAACTGTTCGAAGAGCTGGCGAAGCCTGGCCATGCCGTCCGGATTGACGGCATAGAACCGGTTGCGGCCTTCCTTGCGGGCAGTCACCAGGCCGGCCTGTTCCAGCAGGAGCAGGTGCTGCGAGATGGCCGACCGGCTAACAGTGAACGAGCCGGCAAGGTCCGTCACCGTCCGCTCCCCGCCGGCCAGGAGCTGCAGCAGTCGCCGCCGGTTGGGCTCAGCGGCTACTTCCAGGGGGTCGAGCATGGCTAATACGTTAGTGACCACTAACGTATTAAGTCAAGGTGCGGGTCAGGGCGGGCTTTTGAGACTGTTTTCAGGGCACAGCACAACGAACGGATACAGCATGCTGTATCCGTTCGTTGTAGTTCTATGTGCTGGGCGGCGCCACAAGGCGCCCAGACGGGGTAGCCCGCGAAGGCTAGCCGATGCGACGGGTGTCTACCTCGTCGTCGTCTTCTTCCAAATCATCCGCGTACTTGTCCACATAAGCCGAATAGTCCGGCTCAACCGGATCATTGGCGAAACGGCTCGTGGCACGACTTCCCGGGCCCGTCAGCTCACGCTGAAGTGCCGAATAGTCAGTGTTCGGGGAATAGTACTTAATGTCCCGAGCCTGCTTGGTAGCTTTTGCCTTTTGACGGCCGCGCCCCATGGCGTGACCCCCTTTTGTACTTGGACCGGAGGTGGTCACCTAGGCGATAGGTGAGGCCCCGGAATGTTTGGTCAATTTGTCGTACACCTAGATTACATGCTTTCGGCGGGCACTGCTTGCCGGTGAAGGCCCTCGGGCGGTGGTCTGCGTTACCATTTCCGGACGCGCACGCGGGATTCCCGCATTTTTCTTCGGTAGAGTCGCTTAACATGCCGAAGGAGGATTCACCCTTGGACCACCAGGACGTCCCGCCCACGCCCGAGACGCCGTCGCCCCCGCATACTCCAGCGGACGGGCCCTTGCCCGAGGAGCCTGCGCCCCACAGGCCGGGCAGCGCCCAGCAGACGTTCTGGAAGGTGTTCTTCGTGGTCGTCCTCGCGGCCGTCATTGGCTCGCTGGTGTGGTTGGCCATCTGGCTGAACTCCAACGCGGACAGCAGCTCCGCCAAGGATATCCCCGGCGTACTGGAGACCGTTGCCACTGCGCCGGCCACGCCGCTGCCCCTCCCCCGGACCAACGTGAACCCCGGCGATTACGCTCTGGGCGACTGCTTCAAGGACTTCGATCCCGAGGCGCTGAAATCCACCGTGGTGGCCTGCAACACCAGCCACTCCGCACAGCTCGTGGCTGTTTTCCGCTATCCGGAGAAGGAGTCCTACCCGGGCGCGGAGGTGCTCAAGGCCAAGGCGCTCGAGGCCTGCCAGGCCACCAAGCTCGGACCCGCCGCGGACAAGTACACCCTCAATTACGAACGCAGTTACCCAAGCACCACCAGCTGGGAGTCAGGGGACCGCCGGGTGGACTGCTACGTCACAGCACCCGGCGGCAACGTCATCAAGGCGAGCGTTCTCCCCTAATTTCCGCGCGTTAGCCCTTGCGCCGGACCGACAGGCCGCGCGCCGCGGACTCCCCTGACCCGGCACCCGCCGCAGCGTCCGCAGCCGCGAGCGCGCCGACGTCGGGCGCTGTATCCACCAACACTGTGTCCCCGTCCGCGATCTCGCCGGCGAGGATGGCCTTGGCCAGCCGGTCGCCGATCTCGCGCTGCACCAGGCGGCGGAGCGGCCGGGCACCGTAGGCGGGATCGAAGCCGGTGAGCGCCAGCCAGGCCCGCGCTCCGTCCGTGACTTCCAGCGTCAGGCGGCGTTCGTGGAGGCGTCGGCCCAGCTCGGCCACGTGCAGCTCCACGATGTGCGCCAGCTCTTCGACCGTGAGGGCATCGAACAGCACCACTTCGTCCAGCCGGTTCAGGAATTCCGGTTTGAAGGAGGCGTTGACGGTGGCCATGACGGCGTTCCGCTTGGCCTCCGGATCCAGCGACGGATCCACCAGGAACTGGCTGCCGAGGTTGGAGGTCAGCACCAGGATCACGTTGCGGAAATCAACGGTGCGGCCCTGGCCGTCGGTGAGCCGGCCGTCGTCGAGCACCTGGAGGAGGATGTCGAAGACCTCCGGGTGCGCCTTCTCCACTTCGTCGAGCAGCACCACGGAGTACGGACGACGGCGGACGGCTTCAGTCAGCTGGCCGCCCTCCTCATACCCGATGTACCCGGGAGGCGCTCCGACCAGACGGGCCACCGAGTGCTTCTCGCCGTACTCGGACATGTCGATGCGCACCATGGCGCGTTCGTCGTCGAACAGGAAGTCCGCCAGCGCCTTGGCCAGCTCGGTCTTGCCAACGCCCGTGGGGCCAAGGAAGAGGAACGAACCGGTGGGCCGGTTGGGGTCGCTGATCCCGGCACGGGCGCGCCGGACCGCATCCGAGACCGCTGCGACCGCCTTGGTCTGGCCGATGAGCCGCTTGCCCAGCTCCTCCTCCATGTGGAGCAGCTTCTGGCTTTCGCCCTGCAGCATGCGGCCGGCGGGAATCCCGGTCCAGGCGGAGATTACCTCGGCAATGTCATCGGCGGTGACTTCCTCGGCCACCATCTGCCCGGACTTGTCCGAGACGGCGGCCTCGGCTTCGGCGGCCGCGTTGAGCTCGCGTTCCAGTGCGGGAATTTCGCCGTAGAGGACGCGCGACGCCGTTTCCAGGTCGCCTTCGCGCTGTGCCCTGTCCGCGGCGGACCGCAGCTCATCCAGCTTCGCCTTCAGGTCGCCGACCCGGTTGAGCCCGGCCTTTTCGGCCTCCCAGCGGGCCTTCAGTCCGTTGAGCTCCTCTTCCTTGTCAGCCTTGTCCGCACGGAGGGTGGCCAGCCGTTCCACGGACGCCTCATCCTTCTCGTCCTGCAGGGCCAGCTCTTCCATGGTGAGCCTGTCCACCAAGCGCTGGAGTTGGTCGATCTCCTCCGGGGCCGAGTCGATCTCCATGCGCAGCCGGGATGCGGCCTCATCCACCAGGTCGATGGCCTTGTCCGGCAGCTGCCGGCCCGAGATGTAGCGGTTGGACAGCGTGGCGGCCGCCACCAGGGCGGAGTCCGCGATGGACACCTTGTGATGCGCCTCGTAGCGTTCCTTCAGGCCGCGGAGGATGCCAATGGTGTCCTCGACGCTCGGTTCACCCACGTACACCTGCTGGAAGCGGCGTTCGAGTGCCGCATCCTTCTCGATGTTTTCGCGGTACTCATCCAGGGTGGTCGCGCCGATCAGCCGGAGCTCGCCGCGGGCCAGCATTGGCTTGAGCATGTTGCCGGCGTCCATGGATGAGTCACCGGTGGCACCGGCCCCCACTACCGTGTGGATTTCGTCGATGAAGGTGACGATCTGGCCCTCGGAACCCTTGATTTCCTCGAGGACCGCCTTCAGCCGCTCCTCGAATTCGCCGCGGTATTTTGCCCCGGCCACCATCGAGCCAAGGTCCAGTGAGACCAGGGTCTTGCCCCGCAGGCTTTCGGGGACATCGCCGGCGACCATCCGCTGCGCCAGCCCTTCGACGACGGCCGTCTTGCCAACGCCGGGTTCGCCGATCAGCACCGGGTTGTTCTTGGTGCGGCGGCTGAGTACCTGGACGACGCGCCGGATCTCGGAGTCGCGGCCGATCACGGGGTCAAGCTTGCCCGCCCGCGCCATGGCCGTCAGGTCCGTGCCGTACTTTTCGAGGGCCTGGAAGGTGTTTTCCGGGTCAGGGCTGTCCACCTTGCGGTCGCCGCGGACACCCGGCAGGGCGGCGAGCAGCGCCTCATGGGAGGCACCGGCGTCGCGCATTAAGCGCCCGACGGCGTCGCTTCCGGAGGAGAGGCCCAGCAGCAGCACTTCGGTTGAGACGAAGGTGTCGCCGAGGCGGTCGGCCTCCTCCTTGGCGTTTTGGATGGCCTGCAGGGCAGGCCGCGAGAGCTGCGCTTGCTGCGTGGAGCCGCCGGAGGTGGCGGGCAGGGCCTTAATGGCACTGCTGGCCTGGACGCTGACGGCATCCGGATCCGCTCCGGTGGCGCGAAGGAGCGCGACGGCCACGCCCTCACGCTGGTCCATCAGTGCCTTGAGCAGGTGAGCCGGTTCAACCTGGGGGTTTCCGGCGGTGGAGGCATTCATGGCCGCGGCCGAAAGAGCCTCCTGGCTCTTGGTGGTGAATTTGACGTCCAAAGAGAGCTCCTTTCGGGGGCAGTTTTCCTAAGTTGAGTGTACTACGCTCAACTTTGCGGAGCACCGTTCCCTTGCCATGTTTGCCCATGGCGAAACTGCTGTCCAGAGCCTTAGGTCCTGCGGGATTTTGTGTGCTTTGTTGGTCGCGTTCTGCTCGCGGGTGCGGCTCCGGTTTGAACCGCACCCTCCAGGTATCCGGATCGCCAGCCGGGCAGACCTGCTGCCGGCTCAGGTGCTGGTGGCGTCCTGGACCTCGCCCACCAACTCTTCGATGATGTCTTCGAGGAAGAGGACACCTGTGGTGTTTCCCTTCGCGTCAGACACCCGGGCAACGTGGGCGCCGGTGCGGCGCATTGTTGCCAGCGCATCCTCGAGCTCGCTGCCGCTGAAGGCGGATGCGAGGCGGCGGATCCGCTTTGCCGGCACCCGCTGGGTGAACTTCTCCTGCGTGGTCAGGTCCATGACGTCCTTGAGGTGCAGGTACCCGGAGGGCTCGCCGTCGTTATTGGTAAGGATGTACCGGGAGTACCCGTGACCGGCGACGGCGCGCTGGATGTCAGCCGGTGTGGCGGACTCAGGCAGGAGCACCATGTCGGAGATCGGCACCTCAACGTCCGCAACGGTCTTGGCGGTGAATTCGAAGGCGGCGCTCAGCGTTCCGGTGGTGTCGGTCAGCATGCCATGCCTGGTGGACTGCTCCACGATATTGGCGACCTCGTCAAGGGTGTAGGCGCTGGTGGCCTCATCCTTGGGTTGCACCTTGAACAGGCGCAGGATGGAGTTGGCGATGCCATTCAGGGCCCAAATCACCGGTTTGACCAGCCGGGAAACCATAACCAAAGGCGGGGCCAGGATCAGGGCTGCCCGTGTGGGAACTGAGAAGGAGATGTTCTTAGGGACCATCTCGCCCAGGACTACATGCAGGAAGGTGACCAGCAGCAGCGCAATGACGAAGGCGATGATGCTGATGGCCTCGTAGGACAGGGACGTCAGGCCGAGCGGGATTTCCAGCAGATGGTGGATGGCAGGTTCGGAGACGTTCAAGATCACCAGGGAACAGACAGTGATGCCGAGTTGGCTGGTGGCCAGCATCAGTGTGGCATGTTCCATGGCCCACAGCGTGGTCTTGGCGGCCTTGTTGCCTGCCTCGGCCTTGGGCTCAATCTGGGAGCGGCGGGCTGAAATGACAGCGAACTCTGCACCGACGAAGAAGGCGTTGACCACCAGGAGCACCACCAGCCAGATAATGCCGGGAAGGTATTCACTCATGGGTCAGCTCCTGCGTCAGGTCATCGATGATGCGGTCATGGGCGCTCTTTGGCGTTTCCTGGGAGTCGTCCGGGGTGAAACGGATCCGCTCCACATGCGTACCCAGGACGCGCTCCACCCGGAGCGTCCCAGCGTCGATCTGCACTTCATCGCCCAACTCCGGGATGCGGTCCAACTGGTCCGTGACGAACCCGGCCAGGGTGTCGTACTCCTCCCCGTCGGGCACGGCGATGCCCGTTCGGTCCAGCAACTCATCCGGCCGAAGGGCTGCATCAAAGGTTATGGACCGGCCAGTTCGGACAACACCGGTGCGGGCGCGGTCATGTTCGTCCTCAAGCTCCCCAACGATCTCTTCCACGAGGTCCTCGAGGGTAACGATGCCGGCGGTTCCGCCGTGCTCGTCCGAGACGATGGCCACCTGCAGTCCCTGCTTACGGAGCAGGACCAGCAGGGTATCAACCCCCATGGATTCAGGTACGCGCAACGGCTCGATCATCAGCTCTGACGCGGTAACCCGGGGCCGGTCTTCCAGATCCACCGCGAAGGCCTGCTTGACGTGAAGCACGCCCAACACGTCGTCGCGGTCCTCCCCGATGACAGGGAAGCGCGAGTAGCCCGTCGTGGTCGCAAGGGCAACAATGCCGTCGGCCGTATCAGCGGCGTTGACCGCAGTCATTCGCACGCGGGGCGTCATGACGTCCGCTGCAGAATGCTCCGAGAATCTCAGCGTCCGGTGCAGCAGCACTGCATGGTCCTGGTCCAGGACGCCTTCAAGAGCCGACCGCCGCACCAGGGAGCTCAACTCCTCGGCGCTCCGGGCGCCGGAGAGCTCTTCCTTCGGTTCGATGCCGAAAGACCGGATGATGGCGTTTGCGGTGTTATTGAACAGCAGGATCACCGGTTTGAACACGGTGGTGAAGAGTGTCTGGAACGGCACCACGAACTTGGCCGTAGCCAGCGGCAGCGCCAACGCGAAGTTCTTGGGAACAAGCTCACCGATCACCATCGAAAAGACAGTGGCGATGAAAATGCCCACCACTGCGCCGATACCAGGCACAACGGACGCGGGAAGGCCTGTGGAGAGGAGGGGGCCGCGCAACAGTGAGCTGATAGCGGGTTCGAAAGTGTAACCGGTGAGCAGGGTAGTCAGCGTGATCCCCAGCTGCGCACTTGAGAGGTGGGTGGAGGTGATTTTCAGCGCCTTGATGGTGGGCTTAAGGCGCTTTTCCCCGCGGGCCTGGCGGGCTTCAAGATCATTGCGGTCCAGATTGACCAGCGCGAACTCGGAAGCAACAAAGAAACCGGTACCGACCGTCAGGACAAGGCCGATGCCGAGCATGATCCATTCATACATTCAGGCGCCCCTCTCCCATGATGGCCGGCGAACCGGTCAGAAGGCGGAGGGGCTTGGGCATATGTGAGGGAGGGTCATCCATAATGCCATCCAGCTTACGGGCAGCCCGCCCGACGCTGGTCCATGTGCGCCGAAGGCGAAATCGGTTCCACCCCATGGAAGGCGCAAAATAGCGGTGAGCGTCGTGCGCAGCCCGCCAGCTCGGGACAGCTCACGCGGCGTAGATCGCCACCGCGGATGCCTTGACCACGAAGTACACCCGCATCCCCGGTGCCAGGCCCAGGTCCGCGGATGCCGCCGTCGTGATGTCCGCCGCCAGGCCCCCGCCGCGCACCCGGATTCCGTCGCCGTGCGGCTCCAGGTCCGTGATGGTCACCGGGAAGGAGTTGCGCGGGCTGCCGTGCGCGTCCGTCAGGTACACGGAAACGGACGACGGCGGGAACACGGCCACGCCGGGCCGGTCCGGCTGCAGTTCGGGGTGCTTGAGCTCAGCGCGCTTCCGGTCCTGGTGGGCCAGCCCGTCCCCCGGCCCGTGAATGGTGAGGTCGCCCGCGAGCACCCCGTCCCCGCGCAACGTTCCGGGCACGAAGTTTAGCCCCGCCAGTCCGGCCGCGAACGCGCTGCGCGGCCGTTCCAGCACCTCGCGGGTGGGTCCTTCCTCCACGATGCGGCCACCCTCCAGGACCACCACCCGGTCCGCGAGCATCAGGGCGTCGAGTGCGTCGTGCGTGATGATGATGGCCGGCCGGTCCGCGAGGACGCGCTTGAGCAAACGGCGCAGCAACGGTGCCGACTGGACATCCAGCGCGGCCATGGGCTCGTCCAGGAGGAGCAGGGCGGGGTCGGCCGCGAGCGCCCGGGCGATGGCCACCCGCTGCGCCTGGCCGCCGGACAGTTCAGCCGGCCGGCGCTCCACAAGGTCGGCCGCCTCCACCTCGGCCAGCCACCGCATTGCCTGCTCCCGGGCCGCGCTCCGCGCCAAACCAGCACTCCGGGGCCCGAACGCCACATTGTCCACCACACTGAGGTGCGGGAACAGCAAGGGCTCCTGCGCCAGCAGCGCCGTCCCGCGCTGATGCGGCGGCAGCCAGGTTCCATCAGCCGTATGGAACAGCGACCGGCCGTTGAGCTCGGCCTCCCCATGCTCCGGCTGCAGCAGCCCGGCGATCACATCCAGCAGCGTCGACTTCCCCGCACCATTTGGCCCCATCACCGCCACAGTTTCCGCGGCCCCCACGCGAAGTGCCACGTCCAGGCCCCGCCCGGCCACGGCTGCCTCGACCCGGAACGTCACTGGACGCTCCCGCTCGGGGCGGGCTCCGGCGTCGTACGTCCCACGGAGATGCGCGGACCTGAACCCGGGCGCCGGTACGCGAGCGCCACCACGGCGACGGCCACGGCCACCAGCACCAGGGAAAGCGCGACGGCGGCATCCGGGTCGGTCTCCCGCTGCAGGTAGATTTCCAGCGGCAGAGTCCGGGTCACCCCCTGCAGGCTGCCGGCGAACGTGAGGGTGGCGCCAAACTCGCCGAGGCTGCGCGCAAACGCGAGAACCGCGCCGGACGCGAGCCCCGGCAGGACCAGCGGAAGCGTCACCCGGCGAAAGACGACGCCGGGGGCGGCGCCGAGGGTCGCGGCCACGGCCTCGTACCGCTGGCCGCCGGTGCGCAGCGCCCCCTCAAGACTCACCACCAGGAACGGCAGCGCCACGAAGGTCTGCGCCAGGACCACTGCGGCCGTGGAGAACGCGACCTGCAGGCCCAGCACCTCGAGCGCGCCGCCCAGGAGCCCCTGGCGGCCGAACGTATAAAGCAGGGCGATACCGCCAACCACCGGCGGCAGCACCAGCGGCAACAGCACCAGCGACCGCAGCAGCCCCTGCAGCGGGAACCTCCCCCGGGCCAGGACCAGGGCCAGCGGCACGCCGAGCACGATGCAGAGCACTGTGCTGGCCGCGGACGTTCGCAGGCTCAGACCCAGGGCGTCCAGCGCGGACGGCGACGTGACCAGCGGAACGAAGTTGGCCCAGTCCACCCGGGCCACCATCGCAGCCAGCGGCAGGACCACTACCAGGGCAGCCAGGACCGCCACGCCGGGAATCCAGCGCGGCATGCCGGGGTAGGCCTGGCGGGTCATGAGCCGCCCGCTTCCCCGCCGGCCCGGAAACCCGCCTCCTCCAGGACACGCTGGCCTTCCGGGCCAGCGACCAGCTCAACGAAAGCCGCCGCAGCAGCCATGTCCGCCGCTCCGGCGAGCGTCACGATGGGGTACGCGGCGGGTGCGTCCGCGGCTTCCGGGAAGGGCACGCTGTCCACTTTCCCGTCGGCGGCGCGGACATCTGTCTGATACACCAGCCCGGCGTCAGCCTCCCCGGAGATCACCTTGCCCAGCACGTCCGTCACCGAATTTTCCTCGCTGACGGGCTGCAGGTCCGTGCCGGTCCGCCGGGCCACTGCAGCCGCCGCCGCCCCGCACGGCACCTGCGGTGCACAGGCAACGAGCCGCGTCCCGGGCCGGGCCAGGTCCGCGAAGGTGCGGATGCCAGCCGGGTTTCCCGGCGGAACCGCCAGCGCCAGGGTGTTCGCCGCGAAAACCCGGGCGCCGCCGTCGGCCATTCCTGCCTGAGTGACCCGCTCCATGGTGGCCGTATCCGCGGAGGCGAACACGTCCGCGGGCGCACCCTGGGTGATCTGGGTGGCGAGGTCCGAGGAGCCGGCGAAGCTCAGCCGGACGCGGGTACCGGGGTGCTGCTCCTCGTACTTTGCCGCGAGCTCGGTGAAGCTGGCTTTCAATGAGGCAGCGGCAAACACCGTCAAGGTTTCGCCGGTGTTTGAGGAGGCCGCCGGGGCGCAGCCCGCCAGCCCCAGGAGAAGCACGGCGGCGGCCAGCACCCGCCCGGCGCCGGTCGCCTTGGAAGCGCGGCGCCGATGGCCGCGCATCACGCCGCCCCCTTGCCCTGCGGCGTTTCGATGATCACGGTGGTGGCCTTCACGACGGCCGTCGCCACCGACCCCGGCTCGAGGCCCAAGTCGCGGACGGCCTCGCTGCTCATCAGGGACACCACCCGGAACGGCCCGCACTGGAGCTCGACCTGGGCCATGACCTTGTCCGCGGTAATGGCGGTAACCAGGCCCACGAATCTGTTCCGCGCGGAACTCCCGGTCCGGCGCGGATCCTCCGGCAGCTGCGCCAGGCGTTGAGCGTGCTGCGCCAGCTCCAGGCCCTCCACCGCGAGGCGCCCGGAATCGTCCTTACGGGGCGTGAGGGACCCGTTCTCGGTCCAGCGGCGGACGGTGTCGTCACTGACGCCCAGAAAACGGGCAGCTTCGGAGACGCGGATAAGTGCCATTTGGCCATTCTAGACCGCAAATGCGGTTGTACGTTCCCGCCCCGTTGCCTCCCCACGAGGTAATCCGGGGTTGGTTACAACCCCGGGTTCGCGCGGAACCGGACCGCCCGCGCATGCGCCAATTGGGCGGGAGCGTACGCGCGGGCGCCAGCACTAGACTTCCACCATGGCCATCTACCTGGACCCGCCGCTCTGGCCTGCACACGGGACGCACTTCTCGCACATGGTCTCGGACACGTCCCTCGAGGAGCTGCATGCGTTCGCCGCGGCCGCCGGGATCCCGGACCGCGCGTTCGACGGCGACCACTACGACGTCCCCGAGCGCCGCCTGCCGGAGCTGGTGGCCGCGGGCGCCGTTCAAGTGGAGGGCCGGGTGTTGGTCCGGAAACTCATCGCCAGCGGCCTCCGCATCCCCGCCCGGCGGCGCAACAAGTCCCTCAAGGTTCCGCTGCTGAACCGCTGGAACACCATCATGCCGGGCCACGATGCCCTGTTCCTTGACCTCCTGGACCGCTGGAGCGAGGAGCACCGCCACTACCACGGCTGCACCCACCTGCTCTCGGTACTGGAGTCCCTGGACCTGCTCACCGATCCGGCCGATCCGCCGCGGACTGTGCTCCTGGCCGCTTGGTTCCATGACGCCGTCTACCGCGGCATCGCAGGCCAGGATGAGGAAGAGTCGGCGCGGCTGGCCGAAGAACGGCTCACCGCTGAGGGTCTTCCGGAGGACGAGGTGGCGGAGGTGGCGCGCCTGGTGCGGCTGACCTCGGACCACCGTCCTGAATCAGGGGACGACGACGGCGCCCTCCTCTGCGACGCCGACCTCTCCGTCCTGGGCGGCGAACCCGACGAATACGCCCGCTACGTCGCCGCCGTCCGGAAAGATTACGCGCACATCGGCGACGCGGACTTCGCTTCCGGGCGCGCCACCGTCGTCCGCCGCCTGCTGGACCTCGACCCGCTCTTCCACACCGCGAGGGCCCGCGACCTGTGGCGGGCCGCGGCCCGGCGCAACCTCAACGGAGAACTCGCATGAACGCCCCGGATCCCAAGGTAACCCACGTGCATTCGGCCAGCGCCGCGCACCGTCAGCTTCCGTACGCGGTCCGCTTCGAATGGGCGGCCGACGGCGGCGCGACCATAGCGCCCGGGGCGGACCTCGTGGTGGTGGCCGACGTCCTCTCGTTCGGCACGTGCGTCAGCGTCGCCCTGGACCGCGGCGCTGAGGTGTTTCCCTTCCCTTGGAAGGACACCCAGGCGGAGTCGTTCGCGGCCAGCCACCATGCGGTCCTCGCAGGCCCGCGGGGCGGCGGCGGGCTAAGCCTATCCCCCGCTTCCCTCCGCAGCGCGCCCGCGCTGGAACGGGTGGTGCTGCCGTCGCCGAACGGATCGGCACTGTGCCACCGGCTGGCGCAGGAGGCGCCGCTGGTTGCCGCGGTGGCCCTCCGCAACGCCGCAGCGACGGCGGAATGGGTCGCCGCTACCCTGCCGGAGCACGCAGTGATCGCGGTGGTTGCCGCCGGCGAACGCTGGCCGGACGGCACGCTGCGTCCCGCGGTGGAGGACCACATCGGCGCCGGAGCTTTCATCGCCGGACTGCTGGCGGCCGGCCGGGGCGGCTACGAGGCTGAGGACGGCAAGCCAGCCTACTCCCCCGAAGCGCTGGCGGCCGCCGCGGTATTCGAGGCGGCGGAACCGCGCCTGCGCGAGATGCTGCACGGCTGCTCCAGCGGCCGCGAACTGGCCGGCGCGGGGTACGCCGGAGATGTCGACATCGCCGCCGAGCTCGATGACAGCGATTCCGTGGCACTCCTTCGAAACGGCAGCTTCCGGCCGCTCTGATCCGTCCGCCCTAGACCAGCAGCCGGCGGTGTTATCAGCGGTACGTGCTGACGAACGGTGCGTCCGTGGGAACGATCTGCTTGCCCAGCGGCATCAGGGATACCGGGATGAGCTTCAGGTTGGCGATGGCCAGCGGAATCCCGATGATGGTCATGGCCATGGCCACCGCCGTCACGACATGGCCGATGGCGATCCAGATACCGGCCACCACTAGCCAGATGACATTGCCCAGCATCGGGAAGACGCCCGTCCCGCCCGGCTTATCCACCACCATCCGGCCAAACGGCCACAAGGTGTAGGCCGCGATCCGGAAGGACGCGATACCCCAGGGAATGGTGACGATCAGCAGGCAGCAGATGACGCCGGCGGCGAAATAACCCAGCGCAAGCCAGAAACCGCCGAAAACCAGCCAGATGATATTGAGGAGTGTCTTCATGCCACGAATCCTAGACCCTGGCCGCGGACTTCGCCGCGTGCACGAAAGCCCGGATCTTGGCCAGGTCCTTGACCCCGCGGGAGGACTCGACGCCCGACGATACATCCACGCCCCAGGCCCGTGCCGCTGCCGCGGACCGGGCCACATTGTCCGGGTGCAGGCCGCCCGCAAGCAGCCAGTTCCGGCCCTCGAGTTCGGGGATCCCCGCCATGGCGGAGTAGTCCCACTCTTCGCCCGAGCCGGGCACGGCGGCGTCGATGAGGAGGAGGTCCTCGCCCCAGTCCGCGAACTCAGCCGGCTCGGCACCCATGGTGACAGCCCGGATGACCTTCATGCCGGCGTCGTGCGCGGTGGCGACGTCCTCCCGGGAACGCTGGCCGTGCAGCTGGACCCATTCGAGGCCCGCCGCGCGGGCGATGGCGATGGCGTCGGCAACCGGTTCGTCACGGAAGACGCCGATGGGCGTCACGCCTTCCGGAACGTCCGCGAGCAGGGCCTTCGCCTGGGTCGGCGAGACGACCCGTGGGCTGGCGGTCAGGACGAAGCCAACCGCGTCCGCTCCGGCGCCCACCGCCTCGCGTACCGATTCGGGCGTGCTGAGACCGCACACTTTGACGAACATTCCCGGCTCCTTCAGGTTTGTAGGTGTCCCCCCGGAGGACAGTAGCAGGGACGCGGCGCCCGTGGCAGTGCCGGGGCAACTAGGCTGGGCAAATGGAGATCATCCGGTACTCAGACCTGAAGGCCGAACCGTGGCGCAACGGCGGCGGGGTGACACGGGAAATCGCCCGCGGAGTTGCCGGCAATTCCATCGTCGGGACTCCGGCCGCAGATTCCGCCGGCTGGGACTGGCGGGTCAGCATCGCGGAAGTGGGAAAGGCGGGCGGGTTCTCGGCCTTCCCCGGCATGGAGCGGGTCCTCACGGTGATCGACGGAGAGCTGTTCCTTCTCACCGTGGACGGCGCGGAACACCCTCTGGAGAAGTACCGGCCGTTCCGTTTCCCCGGCGACGCACCCGCCTCAGGCGCCCTGCCCACGGGTGACATCCGCGACTTGAACGTCATCACCCGGGCGGGTGTTTTCAAGGGCTACACATCCATCATCGAGCTCTCCAAGAAGCGCGCCCACCCGGTCTTTGCCGGCCAGTTCGGGATCCTGCTGCAGGGAGAGGCCACGGTAACGCATGGTGGTGAGGGCGATAGTGCCGAAGCGCTTAGCCGGTATGACGCCGTCGCCGGCTCCGACGCCGCATCGCCGGAGATCCTGGGCCGCGGATTCCTGGCCGTCGTCTCGATCGACGCAGTAGCGGACCAGTAACGACCGATAGGCCAGCCTTCCCTCGCCAAGCAGAGCCTTTCCACACTGGCTGTTACCGGTGGGCGCTCCTAGACTCGGGCTATGACCACTTCATCGTTCAACTCGCTTCTGTCCACCCAGATCGGTAACGAATTCACGGCCTCGCAGCAGTACATCGCGGTGGCCACGTGGTTCGCAAACCAGGACCTTCCGCAGCTGGCACGGTACTTCTACCGGCAGTCCGTGGAGGAACGCAACCACGCCATGATGATGGTCCAGTACATGCTGGACCGGGACATCCCGTTCACCATTCCGGGCGTTCCCGCCGTCCGGAATGACTTCGCCTCTGTGACGGAACCGCTGGCCCTTGCACTCGAACAGGAAAGGGAAGTCACGCGCAACATCGAGGACCTCTTCCGTGCGGCCCGCGGCGAAAACGACGCGCTGGGTGAGCAGTTCATGCTTTGGTTCCTCAAGGAGCAGGTGGAAGAGGTGGCGGCCATGACCACGCTGCTGAACATCGCCGAGCGCGCGGACAACCTGTTCGACATCGAGAACTTCATCGCCCGCGAAACCGTTGGCGACGGCGGCCGGGACTCCGCAGCCCCCGAGGCGGCGGGCGGCACCCTCTAGCCCTCCCCGCCCAACTGGGTGGCGGGGAGGATCCGGTGAGGTTCGCCACCAACCCGCCCACCTGCCGTCGGGCGTTGCTAGGCTGGGACCAAGGCCCATTCCCCGGCCTCCGGACGACGGTTCAGTACCCGGCACGCGACAAGACTGGCCACTGGAGCTCCCATGTCGTGGTTAGTCCTGATTCTTTCCGGCGCGCTTGAAGCCGTCTGGGCCGCTGCCCTGCACCGCGCCTCCACCCTGCAGGGCCGGCGCCGCGTCGCCCCGGCCGCGCTTTTCCTGGCGGCCGCGGCGGCCAGCACCGGCGGCCTCGCCTTCGCCATGCGTTCTATTCCCACCGGCACAGCCTATGCGGTATGGGTGGGCGTCGGCGTGGTGCTGACCTCCGCCTACGCGATCGCCACCAACGTGGAGCGCCCGACGGCGGCCCGCCTCCTCCTGCTCGCAGGCATCGCCGCCTGCGTGGCCGGGTTGAAGGTGGTGGCGTGATGCGTGCGGGTCGCCTCGCCTGGCCGGTGCTGCTGGCTTCCGCGGTCCTCGAAGCCGTGTGGGCCACCGCCCTGGGCCTGTCCAACGGCTTCACCGAACCGTGGCCCACGCTGGTCTTTGTGGTGGCTGCCGGCCTGAGCCTGTGGGGCCTCGGCTACGCTACCCGCCATATTCCGCTGGGCACCGCCTACGCCGTGTGGGTGGGCATCGGCGCTGCGCTGACCGTTGTCTGGGCGATGGGTACCGGCGCCGAGCCGTTCAGCCTGCTTAAACTGCTGTTCATTGCCGGGATTGTGGGCTGTGCGGCCGGTTTGAAGAGGCTCCCGGCCAACCCCCGCTGACTCTCCCCATCTTTGCCGCCGCATGACGGCGTGTCCCCGAGAACCGCCGTCGTACGCGGCCTGCCGGCTCCCATAGGTGGGGAAACCCGGCGGCGGAGCCTCCCCGCCCGGTTTAGGCTTTTGCCATGGACTCCCCTGAGGTCACCGAGGCCGTCGACGCCCTGCGCGGGCGCCTGGCGGACGGCCGCCGCGTCATCCTGGGCATCGCAGGCGCCCCCGGCTCGGGCAAATCGACGTTCGCGGCCTGGCTGCAGCAGCAGTTCCCGCCGGGATCGGCCGTGGTGGTGCCCATGGACGGCTTCCACCTGGCCAACTCGGTCATTGACGGCACCCCGCTGCGCCAGCGCAAGGGTGCCATGGACACGTTCGACGCCGGCGGGTACCTCGCGCTGCTTCGGCGCCTGGTGAGCCGGGACGAGGACGTGGTGTACGCACCGGAGTTCCGGCGCACCATCGATGAACCTGTGGCCGCCGCGATCGCCGTTCCCGCCGCCGTCCCGCTGGTCATCACCGAAGGCAACTACCTGCTGGCGGAACAGGACCCGTGGAAAGACGTCCGGGCCCAGCTGGAGGAGACCTGGTTTATCGACACACCGCAGGATCTTCGAATGAGCCGGCTTATAGCCCGGCACATAGGGTTCGGCATGGAGCCGGAGTCAGCCCGCGCCTGGGCCACCGGACCGGACGAAGCCAACGCCCGCATCATTCTGGCCACCAAGGCCGGGGCAGACCGCATCATCCCTCGGCTTTAACAACGAAACAGGAGAACCCATGGCACAAACAGTCCCCCTGGGCGACGGCTTTGACGTCAGCCCGCTCGGCTTCGGCGGCATGGCACTCACCCCCGTGTACGGCGAGGTGGATCCGGCGGAAGCCCTGGAAACGCTGCACCACGCGGTGGATTCCGGTGTCAGCTTCATCGATACCGCGGACATCTACGGCGGGGGCAGCAACGAGGAACTCATTTCCCGGCTGCTGAAGGAGCGGCGCCATGAGGTCCAGCTGGCCACAAAGTTCGGGCTGGTGGGCACGCCCTCAGACGGGTACACGGACATCCGGGGCGACGCGGCGTATGTCCGGCAGGCCGTGGACCGCAGCCTGCAGCGGCTGGGCACAGACGTGATCGACCTCTACTACATGCACCGCCGCGACCTCCGCGTTCCGATTGGGGAAACCGTGGAGGCCATGGCGGAGCTGGTGCAGCAGGGGAAGGTCCGGCACCTGGGCCTGTCCGAGGTAACGGCCCAGGAGCTGGAGGAAGCCTGCTCCGTGCACCCCATTGCAGCCGTGCAGAGCGAATGGTCCATCTGGAGCCGCGACGTGGAACGCAACGTTGTTCCTGCCGCGGCCGCCCTGGGAGTAGGGTTCGTGCCGTATTCGCCGCTGGGCCGGGGATTCCTCACCGGCACAGTTGACGCCTCCGCCCTGGGTTCCAACGACTTCCGCCGCAAGATCCCGCGGTTCGCCCCGGACGCCGCCGACGCCAACCAGGCCGTGGTCGATACCGTCCAGGCCGTTGCGGAGCAGCTGGGAGCCACCCCGGCGCAGGTCGCCCTGGCCTGGCTGCTCGCGCAGGGCAAGCGGCTGGAGTTGCCCGTGGTCCCCATCCCCGGCACGCGCAAGTCCGCCCGGATCGACGAGAACCTGGGCGCGCTAGCCCTTGAGCTGACCCCCGCGCAACTGGAGGCTTTGGACGCAGCCTCGGCCGCCGTCGTCGGCTCCCGATCCGCGGACCCCAACTGGGTGTCGCAGGGGCGGGAATAGGGTGGTAACCATGGATTCGCTGATTTACGACCTGCCTGCCCTGACCATCCGCAGCATTTCCGTCAGCGAGATGGACAACAACGTGTACCTGCTGACCGCGAAGTCCTCCGGCGAACAGGTGCTGATCGATGCCGCGGATGACCTTCCGGCCATCCGGCAGCTGCTCGCGGACGCTGCCCGAGACACCGCTGCGGAGCCGAAGCTCGCGCTGATCGCCACCACCCACCAGCACTGGGACCATGTCCGGGCGCTGCCGGACCTGGTTGCCGCCACGGGTGCGCCCACCGTTGCGGGAGCGGACGACGCCGACGCGCTGCCCGTTCCGGTGGACCGGCACCTGGAGCACGGGGACCGGGTGGCCGTGACCGGATTCGAGTTGGAGGCCGTCCACCTGCGCGGCCACACACCGGGCTCCACCGCGTTCGTGTACCGCGGTCCGGACGGGCCGCCGCACATCTTCTCCGGCGATTCGCTGTTCCCCGGTGGTGTGGGAAACACGCAAAAGGACCCGGAGCGGTTCAACTCACTGCTGGACGACGTCACGGACCGGCTGTTCGGCACCTACCCGGATGCCGCCGTCGTGCATCCCGGCCATGGCAAGCCGACAACGCTCGGTGCCGAACGCCCGCACCTTGAAGAGTGGCGCGCCCGGGGCTGGTGAAGCCCTGGGCTTCCGCTACAGATTCGGACAGCCGCGCCCGGGATCCGGGTAGCGGCTGTCCGTTTCAGCAGCGGAAATCCGTAACGTTAGCGGCTGCGGCGTTCGTTCGACGCCGGAGCTGACGCGCGGCGCGGGCCGCTGCGGGCCGGACGGCCTGAGCCGCCGTTGCCGCCGCCTGCGTACGAGCCGCCCGAGGCTCCGCCGGTGGTGGAGGACCAGACGGCCTTGCTGCCGGAGTTGCCACCGTTGCCGGTGCGCTGCCCGCCCGAACGCTGCTCGCCGGACCGCTGGCCACCGGTGCGGGCGCCTGCTGCGGCACGCTGGCCCGTTGCCGGACGGCCGCTGCGCTGTCCGCCGGAGGAAGCCGGGCGTCCGGTTCCGCCGCGGGGGGCGTCGCTGCGGGTGATGCGTGAATCCGTGCGGCCTTCAGCTGCGCGCCCGTCCGAACCGCGGCCAGCCGATGAGCGGCCACCTGCTGCGGGGACGTCGTTGCGGTGCGTGCTTGCGATGCCGCGGCCACGGCCGTTTCGGCGGGCCGCAGCTGCCGCAATCGCGCGGTCCTCATTCTGCTCAGCCACACGGTCGAAGGCTGCGCGGGCTTCGGTGCGGCCTTCAAAAGCTGCCGCCCGGCGCTCGGCGCGGGGGACGTCGGTGCGGACCGGCTCAGCCGAGACCTTGCCGCGGCCGCCACGGCCACCGCGTCCACCGGTGGTCGGTGCAGCCTGGCGGCGTGCCCGTTTCCGCTCGGCGTTGGCACCGGTGGAGGTTCCGCCGCCCTGCTTGGCAGCCTTGGCGGCCAGCAGCGCAGCACGGGTGCGGGGGTCGATTTTCTCGGCCATTTCACCCACGAGTTCTGCAACCAGCGGGGAGTTGGCGGTGACGCGCTCGAAGTTGACCTCGACGCCGGCGGCCTTCATGAGCTTCTTGACGTCGCTCTGCTGCTCGGGGAGCGTCAGGGTGACCACAGTTCCGTCCGAACCGGCGCGGGCGGTACGGCCCGAGCGGTGAAGGTACGCCTTGTGCTCGGTGGGCGGGTCAACGTGGATGACCAGCTCGACGTCGTCCACGTGGACACCGCGGGCTGCGACGTCGGTGGCCACCAGGACACGCACGTCGCCGTTGGAGAACTCGGCGAGGTTGCGGTCACGGGCGTTCTGCGAGAGGTTGCCGTGCAGGTCGACGGCGGGGATGCCGGCGTCGGTCAGGGTCTTGGCCAGCTTGCGGGCATGGTGCTTGGTCCGCATGAAAAGTACGCGGCGGCCTGCACCGGAGGCAAGCTCAACGATCAGCTGCTTCTTGACGGTCTGGTCGTTGACCACCAGCACGTGGTGCTCCATGGTGGTCACCGCAGCCTGCGGATCATCCACGGAGTGGGTCAGCGGATTGGACAGGTAGCGCTGGACGATCTTGTCCACGCCGTTGTCCAGAGTGGCGGAGAACAGCAGCCGCTGGCCTTCGCTGGGGGTCATGTCCATGAGCTTCTTCACCACGGGCAGGAAGCCGAGGTCGGCCATGTGGTCCGCCTCATCCAGGACCGTGATCTCCACGGCTTCCAGGGTGAGGATGCGCTGGCGGATCAGGTCCTCCAGGCGCCCCGGGCAGGCGATGACAATGTCGACGCCGGCACGCAGCGCTTTTTCCTGGCGCGCCTGGGAGATGCCGCCGTAGATCACGGTGGTGTTCAGGCCGGCGGCCTTGGCCAGCGGCTCGATGGTGGCGTTGATCTGGGTGGCGAGCTCACGGGTCGGTGCGAGAACCAGACCCATGGGACGGCCGGGCTTGCGGAAGTGCTTGGCTTCCCGCTCAGCGAGTCGTGCTACAAGCGGGATGGCGAAAGCGATGGTCTTGCCGGAGCCGGTGCGGCCGCGGCCCAGGACGTCGCGGCCTGCGAGGGTGTCCGGGAGTGTCTTCACCTGGATGGGGAACGGTTCAACGATCCCCTGCGCGGTGAGGGTGTCGGCGAGGGCTTTGGGCGTGCCGAGGGCAGCGAAAGTAGTCATGTAGTCAAAGGTCTTTCAGGCGGTGTCCGTGCGGACATCGGCCCCCGACGCCGGTTGGCACAGGGGGTTCGCCGAAGAAAATTCAGGTGGTCAACCAGCCTGCTGCCGCTTATTCAAAGCGGCGGCCGGGACCAAATGGAACGCGTTCATCGACGCAGGATGTGCCTCTCACATGAAAAAAGCCCAGACCCTTTTATGAAGGGAAACCCGGGCATCACTGCACATCAAGTTCCACCAGTCTAGCATCCTGCCGGGCTGGCTCATTCCGGCGCCCCCGTCCTCCCCTGATGGATGGTGGGGGGCGTTGCCCTGACCCTGGGCGCAGGGCAGTCTTGGAGCATGAGCGAACAGGCGGAGAACCAGCATGAAAAGCACGACGGCGGCCAGCACCTGCCTGGCGGAACGGTGCGCAGCGCCGCTGAAGTATGGGACGAGCTCTACCGGAGCAAACCCCGCATCTGGAGCGGGAAACCCAACCCGCAGCTCGTCCGGGAAGCCGGGGGACTGAAACCCGGGAAGGCCTTGGATCTCGGCTGCGGAGAGGGTGCCGACGCGATCTGGCTGGCACAGCATGGGTGGACCGTCACCGCCGTGGATGTGTCCGCCGTCGCGCTTGAACGGGCGCGCGCCCACGAAAAAGCGGCTCTGGACCGGGAAGGCGTACACGCGCACGACGGTTCCACCCCGAGCCGTATTACCTGGCAGCAGGCCGACCTTGGGCAATGGCAGCCGGGATCAGCCTTCGATCTCGTGACCGCGCAGTACCTGCACGCCGACAACCGGGGCTGGAGGGGACCCCTTCGGATGGCGGCGTCTGCGGTCAAACCGGGCGGGACCCTGCTCATCGTCGGCCACCACCCGGACCATCTTCCGCCGTGGCGGGACGGGAAGGCGCCCCGCGACAGGTTCTACAGCGGCCGGGAACTCGTCCGCGAACTCGCGCTGGAAGATCCCGGCTGGCAGCTCGAGGTTGCCACTACCCGCGAGCGACCCGTGGCTGGCCCGGACGGGCAGGAAGCGGTCATCGGCGATGTAGTGGTCCGCGCCACGAGACTGCCCTAAGCGCGTCAGGACGTGTCGGAGGCCACCCTAGGCGCTACGAACGCCGCGGCGAAGGCCACCACGGCGGTCAGCGCGAAGACCCCGGCGAAGGATCCCGCCGTCGTCGTAAACGCGGCGAAGACGATGCCCGTGGCTGCGAGCGCCAGCGCCCCGCCCAGCGAATCCGCGATGGACATGGCCGAGCTGTTGAACCCTTCGTCGTCCTTGCTGGAAAGTCCCAGGGTCATGACGCTCAGGCGCGGATAGAGCATTCCCATGCCACCGCCGGCAAACACCCACCCGGAAATTACGACGGCGGCGGGCCAGTGCAGCGCGGCGGTCGCCAGTGCGAGGGTCACCGCGCCGAGAACCATGAGCGAGCCGGCCCGCACGGCAGTCCGATGCGGAAGCCGGTCGCCGAGCCGCCCCTGTAACGCGGCGGCAGCGGCCCACGCCAGCGCCCCGAGGGTCAGCGTCAGGCCCGCGAACGTGGGTGGGAAACCGTACTGCTCAATCAGGAGGTACGGCAGGTAGACCTCGGCACCGAAGAACGCCGCCGACACCATTCCGCGGGACAGGATCACGCTGGGCAGGCCCCTGCGGGCGGTAAGGGTGCCCCGCGGGACGAGCGGGCGCACCGCCGCCAACGCGAGGACGACGGCGGCCGCGGCCAGGAGTGCGGTGGCGGGCGGGAACCCCGGGATCCTGACTTCCGCGGAGAGGTTCAGTGCAAGGACCGCGACGGCGGCCAGCGCGGCCCAGGCGAGCCGGGCCGGCGCCCACGGGGTGCTGGGCGTCCCGCCGTGGCCGCGCAGCACCGGCGCCACCATCACCAGCGCGGGAATGACCAGGCCCACCACGCCGAGGAAAACCCAGTGCCAGCTGAACACCTGCGCCACGATTCCTGCCGCGAACGGGCCCACCAATGACGGAATGACCCAGGCCGCCGAAAACGCAGCGAAGATCCGGGGGTGCAGCTGCGGCGGGTAGATCCTGGCCACCAGCACGTACAGGGCAACGGTCAGCGCGCCGCCGCCGAGGCCCTGCACCAGCCGGCCCGCGACGAGCTGGGGCATGGTGGCGGCGGTGCCTGCGATGAGCAGGCCGAGCGAGAACAGGGCCACCGAGGTATAGAGCGGGGTTGCCGGCCCGCGGCGGTCGGACCAGTTGCCCGCACCCACCATGCCGATCACGCCGGTGGCCATGGGTCCGGCGAACGCGAGCGCATACAGGCCGGCGCCGTCCAGTTCACGGCTGACCAGCGGCATGATGGTGGTCACGGCGAGGGATTCAAAGGCGGCGAGGAACACCAGCGCACACGTGCCGATGGTTACCCAGAGGAAGGGCCGCCGGAGGACGCTGCCGGCGGACTGGGTGTCAGGCTCCGACCGCACCTCAGCCAACGAACCGGTCCCGTCCGGCGCGGTACCCGAACACTGCCGCCAGGGTCCCGACCACCAGGAACAGAACCCCGGCGGCTTCGAAGGAACCTGTGCGCTGCTGCAGCTGCCCCACCAGGAGCGTCCCCGTGGAGCCGAGCCCGTAGCCCACGCCCTGCATCATCCCGGACAGGTGCGCGGCCGTGTGACCGTCGCGGGTGCGCAGCATGATCATGGTCAGCGCCACCGCGGTGAGGCTTCCCTGGCCCAGTCCCAGCAGTCCGGCCCACACCCACACGAGCTCCAGCGGCCCGAAGATGCTGAGCGCAAAACCGGCCCCGGTCATCAGCGCCACCACGGTATTAATGGCGCGCTGGTCCCTAAACCGGGCGGCGAGGGCGGGCGCAAACAGGGAACCCAGCATCTGCAGCACAATGCTGGCGGACACGATCAGCCCCGCCGTTCCGCCGTCCACGCCGCGTTCACGCAGGATCGGCGCCAGCCAGGCGAAGACACTGAAGGACATCATTGCCTGCAGCACCATGAAGAGGGTCACCTGCCACGCCACCGCGGACCGCCATACACTGACGCCTTTATGGACGGACTGGTGCCGCACGGAGCGCTGGCGTACGGCTATGGGCAGGAACAGGAAAAGTACGACGGCGGCCGGCACCGCCCAGGACCACAACGCCAGGGTCCACTCCCCCGTCGCCGTGTAGACGGGGTAGGTAAAGCCTGCCCCGAGTGCCGCGGACGCGCAGATGGCCGTGGTGTACAGCCCGCCCATCAAGCCCAGCCGTTGCGGGAAATCGCGCTTCACCACGCCCGGCAGCAGGACGTTGCAGAGGGCGATGGCGGCTCCGCACGCTGCAGTCCCCGCCAGGAGCGCGGGAAGGTGGCCGCCCAGGTCCGCGGGCCGCAGCAGGAGCCCGACGGTCAGCACTGCCATGGCACCCAGCAGCACCCGCTCGGCCCCAAAGCGCCGGGCAAGGACAGGGGCCAGCGGTGCGAACACGCCCAGAAGGGTGACGGGAGCCGTGGTCAGGACCACCACGGCCCAGCCGGGCAGGGCAGCCTGTGCCGTGATTTCGGGCAGTACGGCCGAGAAGCTGGAGAAGACGGTCCGCAGGTTGAAGCCGATGAGCACCAGGCAGACGCCCAGGTAGGCGAGCTGCAGCCGGCTTCCCACCTGCGTGGGTGCCGGCGGCGGAACCTCGTCCGCTTCGGCGTCCACGAGGGTGCCGGGCATGGACTGCTGGCCTTCCGTTCCTGCGTTTCGTCGCCTCCCCGCCCATGCCCTCGTCGTTTCCGTCATCCGGCCATTCTCTCAGCAGGAACAGCCGAGGTTATCCACAGGGGCCGGGAAAGCCCTCGACCGTCCCTGAGGGCCTTCCTAAAGTGGTGACACCCGAGCAGAGGCCGGTACGCCTTCAACACGCCAGGAGAAACATGGGTCCCACACCGCTTCCGGAACGCCACCATCTTCAACCCGCCCGGGGAAACCCGTCCGACCGTGACTCTGCTGCCGGCAGGAAGAAGCCTTCTGGAGGTCCGCTGGGAGCGAATGGCCTGTCCAGCCTGGTCGTGGCCTGCCTGTGCGTGGCCAGCATGAACTTCACAGCACCGGGCGCGATGATCCTGATGTTTATGACCACTCCCGACAACGGACCGCCTGCCTTTCCATGGGCGGTCGCACTGTTGTTTTACAGCGCTCCAGCGCTCTTTGCCCTGATCTCGGTTGTGCTTGCCATACGTGGAGTCAGGAATTCCCCGCGAAGGTCCGGGGACTGGAAAGCAGCAGTCGCGGCCATCGCTATTTGCGGCCTCGTGGTGCTCCTCGCGCTCGTCACGGTCCTGCGGTTCCTGGCCCCGTACTGACGGGGGGCCCGTGCCGCGGCGGGCCCGTGCGGCGGCTGGAAGCCCCGATCGTCCGCAGGTTGGTCCCCGTTATCCTTGAAAGGATGAGCGAATCCTCAGAAGACCCCCAGCAGCCGCATGTCCCGAGGCCCGTTACGCCCGGGACCCAGGCCTCGTTCGGCACCTACGGCGGCCGGCCGGTCAGCTTCGTCCGCCGCGGCACCCGTTTGCAGGGCCGCCGCCAGGCAGCATGGGAAGAGCACGCCGAACGGTGGGCGGTTGACATCCCCCGGCACGTCGCCAACACCTCGGTGCACCCGGATTACACGTTCGACGCCGAAGCGGAGTTTGGGCGCAAGGCTCCCCTGGTGGTGGAAATCGGCTCAGGACTCGGGGACGCCATCTGCCACGCCGCGGAACAGAACCCGGACACCGACTTCCTGGCCGTGGAGGTCTACACCCCAGGGCTGGCGAATACCATCATCAAGATCAACAGCCGCGGCCTGCAGAACGTCCGGGTGGTGGAGGCCAACGCCCCCGAGGTACTGGCCACCATGCTCCCGGAAGGCTCGGTCAGCGAACTCTGGGTCTTCTTCCCGGACCCTTGGCACAAGTCCCGCCACCACAAGCGCCGTCTCATCCAGCCGGAGTTCGCTGCCTTGGCTGCCCGTGCGCTGAAGCCGGGCGGGCTCTGGCGGATCGCCACCGACTGGTCCAACTACGCCGTCCACGTCCGCGACGTCCTGGCCGGATCCCCCGACTTCGAGAACCTGCACACCGGTGAGCGCCGCGGCCCGGAAAGTCCCCTCACGCAGGTGTGGCAGACCGGCGTCGAAACCGTGGTGGGCGGCGCGCCGGTCCGCGAAGGCCGTGCGCCCGTCAGCACCGAGCACACGGGCCCGAACGAGGGCATCGACGAAACCGGCGGCTGGGCGCCCCGCTTCGAGGGCCGGATCCGCACCAGCTTCGAGGCCAAGGCGCACGAGGCCGGCCGGCTGATCTTCGACCTCTGCTACCGCCGGCGCTGATTCCACGCCTGCTGTCCTTCGCAGGACAGTAGTGGCACGATGGGCCTTGGGTGGGGGAAACGGGCACCCGCGCATCATGCGCTTTGCGTAAAGGAATAGTCATCAAAAGAGAACTGAGGCAGGCCGCCAATGCGGCGGAAAACGTGACGAACTCGCGGACCGTGGAAATGCTGGCGAGGGCAGGGTTCGCCGCCAGCGGGATCCTGCACCTGCTGGTGGGGGCGATAGCCATCCGGCTGGCGATGGGCGGCACCGGTAACGCGGATTTCAGCGGCGCGGTGGCGGAGCTGTCCACCCAGCCGGCCGGCCCGTTCCTGCTCTGGGCCAGCTTCGTTGCCTGCGCCGCGCTGGCGCTCTGGCAGGCGGGCGACGCGGTTTTCGACTACAACAGCCTCCCGGGCAAGAAGAAGGCCGCTAGAAAAGGCAAGGCCGCCGCACAGGCGGTGGTCTACGCTGGTCTTGCCCTGACGCTGCTTTCGTTCGCGATGGGAACCGGCTCCGGCGCAGACAACCAGCGCAGCGCCTCGGACTTCACCATCAGGATGGTGCAGGCACCCGGCGGGGTGGCACTGCTGGTCCTGATCGGTGCAGGCATCGCCGTCGCCGGCGTGGTCTATGGCATCCGCGGCCTGCGCAAATCCTTCGAGAAGCACCTGGTGATGCCGTCCAACCCGCGGGTCCGGAAGGCCGTCCGGATCCTTGGCGTCACCGGCTACGTGGCCAAGGGCATCGTCCTGCTGCTGGCCGGCCTGCTCATCGTCGTGGCTACGCTCCAGGCGCACCCCGAGGACTCCACCGGCCTGGACGGCGGGCTTCGCGCCCTCCGCGACCAGCCTTTCGGCGTCTACCTGCTCGCAGCCGTGGGCGCAGGGCTGGTCTGCTACGGCGTGTACATGATGGTCCGGGCCCGCTTGGCCCGGATGGACTAGCAGGAAGCTTAGGGCAGCGGGGGATCCGGAACCTGGTCCGGCAGCGGAACGTCCGGGGATCCCTGCACCGGAACCCGCGGCGGCTGCTCCACTCCGCCGGTCAGACCGCCGGGGAGCTCGGACGGCAGGATCTGCCCCGGCGAGCCGTCTGCCCTCCCGTTGCCGGGTTCCCTTGCAGGTGCTGTTCCGGAGGCTCCCGGGACGGCCGGTGCCGAGGAGGTGCCGCCGTCGGGCGCGGCGGACGTGGCCGCCGGCGACGGTGCGGGACCTGCGGGAAGCGGTGCGTCCTGGTTGCCGGGGCCTCCTGCCACGTCGTCCGCCGGGCTGCCGCCGGTCACGAAGGACGTTACTGCCACGTTCAGGTCGCTGATGGACTGGCGGATTCCCTGGTCCGACGCGGCGGCCACGGCGCCCCCGGCAGTCAGCGAAACGGCAACGGACAGTGCAGTCAGGGTGGAGCGGCGCTTGAATCGGCGACGCGCGGCGAGTTCGTCTGCGTGCAGTCCGCCCCCGGCCGCTGCGGAACGGACGACGGCGGCGGGCCGGCCTTCGTTGGAAGGCCCACCAGAAACGGTGCGCTCCTGCGTCGCGTGCCCGGCCATCAGTGCGGCAATGGCGGCAGAGGGCTCCGGCGCGGTGCCCGCCAGGGCGCGGAGCTCCAGCAGCGCGGGGCGCAGCTGGGAGTCGTCATCCAGCCCGGCCTCCAGCAGCAGCTGGTCCACCACGCCGTCGCGGCGGTTTCCTGCGGTGTCACTCATGGTTCGCCCGGTTTCTGGTCAGCGTTTGTTCTTTGAGGTTCTGGAGGGCCCGGCGCTGGAGCTGCTTGATGGCTCCGGTGCTCTTGCCCATGATGCCGGCCACCTGCTCGATGGACAGGTCCGCCACGACCCGCAGTGCCAGCACTTCCTGGTGTTCCGTGCTGAGCCCCCGCAACAGGTCCGCTGCGCCGCCGTCGAGCTCCACGGCCTGTTCCTCCGCCGAGGGCGAGGTCCGGTGGTCGTCCTGCGGATCGTACGGACTGAGCCGTGGCCGCCGGTCAACGCGCCGGTAATGGTCCACGAGGCGCGCGTGGGCGATGGAAAAGAGCAGCGATTTCGCCCCCGGCAGCCCTCCCGTGAGGTCCTCGACCATCGGGTAGAACGCCATGAAGACGTCCTGGGTGACCGCTTCGGGGTCGTCCACACCGCGGGCTTTCAGGTAGCCGAGCACCGGCCCGGCGAAGGACCGGTAGGCAACAGCGAAGAGCGCGGCCGGATCCGTCCCGGCTGCGTCGTCGTATATGTCGGTCTCTTCCTGGGCCAAAGTGTCCAGCACCAGCGGTTCCTTCCGGAAGGCGGCGGGTTGCCTGCGGGGCCGGCTCCGGGCCGGCCCCGCAGGTGAGCCAGTCGTCCAGACTAGCTAAGTCCGCTTAGCGAACGGAAACTGCGGCAGACTCCACAGCGTCGCCGCCTGCGGCAGGAACAGCGGGCACGGCCGGAACTGCCGGCTCACCGTCAACGCCGGGAACGGCAGGGGCAGCCGGTGCTTCAGGGGCCTCGGGCAGCTCTACCTCGACGGCGCCCGAACCTGCAGCCTCACCGCGGGCCTCGGCCGCAGCGTCGGCCTGGGCAGCGACCTCGGTGCAGAAGCTCTCGATGTTGGCTTCGCCTTCAGCGGCGATCACCAGCGAGGAGAAGCCTTCGGAGGAGGCGTTCAGGCCACCGCTGGTGTACGCGGTGCAGAGGCCCAGCGCAGCGGCGCCGGCGGCGTCAACAGCGCCCGCACCCTCGCCGGAAGCGGAAGCCTGGGCGGCCACCTTGCTGTCCGAAACCTCGGCATTCCCGGCAGCCTCGGCGTCAGCGGAACCCTCGGCGGCAAGGCCGGACTGCGCCTCAGCGGCCTCCGCCAGCTCCGGGGCCGGAGCGCCGAAAACCTCGTGGGCGGTCTGCTGGGCCTGGCCCGGGAGGACACCGGAAGCGGCAGCAACGCCGGTTCCGCCGACGGCCAGGGTGCCTGCAGCCAGGACTCCCGCGGCGACCTTGCTGGTGGCGAGAACAGTGAAGAAAGACATAAAGGAACTCCAGATTGCGTAGAAGACTGGTCCGATGGGCCCGCCCGGCGGGCCCATCACCTCCTACATCGCCCGGGCTGCCGGAAAAGTTACGCGCCTGCCGAAATTCCTTTTCCGGCCGCTACGATCGGTCCATGAACACCCCCAAGAACGCCGGCACCTGGCAGTCCATGGTGGCCAGCAACCAGGACCTCCTGCTCCGAAAGACAGGACAGGACGTGCGGTACTGGGTGGAGCAGGCACACGCGGCCGGAATTGAGGACGACGCCGGGCTCCGCGAGTGGTTGCGTGACGGTTTCGGCGTAACGGGCTATGCGCAGTATGCGGTGTCGTGGGAGATGTTCGGTTACCCGGAGTTCATGCTGCGCGACGCGGATGAACTGCTGGACGGGCAGTACGCCGCGCACCCGCACCTGCGTCCCATCGCCGATGCCCTCCTCGCCTGGGCCACAGCCACCGACGGCGTGGCGGTCCAGCTGCGCAAGGGCTACGTCTCACTCCAGGGGCCCCGTCGGAAGTTCGCGCAGGTCACCCGCACCACCAACAGCGCCGTGGATGTGAACCTGCGGCTCGACGCCACGGTGGGCGGACGGCTGGAACGGGTACGGACCAGGGCTGACGACCCGTTCACGCTGCGGGTCCGGCTGACTTCCCCGGACCAGGTGGACGACGAACTCCTCGCCGTCCTGGCCGAGGCGCTGGCTCAAAACAGCTGAGCCAGCGCCGGGTCCGCTAGGAGTGTGCCAGCTCAGTGGCCTCGAACTCGTCCTCTTCCTCGAACTCCACGGCCGCCACGATCTCCAGGGTTTCCGGGTTGATCATGAACGCCTCGTCCTCTTCCTCGACCATGAGGAAGTCGCCGTGGTCGGTGCTGAAGTGCCAGGCGAGGGTCTTCTCGCCCTCATGCAGGTAGTTGGGGTCGCCCATGGTGATCTTCTCGAGGCTGTAGCCGGCGATGTCGCAGAGTTCGCGGATGATGACCTCGAAGTCGGGGGCGTCGGCGAGCGCTTCTGCGTCGGCCTGCGCCTGGCGCTCGGGCAGATCCGGAATCTGGGCCACGAGCTGTTCGATGTGTCCGGCCACGTCCTCGTCGTTGAGGACCAGCAGGTCGCCCTGGCCGCGCAGCCATGCAGCGTTGAGGGCGGTGATGTTCTCGCGCTCCAGCAGTTCCTCGAACTCGCCGTCGAGCTCTTCCATTTGGAGGACGGCTTCGGGGGTTTCCGCCATGTCGTCCAGGGCGCCGTCCAGGTAGTGTTCGCTGTCGTCTTCGGAGAGGGCGTCAAACGCGGCGGCGGCATGGTTGAACAGGTCCAGGTGGGCGGCGGCACCCATGCCGGCCATGCCTTCGCGGATGAGGGCGTCGGTGCGTTCACGGTCCAGGCTCATGAAGACGTACTGCGCGAAGCCGCCCTCCAGCGCCTGCGTGAGGTAGAAGTCCACGTAGTAGCTGCGGATGGCGACGGGCGACATCTCCTCCGGGCGGAGCAGGGCGGTGTGCATGGCGTCGACGACGCTGACGTTCGACTCCACCACCTCCTCATCGGTGCCATCAATGCTGGTGCTGGTCAGGACGACGGGCTGCGGGGTGGTGATCATGGGATCCTCGCTGTTCTTGTTGTGGAGGCTGGGGAACGCTTTTCACGCTACGTGCGGCAGGCATCGGGTCCGCCGAGGAGGAAGTGAACGTCAAGCGAAGTTTTCAGGGCCGCAAAGTGCAGGGAAACGGCCGACGGCGGCCTGCCGCCTTGGGTGCCGCGGCCGGATCAGGGGGTCCGGGCCGGCCTTCCGGTCCGGGCCGGTCTTCCGGTTCGGCGCCGTCCCGTGCCGGAACTAAGATGGATCAGATAACCACCCACCGGACCCGGCCCCGCCGCGGCCTGCTGAAAGTAGCTCCCCCATGCCATCCCAACCGGACGAGAGTGCGGCCCTGGCAATCCAGACTCCAGCCATCAACGACCGCTCCCTGGCGGCCGGGCTGGCTTATGCCATGGGAAGTCGTGTGTCCGGGATATCGTTCGACGCCGGCACCGGGCTCATGCTCGGCAAGGTCCGGGGCGGCGCGGAAGTGCCCTACTCCACCACGGCCAAGCTGGTCCGCCGGGGCGGAGGCTGGAGCTGCACGGTGGGCGTTTGCAGCTGCCCGGTCCGAAAGGACTGCAAGCACGTCGCCGCCCTCCTGTTCGCGGCCGAGGACAACCCGGCCATCCGCGTCCAGCTGCTCTCCCCCGGCATGGCGCCGCAGCTCTCCCGCGAACCGGCGGCCGCCCTTGCCGACTGGGAGCAGGCCCTCAGCCCGCTGATCTCACGCACCGACCCGGCGCAGAAGTCTGGCGGCACACCGCTGGCGCTCCAGTTCGAAGTGGAGGAGCCGGCGCCGCACTTTTCCTACACAGGCCGCCGGGACCCGCTCCGCAGCGTCCGCCAGCTCAAGGCCCGGCCGGTAATCATGGGTGCCCGCGGCAAGTGGATCCGCGGCGACGTCTCGTGGAACACGCTCAGCTATATGGGCTTCAGGCGCGA
The DNA here is from genome assembly GCF_042723515.1 of Pseudarthrobacter sp. NPDC058362. Taxonomy (NCBI): domain Bacteria; kingdom Bacillati; phylum Actinomycetota; class Actinomycetes; order Micrococcales; family Micrococcaceae; genus Pseudarthrobacter; species Pseudarthrobacter sp. NPDC058362. Next base: position 115,501 of record NZ_JBHXIW010000001.1, on the reverse strand, counting down.
CTGCAACGAGGAGCATGTCCGCTGGCTGCAGGACTTCCTGGCCGGGTTCAGCACGTCCAGCAGCCGGACCTACAACCCATCCGGCCTGGTGTGGCTCGGCCTTAATTCGTATGCCGGCAAGGACATGTGGCGGCTGCTGGCGGAGGCCAAAAAGATCGGGCTCGCACTGATTCACTCACGCGGCACCGAACCGGTGCGGCACGTTGAGTCCCCCGCCGCCGTCGGGCTTAATCTGGGGCGCTACGGCGCACCTGCTGCGGAAAGTACCGGGCAGGCGGCCGAGGACGGCGGGCTGGAGCTCGCGCCCACCATCACCGTGGAGGGGGCCGAGGTCAGCCCCGGTGCGGTGGGGACGATCGGCCGCCCCGCGCACGGCATTTTCTATACCGGCGCCGGCGACGCACTGCCCGGCGCGGGCGATGCGGACGTCATCACCCTGGCTCCACTGGAAGAGGGCCTGAGCGAGGAACTGCTGGCGTTCGTGACCGCCGGCAGCACGCTGCACATCCCGGCCAAGGACGAATCGCGTTTCCTCACCGGCTTCTACCCCAAGCTGAAGCAGACGGCCCGGGTCACGGCGCGGGACGAGTCCGTGGATCTGCCCGCGCTGGCCGTCCCCACGCTGTCCCTGCTGGCCAACTACGGGGCGGACCACCGGGTCCGGTTGCACTGGGAATGGCATTACAAGTCGGGCAGCCTGGTGACCGCCCAGCCGCTCTGGCGCCACCCCGGCGACCCCGGCTACCGGGACGACGCCGCTGAGGCCCGCATCCTGGAGGGCGTCGGGCGGCCGTGGGAGATGGTGCCGGCGCTGGCGGAATCGGCCACGGGCGGTTGGGGCACGCCCCGGCTGGCGGCCACCGCCGAGCTCACCGGCCTGGACACGCTCGCGTTCACCGAAGAGGTGCTGCCGCAGCTGCGCCGGGCGCCCGACGTGGACGTTGACACCACCGGCGAGATCGCGGACTACCGCGAGGCCGAGGAAGCGCCCGTGGTCTCAATCTCCACCAAGGCCACCGAGCAGCGGGACTGGTTCGACCTGGGCATCCAGATTTCCCTCGAAGGCGAGCCGGTCTCCTTCGCCGCCGTCTTCTCCGCGCTCGCAGCCGGCCAGACCAAGATGCTGCTGCCCAGCGGAGCCTACTTCTCGCTGGACCTGCCGGAGCTGCACCAGCTGCGGGCACTGATTGAGGAAGCCCGGTCCCTGCAGGACAACAAGGACGCGCCGCTGCAGATCAACCGGTTCCAGGCCGGGCTGTGGGACGAGCTGGCGCAGCTGGGGATCGTGGACGAGCAGGCCGCTGCGTGGCGTTCGGCCGTGGGCGGACTGCTGGAGGGCGGCGTGGACGGGCTGCCGCTGCCTTCTTCCTTGAACGCTGAACTGCGCCCGTACCAGCTGGAGGGCTTCAACTGGCTCACGTTCCTGTACCGGCACAGCCTGGGCGGCGTCCTCGCCGACGACATGGGCCTGGGCAAGACGGTGCAGGCACTCGCCCTGATGTGCGCGGCGAAGGAACTCGCTGAAGCGGCCAGCAGCGCCGCGGCCGACGGCGCTGCTGCCGCCGCCACGGTGCCTTCACCCGCCTCCCGGCCGGCCGCCGTCGCACCTTTCCTGGTGGTGGCCCCCACCAGCGTGGTGGGGAACTGGGCCGCGGAAACTGCGAGATTCGCCCCGGGCCTGACGGTGCGAACGGTGGGCGAGACGTTCGCGAAGAACGGGCAGGACGTAGCCGAGGCACTGGAGGGGGCGGACGTCGTCATCACCTCCTACGCCCTGTTCCGCATCGACTACGACGCCTACGCTTCCCGCATCTGGTCCGGGCTGGTGCTGGACGAGGCGCAGTTCGTGAAGAACCATCAGTCCAAGGCGTACCAGTGCGCCCGGAAACTGCCGGCCGCCTTCAAGCTGGCCATCACCGGCACCCCGCTGGAGAACAACCTGATGGAGTTCTGGGCGCTGACCTCCATCGTGGCACCCGGCCTGTTCGCCAGCCCCAAACGGTTCGCCGAGGACTACCAGAAGCCGGTGGAAAAGAACGGCGACAAGGCCCAGCTGGAGAAGCTGCGCCGTCGGGTCCGTCCCCTGATGATGCGCCGCACCAAGGACCAGGTGATCAAGGACCTGCCGCCCAAGCAGGAACAGATCCTGGAGGTAGTGCTGAACCCGCGGCACCAGAAGGTGTACCAGACGCACCTGCAGCGGGAACGGCAGAAGATCCTGGGCCTGATCGAGGACGTGAACAAGAACCGGTTCACGATTTTCCAGTCGCTGACCCTGCTGCGGCAGCTGAGCCTGGACGTGTCCCTGGTGGATCCGTCCCTGGCTGCCGTGCGGTCCTCCAAGCTGGACGTGCTGTTCGAGCAGCTCGAGGACCTGGTGGCGGAGGGGCACCGCGCCCTCATCTTCAGCCAGTTCACCGGGTTTTTGGGCAAGGTCCGCGAACGGCTGGACGCCGAGAACGTGGAGTACTGCTACCTGGACGGCAGCACCCGAAACCGCGCCGACGTGGTCAGCGAGTTCAAGAACGGGTCCGCGCCGGTGTTCCTTATTTCGTTGAAGGCCGGCGGGTTCGGGCTGAACCTGACCGAGGCGGACTACGTCTTCCTGCTGGACCCCTGGTGGAACCCGGCATCCGAGGCGCAGGCCGTGGACCGGACACACCGGATCGGGCAGGCCCGGAACGTCATGGTCTACCGGCTCGTGGCCAAGGACACCATCGAAGAGAAGGTCATGGCACTGAAGGCCCGGAAGTCGCAGCTGTTCGCGGACGTGATGGAGGGCGACGCCCTGGCCGGCGGTGCCATCACGGCCGAGGACCTGGCGGGGCTGTTCAAGGAGTAGGGCGGTTTTCGCGCGGCGCGTTTTCGACGCGCAAACTGGTTTTCGATGCGCATATGCGCCGGCGCGCCCCAGATATGAGGTGCGCCAATGCCGGTCCCGGTCGGAAATGATTATGCGCGTCGAAAATCTCACCCGGGGCCGGGCAGCCGCCGCAGCCGTGCCAGCAGCGTGGCAGCGAGCAGGCTGGTGGCCAGTTCCAGCGCGATCACCAGCAACAGCTCTGCAGCTCCGCCACCAGTCATGAGCGGGGAATCTCTGTGGAATCAAGCTTGGCAGCGGGTCCCCGAAGGCTCTTGTCCGCCAGCGATCAGTTGTTGTCCGTCAGCGCAGTCGCGGCGGTTTCGACGCGCATATTCATTTCCGAGGTGCAACGCGGCAGGCGCACCCCAGATATGAGGTGCGCCTGCGGTCCGGTCGGGACCACATATGGGCGTCGAAAATGCAGCAGGCGTGGGTCAGCGCGCATACCCCGCGGCGGCCTCAGTCAGTGACTTGCCCTTGGTTTCCGGGGCAAGCCACTGCGAGAGCGCGGCCCCCGCGAAGGCCACGTCGGCAGCCATGAGCATCGTCGGGCCGGGACCGAGGTTCTCCATGGAGACCGGCAGCAGGAATGTGCCGATGCCTGCCCCCACACGGCTGACTGCGGCGGCAAAACCCGTTCCGATGCCGCGGATCTTTGTGGGCAGCACCTCGCCCGGGTAGACGTTGGTCAGGGTGTTGTACCCGGCATTGAAGAAGGAGAACTCCAGGAACAGGACCAGCACAATGAAGGTCGGGGCGCTTTCCCCACCTTTCAGCCCCAAGAGGTGAAGAACGACGGCGTGTCGCCGGGACACGCCGTCATCCTCCTTCAAAGGTGGGGAAAGTCGGCGCCGCGCTGTTCAAGGAGTAGGCCCGTTCGGGGAATCGACGCGGCCATGCTTTCGTGGCCGGTTCCCTGGAGTTCACCCCGTATTCGCAGGCCGGTCAACCAACAGGTATGGACTGGGCATACCCATCACCCTGCCCCGCGAATTGAGCATCCCCGTGTCACCCCTGCCGCTGCTGCGCCAAAGCGCCGGACTCCTTTTGTTGATCGTTGCTTTCCTGGGGGCCGGGGTCCTTCCCGCGTCGGCCCACGTCCGGGACTCAACGGGGTACTCACGCATCACCGCCGACGGACCCTCAGTTTCCTACGATCTCAGCCTCGAATTCGGGATGCTGGCGCGCGCAGTCGACCTCGGCCCGGATGCGGTCTCCGCCAGCGATGCGCCTCGCCAAAAGGCTGCCCTGGCCGCAGGCAGCGGCAATCTCCAGGCCTACCTGACCAACCGGATAACCCTCTTCCTCGACGGCGCGGCATGCCAGGGGGAGCTGGCCGGCACCGACATCAAAAGCCGGGACGGCGTCCCGTACGCCGAACTGAAACTGGAGTACAGCTGCGGCGCCACGGCTGGTTCCTACCTGCTTAAATACGGTGTCTTCCGGGAAACGGATGCGGTGGCGGACGACCACTCAAACATCGTGGACTACCGCCTGGGCGGCGTCGAAGGGCAGGCCGTCCTGGATGGCAGCAACGCTGAACTCGCCATCGGCGAGGGGTCAGCGGCAGCGGCAGCTGCACGGTTCGGCACCATGGGCGTAGAACATATCCTGTCCGGCCTGGACCACGTGCTGTTCGTCGTCGCGCTGGCCCTGGGCGCCGCGAACGTGCGGAGCCTGCTCGGGGTGGTCTCCATGTTCACCCTGGCGCACAGCATCACCCTGATCAGCGCCCTCCTCGGGTGGATCCGCGTTCCGGCCGAAGTCGTAGAGCCGCTGATTGCGTTGTCGATAGCATTCGTCGCCGCCGAAAACCTGCTGGGTGCCACACGGCGAAGGCTGCCGGCGGTGTTTGTCTTCGGCCTGCTGCACGGGCTGGGGTTCGCCGGTTCCCTCCGTGTCACCGATGAGTTCAGCTGGAGCCTGGTCACGTCCCTGATCAGCTTCAACATCGGCATCGAGGCAGGCCAGGCCCTCCTGCTCCTCGTTGCGTTTCCCCTGATCCTGCTCGTACGTCGGGCCAGATGGTCTGCTCCGGCGCTGCGTGGGGCGACCGCCACGGTCGCAGCTGTTGGCCTCTTCTGGTTCATTGAAAGGTTCTTACTCGCATGAAACCCACACCCCCGGCGCCCTGTCCCCGCACGGGTTCCGGCACGCGCCGCCTGCGGCTGGCCCTGTATGCCGGCACAGCCGCTCTTGGCGGCCTGGTCGTCGCCGCCCCGGTGAGCTCCGCCGTCGACGAAGCCCTTAATCCAGCCACCGCCATGGTTTCCGGTACGGTCTTCGAGGACCGCAACGGAAACGACGCCTTCGACCCCGGCGAGCCTGTTCTCCCCGGCGTCTCGGTATCGGACGGTGCCACCATCGTGGTGACGGACGCCGATGGCCGCTACAGCCTGGAAACGCGTACCGAGCGCCGGAACACTGACCTGGTGTTCGTCAGCCAGCCCGCCGGATACTCCGTGGGCACCGACGAATTCATGGCGCCCCACTTCTACCGCAACCTCGGCACGCTTGCTGCCGACGAGCAGAAAACCGCCGACTTCGCCCTGACGAAGGACGCGGACGCGGCGCGCAGCAACTTCACCTTCGGCAACATCGCCGATCCCCACGTCAATGCCGATCTGCCGGAGCAGATCCAGGAAATCAACGCCACCGGTCAGGACGTTGGCTTCATCCAGGTCAGCGGTGACCTCACGAATAACGCAACGGACGCGGAATTCAAAGCGTTCAAGGCGGCAACATCCCTGTCCAAGGTCCCGGTATGGCCCGCCGTCGGCAACCATGAATACTCCGCCGGAACGGGGTACGCCAACCGCATCAACAACTACCGGAACCATGTGGGCCCGGAGTGGTATTCCTTCGACTACGGGAACCGCCACTTCATCGTGCTGGAAAACAACGGCAGCGCACCCTTCGACGAGCAGCTCGCGTGGGCAAAGGAAGACCTGGCGAAGAACGTCGGGGACAAGGAGCTGGTGGTTCTGACCCACCAGCCGATGAACGTTCCCTTCGGCTCGCAGAACATCTACGACCAGTACGGCGCCCTGCTGGAGCAGTACAAGGCGCAGCTCATCCTCGTGGGCCATGAACACTCCAACGACGTCGAGCCGGACAGTGCCTTCGCGGGCACGGCGAAGCACATCCAGACGACGTCGAGCTCGTACTCCATCGATAACTCGCCCCGCGGTTTCCGCTACGTTTCCATGACGGACGAGTCTTTCGAGAACCCCTTCCGCATGTATGGTGCGGAAAAGGACCTCACCATCACCAGCCCTGCGGATGGCAGCAGCATCCCGCTGGACAGGTTCCCGGGAATCCAGGCCAACGCCTATGACACGACGGATGCCCCGGTGAAGGCTGAGTTCAGGCTCGACGGCGGCAACTGGCGCCCGCTGGCGGCAACCGGCCATTTCACCTGGCACTCCGAACTGCAGGGTGACCTGAGGAAGCCCGGCAAGCACACGGTCGAGGTACGGGCCACAGACGCCACCGGCGCGTCCTGGACCAAGACCTCAACCTTCACCTTCACTGCCGACAAGGCGATCATCCCGGTGAAGGGTGCCGACTGGTCGCAGCACCATGGCGACCAGGGGCACACAGGCGTGGCGGCAGACCGCATCGATGCCGGGCAGCGGCTCGCGTGGTCCTACCGGACGGAAGGGACCTTCCTGACAGGTTCACCCGCCATCGTCAACGGCGTGGTGTACGCCGGGACCCGTGACGAAAACGGGGACGGCAACAGCGCCGTCCACGCAGTGGACCAGGCCACGGGCAAGCAGCTTTGGACCTATAAGGTGCCGTCATCGGTGCACGGAAGCATCGCCGTGTCCGATGGCCTCGTTTTCGTTCCCACGCTCCGCGGCAGCCTCTTTGCCGTCGACGCTGCCTCCGGGCAGCTGAGGTGGCAGCACAATCCCGAGCCCGCACCCGAAAACTACAACCAGCGCACCTACGGCTACTACGGCGTCACCGTGGCCGCCGGCAAGGTCCTCTACCCCTACCAGACCCGCCACGGGGAGGCGAAGCAGGGGCTGTTGATCGCGCTGGACGTGAAGACCGGCAACCGCGTATGGGCTTCGCCGATGAGCGGCAGCACCATGAGCGACGGGACACCCGCAGTGGCTGACGGCCGCGTGTATGTGGGCAACCAAACGGCGGACCGCGTCATGGCCTACGACCTGGCCACCGGGAAGGCGCTGTGGACCGGCGCCGCCACGCTGGGCGGATGGCAGGACGGAATTCCGTCTGCAGGCAACGGCCGCGTCTACATCGGCTCCGGCAACGGAATCATTGCCCGGGACGGCGCTACGGGCCAGACCCTCTGGACCTACAGGAGCCAGCACCCGTCCCTGGTGAACGGCAACGCCACACCGGCGGCTCCCACCATTGCCGGGAACACCATCTACATGGGCTTCCCCTCCGGCGCTGTCACCGCGCTGGATGCCACCACCGGCGCGGTGCTGTGGGATCGTCTGTTGCCCGGAGAGAAGTACCGCGGCGGCGTGCACACCTCTCCAGCGCTGAGCGGTGAAACCCTCTTCGTCGGCGCCAACAACGGCAACTTCTACGCACTGGACTCCCGGACGGGACAACCGCTCTGGCAGCACAATATCGGGACCTGGGTAGCCGCGGGCCCTGCGGTGAGCGGCAATACTGTCGTGGCAGGGGCCTTGGACGGCAACCTGTACGCCTTCACGCCCGGCGGGACCGCCGCCGCGCGCTGGTCCTCCGTTTCGGGAACTGTGACCGACGCTGCCAGCGGAGCTCCGGCGTCGGGCGTAGGTGTCCAGCTGATGCGGGACGGCGCCTTGGCGGGCACCACCACCACGGCGTCTGACGGGACCTACCAGCTCGGCCTTGAACAGGGGCCGGGAACGTACACGGTGCAGGCGGCACGGCTCGGCTCCGCCACGGCCACCCGGGAGATCCAGGTGGCTGCGGGGCAATCCCCCACCGTCGACCTCGAACTGCGCCCGGTCAGCGTGGACGCCAGCACAGGGAAACGACTGGCCGGCGGCCTCGTTGAGGGCGGCGTCCAGGACATCGTGATCGAGAACAAGAAGCTGGCCCTCGCCATCTCCAAGGTCTTCAACGATCCCCAGCTGGACCAGTCGACCACGGGCAAGCCACTGGACATGGCCCTCACGGGGCAGCCCGACCAGCTGGACTGGATCAACCTGCCGTACGTGACATCGTCGGAACCAACCGGCGGAAACGCCTGGGCGCAGACCCAGGTTCGTACGGAGTCGGTGGAGATTGTCGAGAACACCGGTGAACGGGCTGTAGTCCGCGCATCGGGCACCTCGGCCGAACATCCGGGCCTCACGGTGACCACCACCTACTCAGCCAATGCGGAGGACCCGTGGATCACGGCAAAAACCGAATTCCGGAACACCTCCCCCGCCGCACTCGCCCTTTGGGTGGGTGACGCCATGGATTACGACGGGGCGGGGCAGCGCAGCGGCGTGGCGGGCCACCCGGTCATCGACACGGGCACCGCCGCCAGCTACGAGCCCAACGGCCGGTGGATCGGCCAAGCCGGAACGGGCGCGGACCAGCAGACGTACGGCCTGGCCTACACGGCTGAAAGCGGATCCTTCAGCGGGTACGGTCTCCGTAACTGGATCATGAGCAAGTTCCAGGTGGAGATCCCGGCCGGCGGCAGCCATGTCCTGGACCGCAGGATCGTGGTAGCAGCGAATGGCGGGGCTCAGAACCCGTTCGCGGTCCTGGATCAGCTCGCCGGGCAGTAGCCAGGCCGACGCCCGCAGCGTCAGCTTTCGTAACCGGACGCGCAAACGGTCCGGGGACGCGTGGATCCACGTGTCCCCGGACCGTTTCCGTAGCCGCAGTCCCTTTGCGTGCCCGGCAACTTACCGCAGCACCACGGTCCGGTTGCCGTGGAGGATGACGCGTCCCTCGCAGTGCCACTTCACAGCGTTGGAGAGGGCCTTGCATTCGGTGTCGCGCCCCGCGGCCACCAGGTCCTCGGGACCGTAGGTGTGGTCCACGTCCACCACCTGCTGCGAGATGATCGGCCCCTCGTCGAGTTCCGCATTGACATAGTGGGCCGTGGCGCCGACGGTCTTTACACCGCGCGCGTAGGCCTGGTGGTACGGCTTGGCACCCTTGAAGCTGGGCAGGAACGAGTGGTGGATGTTGATGGCCCGTCCGTCCAGCTTGCGGGTCAAGTCGTCGCTGAGCACCTGCATGTAGCGGGCCAGCACCACCAGCTCAACGTCCAGCCCGTCCACCAGTGCCATCAGCGCAGCTTCCGCCGCCGGTTTGGTCTCGGCGGTGACCGGCACGTGGTGGAACGGGATGCCGTGCCACTCCACCAGGGCCTGGTGGTCCCGGTGGTTGGAGACCACGGCCACGACGTCCACGGGCAGCTCGCCGATCCGGGCGCGGAACAGCAGGTCGTTGAGGCAGTGGCCGAACTTGGACACCATGATCAGCACGCGGCGCTTGGACCCCTGCCGTTCCAGCTGCCACCGCATGCCGAACTTCTCGGCCACGGGGGCGAACGAGTCCCGCAGGACCTCGAGCGTGGACTCATCCCCTTCGGATGCGAAATGCACGCGCATGAAGAAGTGCCCTTCGGACCGCTCACCGAACTGTTTGTTGTCGATGATGTCGCAGCCGTGTTCCAGCAGGAAGCCGGAAACGGCATGCACGATGCCGGGGCCCTCCGGGCAGTCCAGGGTCAGGACGTGCTCCACGGTGGTGGACGCCTTGGGGGCCGGGATATGGGTTTCAGTGGCGGTCATGGCTCAGCACTCGATCACATTCACGGCGAGTCCTCCTCGGGAGGTTTCCTTGTACTTGGTTTTCATGTCGGCTCCGGTGTCGCGCATGGTCTTGATGGCCTTGTCCAGCGAGACCTTGTGGCTGCCGTCCCCGTGCAGGGCCAGCCGGGCCGCGTTGATGGCCTTCACGCTGGCAATCGCGTTCCGCTCAATGCAGGGAATCTGCACCAGCCCGCCCACGGGGTCGCAGGTCAGGCCCAGGTTGTGCTCGATGCCCACCTCCGCGGCGTTCTCCACCTGACCGGGCGTCCCGCCGAGCACTTCACAGAGCCCGGCTGCAGCCATCGAACAGGCCGAGCCCACCTCACCCTGGCAGCCCACTTCGGCGCCGGAGATGGAGGCGTTCGTCTTGAAAAGTATTCCGACGGCGGCTGCCGCCAGCAGGAAGCGGATCACGCCGTCGTCGTCCGCCCCCGGGACAAACTTCACGTAGTAGTGCAGCACGGCAGGCACGATCCCGGCCGCGCCGTTGGTGGGCGCGGTGACGATCCGCCCGCCGGCGGCGTTTTCCTCGTTGACCGCGAGCGCGAACAGGTTCACCCATTCCATCGCCAGCAGCGGATCGGCCGGCGCTTTAACGGGCGACGGCGATGCTGCCGCGGCTTCGGCTGTGGCGGCCGAGGCCGTCAGGGTGCGGAACAGCGCGGGTGCGCGCCGGGTCACTTTCAGGCCGCCGGGCAGGATGCCTTCCGCGTTGCAGCCGTTCTCCACGCACTGGCGCATTACGGCCCAGAGCCCCAGCAGCTCCTTGCGGAGTTCCGCTTCACTGCGCCAGGTGAGTTCGTTGGCCAGCATGACGTCCGAAATGGACATGCCTTCGCGGCGGCACACCTCCAGCAGTTCGTCCGCCGTGGAGAAGGGATAGGGCAGCACGGTGTCATCGGCCACTACCTTGTCCGCCCCTTCCGCGTCTCCGTCCACCACGAAGCCGCCGCCGATGGAGTAAAAGCTCCGCTCGCTCAATACGGCTCCGGCGTGGTCCAGCGCCCGGAAGGTCATGCCGTTCGGGTGCGCCGGGAGGGACTTGCGCCGGTGGAGCACCACATCCTCTTCCCAGTTGAAGTCCACCCGGTGAGTGCCGGCGATATGGAGTTCGGCGTCCAGGGCTGCGGCTGCCACCTGGTCATCGGCCGTGAAGGTGTTCACTGTTTCCGGTTCCAGCCCCTGCAGCCCGAGGACCACGGCCTTGTCCGAGCCGTGTCCCCGTCCGGTAGCACCCAGGGAGCCGAACAGCTCCGACTGGACCCTCGCCGTGGCGGCCAGCAGGCCGTCCGCCTTGAGGCCGTCCGCGAAGAGCTTCGCCGCCCGCATCGGGCCCACCGTGTGTGAGGAGGAGGGCCCGATGCCGACAGAGAACAGATCAAGGACGCTCAGCGCCATCAGGGAACCTCGGGTGAGGCGTACTCCCGCATGGCGTCCAGGAGCCAGCGGCCCAGGAACTCGGCGAACGAAGCCCGGGGGAAGATGCGGTACGTCTCCTCACCGGTCTTCCACAGGACCACCGGGATGTTCGCAACCTCCGTCGAGAAGGCGGTGCCTGCCTTGAAGACCCGCGGGTGCAGGTCCAGCGAGCAGCCCTTTTCCAGCACGGCCCGGGCCCGGGGGCCGGTCAGTTCGAACGTGGTGCGGTTGGCGGAGAGGTCCACCACCTGGCCTGAGTCCCCGCCCAGGGCTTCCCGGAGGGCCGGGAGGAGGTCCCCGCCCAGGGATTCGTGGGCTTCGGTGGGCGCCACCACCAGGAACTCGGCCGGCCCCAGCCAGAGCACCGAGGTGTCACCGTGGACCACCACGGAACCGGAGCCGCCGGGCAGCCCGCCGGTAACGGCGGCCAGCCGCTGCGCGGTGTCACTGCGGACGTCGGCCCGGAGGCCCACCATGGTCAGGTACGGCAGTTCCGTGAGTTCCACGGTTCCGGCCAGGGATCCTGCCGTGAAGGCGTCCTTCAGGCTGGCGGCCGGGCTCACACGGGCGGCCAGGTTCTTGTCTGCCGAGTCCTGCGGGGCAGTGGGGGATGCTGCTGTCTCAGCCATCTTTGCGGGTCCCTTCGGGGTCAAAAAGCACGGTTTCTGCGACGACAACGTCAACCAGCTGGTCGCCGGCGGCGGCCACGAGGGTCTCGCCGATGCGGTTGCGGCCGTTCTTGATCAGGGCCAGGCCGAACGACCGGCCCAGTGCTGCGCTGTGGTAGCTGGAGGTGACGAAGCCTTCCATCGGTACCGGCCCGTAGGCCGGGTTGGTGGAGCGTCCCTTTTCCACCAGCTGGGTGCCTTCCGGCAGGCGGAGCGAGCCGTCCACGGGAAGGACGCTCACCAGGTGCTTGCGGTCTTCACGTTGAGCATCCACCCGGGAGTAGGAGCGCTTGCCCAGGAAGTCCTTGGCCTTGGAGACGATCCATTCCATGCCGGCATCCTGCGGCGTAACGGTGCCGTCGGTGTCCTGCCCCACGATCGGGTAGCCCTTTTCGGCGCGGAGCACATGCATGGTTTCGGTGCCGTACGGGGTGATGTTGAACTCGGCACCTGCCGCGGCAACTGCCTCCCAGGTGTTGAGCCCGTACCAGGCCGGAACGTTGATTTCGTAGGCCAGCTCGCCGGAGAACGAAATCCGGCAGACCCGGGCGCGGACCCCGGAGGCCAGCGTGGTTTCGCGGAAGGTCATGAACGGGAACGCCTCGGCGTCCAGGCCGCCGTCGGCGGCCAGTTCCGGCGCCACCTTGGCGAGGACCTCACGGGATTTGGGCCCGACGACGGCAATGGTGTTCCACTGTTCCGTCACCGAGGTGCAGTGCACGTCGAGTTCGGGCCACTCGGTCTGCAGCCATTCCTCGAGGTGGTCCAGCACCTTGGCGGCGCCGCCGGTGGTGGTGGTCATGAAGAAGGTATCCTCGTCCAGCCGGAGGGTCACGCCGTCGTCGAAGATCATGCCATCAGCCAGGCACATGACCCCGTAGCGGGCGGAGCCGGGGGCGAGCTTCTTGAACGCGTTGGTGTACATCCGGTTCAGGAACTCCCCCGCATCCTTGCCGCGGATCTCGATCTTGCCCAGCGTGGTGGCGTCCATGAAACCGACCGATTCACGGACCGCGGCGCATTCGCGCAGCACGGCCGCGTCCATGTCTTCGCCGGCCTGCGGGTAGTACCAGGGCCGCTTCCACTGCCCCACGTCCTCGAACAGGGCGCCCTTGGCAACGTGCCAGGGGTGGATGGAGGTGATGCGGGCCGGGTCGAAGAGCTCCCCGCGCTGGCGTCCTGCCAGCGCCGCGAAGGCCACCGGGGTGAACGGTGCGCGGTAGGTGGTGGTGCCGATCTCGCCGATGCCCCGGGATGCTTCACCTGCCGTGCGGAGGGCCGCGGCGATCACGCCGATCGCGTTGACGCCGGAGGTCTTGCCCTGGTCGTTGGCGGTGCTGATGGAGGTGTAGCGCTTAATGTGTTCCACCGAGCGCATGCCGGCCCCGGTGGAGCGCAGGACGTCCGCCACGGACTGGTCGCGCTGGAAGTCCACGAAGTGGTGGTGCCAGTCGTCCGGCGTGCCGGTTTCGCCGGGCACCAGCCACAGCTGGCGGGTTGGGGCGGAGGCCTTCGGCTCGCCCAGCGGGGAAGGTACGACGGCGGATGCGAACCCGGCAGCGATGGCCGCCTTTGCGCCGGCGGAGATTCCCTCCGCGAGGCAGTCGGCGGTCCCGAACGAGCCGCGGCCGGAGCCGATGGTCTGCTGGTTGGGGACGACGGTGCTCGGCACGAACGCGGCGAGGTCCTCGTCCCAGCGCAGCTTGCCCAGGCGCTGGGAGTGCAGGTGCACCAGCGGGCTCCAGCCACCCGAGACGGCCAGCAGGTCGCAGGCGATCCGTTCGACGCCCGAGGTGAGCTCGCCGTCGTCGTTGATGCTGCGGACGGTGACGCCGTCCAGCCGCCCCGCGGCGTCCGCGCTGGTGTTGGCCACCGCGCTGCCGATCAGCACGCGGATGCCGGCTTCGACGGCAGCGGCAGCCACGTCGGTGAGCTGCGGACGGGCATCCACCACGGCGGCAATCTTGACCCCGGCGGCGCGAAGGTCGGCGGCCAGGGCATAGGCGCTGTCGTTGGTGGTGCTGATGACTACGCGCTGCCCGGCCGCCACTGCATAGCGGTTCAGGTAGGTACGGACGGCGGAGGCGAGCATGATGCCGGGCCGGTCGTTATTCTCGAACACCAGCGGACGCTCGTGCGCGCCGGGAGCGAGGACCACCTGGTTGGCACGGATGTGCCAAATCCGCTGGCGGGAGACCCCGGGAGCGGCGGGACTGGTCAGGTGGTCGGTGCGGCTCTGGACGGCGATGACGTAGTTGGCGTCGTAGGCACCAAAGGCGGTGGTGCGGTTCAGGACCGTGCACTCTTCGGTGGAAACCAGTTCAGCCTCTACGTCGGCCACCCATTCCAGCGCCGGCTTGCCTTCGATGGTCTCGGCCAGGTCCGCGGCGGTGGAACCGGAAAGCAGGGAGCCCCCAAGTTCGGGCTGGTCATCCAGCAGCATGACGCGGGCGCCGGTGCGGACAGCTTCGCGGGCAGCGGCCAGGCCGGCGGGGCCGCCGCCTACCACCAGGACATCGGTGTGGACGTACTTCTTGTCGTACTCGGCGTGGTCCTCGGCCGGGTCAAGCTTGCCCAGACCGCTGAGCAGTTCAGCGTCGAGCCCGTCCACCAGGGAAACGGTGGTGGCGGGGAGCATGGATTCGGCCACGTGGCCCGGGAAGCGTGCGGACACCTTCACCATGGCGTTGGACTCTTCCACACCGGCGGACATGATGCCGCGGGGGCGGTCCTCGTAGAGGGAGTTGCCGGCGGCGATGTGGCCGTTGGCCAGCAGTGCGGAGGCCAGCGTGTCGCCGGGGTGGCCGGTGAATTCCTCGCCGTCAACGGTGAAACGCCAGGAGATGGTGCGGTCGATGCGGCCGCCGGTGGTCAGGCGGGCGTTCTGGGAAGTCACTTGGTTGCTCCTTCCGGGGCTGCGGGGGTGGTGTCCGTGCGGGAATCGCCGGCGTCGGGGCGGGGCGTGCCCATGCGGTACACGGCCTTGATGTCGTAGCTGGCGGTGTCGCGCAGCATGTTGAACCACTGGCGGCAGCCGGTGCTGTGGACCCAGCGCTCGGCGAAGGTGCCCTTCGGGTTCGCGCGGTAGAAGAGGTACCGGGACCACTCCGTGTCGTTCAGTTCGTTGGGATTTTCCGGGTAGGCCACGTGGGCCTGGCCGCCGTAGTGGAATTCGGTTTCATCCCGGGGGCCGCAGTTGGGGCATGAGATCAGCAGCATGTGCGTTGTCCTTTTCTGGTGCCGACTAGTGGGCGACGGCGGCGGCGCCGTGTTCGTCGATGAGGGCGCCGGTCTCGAAGCGCTCCAGCGAGAACGGCTGGTTCAGCTTGTGCGGGGTTCCGGTGGCGATGGTGTGGGCGAAGGTCATGCCGGCCGCGGGGGTTCCCTTGAATCCGCCGGTGCCCCAGCCGCAGTTCACGAACATGTTGTCCACCGGAGTGGTGCCGACGATCGGGGAGGCGTCCAGCGTGGTGTCCACGATGCCGCCCCAAGTCCGGAGCACGTGCGCACGGGCGAAAATGGGGAAGAGCTCGACGGCGGCTGCCATCTGCTGCTCGATCACGTGGAACGAGCCGCGCTGGCCATAGCCGTTATAGGAGTCCACTCCGGCGCCCATGACCAGTTCGCCCTTGTGGGCCTGGGAAACGTAAACGTGCACGTGGTTGGACATGACCACCGTGGGGTGGACCGGCTCGTGGAGCTCGGAGACCAGCGCCTGCAGCGGGTGGGACTGGATGGGCAGTTCGAAGCCCGCCATCTCTGCCAGCACCGAGCTGTGGCCGGCGGCGCAGAGGCCAACCTTTTCGGTGTTGATCGTGCCGCGGTTGGTCTTGACGCCGGTGACGCGGTTGCCGTCCTTGATGAACCCGGTGACTTCGCAGTTCTGGATGATGTCCACGCCCATCTCGTCGCACTTGCGCGCGAAGGCCCAGGCCACGTGGTCGTGCTTGGCGATGCCCGCGCGCGGCTGGTAGGTGGCCCCCATGACGGGGTAGCGGATGTTGTCGCTGATGTTCAGGATGGGGCAGAGTTCCTTGACCTGCTTGGGGTCCAGCCATTCCGCGTCCACGCCGTTGAGCTTGTTGGCACCAACGCGGCGCACGCTCTCGCGTACGTCGCCCAGGGTGTGGGCCAGGTTCATCACGCCGCGCTGGCTGAAGAGAAAGTCGTATTCGAGTTCCTCGGGCAGGATTTCCCAGAGCTTGAGGGCGTGCTCGTAGATGGCCGCACTCTCGTCCCAAAGGTAGTTGGAGCGGATGATGGTGGTGTTCCGTGCCATGTTGCCGCCGGCCAGCCAGCCCTTTTCGAGGACGGCGATGTTGGTCATGCCGTGGTTCTTGGCCAGGAAGTAGGCGGTGGCCAGGCCGTGTCCGCCACCGCCGACAATCACTGCGTCGTAGGAGGACTTGGGTTCCGGGTTCCGCCAGAGGAACTCCGGGTGCTCAGGAAGGTGCGGTGCGCTCACTGGGCGGCTCCAATCAGGTCTGCTTCGGCGGCGGCCAGGGTGGCGTCGTCACTGAGGTGCGGGTACAGGGGGAAGCGTTCGGCCAGGGCCGTGACGCGGGCGCGGAGTTCGGCGGCGGTGTCCTCCGGGAGGATTCCGGCGCCGCTGGTGCCGTTGCCGGCGGAGGCGATCAACGCCGTCGCGATGATGTCCGCCACCTCGGTGAATTCGGCGGGGCCGAAGCCGCGGGTGGCGAGCGCCGGGGTTCCGACGCGGAGGCCGGAGGAGACCATCGGCGGGCGCGGGTCGAAGGGGACGGCGTTGCGGTTGACGGTGATGCCGATGCGGTGCAGGACGTCCTCGCCCTGCTGTCCGTCAAGCTCGGAGTGGCGCAGGTCCACCAGGACCAGGTGCACATCGGTGCCGCCGTTGACCACGGAGATGCCGGCAGCCTGGACGTCCGGCTGCAGGAGGCGTTCGGCCAGCAGCTGCGCACCCTGCAGGACGCGTGCCTGGCGTTCGGCGAATTCGGGAGTGCCTGCGAGTTTGAAGGCCACAGCCTTGGCGGCAATGACGTGTTCCAGCGGGCCGCCCTGCTGGCCGGGGAAGACGGCACTGTTGATCTTTTTGGCGTATTCCTCCTTCGCCAGGATGACGCCGCCGCGGGGACCGCCCAGGGTCTTGTGGGTGGTGGTGGTCACCACGTCCGCGAACGGGACGGGGTTGGGGTGCAGCCCTGCTGCCACCAGGCCGGCGAAATGGGCCATGTCCACCATCAGGTAGGCACCGACGAGGTCTGCGATCCGGCGGAATTCGGCGAAGTCCAGCTGGCGGGAGTAGGCGGACCAGCCGGCAACGATCAGCTTGGGCTTGTGCTCCAGTGCCAGAGCCTCCACCTCTGCCATATCGATCCGGAGGTCTTCCTCGCGGACGTGGTACGGGACCACGTTGTAGAGCTTGCCGGAGAAGTTGATCTTCATACCGTGGGTGAGGTGGCCGCCGTGGGCCAGGGAGAGCCCCAGGATGGTGTCGCCCGGGTTCAGCAGGGCGAACATGGCGGCGGCGTTGGCCTGCGCGCCGGAGTGCGGCTGCACGTTGGCGAACTCCGCGCCGAACAGGGCCTTCACGCGGTCGATGGCGAGCTGCTCCACCACGTCCACGTGCTCGCAGCCGCCGTAGTAGCGCTTGCCGGGGTAGCCCTCGGCGTACTTGTTGGTCAGGACCGAGCCCTGGGCCTCCATGACGGCGGACGGGGCGAAGTTTTCCGAGGCGATCATTTCCAGCGTGGACTGCTGGCGGTGCAGTTCCTGCGCAACGGCGGCGGCGACGTCGGCGTCCACCGTTGCGAGCGGGGCGTCGAGTACGTTCTGCATGTTTCTCCTTACAGAAGCTTTTCCGGAAGCTGATCAACAACTGATCTGCGACTGATATATTAGAACTGACGCAATAGTATGTTGTAGATCACGCCACCGTCAACAGACAATTTTTGGGAGACGCACATGAGCCTGGCGACTGGGCACCAGCTGACGGAAAGCCCGGAGCTCTCCCTGTCCGAGCAGGCCTATCGCACCCTGCGGGACCGGCTCATCATGCTGGAGATCCGGCCCGGCGAGGCCATCAACGACGGTAAGCTGGCCACCGAACTGGGCATTGGGCGGACGCCGCTGCGCGAGGCACTCAAGAGGCTGGAAACCGACCACCTCGTGATCTCGTACCCGCGCCGCGGAACGTTCGCCACCGTCGTCGACATCACCGAACTCGCGGACGTCTCCGAACTACGGGAGGCGCTGGAACCCCTGGCGGCCCGGCGCGCCGCGAAGCTGGCCACCCCCGCGCTGCGCGCGGAACTGCGCGATACCGCCGCCGCCATCGCCCGGATGCAGGAGGGCGACGACCCGTACGAGCTCATGCGCTACGACATCGAGGTACACCGCCTGATCTACCGGGCCGCTGCCAACACGCACCTCGAGGACGTCCTGATCCGCTACGACAACCTCGCCACCCGGATCTGGTGCATGGTCCTGGAAAAGGTCCCCTCCGTGGCCGGGCACGTCGCCGAGCACGTGGCCCTGCTGGAAGCAATCGCCGACGGTCAGGCGGACCGGGCGGCAACGCTCGCCCTGGAGCACGTGACCAGCTTCGAAGAGGCCATCCGCAGCGTGCTCTGAACCGGCCTCCCGCCCCCTCCCCGGTGGGCGCTGTTGGATATGACAATCGGCTCTGGCCCAGCCTCTGACGCGGCGTGAAATACTGCCGGTACAGGTTTCCGCCGGACCCGCCGGCGCGCCGGAAAGGTCCAGAGCCATGCACGAATCCGTCAGCGTGGATGACAACTCGCAGCAGCACGTCCTGGCCGCCCTGGACGGCGCGGATGACCTGACCTCGGACCCGGACTTCCGCCGCCGCCTGGACCAGCACTTCCCCACCCTGCGCGGGCTGTTCCACTCCCTGTACGGGTCGCGGCAGGACTGGCTGGACCAGCTCGCGGCGCTGGTGGTCCAGAGCGCCCGGTCCTGGCAGGAGCGCTCCGCGGACCTCAAAGCCCTGGACACGGAGCGGGAAACCAACACTGGCTGGTTCCAGTCCAACGCCATGCTTGGCGGCGTCTGCTACGTGGACCGCTACGCCGAAAGCCTGGAGGGGGTCCGCGCCCGCATTCCTTACTTCAAGGAGCTGGGGCTGACCTACCTGCACCTCATGCCGCTGTTCCTGGCCCCCGAACCGCACTCGGACGGCGGCTATGCCGTCTCCAGCTACCGGCAGGTCAACCCGAAGCTGGGAACCATGGAGCAGCTCAAGTCGCTGGCCGCCGAACTCCGGCGGAACGGCATCAGCCTGGTGGTGGACTTCATCTTCAACCACACCTCCGATGAGCACGACTGGGCGCAAAAGGCGGCGGCCGGCGACCCCGAATACAGCGACTACTACTGGATCTTCCCCGACCGCACCATGCCGGACGCCTTCGAGGAGAACGTCCGGGAGATCTTCCCGGAGAACCACCCCGGCTCGTTCATCCAGATGCCGGACGGGCGCTGGGTCTGGGCCACCTTCCACACCTACCAGTGGGACCTGAACTACTCCAACCCTGACGTCTTCCGCGCCATGGCGGGCGAGATGCTCTTCCTTGCCAACCAGGGCGTGGACATCCTGCGCATGGACGCGGTGGCTTTCATCTGGAAGCAGCTCGGGACCACCTGCGAGAACCTGCCCGAGGCCCACTCGCTGCTGCAGGCCTTCAATTCCGTCTGCCGGCTGGCGGCGCCGTCGCTGCTGTTCAAGTCCGAGGCGATCGTGCACCCGGACGAGGTGGCGCGCTACATCGATCCCGCCGAATGCCAGCTTTCCTACAACCCCCTCCAGATGGCGCTGATCTGGGAATCCCTGGCCACCCGCGATGTTTCCTTGCTGGCCCAGGCCCTGGAGCGGCGGCACAACATCCCCGATGGCACTGCCTGGGTGAACTACGTCCGCAGCCACGACGACATCGGCTGGACCTTTGCGGACGAGGACGCGGCCGAGCTCGGGATCAATGGGTTCGACCACCGCCGCTTCCTGAACTCCTTCTACGTCAACCGCTTCCCGGGCAGCTTCGCCCGCGGCGTCCCGTTCCAGGACAACCCCAAGACCGGGGACTGCCGCATTTCAGGCACGACGGCGTCCCTCTGCGGCATGGAGGTCAACCCGGCTGAGGCGGTGGAACGGATCCTCCTGGCCCATTCCGTGCCTTTCAGCACCGGCGGCATCCCGCTGCTGTACCTGGGCGATGAGGTGGCACAGCTCAACGATTACAACTACGCCATGGAGGAAGGGCACGACGCCGACAGCCGCTGGGTGCACCGGCCCCACTATCCGGCGCGCCACTACGCCCGTCGCAGCGACCCTGCCACGCCCGAGGGTGCGGTTTTCGCCGGGCTTAAGCGGATGATCGCCGTGCGGGCGGCCACGCCGGAGCTGGCCGGAACCCGGCTGGTGGACTTCCACACCGGCGACCGCGCCGTCCTCGCCTACCAGCGGCCCGGAGAAAGCAGCACGGTACTGGTCCTGGCCAACTTCAGCGACTCCCCCGAGGCCCTGCCCGCGGAAACCTTCGCTGGATTCGCGCCTGCCGCCGTCGACCTGCTCTCCGAAGCCGCGCTGCACCTGGACGAGGGCATCACCCTGCTGCCCCGGCAGTACGTCTGGCTGCGCGTCACTCCCCTCTGACCTCCCCCATCCCAACTAGGTCGCGCTATGTGCCGTTTTGAACCTCCAAAACGGCACATAGCGCTACTCAGTTGGGCGGGCAGGGCGGGAGCGTGAAACCATACGGACCATGGCCTCCAAGATTGCGTACCAGGGCGAGCCCGGCGCCAACTCCAATATCGCGTGCCGGCAGATGTTTCCGGACATGGAAAGCGTCCCGTGCGCCAGCTTTGAGGACGCCTTCGAACTGGTGTCCAGCGGCGAGGCCGAGCTGGGCATGATCCCCATCGAGAACTCGATCGCGGGACGGGTGGCGGACATCCATCTCCTCCTGCCGCAGTCCAACCTGCAGATCGTCGGCGAGTACTTCCTGCCCATCCACTTCGACCTGCTGGGCATCCCGGGCAGCACCATCGGGGGTGCCACCGAGGTGCACAGCCACATCCACGCCCTGGGGCAGTGCCGGAAGCTCATCCGCGAGCACGGCCTCAAACCCGTCATCGCCGGCGACACCGCGGGCTCCGCGCGCGAGGTCGCCGAGTGGAACGATCCCCGCAAACTCTCCCTCGCTCCGCCGCTCGCCGCGCAGATCTACGGCCTCGAAGTCCTCGCGTCCCGGGTGGAGGACGATCCGTCCAACACCACCCGGTTCGTGGTCCTGGCCCGGGAAAAGGAACTGCCGGCCCGGGCTGAACTTCCCGGACCGGCAGTCACGAGCTTTGTGTTCCGCGTCCGCAACGTTCCCTCGGCCCTGTACAAGGCGCTGGGCGGGTTCGCCACGAACGGCGTGAACATGACGCGACTGGAGAGCTACATGGTAGGCAACGAATTCGCGGCCACCATGTTCATGGCCGACGTCGAAGGCCACCCCGAGGACCTGCCGTTGAAGCTGGCCCTCGAGGAGCTGGACTTCTTCACCACCGAGGTGCGGATCCTGGGCGTGTACCCGGCAGCGGACTACCGCACCGCCCGCCGCTAAGGCTCCGAACTAGCTGACGGGGAGGTGGCGGCCCGCCAGCAGCGGCGCGAAGAACGCACCGAGCTCCGCCGTGGCAGTTAGCGGCAGGACGTTCGCCACGTACTGGTCCGGGCGGACCACCACCACCACGCCGCCCCGGTCCAGGCCCCGCAGCTCGAAGATGTCCGCCTTGGGATCGACGCCGTACACCTTCTCGTAGTCGGTCAGCTTGAACGGACCCACGGACGGTTTGAACACCGACGGAACAGCGTTGATGTCGATGCCCGGGTGGTCCTGCTGGTAGATCACCTTGGCGTCGAACCATGCGTCAGGATCAGCGTCCGACGGCGTCGCGGCCAGCGGCGAATCCGCCGAGTTCGCGAGCCACTCGGCAAACTTGTCGGTGGCTGAGCCTGTTCCCGGCAGTGCGGCGTCCGCGAACACATAGATCCGCCAGCGGCCGTCCGCCGTAGCATGGTGCCCCAGGTGCATCGGGTTGGTGTCACAAACGCGGACCACCTGGGCGGACTTGAAGCGCTTGCCCACGGGGAAGCCGGTCGCCAGGTCCTGGTGGGCGTCCGTACCCATCACCAGGGAGGGCGCGTACTGGGTCATGAAGCCGGCAGGGAACTCCGCGGTGCGGACGTAGAAATCCTCCAGCTCCGAGGGATCGTCGAACTCCTCCGGCTTCTTGGCCATCATGGAGGACCATTCCTTGTCGAAGTCGATCAGGTTTCGGGCCACCACCTGGCGCTCCTCGGAGTAGGTGGAGAGGAGGCCTTCCGGGCTGCGGCCCTCCAGGACGTGGCCCAGCTTCCAGGCGATGTTGAACCCGTCCTGCATGGAGACGTTCATGCCCTGGCCGGCCTTGGCGCTGTGGGTGTGGCAAGCGTCGCCGGTGATGAACACGCGCGGGGTGCGGGTGCCGCGGTCCTCCGGCAGGACGTCGTCGAACCTGTCCGTCAGCCGGTGGCCCACCTCGTACACGCTGCTCCACGCCACGTTTCGCACCTCAAGGGTGTACGGGTGGATGATGGCGTTCGCCTTGGCGATGATCTGCTCGATCGAGGTGTTCCGCACCGCGTGGTGACTGGCGGGGTCCACCTCGCCCAGGTCCACGTACATCCGGAACAGGTGGCCGCCCTCCCGCGGAATCAGGAGAATGCTGCCCTCGGCGCCCTGGATGGCGCACTTGGTGCGGATGTCCGGGAAGTCCGTGACGGCCAGGACGTCCATGACGCCCCACGCGTGGTTTGCCTGGTCGCCGGCGAGGGTGCAGCCGATGGACTGGCGGACCCTGCTCCGGGCGCCGTCGGCCCCTATCACGTACTTGGCGCGGACAACGCGCTCGTGGCCCTCGTCCGGCCCGGCGGTGCGGAGCAGCCGAACAGTTACGGGGTACTCACCGTCGGACGCAACCTCCAGGCCCTGGAAATCGTAACCGTAGTCCGGCTTCATCCGGGTGGGGGCGTTGGCCATGCACTCGGCGAAGTAGTCCAGCACGCGGGCCTGGTTCACGATCAGGTGCGGGAACTCGCTGATGCCCATTTCGTCATCCACTGCACGGGCGGCGCGGACGATGTTGGCGTGGTTGGCCGGGTCCGGCTTCCAGAACGCCATCTCCGTGATGCGGTAGGCCTCGGCGATGATCCGCTCGGCGAACCCGAAGGCCTGGAACGTTTCCACGCTGCGCGCCTGGATGCCGTCTGCCTGGCCGATGGCGAGCCGTCCGGGACGGCGTTCCACGATGCGGGTGGTGATGTTGGGGAACTGGGCGAGCTGCGCGGCGGCGAGCATGCCGGCCGGGCCCGTGCCGACGATCAGCACATCCACCTCGTCAGGAAGTTCTTCAGGGCGGTTAAGTCCGACGCCGGCGGCAGGCTTGATGCGCGGGTCGCCGGATACATAGCCGTGGTGGTGGAACTGCACAGGCTTTTCCTCACTTCGTTGTGGCGGCACTTTGTTCGATATCAGAACTGAAGATTCGATATTTGAAATTCAAGGGGTAGTTTTCCACTGTACGCCGGATGTAATGCGGGCGACAAGTGCCTTCGGAAACCCCCGGAAATTAGCGCATCAGCAGGGGTTGACGGGCCATCGGCGATGCGTGATAGTGATCGTATACGATTTCGTACCTGATGAGGAGACGGTTTTGGAGCAGGTCAACGGCGACACCCTGGCAGCAGCGCGCAAGGTCATCGCGGTCCACATCAACTACCCCAGCCGAGCCGCCCAGCGCGGCCGGACCCCGGCCCAGCCCTCCTACTTCCTCAAGCCGTCCAGCTCCCTCGCCCTCACCGGCGGCACGGTGGAGCGCCCGGCAGGGTGCGAGCTTCTCGGCTTCGAGGGCGAGGTCGCCCTGGTCATCGGCAAGGCAGCCCGCCGTGTGAGCCTCGAGGACGCCTGGAGCCACGTCGCCGCGGTCACGGCCAGCAACGACTTCGGCGTCTACGACCTGCGCTACGCGGACAAGGGATCCAACCTCCGTTCCAAGGGCGGCGACGGGTTCACCCCTGTTGGCACAGCACTGATCCCGGCAGACGCCGTCGACCCCTCCCTGCTGCGCATCCGCACCTGGCTCAACGGCGAAATCGTCCAGGATGACACCACCGAAGACCTCCTTTTCCCGTTCGCCCGGCTGGTTGCGGACCTCTCCCAGCTGCTAACCCTTGAGGAAGGCGACATCATCCTCACCGGTACCCCCGCCGGCGCGTCCGTGGCGCAGCCCGGGGACGTCGTCGAAGTTGAGGTAAGTACGACGGCGGGAGCAGACGGCGGCGCGCCGCTCACCACCGGCCGGCTGGCCACCACCGTCACGGAAGGCACCACGGCGTTCGCGGACTTTGGCGCCCAGCCCAGGGTGGATGACACCCAGCGGGAGGAAGCGTACGGTTCCCGGGAAGCTGCCGGCCTGCCCGCCGAGGCGGGATCCGCGCCCGGGGCAGGCGCCGCCGTCGTGCGTTCCCTGTCCCCCGAACTGAAAGCCAAGCTTGAGTCCGTGGCCACCGCCACACTCTCCTCCCAGCTGCGCAAGCGCGGGCTGAACAACGTCAGCATCGACGGGCTGCAGGCCACCCGCCCGGACCGCCGCGTGGTGGGCCTGGCCCGGACCCTCCGGTACGTCCCCAACCGCGAAGACCTGTTCAAGACGCACGGCGGCGGCTTCAACGCCCAGAAGCGCGCCATCGATTCCGTGAACGAAGGCGAAATCCTGGTCATGGAGGCACGCGGTGAAAAGGGGACCGGCACCGTGGGCGACATCCTGGCACTGCGAGCCCAGGTCCGCGGCGCCGCCGCGATCATCACCGACGGAGGCGTCCGCGACTACTCGGCCGTCGCAGGCCTGGACATGCCCACGTGGTTCGCCAACCCGCACCCGGCCGTGCTCGGCCGGCGCCACGTCCCGTGGGACACGGACATCACCATCGCCTGCGGCGGCACCACCGTCCAGCCCGGCGACATCATCGTGGCCGACTCCGACGGCATCCTGGTGATCCCGCCGGCTGTCGCCGAAGAACTCGTTGATGACTGCATCCAGCAGGAGAAAGAGGAAACCTTCATCTTCGAGATGGTCAAGCAGGGCAACAGCGTGGACGGTCTCTACCCGATGAACGCCGAGTGGCAGGCCCGCTACAAGGAATGGGAGGCAGGCCAGTGACTGAATCCGCCCTGGTTTCCCCGGGCGCGGCCGCTTCCGCAGGCGCCGCTGGCCGCGCGGCAGCCGGCAGCAAGTCCGAACAGGCGTACCAGGCCGTGAAGGCCCGCATCGTGGAAGGCACCTACACCCCGGGCTACCGGCTGGTGCTCGGCTCCATCGCCAAGGACCTGGGCTTCAGCGTGGTCCCCGTCCGCGAAGCGATCCGCCGGCTGGAAGCCGAGGGCCTGGTGACGTTCGAACGCAATGTCGGGGCCACCGTTGCCGGGATCGACCCGACCGAGTACCTGTACACCATGCAGACCCTGAGCATCGTGGAGGGGGCGGCCACCGCGCTGTCCGCTCCCCTGATCGGCGCCGTGGCCATCGCCCGGGCCCGCGCCGTGAACGAAGAGATGCGTGAGTGCCTGGACCACTTCGACCCCGTCCGGTTCACCCAGCTCAACCAGGACTTCCACAGTGTGCTGTTTGAACACTGCCCCAACCCGCACATCCTCGACCTGGTGCACCGCGGCTGGAACCGGCTGGCTGCGCTGCGGTCCTCCACGTTCCGGTTTGTTCCGGGCCGGGCACGCGATTCGGTCGAGGAGCACGAAGAACTGCTCCGGCTGATCGAGGCCGGAGCCCCCGCGGACCGGATCGAGCAGGCCGCCCGCCGGCACCGCGCCACCACCCTGGACACCTACCTCGCCCAAGCCAAGCACCAGTAAGGACTTCAACGATGACGACCTCGACAGAAACCACCCAGCACTACGTGCCCCAGGACCTGCCCGCCCATATCCAGCACTACATCAACGGCGAGTTCGTTGACTCCGTGGGCGGGAAGACCTTCGACGTCCTGGATCCTGTGTCCAACCGCAACTACGCCACCGCCGCGGCCGGCCAGAAAGAGGACATCGACCTGGCCGTGGCCGCCGCCCGCGAAGCGTTCGTGAACGGCCCGTGGCCGAAGATGAAGCCCCGCGAGCGGGCCCGCGTCCTGAACAGAATTGCCGACGCCGTCGAAGCCCAGGAAGCCCGCCTCGCGGAACTGGAAACCTTCGATACCGGCCTGCCGATCACCCAGGCCAAGGGCCAGGCCCTTCGCGCGGCCGAGAACTTCCGCTTCTTCGCAGACCTGATTGTGGCCCAGTTCGACGACGCCACGAAGGTCCCCGGCTCGCAGATCAACTACGTGAACCGCAAGCCAATCGGCGTCGCGGGCCTGATCACGCCGTGGAACACGCCGTTCATGCTCGAGTCCTGGAAGCTCGCCCCCGCGCTGGCCACCGGCAACACCGTGGTGCTGAAGCCGGCCGAGTTCACGCCGCTGTCCGCCTCGCTGTGGGCCACCATCTTCAAGGAAGCGGGCCTGCCCGACGGCGTCTTCAACCTGGTCAACGGCCTGGGCGAGGAAGCCGGCGACGCCCTGGTCAAGCACCCGGACGTTCCGCTGATCTCCTTCACCGGCGAGACCACCACCGGCCAGACAATTTTCCGGAACGCGGCCGCCAACCTCAAGAGCCTCTCCATGGAGCTCGGCGGCAAGTCCCCGTGCGTCGTGTTCGCCGACGCCGACCTGGACGCCGCGATCGACTCGGCCCTGTTCGGTGTCTTCTCCCTCAACGGCGAGCGCTGCACGGCAGGCTCCCGCATCCTGGTGGAGCGCGCGATCTACGACGAGTTCTGCGAAAAGTACGCCGCCCGCGCCAAGAACATCGTGGTGGGCGATCCCCACGATCCGAAGACCCAGGTGGGCGCCCTGGTCCACCCGGAGCACTACGAGAAGGTCGCGTCCTACGTGGAGATCGGCAAAACCGAAGGCCGGCTCTTGGCCGGCGGCGGCCGACCCGACCACCTGCCCGAAGGCAACTACATCGCACCTACTGTGTTCGCCGACGTCGCGCCTGACGCCCGGATCTTCCAGGAGGAAATCTTCGGCCCCGTCGTCGCGATCACCCCGTTCGAGAACGACGACGAAGCCCTCGCCCTGGCCAACAACACCAAATACGGACTGGCCGCCTACATCTGGACCCAGAACCTCACCCGGGCCCACAACTTCTCGCAGAACGTGGAGGCCGGGATGGTGTGGCTGAACAGCCACAACGTCCGCGACCTGCGCACCCCGTTCGGAGGCGTCAAGGCTTCCGGCCTGGGCCACGAGGGCGGTTACCGCTCCATCGACTTCTACACGGACCAGCAGGCCGTGCACATCACCCTCGGTTCCGTACATACCCCCAAATTCGGCGCCTGACCAAGCCCCTTTCAAAGAAGAGAGAATCCAATGACCAACTTCGTTCCCACCCCCACGGTCCCGGCCCCGGACATCGTCCGCTGCGCCTACATGGAGATCGTGGTCACCGACCTCGCCAGGTCCCGCGAGTTCTACGTGGACGTCCTGGGCCTGCACGTTACCGAGGAAGACGAGAACGCGATCTACCTGCGGTCCCTCGAGGAATTCATCCACCACAACCTGGTACTGCGCAAGGGACCCATCGCCGCCGTCGCGGCCTTCGCCTACCGGGTGAAGTCCCCCGCCGAGGTGGACGCCGCCGAGGCCTACTACAAGGAGCTCGGCTGCCGGGTGGAGCGCCGCAAGGAAGGCTTTACCAAGGGCGTGGGCGACTCCGTCCGGGTGGAGGACCCGCTGGGCTTCCCGTACGAGTTCTTCTACGACGTGGAGCACGTGGAGCGGCTCACCCAGCGCTATGACCTCTACTCCGCCGGTGAGCTGGTC
Source organism: Pseudarthrobacter sp. NPDC058362 (assembly GCF_042723515.1). NCBI lineage: Bacteria > Bacillati > Actinomycetota > Actinomycetes > Micrococcales > Micrococcaceae > Pseudarthrobacter > Pseudarthrobacter sp. NPDC058362. Next base: position 87,802 of record NZ_JBHXIW010000001.1, on the reverse strand, counting down.
CGCCTGGACCACTTCAACCAGGTCACCCCGGACGTCCCGCGCGGCCGCGCCTACTTGGAGGATTTGGGCTTCCGCGTCTCCGAGGACATCAAGGATTCCGACGGCGTCACGTACGCCGCGTGGATGCACCGCAAGCAGACGGTCCACGACACCGCCCTCACCGGCGGCAACGGCCCGCGCATGCACCATGTCGCGTTCGCCACGCACGAGAAGCACAACATCATCCAGATCTGCGACAAGATGGGCGCGCTGCGCATCAGCGACCGGATCGAACGCGGTCCCGGCCGGCACGGCGTGTCCAACGCGTTCTACCTCTACATTCTGGACCCGGACGGCCACCGCATCGAGATCTACACCCAGGACTACTACACCGGCGACCCGGACAACCCCACCATCACTTGGGATGTCCACGACAACCAGCGCCGCGACTGGTGGGGGAACCCCGTGGTCCCCTCCTGGTACACCGAAGCCTCCCTGGTCCTGGACCTGGACGGCAACCCGCAGCCGGTCATCGAGCGCACCGACGCTTCCGAGATGGCTGTGACCGTGGGCGCCGACGGCTTCTCCTACACCCGCAAGCCGGACGAGGGCGCGCAGGCTGAAGGGTTCAAGCTGGGGGCGCAGCTGTAGCCATGCTGGATGCCAAGACGATTGAGGCCATCGCGGACGAACTGGTCGAAGCCGGCCGGACCCGCACCCCCGTGCCCCGCCTGACTGCCCGCTACCCGGACATGACGGTGGAGGACTCCTACGCGGTCCAGCGGCTGTGGCGCCGCCGCAACGAAGAGGCCGGCCGGACCCTGGTGGGGCGCAAGATCGGCCTCACGTCCAAGGCCATGCAGGCCGCCACCGGCATCACCGAACCGGACTACGGCGCCATCTTTGACGACATGGTGCTCGAAACCGGCTGCTCAGTGGAATGGGACCGCTACACCCACCCGCGGGTGGAGGTGGAGCTGGCGTTCGTGCTGAAAGACGGCATCAAAGGCCCCGGCGCCACGATTTTCGATGTCCTGAAGGCCACCGACTACGTGGTTCCGGCCCTCGAGATCCTGGACTCCAGGATCGAAATGGAAGGCCGGACCATCGTCGACACCATCTCGGACAACGCCGCGATGGGAGCCATGGTGATCGGCGGCAACCCGGTCAAACCGGACGCCGTGGACCTCCGTTGGGTCTCGGCCATCCTCTACAAGAACCAGACCGTCGAGGAAACCGGTGTCGCGGCCGGTGTCCTGGACCACCCGGCCAACGGCGTGCACTGGCTCGCGAACAAGATCGCCGCGCACGGCGACTCCCTGAAGGCCGGGGACATCATCCTGGCCGGTTCCTTCACCCGTCCCACCTGGGTCTACAAGGGTGATACCGTCCACGCCGACTACGGACCCCTGGGAGTTGTGACATGCCACTTCGAATAGAGGACACCTTCCGGTCCGCGCTGGCCGGAACCAAACGGCCGATGGCCGGCATGTGGGTGTGCTCCGGCAGCCCGCTGATCGCCGAGCTCTGCGCCGGGTCTGGCCTGGACTGGCTCCTGGTGGACGCGGAGCACTCCCCGAACGGCCTGGATTCCATCCTTGCCCAGCTCCAGGCCATCCACGGCTATCCCGTCCACGCCATGGTCCGGCCGCCGGTCAACGACACCGTAATCATCAAGCAGTACCTGGACCTGGGCGTCCAGAACCTCCTGATCCCCATGGTCAACTCGGTGGCCGAAGCCGAGGCCGCGGTGGCCGCCACCCGCTACCCGCCCCACGGCGTGCGCGGCGTGGGTTCGGCCCTGGCCCGCGCCGCCCGCTGGAACCGAGTGCCGGACTACCTGGCGCGCGCCAACGAGACCATCAGCGTCACTGTCCAGATCGAATCCACCGCCGCCGTGGACGCGGTCCAGGACATCCTGAAGGTGGACGGCGTGGACGCGATCTTCATCGGCCCCTCCGACCTCGCCGCTTCGATGGGCCTGCTGGGACAGCAGGAACACCCCGAGGTCTGCGCCGCCGTCGAACGCTGCCTCGAAGCGGCGAAGGCGGCCGGCAAACCCGCGGGCGTCAACGCCTTTAACCCGGCCACGGCGGAGCATTACCTCGCCAACGGTGCGGATTTCATCCTGGTGGGCGCCGACGTCGCGCTCCTCGCGCGGGGCTCCGAAGCCCTCGCCGCCCGGTTCATCCCCAAAGCCGACGTCAAACCGGCCGACGGCGACCCGCGCCCCAGCTACTGAACGCCCATGACGGAAGCCCGGATCAGCCGCTGGGCAGCCTCCGCACGTAGGGCGCTTTGCCCAGCGGGGTCCGCTCCAGCCGGTCCACCAGCTGGACGTCCAGGGGAATTTCCGCGGCGCCGGCCTCTGCAAGGGCAACAGCAACGGCCGTGCGGATCCCGTCGGCGGACAGGCCGGGCTTGATGCCCGCTACCAGGATCCGCAGGCGGGAGGGCTCCTGGATGACCTGCCAGCCGGAGGTGGCAACGGTGTCCAGCGCGTGGTGGAAGATGATGGGGTGAACCCTGACCGCGCCGGTCCTGCCCGGCAGCTGAAGGACGTCTTCGAGGCGGCCTTCGACGCCCTGGAGCAGTCGGAAGGAGCGCCCGCACGGGCAGCCGCGGCCGCCGAGCCTGACGGTGTCGGACAGCTCGTAGCGTATGAGGGGCAGGGTCCGGGAGAACAGCACTGTGGCCAGCAGCTTCGCCCCGGTGGTCCCCGGCTCCACCGCAGTACCGTTTGCGTCCACGGATTCAACAATGACAAGGTCCTCGTAGACATGGCGCCTGCGATGGGCGCACGGCGAAGCAATCCCCGCCGTTTCCGTTGCGGCGTACACGTCGTACGGCGCACTGCCCCAGGCTTCACGCATCTCTGACGCCGCCGGCCCGCTGAGGACTTCGGAGGCGGACATGACGCCTTCCGGTGCGATGCGGAGGCGTCCTGCGCGCTGCTCGGCCGCCAGTGGCTGGAGGGCCGAGGCGTACCCGACCAGTATCCTCGGCTGGAAGCTGTTGAGCGCCGCCACGGACTCGGCCATGGGTGCCGTGACATCCAGCCTCAGGGTCGGGACCAGGCGGGAGCGGAACGATGCCCCGACCACAGCGGACTGATGGGTTGGCACGCGGGAGCTGACCAGTGCCATCCTCAGCGGCCGCACCGGGCCCGCGGCGATGCCCGCCCAGTCATTCGCCCTGGCGTACGAAGCCAGGACTGTTGCCCATTCGGACCGGTTCCAGACGAAGGTTCCCCGCCGCCCGGTGGTTCCGGCGGTTGCGGCCGCCCACCACCGTCCCCGCCACGGCTTTCCCGGATCGCCCCCGCCGTCGGTCAGTGCGCGCAGGTGGTTTTCGACGTCGGCCAGCTTCAGTCCCGGGGCGGTGACCGCCTGGTCGAAGTTCTCCATGAGGTCGGCTTTGGTGACCGGCGGCAGCTGGTCCAAAGGGGCGTTTTGCAGTCCGGCATGGTGCCGCCGGTAAAACTCCGAGCCGGCATAGGCTGCCGCACGCAGCCTCCGCAGGGACCCCTCCTGGTGTTCCGAAATCCGCCCGGCATCCCAGTGGTCCCGCGGCTTCCAGGCGGCGCGCAGGAACAACACGCGCGCCATAAGCCAAAGGTCCGCCATGAATCCACTGTCGCCGGATGCAGACCGTCCCGGTAGGGCCCAACGGCCCGCCGCCGCGGCCGTTGGCTCAATGGCCGCCCGTGTGGTTGTCGGTGTGGTCGGCAGTGGGCGCGGGGGACGGCCCCACGTCCCTGCCCGTGCCGCTGACTGCCGGGCCGATGACGAAGGCTGAAAGGGAGAACATCGCGGCGAACACGAGCAGGCCAATGGCCGGCGCGATCCAGCTGCCGAACCTGCGGTAGAGCCGGAGCAGCACGGGAATAGAGGCAATCAACCCCAGTGCCCCAAACAGTGCGGTTCCGCCGGACCCTGCCACCAAGGCTGTCCCGGCAAGCAGCCCCACATGGTGCAGCACATGCGGGAGCAGCCCCATCACCAGGCCCACCACCCCGGCAATGGAATGCCACATGGCGTGAAGCCGGCCGGCGAATGACCCGTCACCCCGTACGCCGGCCGATCCCGCGGATGCCGCCTTGGAACTGTGATGGTGATGGGTCAATCTCCGCCGCCTGTCTGTGGTGCTGTAGAGGGTTACTGAATCTGGCGCCGTCAGTGTCAAGGGTCCTGCACCGAAACACAAGAACTTCGTCCGCCCGCGCGCAACACTGAAGAGCAACCTGCCAGGCCATCCGGCTGGCGCACCGCCTACTCGAAGTGGAGTATCCGTTGGAAACCTACGACGCTCGGCGTCCCGCAGGTCATCAACGGCTAGCAGGCTGTCCGCCGCTCCGGCCTATCCAGGGACCCTCTCCCAGGACCCTGTCCTGACCCCTACCCCAGGGCAGGGGCGGCGACTGCCCGGCCGGACACACGTCCTGCGAAGCGGCGGCGGGCCCAACGGGCGAGTTTCTTGCCCTTGCCCTTCCACCAGTTGTCTTCGTCCTTGTCGTGGTGCAGACGGAAAATGATGGCCACCAGGACGAACATGGCCATCCCCACTCCCGACATGGAGGCCATCACCAGATCCACCAGCACGCTGACGGCCAGCGAGATGACGGACGGCACCGCCAGGGTGCGGAAAACGGTGCTGGCCACGTAACGGCTGTGGGACCCTGGCACGGACAGTGCACGCACCATGTCGAAGCAGACGCACACCACCACCATGGCCTGCCCCAGGGACAGGATGACCAGACCCGGAAGGGACGCGCTGATCGCCGCCACCGATTCCATTCCCGGGCTCATCGCCGGGCCTTGCAGTGAGAACCAAACATGGAAAAACCCCCAGAACCTTAACCGCCTGCTGCTGATCCAGCAGGTGGTTCAATTCAAGGTTTTGGGGGTTGGCCCGTCACGAGTACCGGGTACTCTAGTTTCCCGCCGCGAAGGCCGGCCGAGTACTTGGATGCCTACTGTCCCAGTGCGCGCGGCCGCCAGACCACCACGGCCTGCGAACGGGGACGCGGGCGCTGGCCGCGGGCCAGGCTCACCACGTCACCAGCGGCGCCCGCTGCGAAGATGCGCGAGTCGAACGACTGAGGACGCCGGGCCAGCTCTTCCGTCAGCTCGGACACCCGGCTGCGGAGTGCGGCCACCTGGTTTTCAAGTTCCAGGATGCGCTTGATCCCCTCCAGGGACACGCCTTCCTGGGACAGCCGCTGCACCTCGCGGAGCATGTTGACGTCCCGCTGCGAGTAGCGCCGCGACTTCCCCGGCGCGCGGCGCGGAGAAACGATCCCCATCCGGTCGTACTGCCGGAGCGTTTGGGGATGCATATCCGCAAGCTCGGCCGCCACCGAAATCACGAAGATTGGCTGATCAGCGTTGATGTCCACGGCAATGACCACCCGTTACAGACGGGCCTTGGCGGCCAGGCCCTCTCGGACATCTGCGTCCGCGGTGGCCTCGGCAAACGCCTTGACGGCGGCTTCGGCATCCTTGTTCAGGTTCTTGGGAACGGCGACGTCGATGGTCACCAGCAGGTCGCCGGTCCCCTTCGACGTCTTCACCCCTTTGCCCTTCACCCGCAGCGTTCGACCCGACGGCGTTCCCGCCGGAACGCGCACCCGCACCTTGTCGCCGTCGATGGTGGGCACTTCGATGTCGGCGCCCATAGCAGCCTCCGGGAAGGTGACCGGGACGTGGATGCGGAGGTTGTCGCCGTCGCGCGTGTAAAAATCGTGGGGCTTCACGGACACCGCAACCATCAGGTCGCCGTTGCCCGCGGGGCTGGGCTGGCCCTTGCCGCGGACGCGGATCTTCTGGCCGTCCTTGATGCCGGCCGGCACGCGGACGTCGATGACCTCGCCGTTCGGTTCGCGCAGCCCGATGGTGGTGCCGCGGATGGACCCGGCGAAGGAGATGGTGGTGGATGCCGTCCGGTCCGCGCCCCGCTGCGGGGCGCGCTGGTAACCGCCAGCGCCGCCGAAGCCGCCGAACAGGTCCGCGAACTCGGGCGGAATGCCGCCGCCGGCCGGGTTGAAGCCGCCCGCATGGCGTCCGGTGTTGCCCGTGAAGAGCCCGCCGAACATGTCCTCGAAGCCGCCGTTGGCTGCACCGGCACCGCCCGGAGCGAACCGGGCGCCGCCGCCCATGGCACGGATAGCGTCGTACTGCTGGCGCTCCTCCGGATCCGACAACACAGAGTAGGCCTCCGAGATGTCCTTGAACTTCTTCTCGGAAGCCGTGTTGCCGGCGTTGGTGTCAGGGTGGTGCTCGCGGGCCAGCTTCCGGTAGGCCTTCTTGATGTCGGCGTCGGAAGCGTCCTTGGCGACACCAAGGATCTTGTAAAAGTCCTTGTCCACCCAATCCTGGCTAGCCAATGGCGTTTCCTTTCAAGAATCTTTGCCGAGATGGCAGTTCACAGCAATGCGGTTGCCCAACACTGCCGCGAACTGCCATCTCGCGTGGGGTAATGCTACGCGGGGACCGCGACGATGACCTGGGCCGCGCGGAGGACGCGTTCGCCTGACTTGTAGCCGGAGCGGAGCACCTGGCTGACGGTATCAACCTCAATGTCCTCGCCGGGCTGCTGGATCAGTGCCTCGTGGATCGTGGGATCGAACTCCACGCCGGTCTGGTCGATGCGGACCAGGCCGTAGGTCTTCAACGCGTTCTCCAGCTTGGCTGCGATCGCGGCGAAGGGTCCGTCGGCCAGGTCGCCGTGCTGCCGGGCGGCGTCAACATCGTCCAGGACCGGGAGCAGGGAGTTCAGGACGCCGATGACGGCCATCTCCCCTGCCACGGCCCGGTCGCGCTCAACGCGCTTGCGGTAGTTGACGTACTCGGCCTGGAGGCGGAGGAGGTCGTTCCGAAGCTCGGCCGCCTCAGCGCTTCCCGCTTCCGCTGCCCCCTGCGCCACGGATTCCTCAGCCGGCACGTCCACGCCGTTAAGGATCTCCTCGGCCTGGGCGAGCGCGTCGCCGTCGGAATCCTTGCCTTCCTGGCCGGAAGCCTGCGCCTCCGGGTGCCGTGCCTGGCCGGTGACCGGGTCAACCTTGCGGTTGTCCCGGATCACCGGTTCCTGGTGGCCGGCGCCGCCGTGGTGCTCGGATGAGTTGTGCTCTTCCTCGTTACCGTGGTGCGGCATGGCTACTTCTTCGCTTCGTCTTCGTCGATGATTTCAGCGTCAACGATGTCCTCGTCAGCCTTCTCTCCGGCGGGGGCACCTTCGGCACCCGCAGCACCGGTGGCGCCGTCCGGGGAACCAGCCTGGGCGTAGATGGCCTCGCCGAGCTTGGTCTGGGAAGCCTGCAGCTTCTCGAACGCGGTCTTGACCTCGGCGTCGTCGGTGCCTTCCAGGGCCTTCTTCAGGGCGTCGACGTCGGCCTGGACCTCGGTCTTGACCTCCTCGGGCAGCTTGTCGGCGTTGTCGGCGATCAGCTTGTCCACGGAGTAGGCGAGCTGCTCTGCGGAGTTGCGGGTGTCGGTCGCTTCGCGGCGGGCCTTGTCCTCGGCTGCGTGCTCCTCGGCGTCACGGACCATGCGGTCAATGTCTTCCTTGGAGAGCGCGGTGCCGCCGGTGATGGTCATGGACTGTTCCTTGCCGGTGCCCTTGTCCTTCGCGGAGACGTGGACGATGCCGTTGGCGTCGATGTCGAAGGTGACCTCGACCTGCGGGACGCCGCGCGGAGCCGGCGCGATGCCGGTCAGCTCGAACGTACCCAGCGGCTTGTTATCGCGGGTGAACTCGCGCTCGCCCTGGAAGACCTGGATGGCCACGGACGGCTGGTTGTCGTCAGCCGTGGTGAAGGTCTCGGACCGCTTGGTCGGGATGGCCGTGTTGCGCTCGATCAGGTGCGTCATCACGCCGCCCTTGGTTTCGATGCCGAGGGACAGCGGGGTGACGTCGATCAGCAGGACGTCCTTGCGCTCACCCTTCAGCACGCCGGCCTGCAGGGCTGCACCAACGGCCACAACCTCGTCCGGGTTCACGCCCTTGTTCGGCTCCTTGCCGCCGGCCAGTTCCTTGACCAGGTCGTAGACGGCAGGCATACGGGTGGAGCCACCGACCAGCACGATGTGGTTAATGTCGGAGAGCTTGATGCCGGCTTCCTTGATGACGTCGTGGAACGGCTTCTTGGTGCGCTCCAGCAGATCCTTGGTGAGGTCCTGGAACTTGGCGCGGGTCAGCTGCTCGTCCAGGTGGACCGGGCCGTCGGGGGTGACGGAGAGGTACTGGAGCGAGACGTTGGTGCTGGTGGAGGAGGACAGTTCCTTCTTCGCCTGCTCGGCAGCTTCGCGGAGGCGCTGCAGTGCGATCTTGTCCTTCGACAGGTCGATGCCCTTGACCTTCAGCTGGTTGAGCAGGTAATCAACGACGCGCTGGTCCCAGTCGTCGCCCCCGAGGCGGTTATCACCGGCGGTGGCGCGGACCTGGATGGTGGAGAAGTTGTCTTCGTCCTTGCCGACTTCCAGCAGGGAGACGTCGAAGGTGCCGCCACCGAGGTCGAAGACCAGGATGAGTTCATCTTCCTTGCCCTTGTCCAGGCCGTAGGCGAGAGCTGCTGCCGTGGGCTCGTTGACGATGCGCAGGACGTTCAGGCCTGCGATTTCGCCGGCTTCCTTCGTGGCCTGGCGCTCGGCGTCGTTGAAGTAGGCGGGAACGGTGATCACCGCGTCGGTGACCTTTTCGCCCAGGTACGACTCGGCGTCGTTCTTCAGCTTCATGAGGATACGCGCGGAGATTTCCTGCGGGGTGTACTTCTTGTCATCGATGGCCTTGGTCCAGTCGGTGCCCATGTGGCGCTTGACGGAGGCGATGGTGCGGTCGATGTTGTTGACGGCCTGGCGCTTGGCGATTTCGCCCACCAGGACTTCGCCGGACTTGGAGAACGCAACGACGGACGGCGTGGTGCGGCCACCCTCGGCGTTGGCAATAACGGTGGGCTCGCCACCTTCGAGAACGGAGACGACGGAGTTGGTGGTTCCGAGGTCGATACCTACTGCACGTGACATGTGTTGCTTCCTTCTTTCCTTGGAAACTTGCTGGCGCCCGCATGATTGAGCGTTCTGCACTCAACTTTACTCAGGGCGTCACCGATGTCAATCCGAAGTTGAGCGAAGGTGACTCAACTTTGTATTCGGGTCCGCCCCGCGCTGCCGGACTTCCGCGCCGTTTAGCGGATTTCCCCGGCGTCCGCGAACGACGCCGGCGTCCCGGTTTCGCCATTGGAGAACGGTTCGCGGGGATGCCCGAGCCCCTCCCGGGCCAGCTTTCCCGGCCACCAGATGGTCGGTCCGATGTCGTAGGCAAGCGCGGGCACCAAGAGCGAGCGCACCAGCACGGTGTCCAGGAGCACGCCGAAGGCCACGATGAATGCCAGCTGGACCAGGAACATGATGGGGATGACGCCGAGCGCGGCAAAGGTTGCCGCCAGGACCACGCCGGCGGAGGTGATGACGCCCCCGGTAACGCCCAGTCCGCGCAGGATGCCCGGACGCGTGCCGTGCTTCAGGGATTCCTCGCGGACCCGGCTCATCAGGAAGATGTTGTAGTCCACGCCCAGGGCCACCAGGAAGACGAACCCGAACAGCGGTACGGTGGCGTCCGCGCCCGGGAAGCCCAGGATGTTGTTGAACACGAACGCCGCCACCCCCAACGCCGCCGCGTAGGAGAGGACCACGGAGAGCACCAACAGCACCGGCGCGATGACAGACCGGAGCAGCAGCATCAGGATGAAGAGGATGACCACCAGCACGATCGGGATGATGATCACCAGGTCACGCTGCGCCGTGGTGTTGGTGTCCAGCGCGATGGCCGTCACGCCGCCCACCAGGGCGCCGGGGTCCTCCGCCCTCACGTCGGCGCGCAGGGCCTTGACGGCCTCTTCGGCCTCGAGGGAGTCGGCGGCGGCGTCCAGCGTGGCGTTGATCAGTACCTTCCCGTCCCGGACGTCCGGGGCGCTGGGAGTCCCGGGGGCTCCGGTGATGGGGACGCTGCCCTCAGCCAGCAGGTAAGCGTCGCCGACGCCGTCGGCCGCCTTGACTGCCTCCAGCACCTCCCGCGCTTTGCCCTCGTCCGCAACCACGACGGCGGGGCTGCCGCTGCCGGCGTCGAAATGTCGCGCCAACGCATCCTGGCCGTCCACGGCAGTCGAGGCCGAGAGGATGACATCAGTCTGTGGGACGCCGTTGGCCTTGAGCTGGAAAACTCCGGCGGACGCGACAAGCAGCAGCAGGACCGAGGCGACCCACACGGTTCGCGGCCGGCGCCGGACCAGCGACCCGGTGGCCCGCCACAGACCCTTTTGCCCCTCAAGTCCGGTGACCAGCTCGGGTTCGCGTTCGTCGTCGGGCAATAGCTTGGGGCGGAAGGGCCAGAAGGCGGCCCGCCCGGAGAGCGCCATCAGGGCGGGGAGGAGGGTCAGCGCGGCGAACAAGGCGCAGAGGATGCCGGCCGCAGCCACGGGACCGAGCGCCTTGTTGGAGTTCAAGTCGGAGAAGAGGAGGCACAGGAGGGCGATGATCACGGTGGCGCCGGAGGCCAGGATGGGCTCGAAGGATGCCCGCCACGCGGTGAGCGCGGCGGCCGTGCGGTCAGTGGTGTGGGTGAGCGCTTCGCGGAACCGCGCCACGTAAAGGAGCGCGTAGTCCGTGGCGGCGCCGATCACGAGGATGGAGAGGATGCCCTGACTCTGGCCGTTGAGCTGAATCCAGCCCGCCTTGGCCATGCCGAACACCAGCAGGATGGCGGCGCAGAGTGCGAACACGGAGGTCAGCAGCACCATGACCGGCAGCAGGATGGAGCGGTAGACGATCAGGAGGATCACCAGCACTGCCGCCAGCGCCACCAGGAGCAGGAGCCCGTCGATGCCGGCGAAGGCGCCGGTGAGGTCCGCGGCGAGGCCGGCCGGGCCCGTCACGTACGACTGCATACCCTCCGGCGTACCCGCGGAAGTGGTGTCCCGCAGTTCCTGGACGGCCTCCTCAAGTTCGAGGGATTCGCTGATTGGAACGATGAACTGCACCGCTTCCCCGTCTTCGGAAGGGATGGGTCCGATGACGGCGCTGCCCAGCTCCAGACCTTCGAGCTCTGTTTTCAGCGCGGCGGCTTCGCGCAGCTGAGGCGGGGCGAAGCGTTCCGGGCTTTCGATGACGATGACGGCCGGGACCTCATCGGCGTCCCGGAATTTGGCTTGCCAGTCCTGGGCCGCGGTCGCCTCGGCACTGGCCGGCAGGAAGGACGCCTGGTCATTGGAGGAGACCTCCTCAAGCCGACCGAAGGTGGGCCCGCCGATTCCCGCGAGCGTGAGCCACGTGAGGACGAGAACCGTGGGGACAAGCCAGCGCAGCCGGAAGGGCGCCTTGTTTGATGGTGAGCCTGCGTGCTTCGCTTTCATGCTGCCTTCCCCGGCCGGTGGATGTTTGACTCATCATAGATTATCTCCACCATAGAGATAAGTGACAGACTAGATTTATTTGGAGCGGGCTTGGGAGCGGTAGGATCCCTTCGGACTATTGACCACAAGAGGAGGTGCGCGTGAGCGGAACGGGACCCACCGAGGGACCGCATCCCCTGGTCCTCCTCCTGCAGGAATTCACGCTGGAGGCCAACCGGTACGTGGATGCCGCCGGCGGGCGGAAGGACATGCACCGGACCGACCTCAACGCCCTGGCGGTGATCATGCGCCACACCGACCGGGGTGCCGTAGTCACGCCCGGCGTACTCCGCAAGGAACTCGATCTCAGCTCACCTGCCACAACTGCCCTGATCGACCGGCTGGACCAGTCCGGGCACGTGGTCCGCGAGCGAGGCAGCACCGACCGTCGCCAGGTCGAATTGAAGATGACGCCCAAGGCATACCAGGACGGCAGCGCCATCTTCGCCCCGCTCTCGCGCCACATGGGGGAGGCACTGGCGGCCTTCACGCCGGAGGAGCTCGAGGTGGCGGCGCGCTTCATGGCCGCCATGGTGGAAGCGACGGTAGCCGCCCGGGAGGAGTAGCGTTTGGCTATGAGTGCGCAGCAGCCCGAAGACGATGTCTACACGCACGGCCACCATGAATCCGTGGTCCGCGCCCATGCCGCCCGGACGGCGGAAAATTCCGCCGCCTTCGTACTCCCCCACCTGCAGCCGGGCACGGACATGCTCGACGTCGGCTGCGGACCCGGGAGCATCACCTGCGACTTCGCTGGGCTGGTTGCCCCGGGGACGGTCACCGGGCTGGACCGGTCGCCTGACATCATCGCGCAGGCCAAGGCGCTCGCCGGGGAACGGGAAGTTTCCAACGTTGATTTCGTCACCGGCAACATTTACGACCTGGAGTTCGACGACGACACGTTCGACGTCGTGCACGCCCACCAGGTCCTGCAGCACCTGACCGACCCGGTGGAAGCCCTCCGCGAGATGCGCCGGGTGGCGAAGCCGGGCGGCATCGTCGCCGTGCGCGACGCCGATTTCCACGGCATGAGCTGGTACCCCGCCATCCCGGAGCTGGACGAGTGGATGGAGCTTTACCAGCGCATCGCGCGCCGGAACGGAGCAGAGCCCGACGCCGGGCGGCGGCTGGTCAGCTGGGCCCAGGCAGCAGGATTCACCGACGTCGCGCCCACCAGCAGCAACTGGCTGTACGCCACCGGCCAACAGCGCCGCTGGCAGGCGCGCGTGTGGGGCGAGCGGGTGCTGCACTCCGCCTTCGCGGAACAGGCCCTGGAATATGGTTTCGCCAACCCGGCGGACCTGGCCAGGATCTCCGCCGGCTGGCACCGCTGGGGCTCCACGGACGACGGCTGGTTCCTGATTCCCAACGGTGAGGTCATTGCAAGGGCTTAGCGCCGGGGAACGTCGCCCGTCGGCGCGTAAGATTATGGGGTGCAATTCTCCCTGTGGCTCACCCTTGCGGGCGCCGGCGCCTTGATCAGCTTCACCCCTGGAGCAGGGGCCATCAACACCATGAGCAACTCGCTCAATGCCGGGTTCCGACGCTCCATCTGGGGCATTTTGGGACAACAGGCCGCGCTGGTCATCCACGTGCTGATCGTGGCCCTGGGCGTAGGGGTCCTGGTGGCCAGCTCACCGGTGGCCTTCAACGTGATCCGTTACGCCGGGGCTGCCTACCTCGTCTACCTCGGCATCAGGCAGTTCCTCGCAAAGCCCACCGTCGCAGAAGAACAGGCCACCGCCCTACGCAACGAGCCGGCCTGGTCGATTTTCCGGCGCGGGCTGTGGGTAAACCTGCTCAACCCCAAGGCGATCGTCTTTTTCCTCGCCTTCATGCCGCAGTTCATCCGGGCTGAACAGCCACTGCTTCCGCAGTACGCGGTTCTTACGGCCACCGTGGTGGCCATCGACATCCTGGTCATGTGGTTCTTCTTCGCCGCCGCAGCACGTTCCTTCCAGCGCCTCACCCAAAACGAGCGGGGCCAGCAGATACTCAACCGCGTATTTGGCGTCCTCTTCGTAGCCGTGGGAGTCCTGCTCGCCCTCATGCACTGAGGCCTAAGGAGGGAAGTGCGGGCGTGCGGAGCGGGTCCAACCCTGAGTCCTACCCCGCTTGGCCCTAAGTCACCCATCTTTACAAAACTGTCAATCCACATGAATCGCGGGTAGCCAAGGCCCTGATATGCGCGCATGCTTAGTGTCATGAACTCAGCGTCGAGCCCATACCGCGTTATCGCCGTCTGCACCGGAAACATCTGCCGGTCCCCCATGGTGGAGCTCATGCTCAGGGAGGCCTTGAAACGCGAGGGGCTGGACGGGGCGGTGGTTGTGGATTCCGCCGGCACCACTGGATACGAGTCCGGCCGCCCCATCGACCCGCGGGCAGCGCGCCGCCTCGCGGCCACCCAAATCCTCTCGGCCAGCCATGTGGCCAGAAAATGGGAGCCGCAGTGGTTCAGGGACCGTGACCTCATCCTCGCCTTGGATATCGACCACTACGCCTGGCTCAGTGAAGCGGCCCCCGACCAGGAGTCGCTGGACAAGGTCCGCATGCTGCGAAGCTTCGACCCCGCGATGGACGGCCGCGACCGGCTGGACCAAGGCATCGAGGACCCCTGGTACGGCGGCCACGCCGACTTCGACGCCGTCTGGCATCAGATTCACGCCGCCATTCCCGGCCTTATTGACCATGTCCGGACGGCCGCCCTCGGGGAATCAATTTGCAGTTGAGAATCATTCTCAACTAATCTGGCGGCATGCACCTCATCGTCGTCGGTTCCCTGGACGCCCTCTGCCGCCAGCAGGCCTGTGAAGACCTGGCCGCAAGGCACCCCAATTCCCTGGTGATCCTGCACGACCTCTTGGAGAACGGCGTCGTCATCCGCCGCGTCTTTGGGAACGGGACCCTCGTAGAGCGGGAGGAAACCCTGCTTGAGCACGGCTGCCTTAGCTGCGCTGTCCGCCTGGACCTGGTACCCGCCGTCGAACGCCTCGCTGCCGGCGCCGGCGGCACGATCATCATTGGCCTGCCCCCGGCGGTCCCCGGAACGGTGGCCGTCACTGCCCTCAAGCGCGGCCTCGACCGGACCACGGGCACAGCGATTACCTACGAAAAGATGCTCGCGTGCGCGCCGGACGCCTTGGAGGACCACATCTGGGACTCGCACACCCTTTACGAATCCGGATTCACGCCGGTGGCTGACGACGAACGCACGCCCGGGGAATTCCTCGTTGGTGAACTTGAGTCCGCGGACCTCGTTGTGCTGGCCGAGCCGGATATCGTCCCCGCCCATCCGGCAGGCCGCGAACGGGGCCTGCACCTGATCCGCGAACTCGCCCCGCACATCCGCATCGCTCCTGGCCTTGACGGACCCGCCGCGACGCCGTCGCCGTTTATCACGGTCAGGCAGTCAGCGGAGCGGCCGCTGCATCCGGGCCGGTTCCGCCTCGCCCTGGGCACGCTGGCCGAGGGCTGCTGCGTGCTGCGAGGCCATCTGTGGGTGGCATCGGCTCCGGAGTGCCGGATCGCCATCCAAGGCATCGGCCCGCGGGTGTGGCTGGAAAACGTAGGAACCGTCCTCCCCGCCAGGGGAAGGCTGGACGCCGGCACTGTCATCGAAGCCACTGGCGAGGATCTTGACCCGGCGGAGTTCGCGGAGCTCCTGCTGCACTGCCAGCTGACGGACGAGGAACTGGCCTCGGGCCATGAACTGCAGGATCCGTTTGGTCTGGCGTCTGCCAGCTGAACACGCAAGAACCACCCACTACAAGGAGACACCATGAAGGTCAGGAATTCACTGCGGGCACTGAAGAAGATCCCGGGCGCCCAGATTGTCCGCCGGCGCGGACGCACATTCGTCATCAACAAGAAGAACCCCCGGATGAAAGCGCGCCAGGGATAGCGGTACGCTCTAATCCATGAGCCCAGCCCCCGTCATCGTTGCTATCGACGGGCGTTCAGGCGCAGGGAAGACCACTCTCGCCGTCGAGCTTGCGGTCCGGCTCCGTGCCCACCACAAGGTATCGCTGTTCCACCTGGAGGACATCTATCCGGGCTGGAACGGCCTGGCCGCCGGCATCGAACGGTATGTGGCCACAGTGCTGGAGCCGCTGAGCAGGGGCGAGGCTGCCACTTGGACCAGCTGGGACTGGGAGAACCATTACGACGGCCCCGCCCGGGTCACCCTTCCCGCCGAGATCGTCATCGTGGAGGGAGTGGGGGCCGCGGCCGCCGCGGCCCGCCCCTTCCTGGGCGCGGTGATCTGGGCCGAGTCACCGGACGACGTCCGGCGCACCCGGGCCCTGGACCGCGACGGCAGCACCTATGAACCGTTCTGGGACCAGTGGGCGGCCCAGGAGTCCGCTTGGCTCGCTGCCGACTCCGTTCCCGACCACGCCGACCTGTGCGTCCATAACTTGGCCGACGGCGGGGCTCCCGCCGACGTACTGCACCTCCTCCCCCATCTGCCCGCGCTGTCCACGGTGCTCGCCCCCGAAGTGGCAGCCCGCCACGCCTACACCCTCCGCGCCGAGCGACTGGAGTGCAGGCCGGACGCCCCCGCCCTGTTCCACACCCTTTACGGTGGTTCCCCGCAGGCAGTCTGGCTGGACAGCTCCCAGCACTCCCCCCAGGACGGACTATTCCCCGCGGAACGCGTGGGGAAATTGTCCGCCGAAGGGGGCGAAGGGGGTACCGCCGGGCGCAGCCGCTTCAGCATCATGGCGGACGACGGCGGCGCGTTCGGCCAGTCGGCCACCCACAGTTCCGGGGCGACCCGGGTGAGCTCCGGGTCCGCCACAGCGCAGGTTACCGGCCCGTTCTTCCGCTGGCTCAACACGGTCTGGGGCACCCCCTCCGTGACTGTTCCAGAGGACTACTCCTGCGGATTCACGCTGGGCTGGCTGGGCACCCTGGGATACGAGCTGAAACGGGAGACCGGCGGCTCTGACGTCGAATCGCCCACACCGGACGCTGCGCTGATTTTCGCTGGGCGCGCAATAGTCCTTGACCATACCGCGGGCGCCGTGTGGCTGCTTGCACTAGACGAGCCGGAGGCGGATGCCTGGTTCGCACGAGCCAGGGCTGCGGTTGATGACTCCCTGGAAGGGGGCAGGGTCCCCGGGGGCCTGCTTCCCGAAGCCGGCGCCGGAACCGCCGTCGTGCGCCCTGCCCCCGCGTTCCGCAGCCGTGACAGCGGCGTGGAGTACCGGCGGAAGATCGGGGCAGCGCAAGCGCAGATCGCGGAGGGCAATTCCTATGAGGTCTGCCTGACCACCACGCTCACTGCTGCGGTCCCGGCCGGCGGGTTCGACCCCTGGGCGACTTACTTGGCCCTTCGCCATCGGAATCCGGCGCCCTTCGCCAGCTACCTGCGGCTCGGTGGCTTGACCGTTGCCAGCACATCGCCCGAGCGGTTCCTGAAGATCGCTGCCGACGGCGGGATGCGCGCGGAGCCCATCAAGGGCACCCGCCGCAGGGCCGCCGACCCGGAGGAGGATGCCTGGTTGCGCACCGACCTGGCGACGTCGGTGAAGGACCGGGCCGAGAACATCATGATCGTTGACCTGCTGCGCAACGACCTCAGCCACTTCGCGGTGCCCGGGACCGTGACGGTGAGCCGGCTGTGCGCCATCGAAAGCTACGCCACCGTACACCAGATGGTCAGCACCATCGACGCCCGCCTGCTGCCTGGATCGTCGCGTGCCGAGGCCGTGGCGGCGTGCTTCCCCGCCGGCTCCATGACCGGCGCGCCCAAGATCAGCACCATGGCGATCCTGGACAGCTTGGAGGATGGCCCGCGCGGAATATATTCGGGCGCGATCGGCTACTTTTCATTGAACGGGGCAACGGACCTCGCCGTGGCGATCCGCACCCTGGTGATCAGCCACCCCGGCGAGGGGCCAGTGGAACTGTCCCTCGGCGTCGGCGGCGCCATCACGGCCGATTCCATTCCCGACGACGAATACGACGAAATCCGCACCAAGGCCTACGGCGTCCTCTCCACGCTGGGCTCAGACTTCCCCCGGGACTGAACCCTCCGCGGCTACTGGACCGTTGCGGTGAGGCGGGCCACGTTATCGATGTACCGTGCTGCCAGCGGCCGGTTGAGCCAGTCGGCGAGCTTGAGTTCGTGCGAGATGTCCCGGTAGGTGTCCTCGACGGCCCGCATCTTGTCCACGATCTTCTCCCCAAGCAGCATTACGGAAACCTCGAGGTTCAGCGAGAAGGAGCGCATGTCCATGTTGCTTGACCCGAGGACCGCCACCTCGTCGTCGATGGTGAAATGCTTCGCGTGCAGCACGAACGGTGCCTTGTAGAGATAAATCCGGACGCCCGCCTCGAGCAGCGCCTCGTAGTAGGAGCGCTGGGCGTGGTGGACCAGGAATTGATCGCCCTTTTCGGAGACGAACAGCTCAACGTCCACGCCCCGCTGGGCGGCGGTGGTGATGGCATAAAGCAGGGAATCGTCCGGCACAAAGTATGGACTGCAGATGGAGATGCGGTGCTGCGCAGAATAGATCAGGGTGTTGAAAAGGCGCAGGTTGTTTTCGGTAATGAATCCGGGACCGCTGGGCACCACCTGCGCTGTCACGTGCCCGGGTTCGGGGTTCCCCGGAAGCTGCAGTTGATGTTCCAGGGACTCGTCCGTCTCGCTCAGCCAGTCGGTTGCGAAGACGACGTTGAGGGTGGTGACAATCGGGCCCCGCAGGCACGCCATCAGCTCCACCCACTCGCGGCCGGCCTTCCGGTGGCGCGGATTGTTGTACGAGGGCTCGATCAGGTTCTGGGAACCCGTAAACGCTATCTCCCCGTCCACCACCATGATCTTGCGGTGGTTCCGCAGGTCGGGCCGACGCCACTGGCCGTGGATCGGCAGCAGCGGAAGCATCCTTTTCCATTGGATCTTCCCCGCCCGCAGCCTCTTGAGGAGTTTCCGGTAGCCCTTGACGCGCAGCGTGCCGATGTGGTCGAAAAGCACCCGGACTTCCACGCCGCGTTCGGCCGCTTCCTCCAGTGCCGTGAGCAGGTCGTCGGTAACATGGTCCGTGCTCATGATGTAGAACTCCGCGTTGACGAACTTCTTCGCCTTCCGCACGGCCTCGGTCATGGCCAGGATGGAGTCCGGATAACCCGGGATCAGGTCCACCGAGTTCCCGTCCACCATCGGCAGCGAACCCAGGCGGCGGTTAAGCTCGGCAGCGGAAATGACCCATTCGGGGCCCGGGTAGTGGCTCTCCGCGTCCGCGATCGCCGAAATGCCGGCCCGGACCCTGTCGTTGACGAGCTCCTGCTGCTGGCGGCGTCGACTGGAGAGCTGGAAATTGCCGAACAGCAGGAACAGGAGAAGGCCCACAAACGGCACGAAGAAGATGCCCAACAGCCAGGCCATGGCCGTGGTAGGGCGCCGGTTGCCGGGGATGATTCCCACGGCAAGCACCCTGATCAACAGGTCGGCGGCGGCAAGTACTACCACAACCCACATCGGCGCGGTGCCGGCAAGCGAAAACGGCCACAACAAGCGAACAACCCCCGGGACACGAGCTCCCGGCGGACGGTTTCCTGCCGGGGCGCTGCGCCCAGCTTATCCGGCGCGCGCGGCACTAAGCTGGAGCCATGACCTCTCCAGCTCCCGTGGTTCTCGTCTTCCTTGATCCCTCCTTCCCGGACGGCCGCCTGGCCGACGCCGCGAAACCGCAGCTGATGGTCACGGACCAGGGCGCCACCCGCGGCGACGGAATCTTCGAAACCATGCTGGCGGTGGACGGCTCGGTCCGGAAGATGCAGGCGCACCTGAACCGTTTGGGCGGTTCCGCGGAGGCCCTGGACCTGGTGATCCCGGACCAGGATGCGTGGCGGCGTGCCATCGACACGGCCCTGTCGGAGCACCTCCACCAGAACCCCGCCACAGATTCCTCCGGGGACGAACGGGTGGTGAAACTGGTGGTCACCCGCGGTGTGGAGGGCAGCGACGGCCCCACGGCCTGGGTCCAGGTGTCCCCCGCCGGCAGCCTGGGCCGCCGGCAGCGCGAGACGGGCCTGGACGTGATCCTCCTGGAGCGCGGCTACGACAGCGAAGTGGGCGAACGTGCCCCGTGGCTTCTCCTTGGCGCCAAGACCCTCTCCTACGCGGTCAACATGGCCGCCCTCCGATACGCACGCAAGCAGGGCGCTGACGACGTCATCTTCGTCTCCTCCGATGGTCGGGTGCTTGAGGGGCCCACGTCCACGGTGCTTCTGGCGCATGTGGAAAAGTCCGACGACGGCACGCGGATCAAGCGGCTGGTGACCCCACAGCTGGACAGTGGCATCCTCGCAGGCACCTCCCAGGGCGCCCTTTTCGGCGCCGCCAGGGCGGCAGGCTGGGAACTCGGCTATGGTCCCCTGGAGCCGCAGGATCTCCTGGACGCGGACGCGGTGTGGCTGATCTCCAGCGTGCGCCTCCTCGCGCCGATCAACAGGATCGATGGCAAGGAAATCGGCACCCCCGCCCTGCAGAAGGAACTGACCGCGGAGCTGAGCACCCTCTTCGCAGGGATTGATTAAGAACACGTTCCGGACGGAGCCAGGTCCCCGTATGGTGGGACCATGAACGCTGACGCGCCCCGGACCGACCAGCTGTCGTTCGACGAGTGCTGGGACCTGCTGGCCAACGACACCGTTGGCCGGATCGCCATCGTGGTGGACGGCCACCCGGAGATTTTTCCGGTGAACTATGTGCTCCACCGCCGGAGCATCGTGTTCCGGACCGCCGGCGGCACCAAGCTCTGGAGTGCAATGACGGAGCGCCCGGCGGCCCTGGAGATCGACGGATACGACCCGCAATCCGAGATGGCGTGGAGCGTGGTGGCCCGCGGTGACACGGCGCTGATGCAGGACCAGGCGGAAAAGGACGCGGTGGACGCAGAACGGCTGGAGCCGTGGCAGCCCGGCGACAAGGACAACTACGTCCAGCTCACTGCCCGGGCGCTCACCGGCCGGCGCTTCAAAGTCACCCGCCCGGATATCTGGAACAGCCGGGCTTCGGACCCCCGCAGGGCTTCGTTCGAATAGCCCCCGGCACTCCGGCCCTTCAGGAAGCGGTCACCGCGCCCTCCGATTGCCGGGACAGCTGTGCTTCCAGCCCGGACAGCAGGATGGTCATGCCCTGGTCAAGCTCGGCGGCGCCGTCGTATTCAGCCAGCGCGGGGGCCAGCGCGCGCAGCCGGGGAAACTCCCTGGCCGGCAACCGGTGCAGCCCCAGCCGGAGGAGAACCTCGTTCTCCTCCGGGTCCACCACGAACTCCTGCAGTTCGTTGAGGATGTGGCCGTACAGAAAGCCGTAGTAGGCGCGGTACACGTGGAGGGCGTCGTCCGGAGCAAAGCCGGCCCCTACCAGCAGGGAGAGGATCTGCTCGAGCGGGCGCAATGTTCCCAGCGGCCTGAGGCCCAGCGGAGTGGACAGCGGTCTGGTCACCAGGAGCGGAACTACGTTCGGATGCTGCAGCGCCAATGCCCGCAAGCTGTGCGCAATATGGCGCAGCTGAGCCTTCCAGTCCGGATCTTCGGGGTGAATGGAAAGTTCATTCAGCACCAGCTCCGAAACACCGTCCAGCAGGGCGGCCCGGTTTTCGGCGTGGCGGTACAGGCTCATGGGGTCCCGGTCCAGCGCCAGGCCCAGGCGCCGCATGGTGAGCGCGTCCAGGCCCTCCGAATCCACGATCTCCAGCGCTGTGCTGAGGACCAGATCCCTTGTCAGTGGAGCTTTGCCGGTCCGTGTTCGCGCGCCCGGGCTCTTCGGGGATGCCATTGACTGTTCCGTCCATTGGTTCGGCTGGGCGCCCCTGGGTAATAGTCCAGACGCTTGCCTATTTGGTTGGTCTACAGGTAAAGTCTACATCGTAGACAAGCGAACTATCGCTTAGCGGCCCGCCGACTTTCTCGATGGCGCCGCCAAACGCTCCCAAGCACTTGTGCATGGCATGGGAGTCCGCTGCTGTAGCCGAACGGCGGCACCGCGCACTTAGCGATGGGAAGCCGTGATGGCACATTCGCAGTTTGATCTCTTCCTCCAGGAAGCCACCCACCTCGACCCTGATGCAGAGTCTGCCCTGGACTGTGACCGCCTTTACGGGCTGTACACCAGCTGGTGCTTCATCAACCAGAAAGCTCCCCGCCCGGAAACCACGTTCTGGGCGGCCATGAAACAGCGGCTCAACCCGGGCCATGCCGGATTGAGCATGAAAGGGCCTGCCGCGGCGGATTACATCCTCGCCAGCTCGCCGGGGCTGGTCTAGGAGCGGCTGGCCTGAAGGGCGCCCACGCCAGAGCGGGTGAGGCGCCGCTTCAGTCCCAGCACCCAGCTGACCAGGGCCCAGTATCCGACGCCGGCCACGAGGGATGCGACGACGGCAACGGCCGGGTGCAGGGCAACAAAGTAGGGGAACACCAGCCAGTGCGTGAGGTAGATGTACAGCGAGGCGCTGGCCAGCAGTACGGTGACCTTCTGCAGGCCCTTCGGGACCGGCAGGGTCCGCACCCAGGTGAGGACCAGGATTCCGGCCAGCAGCGTGGCCTCGCGCACCAGGTCGCCGTAGAAGAACCCCGGAACGCACAGCACTGCAATGGCCGACGCCAGCAGGCGGTGCGGCACCGTCCGGGCCCGGGCGACGGTCCACCCCAGTGCGAACAGCCACAGGGCAGGGCCGGTGTTCGGCACGCCAAGGTCTACGATTTCAAACCTGCCCAGCAGCCCGGCAGCCGTCAAACCCAGCGGGAACGCCAGCGGGAATCGCCGTTCCAGTCGGCTCACGGCGGGGACGGCCAGCAGGGCCGTCATGCAGACAAGAAGGTAAGTCAGGACCTCCACGAACCAGAAGTGCCATTCGGTGGTCACTTCCTGCGGCCCGATTAAGGCGTTCAGCAGGAAGATGTTCGCCACGCTGTAGTGGTCGGTGACCACATAGCCGAAGGCGATGAACGCCATGCTGGGTACCACGATCCGGGCCAGGCTCGCCGCCTGGCGTCGGAGCCGACGGGCCCGCTCCCCTCCAAGCTGGAAGCGGGCAAAGTTATAGCCCGCAACGGCGAGAAGCACGTGGGCCGTCCCTTCCCAATGGAACAGGCCGATGTGGGTGCTGATGATGAAGATAATGGCAACCGCGCGCAGGACGATGCTGGACTCGATGCGTGCCGTCAGCTTCCTGCGCGGCTTGGGAGGCGGCGACACCTGTTCCAGTTCGGCGACAGTTCGGAGGTGCCAGTCGGATGGCAGGGTGCCCAGGGCTTTTTCCAGCCGGACTGAGGTAGCCACGTAGGACAAGGAGTCCCCGCCCAAGGAAACAAACGTGCTGTCCGCCTGCACGGTCTCGAGCTCCAGCTGCTCCGCCATGATCCGCCGCACGTCCTGCGGACCTTCGGCCTTAACCGGGCGCTCATCCGTTGCCGGTGACGGGGCCGGGGCCGCAAGGGCCAGCACGGCCTGATAGTCCGGCTTGCCGCTTGCCAGCCGCGGCAGTTCCGCCACGGAGAACATCTGCACGGATCCACGCGGAATGCCCAGGCTTCCCGCCAGCATCTTACGCAGCAGGTCCGGGTCGTGAGTGCCCTGCAGCGCCACCACCAGCTGGCCGTCGGTGCCGGCGCTGGATGCCTGCACGCCCAGATCCGCCAGGATCTGCTCCACCCGGCCGAGGTCGATCCGCAGCCCCGCGATCTTGAGGAACCGGCTGCGCCGGCCCGTTACTTCGTACAGCCCGTCCGGGTGCCGTCGGCCCAAGTCGCCGGTGCGCAGCTCAGTGATGGTGCGCCCTTCCGCCAGGTCCGCAGGCGACTCGGCATATCCCAGCATCACGTTGGGTCCGGTATACACCAGTTCCCCGTCCTCAAGCCCGTCCACGGGGTCGATGCGGAACTTCCCGCCGGGAATCGGCACGCCAATGCGCGCCGGGCTTTCTGCGGCGAGCTCCGGCGGCAGGTAGGCCATCCGGGCGGTCGCTTCTGTTTGCCCGTACATGACGAACAGCTCCCACTCCCGCTCCCGGCCTAGCCGGGCGTAGCGCTGCACCAGCTCAGGGGCGAGGCGCCCGCCGGCCTGGGTGACGTAGCGGAGGTGCGGAAGGTCCATGTCCTGGAATCCGATCCGCTCCAGCAGCTCGAACGTGTACGGCACCGCGGCGAAGGCCGTCGCTTCGGTGCGGGTGAACACTTCCCAGAAGCACGGGTCCACCACGGAAAGGTCGGTCAGGACCAGCGAAGCTCCCACAGCGAGGTGGCTGTTGATCACCGAGAGGCCGTAGCAGTAGGACATCGGCAGCGTGGTCGCGGCGCGGTCACCGGCACTGAGCCGGAGGTATTCGCCGATGGACTCGGCGTTTGCCTGGACATTGCGGTGCGAGAGCCGGACCAGCTTGGGTGATCCGGTTGATCCGGAGGTGCTCAGCATCAGGGCAAGGTCCGGGTGGAGCAGGTGCCGCGTTTCCGTGCGGACGTCCGTGATGCGCGGAATGCCGTCCCCGGCGCCGTCACCCATGATGACGTCGGGGTCGAACGCTGCCTTGATGGATTCCACAGCCGCCGGGTTGTCACCGGGGACCAGCACCAGGGGATGGCCGGCGGACAGCGCAGCCAGGTACGCCACCAGGGAGTCGACGCCGTTCGTGGCGGCCAGGAGCACCAGCCGACGGGCCGGACCGAGCCGGTCCGCTGCCTGTCCCACCCGTGCAGCCAGCTGCGCGTAACTGAGCGTGTCCCTGCCGGCGAGCACCGCGGGCCGGTTTCCGAACCGGGCAAGTTGCGCAGCAAACGGAACGGCGGGGGCCGACGCCTCAAGGCGCCTGGTGGGTGGTGCGATGGTCACGGAAATTACCTCAGGGTTGTGGCAGGAGAAGGCGCCGGCGGCCGCTGTGCGGAGCGGGCTGAGCCGGCCGGCGGACCGGTGACCGCGTGGTCACCGACCAGGAGGGTCGGCGTCGTTCCCGCAGTGACGGAAACCTGGACCCGGGTGCCCGGGGCGTGGCGCACCTGGTGCGGCTGCCAGGAGCGGAGGGTGCGGCCGGAGGCCAGCCGGACGTGGTGGAGGACGAACGCCCCCCTGTATTCCAGCGATATCACTTCGGCGGTACCGGCCGGATCAAGGCTGAGCGCCACCTCGTGGGGCCGCAGCACCACGTCGACGTCGACATCGCACCCGCCCCAGCCGGGAACGGTGGAGACGACTCCGATCTCGCAGGTCAGCAGCGCGTTGTGGACATGGGCTGGAAGGAAGTCTGCATCACCCATGAAGGAAGCCACAAAGCGCGTGGCCGGCTGTTCAAAGACCCTCTCCGGTACGTCGCTCTGCTCGATGGCTCCGGCGCGCATCACCACCACGCGCTGCCCCACGGACAGCGCCTCGGTCTGGTCGTGGGTGACGAACAGGCCCGTGGTTCCGCTCTCCTGCAGCGCAGTGACGATGTCGGCTCGCACGCGGCCGCGGAGCGTTTCGTCCAGGCTGGAGAACGGCTCATCCAAGAGTACGACGGCGGGGCGGGGCGCCAGGGCGCGCGCCAGCGCCACTCGCTGTTGTTCTCCGCCGGAAAGCTCGTGCGGGTAGCGTCCGGCCAGGTGCCCCAGGCGGACGATGTCCAGCACCTCGGCAACCCGCTTCCGGCGCTCCGCGGCAGGCATGCGGTTAAGCCCGAAGGCGACGTTCTTGGTCACGGTCATGTTGGGGAAGAGCGCATGCTCCTGGAACACCAGGCCTACGCGGCGGTGTTCCGGCTCCAGGAACCGGCGCCGGTCGGCAACGGTCTCGCCGGCAATGATGATGGTGCCGGCATCGGGCCGTTCCAGCCCGGCGATGAGCCGAAGCATGGTGGATTTTCCACACCCTGAGGGTCCGATGACGCTGACCAGCTCGCCGGGCGCCACTGTCAGGTCAATGGACGCCGCAGCGGCGACCTTGCCGTAACTCATGCTGACGCCCGCAAGCTCCACGGAGGGTGTTCCGTTGGCGATAGTGCTGTTCGTCAGACTGCTCATGATGCCCCCGCCCCGGTACGCAGGCCGGCAGTCCGCCGGAAGAGGAAATACACCGGAATGATGGCGACGGCCACGATGCCCAGGGCTGGCAGGGCCGCCTTTTCCCAGAAGTTCTCGCGGGCCAGCTCATACACCCACACCGAAACGGTGGTGAATCCGAACGGCCTCA
Organism: Pseudarthrobacter sp. NPDC058362; assembly: GCF_042723515.1. Lineage (NCBI taxonomy): Bacteria > Bacillati > Actinomycetota > Actinomycetes > Micrococcales > Micrococcaceae > Pseudarthrobacter > Pseudarthrobacter sp. NPDC058362. The sequence goes on along the minus strand of NZ_JBHXIW010000001.1, from coordinate 62,210 downwards.
GGAGCAGGACGATCGGCAGTTCCTTAACCGCGTCGATGGCCACGAGGGCGGCGGCCACGGCCGCTCCGCGGCGGGCCAGAGGGAGGTGTATCCGGGCCAGCAGCCGTCCCGGAGTGGCGCCGAGGCTCAACGCGGACGCCGTCAAGGCTGGTGAGATCTTGGCGAAGCTCGCGTCCACGGCCTGGTAGGCGGGCCCCAGGAAACGGACCACGTACGCGGCAAGGATGCCGGCCACCGAGCCGGTCACCAGCAGCCCGGTACCGCCGGGCACGCCGGCAGCTTCCACGAGTTCGTCGAGCTTGGCGAAGGCGATGAGGACGCCGATGCCGATCACGGCTCCGGGAACGGCGTAGCCGAAAGTGGTGGCCTGCGCTGCCGAAACAACCACCCGTCCGCCGCCCAGGCGCACGCTGTGTCCGATGGCCAAGGCAAGGGCCGCACACGCCAGGGCCGCAATCGCCGCCACCACCATGCTGTTCAGCAGGTAGCCCTGGAAACGCGGGTCAAGCATCGGTCCTGCGGCGGACGACACGGCCTCGCCAACCGCCCAGGCGGCCAGCCGGGCAAGGGGAAGCAGGAAGCCCGCGGAGAGGACAGCCACGCCCGCGAGCATTGCGGCCCACCCGGCCCAGCCGGACAGTTTCCGTGGCTGGAGCCCTTCTCCCCTGCCGGCTTTCTGGTGGAACCGGGACCGGCCGCGGAACAGGCGCTCAGCGGCGAGCACCGCCACGGCGAAGAGGAGGACCAGGACGGAGAGCTGGGTGGCGGCATGGAAATCGAAGCTTCCCTTCCACACCAGGTACACGCCCACCGAGACCGTCTGGACGTTGAAGTACTGGACGGTGGCGAAGTCCGTGAGGGTTTCCATCATCACCAGCGCCAGGGCAGCGGCAAGGGACGGCCGGGCGAGCGGCGCCAGGACGCGCCAGAGGGTCCGGCCACGGCTGGCGCCCAGGGTGCGGGCAGCATCGTAGGTGGCGGCACCCTGCTCGCTGAACGCCGTGCGGGCCAGGAGGTAGACGTAGGGGTAGAGCGTCAGCGACATCACCAGGATCGCGCCCGGCAGGGACCGCACCTCAGGAAGCCAGGCGCCGGGGCCGAAGACTGACCGCAGCAAGGCCTGTACCGGACCGCCGACGTCGAAGGTGGAAAGGAACACGAAGCCCAGGATGTAGGCGGGCATCGCAAGCGGAAGCACCAAGGCCCAGGAAAGGACGTTGCGGAGCGGAAAGGTGTAGGCGGTGACCAGCCAGGCGAGTCCGCCCCCCACCAGCAGCGTTCCGGCACCGACGCCGACCATCAGCAGCACGGTGGTGAGCACCATTGCGCCGAGGTCGCGCGGCACGGTCCCGCTGCCCAGCGTGCCGATACCGTCCACGAGGACGGCTACAACGGGCGTTGCCACCAGGGCGGCCACCAGCAGGACGAGCGCGGACCAGAGCGGCCGCCCGTTTCCGGCGAGCATCCGCCGCCTGGCCGGCGCGGCAGATGCGGTCAGGACAGCCGGTCGGCTCACTTATATCCCGCTTCGGCGAGCAGCTCGGTGGCCTCGGCATTCAGGTCGCCGTAAGCCTCGGCGTTCAGGGGCATGCGCTTGAAGTCGCCGAAGCCTGCGATCAGCGGCTCGGGCTTGGTGGACGGGTTCACGGGGAACTCGTGGTTCGCGTCCACGAAGGCATTCTGCCCCTTGGTTGCCAGCCATTCAATGAGCTGCTGGGCCTTTTCAGGATTGTCCGAGTTCCCCACCACGCCCGCACCGGAGATGTTCACGTGAGTTCCCGCGCCTGCCTGGCTGGCCCAGAACAGGTCAACGCCGAAGTTGGGGTCTGACTCCAGCTTGCGGGCCAGGTAGTAGTGGTTGTTAATGCCAACGTCGCACGCACCGGCGTCGATCGCCTCGAGCAGCAGGACGTCGTTGCTCATGATGTCCACGTCGTTCGCCACCCAGCCCTTGACGATCTCAAGGGCCTTTTCCTTGCCGTGGAGGTCGATCAGGCCGGCAACCAGTGACTGGGTGTAGGAAGAGGTGGCGTCGCGCATGCACAGGCGCCCCTTCCACTTAGCGTCGGCCAGGCCGGCGTAGGTGTCCTTGGTATCGAATTCGGCCGGATCCACCTTCTCCGGGTTGTAGGTGATGGTGCGGGCGCGCATCGCGAGGCCGAACCACTTTCCGTCGGGGTCCCGCAGGTCGGCCGGTACGGCCTGTTCAAGGGCGGGCGACTTAACGCTGGCAAGCACGTCCTGCCGCCCGGCGTTCCACAAGTTGCCCGCGTCAACGGTCATGAAGATATCCGCGGGGGTGTCTTTTCCTTCGGCCTTGACCCGCTCCAGCAGCTCCGCGTCATCACCGGTGATGAACTCGACGGAAATGCCGGTCTCCTTGGTGAACTCGCCGAACGCGCCCTCAAGGTCGTAATGGCGGGCCGAATAGATCTGCAGGTCCGCCGGCTCCTTGCCGATGCCCAGCACGCCGCAGCCGCTCAAGGCCAAAGCGGACACCGTCAACGCGGCGCAGGCAGCAAGAAGCTTGGGTCGATGCATGAGGAGGCACTCCTGGAAGAAACGGCCGAAGCCGCACGAAACGAACACAAAAGGAAGGTTAGCGTTACCTTACCAGAGGCCATGCAGGCTGCAGTATATGGGATGCGTCACGTCTGCTCCGCCGCCACGCCGCAGACGCGGGATCCCTGCCTTCCTTGCCGGCGCGCACATTTCAGTTACGGAACATGACGACGAGGGCGGTGCCGGGGTGCGCCCCGGATGTTACGTTTTGGGGGAGTAATGAGAACCGGCGCCAAGCCCTGACTGGTCGGTCGGCAACCCTCCCTTTCGCGGCGGGGTGCCTCAGGTGAATACTCGGCATATCGACCCATTCGAGCTGCAAGCGTGAGAGAAGGAGTTCTGTCGTGTCTGACGCATCCGCCCCTGAAGAAAAACTGTCCTACCGCCTGATTACGGGCCCCGATGACCGCGCCTTCTGTGAGCGTATTTCGACCGCCCTCTCCGAGGGCTACGTCCTGCACGGCAGCCCGGCGGCCACGTTCAACGGCACGGGAGTCATCGTGGCGCAGGCCCTGATCCTGCCGTCCGCCATCGCCTCCGCAGACGCCGCCGTGGCCACCGCCGTCGAAGACCTGGAATCTCCGGACCTCGAGTTCGACGGCGAGGGACACGCGTGAGCTACGCAGGCGACCTCACGCCGCACGAGGCCTGGGCCAAACTGGAGCAGGGCGCCATCCTGGTGGATGTGCGCACCGAAGGCGAATGGGCGCACATCGGCATCCCGGACACGAACGCCACGGACAACGACCCGCTGTTCATCCAGTGGACCTTTCCCGGCGGGATTCCCAACCCTGACTTCATCAATGACCTGCGGAGCCAGGCGCCGGAGGACCCCCACGCCGAGTTGCTCTTCCTGTGCCGCTCCGGCCAGCGTTCCATCTCGGCCGCCATCGCTGCCACGCAGGCCGGCTTCACGTCGTACAACATCCTTGAAGGGTTCGAGGGCGTCCCTGACCGGCACGGTGAGCGGACGGTCAACGGCTGGAAGAACAGCGGCCTGCCCACCAACCTGGGGATCTCCGAGTGACGTTCAACCCGGATGCCGCCACCTGGAGCGCTGACACCCAGGCTGTCCGCGGCGGCCTGGACCGAACCAACTTCCAGGAAACATCCGAGGCCGTCTTCCTGAACTCCGGCTTCGTCTACGAATCCGCCGCCGCCGCCGAGCGCGCATTCACCGGCGAAGACGAGCGGTTCGTGTACTCCCGCTACGGCAACCCGTCCGTGGCCACCTTCCAGGAACGGCTGCGCCTCCTCGAGGGGACCGAGGCGTGCTTTGCGACGGCGTCCGGCATGTCCGCGGTATTCACCGCCCTGGGTGCGCTGCTCGCTGCCGGTGACCGCGTGGTTGCCGCCCGTTCCCTGTTCGGGTCCTGCTTCGTGATTCTCAACGAAATCCTGCCCCGGTGGGGTGTGGAGACGGTGTTCGTGGACGGCCCGGACCTGGACCAGTGGCGCGAGGCCCTGTCGCAGCCCACCACTGCCGTCTTCTTTGAATCGCCGTCCAACCCGATGCAGGAAATCGTGGACATTGCTGCGGTCAGCGACCTGGCGCATGCCGCCGGGGCCGCCGTCGTCGTCGACAATGTCTTTGCCACGCCCCTGCTGCAGCGCTGCGGCGACCTGGGCGCCGACGTCATCGTCTACTCGGGCACCAAGCACATCGATGGGCAGGGACGGGTGCTGGGCGGAGCGATCCTGGGCACCAAGGAGTTCATCGAGGGGCCCGTGAAGCAGCTGATGCGGCACACCGGCCCCGCACTGTCGGCGTTCAACGCCTGGGTGCTGACCAAGGGCCTGGAGACCATGGCACTAAGGGTGAACCACTCTTCCTCCACAGCACTGCGGCTGGCAAAGTGGCTGGAGGAACAGCCTGCAGTCCAGTGGGTCAAGTACCCGCTGCTGAAATCACATCCCCAGTACGAATTGGCGGCCAGGCAGATGCGGGCCGGAGGGACAGTGCTGACGTTCGAACTGGCAGCGGGCGCCGGCCGGACGGGCAAGGACGCGGCGTTCGCACTGCTGGACGGGCTGCGCATCATTGACATTTCCAACAACCTGGGCGACGCGAAGTCGCTCATCACGCACCCTGCCACCACCACGCACCGCGCGGTGGGTCCGGAGGGACGCGCGGCCATCGGGCTGACTGACGGAGTGGTCCGGTTGTCCGTGGGCCTTGAGGACGTGAGCGACCTTATCGGCGATCTTGAACAGGCGCTGAAGCAAATCTGAGGCAGTCACGGCCCTGTGCACGCTCCGCGGCTACCCAGGCGTACTGCGTACGCAGCCACTCCTCGATTGCGGTCCCGGGGAGTGGCCGGCACCAGTGGTAGCCCTGGCCCAGCCGAGCGTTCAGTCCTGCTACCTCGGCCGCCTGGCCGTCAGTTTCAACACCCTCGACTACCACTACCAGGTCCAGCGCGGCAGCCATGGAAATGATGGCGGCGACGAGGGCGCGTGCGCGTGCAGCGCCTTCCCGTCCCAGCGGCCTGATGAAAGACCGGTCGATTTTGATGACGTTGGCCGGAATGCGGCTGAGGTAGCTGAGGGCGGAATATCCCGTTCCGAAGTCATCCACAGCTATTCCCACCCCCAGTTTCCGCAGCCGCTCCAGGACCTGGACGGAGCCATCCAGGTCACCGACCAGTTCGGACTCGGTAATTTCAAGCACGACGGCGTCCGGCTGGATTCCTACTGCGGCTATTGCCTTCTGGACTTCGTCGAAGATCGAGGGGTCCTGCAATTGTCTGGCGGAGATATTCACCCCGATGGCGAGATCCTCCGCCCCGGGGAGCGACTGACGCCAGATTCGGGCCTGCTGCAGAGCCTCCTGCAGCACCCAGGCGCCGATTCGGAGAATCAGCCCGGACTTCTCCGCGATGGGGATAAACTCCCCGGCAGTCACCATCCCAACGCCTGGCCGGTTCCAGCGGACCAGGGCTTCAAGGCCGATCGGCCTGAAGTCCTCCAGGTCAAGGACCGGCTGGTAGTACAGTTCCAGTTCGTTCCGTTCTATGGCACGGGAAAGCTGGGACTCAATGTTGATGACCTCAAGGGCCTGGTGCTGCATCTTCTCGTCAAACAGGAACGCCGCCCCTTTCCCGTCAGCCTTGGAGTGGTACATGGCAGCGTCGGAGCGGTGGAGGAGGGAGTCTGCTGTGTCGCCCGGCTCCGAGAGGACGATTCCGATGCTCACTGAGACAAACAACTCGTTACCTTGGATGGTAAAGGGCTCCTGGACAGCCGAGGCTATCCTGTCCGCTATTTTCCGGGCGTTCTCCTCATCCGTGTCGCTGCAGACGACCACAAACTCGTCCCCGGCGAAGCGCGAGGCAACATCCTGGGTCCGGATGACTGCGGTGAGCCGGGCGCCGAACTGGGCGAGCAGGCTGTCCCCTGCTGCATGCCCCATTCCGTCATTGATGAGCTTGAACCGGTCCAGGTCCAGGAAGAAGACCGCCACGGCACTGCCCGAGCTGTGTGCTTTGGCCAAGGCGTCATCAAGCTGCGCAAGCAGCCGGCTCCGGTTCGCCAGGCCGGTCAACGGGTCGATGAAGGCCAACCGTTCGAGCTCCGCCTCGCTGCGTTTCTGTGCACTGATATCCATCATCGACCCGACAAAGCGGAGGGCCTCACCGTCCGGGCCACGGACCACATGGCCCCTGGCAAAGACGTCCATGTAACTGCCGTCCTGGCGGCGGACCCGGAACTCCCTGCTCCACATTTCGCCGTCGGAGCCAAAGAGCCAGTCGATCGATTCCAGGAGGGAATCCTTGTCCTCCGGATGGATCCTGGATTCCAACCACGCCCCGGCGTGGTCGAACGTCTGGTGGGCGATGCCGAACATCGCGCGGACGGCGCCATGCAGTATCGTCTTCCCTGCCTGCAGATCACTGTCCCAGATCACCTCCTGGGTGGCGCGCATTGCCAGCCTGTACCGCTCTTCGCTGCGCCGCAGCGCTTCCTGGGCAAGGTTGCGCTCTGTAACGTCCCGGGTGATGCCGCGGAATCCGGCCGGGGTTCCATCCGGGGCATGGATCAGTGACGCCGAAGTGGACACAACGCGCTGTTCCCCGCCCCTGCGCGTCATCGTCCATTCGAAGCCGGGCTCGGGGACTCCGCTGGCGAGTACCCTCCTGAAGTGCCCCGATACCTTGGCTGCTTCCCGGGGGCCCGAAAAATCCTTGTGGGTGAGCGCCAGCATCTCGTCGCGGGAGCAGCCAAAAAGTGCACAGAGCGCGTCATTGGCAAAGGTAAGATTGCCGGCCAAGTCTGTTTCGAAGTAGCCCTCGGCGATCTCCTCAAGGATCTTGCGGTAGTACGCCTCGCCTTCCCGCAGTGCTTCCTCCGCCCTGCGGCGTTCACTGATGTCCTCAGCCACGCCGTAGACACCAACCACAGATCCGGCCACGATGATCGGCATGTTGGTAACTGCGATGTCCACCTGGTGGCCGTCCTTGTGCAGGTGGGTAGATTCGTAGTGCTGTGGTTCTCCTGCTGCCGCCTGCCCGAAGGCGGCAATGGTCCGCGCCATCGCCTCCGGGGCTATGAGCTGGTGGAACGTCAGCTGCAGCAACTCCGCTTCGGTGTGGCCGGTCAGGCGTTCGCAGGCGGGATTGGCCGAGAGGAACCTGCCTTCCAGGTCGAAGGAGTAGACGGCATGCGGGTTGTGCTGGAAGAGGGACCTGTAACGTTCCCGTGCTTCATCGAGGGCGAGCTCGACTGCGGCCTCCGGACCGGGTCCAGCCCGGAGCCTCCCCCTGTTGATTTTGTGCACCGCCCCGCCCCCCAGCAATTTGGAGCCAAGCCTAATCCATGGGAGCTGACCCCGGGCGGAACGCGCCGAACAGGTCAGGACTGCCGGACCCGCAGCAGGTCGGGCACGGCATCCAGGTCGGACGGGTCGAGCGTGTCACGCATGGTCAGCTTCACGGCGTGCTGCACCACGGCACCGAATCCGAAGTCCTCCGGCGGAGCTCCGGAAAGAACCCTGTCCCGGACGCGGCGCTGCTCGGCCGCGCCCGTACCCCGCGCGATGATGTCTTCCACACCCTGCCGTGCAACGGCCAGCTCCCCCTGCTCATCGAGAACCGGCGCAAGGTAGTCCACCAGGGAACGGGCCACATCCGCGGCGCGCGCGGGCCTGAAGGTTCCAAAGTCCAGCAGTTCCCCGCTAAGACCGCTGCTGCTGGCCTGCCAGGACGCCATCCTCAGCAGCACGGTCGGCACCGGTGCGGGATCGACTCCCGCCCGCCATTCACGGCTGGCGGATTCCACCAATGCCCGGACCAGCAGGGCGATGAGGGCTGCATCTTCGGCCCGCAGGCAGACGTCCGCCACCCGGACCTCCACCGTGGGGTGGTTCCGGGAAAGCCGTGCGTCGAAATACAGCATGCCCTCGTCGAGCATCACGCCGCTGTCCAGGAGCCGGGTGACCACCCGCCGATATGCCGGGTACGTACCGTAAATTGCCGACGGTCCTGCGGTCGGCCACCGGTTCCACGCTTGCGTCCGATAACTCTCGAAACCCGTCTGCTGCCCGTTCCAAAACGGCGAGTTAGCGCTGAGGGCAGTAAGGACCGCCAGCTTGTCGCGGATCCGGTCAAGGACAGCAACGCCTTCGTCCGGCGACTCAACATACGTGTGAACGTGGAACCCGCAGGTTAGTTGCTCCTGCGCCGTGAGGCCAAAGCGTTCGAGCATCAGCGCATAGCGCGGGTCCGGGGTGGTGTGGGTAGCTGATGCCAGCGGCGAGGTGGCCAGGGCCGCCACCCGTGCGTTGCTCTTCCGGGCCGCAAGATCCGCCAGGGTGCGGCCAGCCCTGATCTGCTCAAGCAGCACCCCGTACTCAAGGCACGGCCGTGTCTGTGTCTCTATCTGCTCAAGCTTGAGCTCGGCACTCAAGCCCATCTCGTCGTCGTCGTAAATCGTCTCGTCCCGCTTCTCCAGGGAGTGCGGGTCGACGTCGCGGGGCTCCAGCACCTCCGTTCCCTGCGCAAAGGCCTGCGGCCCCGGGGAGTGGGAGCCCTGCGGCGCATCGTCGGCGGCCACGCGCCGTCCGGACAGCATGACGTCGGCCAGTGCGAGCGGCTCCCCCGTTTCCGGAGAGACGATCAGAAGCTCTTCCTCAACGCCGAATGTACGCATACTTCCATTCTGCGGGAGCATGTGGCGTTTGCGCGGCGAAACGTCACATTCATGACGAACCGTGAATACTCAGTCCTGGAAGTACTCCACCTTGGCGCCGATGGTGTTCAACCGCTCCGCCAGATCCTCGTAGCCGCGCTCGATCACGTAGATGTTCCGCAGCTCGGACACGCCGCGGGCCGCGAGCATGGCCAGGAGCAGGCAGGCGGCAGGCCGTAGCGCCGGCGGGCAGCCCACCTCGGCGGCACGCCACTTGGTAGGCCCATTGACGTAGATGCGGTGCGGATCCAGCAGCTGCACCTGCGCACCCAGCCGGTTCAGCTCCGTGAGGTAGATGGCCCGGTTTTCGTACACCCAGTCGTGGATCATGGTCTGGCCGTGAGCGTTGGCGGCGATCACCGCAAAGAAGGGCAGATTGTCGATGTTCAGTCCGGGGAACGGCATCGGGTGGATCTTGTCCTCCGGTGCCCGCAGCTCCGACGGCTTGGTGGTGACGTCCACCAGGCGGGTGCGGCCGTTCCGGGCCATGTATTCACCCGAGATTTCCAGCTGCTGGCCCATCTGCTCCAGCGTGGCCAGCTCGATCTCCATGAACTCAATCGGCACACGGCGCACGGTCACCTCGGAATTGGTCACGATCCCGGCGGTGATCAGGCTCATCGCCTCAATCGGGTCTTCGGAGGGGAAGTATTCGACGTCGGCCTCAATCCGAGGGCGGCCGGTGATCCGAAGCGTGGTGGTTCCCACGCCCTCAATGGCCACGCCCAGCATCTGCAGGTAGAAGCACAGGTCCTGGACCATGTAATTAGGACTTGCGTTGCGGATAACGGTAGTGCCCTCGCGGTGCGCGGCGGCCATGATGGCGTTTTCGGTCACGGTGTCGCCGCGCTCGGTCAGCACGAAGGACCGTTCGCGGGCATCCGCCGGCGGTGCCTGGACAGTGTAAAAACCGGCAGAGGCCTCCACGGACAGGCCGAACTGGCGCAGCGCCTGCATGTGCGGCTCGACGGTGCGGGTACCCAGGTCGCAGCCACCGGCGTACGGCAGGCGGTATTCGGCTGTCTCGTCCAGCAGCGGCCCCAGCAGCATGATGACGCTGCGGGTGCGGCGGGCGGCATCGATATCCATGCCGGCCAGGTCCAGCGCGGCCGGGCGGCGCAGGCGCAGGTCGGTGTCGTTGAGCCAGGTACATTCGACGCCGATGCTCACCAGCACCTCGACAATCCGGTTCACTTCCTCGATGCGCGCCAGGCGTCGGAGGACGGTGGTCCCGCGGTTCATGAGGCTCGCACACAACAGTGCCACGCCGGCGTTCTTGCTGCTGTTGACGTCCACGGCACCGGAGAGCGTGCGGCCACCCTCCACGCGGAGGTGGGTCATCCGCGGCTTGCCCACGTTCACAATGCTGCGTTCAAAGATGGTTTCGAGCCGCTGGATCATCTTCAGGCTCAGGTTCTGCTTGCCCTGCTCCATCCGGGCCACGGCGCTCTGGCTGGTTCCGAGCTCGGCCGCCAGCTGTCCTTGCGTCCAGCCCTTTTCGCCGCGGGCGTTCCTGAGCATGGCGGCTACGTGTTCGGTAGTTTCCTGCGTCATACCACCAAATATATCATCGATGAGTTACGACGGCGGCTTCAGATCCACCTGCGCGCCGATCCCCGTAGCCAGTTACCCGGCACGTGCGATATTCGCAAAGCAGCCAAGGGCAGAGTCTCAGTTCTCCAGCCACACCATGTTCCAGGTCCCGGCGGAGATGGCGGCGGCCGCCGACAGCCCCGCAATCAGCGCGCCACCCACAAACACCCAGAGATCCAGCCGGCTGTACGTGGACTCCCGTGCCCAGGTCCGCGGCCCGCCGCCGAACCCGCGCGCCTCCATGGTCACGGCCAGCCGCGACGCACGCCGGATCGCCTGGACCAGCAGCCCGAAGCTCTGCCCGAGGGTGGCTTTGGCCCTCTGCAGCATATTTCCCCGCGAGCCGACGCCGCGTGCCCGCCTCGCCATGCCGATGGTCTGCCATTCCTCCGCCAGCAGGCCCACCAGCCGCATGGCGGCAAGGGTTCCCAGCACAAACCGGTGCGGCAGGCGCGCCTTCTGTGCCAGTGCGTCCGCGAGGTCCGTCGGGTCGGTGCAGCTCATGAGGAGCACCGCGGGCAGCGCGATCGCCAGCCCCCGAAGCATGAACCCGGCGCCCAGTTCCAAGGACCCTTCACTCATGGTCCACAGCCCGACGTCGATCAGCGTCCTTCCACTGTCCGGCGCCAGGATGGAGGTGCTCCAGCCCCCCACCGCCGCGGCGAGGATCAGCGGCCACCCGCGCTGCCACAGCAGCACGAAGGTCAGCCCTGCCAGCGGAAACAGGAGGACTTCGAACACCAGCGCCACGGAGGCTGAAACCCAGTCGATGGACAGCGCCAGCACCAGTGTCATGAGGAAGACCGCCGCGAACTTGCTCAGGGGGTTGGCACGGGTGAGCAGCGCCTGGTTGCCGCGCAGGTTCAGTTCCTGCCGCGCTGCCCCCGTCACGATGCCACCCGTTCCGGCGCTGCCATATGCAGCTCGGCACCGGCGAGCGCGGCGGTGAATTCGGCGTCGTGGGTTACTGCCACGACGGAAGTGCCCTGGTCCAGGAGCTCGGACAGGAAGGACGCAAGTTCTGCCCACGTGGTGGCGTCCTGCCCGAACGTCGGTTCGTCGAGGACCAGCACCTGCGGGCTCGCGGCCAGGACCGTTGCCACAGAGAGCCGCCGCTTCTCGCCTCCGGAGAGTGTGTAGGGGTTCGCGTCCACCAGGGCCGTCAGCCGCAGCCGCTCGAGCAGTTCGTCAACCCGTTCTTCGCCGTGCCCGAGGTGCCGCGGACCGAACAGCAGTTCGTCCCGCACTGTCCCGGTGACAAACTGATGCTCGGGCTCCTGGAACACAGTGCCGATCCGTTCGATCAGCTGCTCCGCCTTCCACTGGTACGGGTCGATTCCCGCGCCGCGGCTCAGTTCAACGGTGGCGGAAACCTTGCCTTCCACAGGCGCCAATAGCCCGGCGAGGGTCAGCGCGAACGTGGACTTCCCCGCCCCGTTGGGCCCCGTGATGGCCAGGGCCTGGCCAGCCCGCACCTGCGCCGTGACATCGCGCTGGACCGGGACCGGCGGGATCTTGCCGAATCCCTTGCGGCGCGCGCGTTCCCTGGAGACGCCCAGCTTTTCGGCCGCGAGCAGGAGGTCGCCGGAGCCCGGTGAGGGCATGGCCACACGTGCGCGCGTGGCCGGCACGTGGCCGGGCACCCATACGCCGGCGGCCATGAGCATCGCCCTGGCCTCGGTGAGCACCCGGTCCGGCGGCCCGTCCAGCAGCACAGCGGGGTCCGCAGCGGACCCCGGCTGCAGGACCACGATCCGGTCCACCAGGTCCTTCCAGACGGAGACACGGTGCTCCACCACCACCAGCGTGGCGCCGGTCTTGTCCAGGCAGCGGCCCACGGCGTCCCGGACCTCCAGCACGCCAGCCGGGTCCAGGTTGGCGGTGGGCTCGTCCAGCAGGACCAGCCCTGGGCGCATCGCCAGGATGCCCGCCAGCGCGAGCCGCTGTTTTTGCCCTCCGGACAGCGCAGACGTGGGGTGGTGCAGCGGCAGGTGGGAAAGTCCGACGTCGGCCAGCGCCTCGTGCACGCGCGCCCAGATGGCGTCACGGGGAACGGCCAGGTTCTCGGCGCCGAAGGCGACATCGTCACCAAGGCGCGAAAGAACCACCTGCGTCTCCGGGTCCTGCTGCATCAGTCCGGCGCGGCCGCGCCGGCCTCGGGGGGAAGCTCCATCGACCAGAAGGGAACCGGACTCGTCAGCGTCGCCGGCCTCGCCGTCGTCTTCCGCGTCCCCCAGCACCCCGGCGAGGGCGTGGAGCAGCGTGGACTTGCCGGCACCCGACGGGCCGAGCAGGAGCACACGCTCCCCCGGCTCGATGTCCAGGTCAAGGCCCTGGACGGCCGGCTTGGTGCGCCCGGCGTGCCGCCAGCCCCAGCCGCGGGCGGCCACCGCGGCGGGGCGGACGGCGGAGGCGCTGCCGGAAGGTTCCGACATCAGGAGAAGACGGGCTCCGTGGCCGCCTTGCGGGAGGCGAAGGGGCTCAGGACGCCGGTCCGGGCGAGGCCGCGCGTGGCGATCCAGGACAGCGCACCGGCGATGATCGCACCGGAGATGCTGGTGAACAGGATGTACGCGAACTTGTCGCCGGCGGAATAGGCGATGTTCCAGCCCCACGGGGAGAACGAATCGTTCAGCCCGCAGAACAGGCCGGCAGCGGCGCCCGCGATCAGTGCCACCGGCAGGTTGAATTTCCTGTAGACGAAGATCGCGAAGATGATCTCTGCGCCGAGGCCCTGGACGAACCCGGAGAACAGCACCGACGTGCCGTACTGCGACCCCATCAGCAGCTCGCCCGTGGCTGCGACCGTCTCGCAGAACAGCGCCGCGCCGGGCTTGCGGATGATGAGCATGCCCAGGACGGCCGGAATCATCCAGCCGCCGGCGATCAGGCCGGTCAGGGGCGGGTAGACGGCGTTCATCGGGCCGGACACTGCCAGCGCGCCCTGGGACCAGGCCCAGAAAATGACGCCGCCGGCGATGGCGATCAGCGCCGCCACCACGATGTCCACGACGCGCCAGGACTTGCCGGGGGTCTTCTTGATTGCTGCAGTTGCCATGGTGATCCTCCTGGGTAACAGGAGGGGAAAGTGCTCCCGGCAACCGCGTTGGACGGTGTTGCCGGGCACTTCGAGAACTCGACTCCCTTACGCCGGTACTAACCGGATCAGGTTCGAGGGTCTGCGGCTTCCCGCACTCTCAGCGCCCGGACGGGTTCCTGGCTGAGCCAGTGATGCCCGACGGCGGCGCTCCCCTGTCGTTTGAATGATGTGTTTTCGAATGATGCGGCCCCTGAGGGCTGGTTCAGTTTACACCGCAGCGGCCAATGGCGGCGGGGAAAATTACGGCGCCGGGCCGTTAGGCTGGGGTCAGTCCGTTTTCTGCCCGCAAGGAGTACAAGGAATGAACCTTTTCATTAAGCTGCTCGGCACCGGCATCTCGCTGGTGGCAGGCTTCGTCGGCACCAAGGTGGTCAACACCGTCTGGGAGAAGACCACAGGCCGGAAGCCTCCCACCGGCAAGGACGAGGATGTGCCCACCAGCCTGCACTCGGCCCTGACGTTCGCCCTGATCTCCGCATCGGTGAGCACCGTCATCCAGGTCCTGGCGAACCGCGGCACCCAGCGCGCCATCACCCGCTTCGCCAAGAGCCAGGACATCGTTTAGCCCCGCGCTTCAATCTGCCGCCGGCAACCCGCCTCACTCATTCCTCGGGAGGCGGGTTGCCGGCGGCTTTCTGCACCACGGCTTCGAGCTCGTCCGAGGTCAGCAGTTCCCGGTGCAGGTGCTTGGTCCGGTAACCGGCCCGGCCCACCATGTGCGCGGAGACCGGCACCGTCAGTAACTGGAAGATCCAGGCCACCAGCAGCACGGGCCACACCCACCAGGTGCGCAGCTGCAGCCCGATCGCCGCCAGCAGCAGGAACAGTCCCAGCACCTGCGGCTTCGTGGCGGCGTGCATCCGGCTCAGCAGGTCCGGAAACCGCAGCAGGCCTATGGCGGCGCCCAGCGACAGGGCAGCGCCGACCACCATGAACACCGCAGAAACGGCGTCCACCCAAGCATCAACGCCGGCGACAGTCTCGCCCACCGCCCGGTAGCCCGTCAGCAATTCAGGATTCATGCGGCTGCTCCCTTCTGTCCGCAACGAAGCGCGCCACGGTCACGGAGCCGACGAAGCCGATAATCGAGATGGCCACCACCAGCATCAGGTTGTTCAGGTGGCGGTTCACGGCCATGTCGATACACAGCGCTGCGCCCAGGATCGCCAGCAGGACGTCGGTGGCCAGTACGCGGTCCAGCAGCGAAGGTCCGCGGGCAATCCGGATAATGGCCCCGCCCGCGGCGAGCGACAGGATCACGGCCGTCACGGCCAGCACGGACTGCATCATGCGGCGGCCTCCCGTCGGACAATCTCAAGTTCGGCCGGTGTGCCCATGATCCTGATCAGCCCCGCTTCAATGGAAAGTACTTCGTTACGCAGCCTGGCCACGTCCTGCTCGGCGCTGATGTTCAGCCCGTGCAGATACAGGGTGGACGTGGAACGGTCCACCTCCACCACCAATGAACCCGGAATCAGCGAAATCACGTGCCCGGTGGCCGTCACCAGAAGGTCCTGGTGGCTTCGGAGCGTCACGGCGACGACGGCGTTCCTCACCCTGCGCCCACGGACCACCGCCAGGAAGAGCACCTGGGCACTTGCGGCGGCCACCTTTCCCAGGAAGGCAAAGGCGAACGGTACGGCGTACAGGATGTTGAACCGGCCGCTCAGTTCGACGGGCGGCAGGTAGAACAGCCGGGCCACGGCCACCGCGAGCAGCGCACCGAACAGCAGGTTCCCCGGACTGAAGTCCTGCCACAGCGCGCCCCAGACAATCACGAGCCACACCAGCAGGGGAAGCTCCTGGCGCAGCGAAATCCGGCGGCGGCTCATTTCCCTCCTCCGGCAGTGGTGATCCGCGGGACGAAGGTGTCCGTGCCCAGCACGGCCTGCACATAGTCGGTCCGGTCCAGCATGTCCTGGGCGGCCTGCCCCGCCAGCGTAAAGAGCGGCCCCGCAAAGATTGTCAGTGCGACGCCGAGCGCCACCAGCCCCAGGGTGGAACCCACCATGGTCCGCGGCAGCACGACCGTGTGCGGCTGGCCGGTATCACCCGTGCTGCTGGCAGCGCCGGAGCCGGCCACCGCTCCCCCGGCCCCGCCGGAAACCGCCAGCAGCACGGGATCCGGATGTTCGGCGTCGGACGGTTTGCGCCAGAAGGCCCTGTTCCACACGCGCGCCACTGCGAGGAGGGTGAGCAGGCTGGTCAGTACGCCGCCCGCCACCAGCACGTACGCCAGCGGCGTGCCCAGGGCGATCCCGGCCTGGATCAGACCGGCTTTGCCCAGGAAACCGGAGAACGGCGGGATGCCCGCCAGGTTCATGGCCGGGATGAAGAACAGCAGTGCCAGCAGCGGTGATAGCTTGGCCAGACCGCCCAGTCGGTCCACGGAGGAACTGCCGCCGCGTCGCTCAATCAGCCCGGTCACCAGGAAGAGGCTGGTCTGGATGGTGATGTGGTGGGCCACGTAGAACACGGCCGCACCCAGCCCCGCGGCGGAGGACATCGCCAGGCCGAACACCATGTACCCGATGTGGCTGACCAGCGTGAAGGACAGCAGACGCTTGATGTCGCTCTGCGCCAGGGCACCCAGGATGCCCACCACCATCGTCAGCAGCGCCGCCACCATGAGCGGCGTATTCAGCGAGTCGCCGGGGAACAACAGGGTCTCGGTGCGCACCATCGCGTACACGCCAACCTTGGTCAGCAGCCCGGCGAACACGGCAGTGACGGGCGCGGGAGCGGTGGGATAGGAGTCCGGGAGCCAAAAGGACAGCGGGAACACGGCCGCCTTGATGCCGAACGCCACCAGCAGCATCACGTGCAGCAGCGTCCGGGTGCCCTGGTCCAGCTCGCCCAGCTTCAGCGCCAGGTCGGCCATGTTCACCGTGCCCGTGGCCCCATAGACCATGGCGATCGCGATCAGGAACAGCACCGATGACACCACCGAAACCACCACGTACGTGACGCCGGCGCGGATCCTCGGCCCGGTCCCGCCGAGCGTCATCAGCACGTAGCTCGCGGTCAGCAGGATCTCGAACCCTACGTAGAGGTTGAACAGGTCGCCGGAGAGGAAGGCGTTGGAGACGCCGGCCACCAGGATCAGGTAGGTGGGGTGGAAGATGGACACGGGCGCGTCGCTGTCGCCGTCGGCCATGCCCTGCCCGGTGGCGTAGACCAGCACCGCGAGGCTGACCGCGGAGGACACCACCAGCATCAGCGACGAGAACTGGTCCACCACCATCACGATCCCCCACGGCGGCAGCCACCCTCCGATGGTCACCGCGGCCGTCCCGCCGTCCCATACGGAAGCCAGGAGCAGGCATTCGAGCAGCAGCGTCAGGGACAGCAGCGCGATGCTCACACTCCGCTGCGCACGGGTGTGCCGGATCAGCAGGAACGTCAGTGCCGCTCCCAGGACGGGAAGGACGACGGCGAGGGGGGCCAGGGCGGCGACGTTCACTTTTCGCCTCCTTCAGCGGGCCGGGCTGCTCCGGGCGCACGGGAACCTTCGGCCGAGCGGGACCCCTCGGCCGGGGTGACGTTCAGCGAACCGGGAGTTTCCTCGGATACCGCGCTGTCCACCGGTATTTCCCGCCCGCCTGTCACCAGCACAGGGAACTCGGACGTCTCCGCCGGGATCTCGGCGTCGTCCTCCGCATCGAAGCTGGGGGTCTCCGCGACGCGGAGGTCCTCCGCGTCGTCCTGGATCTCGTCCTGCCGCGCCAGGACCCACGTGCGGTAGATAATGCCGAGCATGAACGCGGTCACGGCAAACGAGATCACGATCGAGGTGAGGATCAGCGCCTGCGGAAGGGGGTCATTGTAGGCGTCCGGATCAGTGTCCTTCGCGTACAGCGGCGCCAGCCCGGCATAACCGCCGGTGGCAAGGATCAGCAGGTTGCTGGCGTTGGCCAGCAGCATCAGCCCCAGGAGCACGCGGGTCAGGCTGCGCTCCAGGGTCAGGTAGATGCCGCAGGCGAACAGAGCGCCCATGACCAGCAGCAGGGTCAGGTTGACGCTCATGCTTTGCCCTTCACGGTGGTTTCGGCCGGAACCCCGTCCGGTTCCTGGCCGCTGGCAGGCACGGCGGACCGTTCCTCGAAGTGTTCATCGATCTCGGCGCCGAGGCTGCGCAGCACGTCCAGCGCCAACCCCACCACCACGATGTACACGCCCGTATCGAAGATGGTGGAGGTGACGAACTTGATGTCCCCGAACACAGGAAGCCAAAGTTCGATAATGGCCGTCTGAAACACCTGGCCGCCCAGCAGCAGCGGCACCGCGCCGGAGGCGGCGGCCACGGCCAGCCCGATGCCCAGGAGCGCACCTGCGCTCACAGGCGTGGCCTCGCGCAGTTCGAACCTGCCGCCTGCGAGGTAGCGGATCGCCAGGGCCAAGCCGGCCGTGAGGCCCCCGGCGAACCCTCCGCCGGGAAGGTTGTGGCCGGCCAGGAGCAGGTACAGCGAGAAAATGATGAGCGAGTGGAAGATCAGCCGCGTCACCACTTCAAAGATGATGGAACGCCGTTCCGGGGCCAGCGTCCGGCCCGCCACGATCCAGGGATCCCGCGCTGCGGCCGCGAACTTCCGGCTAAGCGCCAGCGCTGCGCCATCCCGGGAACCGGGGTCCACACCGGTATGCCGGCCCACGGTGCCTTCGGCCACGGTGCTGGAGGACTTGAGGCTGTCGCCCCGGCCGCGGATGAAAATGAGGCTGGCCACCCCGGTTGCCGCGAGCGCCAGGACCGCGAGCTCGCCGAAAGTGTCCCATGCCCGGATATCCACCAGGGTCACGTTGACAACGTTCTTTCCGCCGCCCCCTTCGTAGGCCAGCTGCGGGAACCCGAGGGAGACCGGTACCGCGATCCGGGCGCCCATGGCCTGGATGGCCGCCAACACCATGGTGGTGCCGAACGCGAGGCCGATGATCACGCGGACCACCCGGTACCTGCCGCCGGTGCGGTCCCGCAGCTCGGCCGGCAGGCTCCGCATGGCCAGCACGAAGGCCACCAGGATGATGGTCTCCACGAGCATCTGCGTGAGCGCCAGATCCGGCGCCCCCTGCAGGGCAAACATCAGCGCGATTCCGTATCCCGCCACGGAGACCATGAGCACCGCAAGGAAACGCTTGTTGGCCCGCACCGCTGCCAGCGCAGCGGCAACGATTCCGGCGCCCACCACCAGCTGCAGCGGTGAATGCGGATCCACGAGGTAGATCCCGTCCGGCAGCGGCTTTCGGGCCACCAGCAGGACCGCCAGCGGGAGTGCGAACGCGGCAGTGAGGATGACGGCCAGGTAGAAGTACAGCGAACCGCGCTGCGTCCGGCCGGTCACCCATACCGCCACGTCATCCAGCGCACCGATGGTCAGCTGGTACGCCCGGTCCGAGTCCACCCACGCCGGCACCCGCGCCTGGAACCGCTCCACCGCCGCCCGGGCAGCATAGAGGGCCAGGCCCAACGCGAAAGTGAGCGCCGTCAGCCCCAGCGCCGGGGACAAACCGTGCCACAGCGCCAGGTGGCCTGCCTGCTCCGCGGGAGTGCCGGCGTCGGGCGCGGCGGAGGCGAACTGGGCCGCGTATGGCTGGATCCACCCGTCCACTGGCGCCGGCCACACGCCGTAGGCGATGGTGAGGAGGCTGAGCAGGGCGGGCGCGGCCAGGAACGAGGGCTTGATGGCTTTGAACGGGGTGCGCGCCACACCCGGTTTGGTGCCGAACGCGCCCCACATGAACCGCGCGCTATAGGCGAACGTGAGCAGCGAGCCCAGGACCATTCCGGCCAGCACCACCATCCCCCACGGACCGGCGGCCGGGTCCTCGGCGTGGTGCACAAACGCCTCCAGGACCGATTCCTTGGCCACGAACCCCGCCAGCAGCGGCACCCCGGCCATCGACGCGGCGCTGATACCCGCTACGATCCCCAGCGCGCGGGAGGAACTGAACACACCGGAGAGCTTGTTGACGTCGCGCGTTCCGGACTGGTGGTCGATGATGCCCACCACCAGGAACAGCGCGGCCTTGAACAGCCCGTGCGCCAGCAGCATCGCCAGGCCGGCGAGCGCGGCTTCCGGCGTGCCCAGCCCCACCACCACGGTGAGGAAGCCCAACTGGCTGACCGTGCCGTGCGCCAGGATGAGCTTGATGTCGCTCTGCCGCAGCGCGCGGTAGCCGCCTACCAGCATGGTTGCCAGGCCCAACCCGAGCACCACCGGCTGCCAGTACGGCGCCTCGGCGAACCCCGGTGCCAGCCGCGCCACCAGGTAGATCCCGGCCTTCACCATCGCGGCGGCGTGCAGGTAGGCGCTTACCGGGGTGGGGGCCGCCATGGCGCCGGGCAGCCAGAAATGGAACGGGACCAGCGCGGACTTGGTGATGGCACCCACCAGGATGAGCACGACGGCGGCCCCCGCCATGGCGCCTTGCGGTCCCGCCAGCAGCGGCTCCGCCTGCGTGAGGATCGCCGAGAGCCGATACGTTCCCGCCGCGTGGCCCAGCATGACCAGTCCCACGAGCATGGCCAGGCCGCCGGCGGTGGTCACCATGAGCGCCTGCAGGGCGGACCGGCGTGCGGCCAGCCTGGTGCGGGCGAACCCGATCAGCAGGTAGGACAGGATGGTGGTCAGTTCCCAAAAGATGAACAGGAGCAGGAGGTCGTCCGCCACCACCAGCCCGAACATGGCACCGGCGAACGCCAGCAGCTGCGCGCCGAACGCGCCCAGGTCCTGGTCCTTCCGCTTGAAGTAGCGGGCGCAATAGACCAGCACCAGCGCACCGACGCCCAGGACCAGGAGCGACATGACCCAGGCCAGCGCGTCCATCCGGAAGGCCAGGTCCAGGCTGAGGCCGGGAATCCAGGGGTAGGACTCCGCCACCTCCGAGGACGGATAGCTCGCTGGAACCAGGTCCCGGTACACCGAACCGTGCTGCAGGACCAGCCAGCCGAAGGAGCCCGCGGGCACGGCAGCGAGCGCGTAAAACGAGTTCCGGCCCCATTTCCTGAACAGGAACGGAGCCAGCACAGCCACCGAAAAGTGCACGGCAAGGACTGTGATCACTGGAATCTCCGCAACGTCAGGAATTCGATTATCAAAAGTTGGAGCAGGCGGGCAAAAAGTCAGGTTCGGAAGAGGTGCCAGTTTATCAAGCCGGGCCCCCTTCGACGGCTACGATGCACCTATGAACAGCGCCACACCCATGGACAGCGCAGGCGCTCCCGGCCTTGGCGGGCCCGCGTCGCAACCCGGCTCCATAGCCCCGCCCGGAAGCCGCCGGCCCGGAAAGGGCCAGGTCCTCGCCTGGGCCGCCTGGGACTGGGGCTCTGCCGCCTTCAACGCGGTAATGACCACCTTCGTGTTCACGGTGTACCTCACCTCGAAGGCGTTCGGCGGCGAAGACCAGGCCTCGGCGGCCCTGGGCGCGGCACTGGCCGTGGCTGGCCTGGCCATTGCGCTCCTGGCGCCGGTCACCGGGCAGCGTTCGGACGCCGGCGGCCGCCGGAAGTTGTGGTTGGGAGTCAACACGACCGCCGTCGCCATCCTCACGGCATTGTGCTTCTTCGTTTTTCCGCGCCCCGAATTCCTGCTCCTGGGCGTGACGCTCATTGCGCTGGGAAATGTGTTTTTCGAATTTGCCGGTGTTAACTACAACGCGATGCTCACGCAGATTTCCACGCCGCGGAATATTGGGAAAGTCAGCGGCCTGGGCTGGGGCGCGGGATACCTGGGCGGGATCGTGGCGCTGCTGGTGGTGCTGCAGCTCTTTGTCCAGCCCCGCTTTGAGTGGTTCGGCGCATCTACGGCCGACAGCCTGAACATCCGGCTGGTAGCCGTTTTCTCGGCGCTCTGGTTCTTCGTTTTCGCCCTGCCCGTCCTCTTCGCCGTGCCGGAGCTGCCGCGCCCGGCATACGCCAGGCGACTTGGGATTGTGGCCAGCTACGCGCTGCTGGTCCGCCGGATTAAGGCCATCTACGCCACCAGCCCGCACACCATCTACTTCCTCCTGGCGAGCGCCGTGTTCCGGGACGGGCTGGCCGCCGTCTTCACCTTCGGCGGAGTCATCGCGGCAGGCACCTTCGGGTTCGAGCTGTCCCAGGTCATCTTCTTCGCCATCTTCGGGAATGTGGTGGCCGCGGTGGGGGCGTTCATCGGCGGCTTCCTGGACGACAGGGTGGGGCCCAAGGCCGTCATTACCGGTTCCCTGGTGGGGCTGCTGGTTGCCGGGACCGTGATCCTCGTCCTGGGCAACGGCGACTATGTGTTCTTCGGGCAGGCATGGGCAGGCAGCACCACCTTCTGGGTTTTCGGCCTGTTCCTGTGCCTCTTCGTGGGCCCCGCGCAGTCGTCCTCCCGCGCGTACCTGGCCCGGCTGGCTCCGCATGGCGAGTCCGGCGAGCTGTTCGGGCTCTACGCCACCACCGGCCGGGCCGTCAGCTTCCTGGCGCCGGCGCTCTTTACGCTGAGCATCGCCGTCGCCACGCCGCTGGTCGCGCCAGGGGAAGCGCAGCGCTGGGGCATCATGGGGATCATGCTGGTCCTCCTGGCCGGGCTGTTGGTCCTGCTCCCGGTCAAGTCCCCTGACAAGGCACCCATCGCCGTGGTTCCGGCGGCATGAGGGGTCCGGGAGACTAGGCTGGAACCATGAACGTGGATGAGACCGACCTTCCGGGCCTGGGGCGCCGGAGGGATTTCATGACAGCATCCGGCCGCCGGATCGGCGTGGTGGAGCTGCGGGAGGGCCAGACGGAACTCATCGTTTCCGCCTGGGACGACCCCGACACCTGCCAGGCTTCCATTCCGCTCACCGGTGACGAGGCAGCCACCTTGGGAAACCTGCTGGGCGGCCGCCACCTGGCCATGAAGCTGACCGAGGAGCACAAGGACGTCCCGGGCATCGTCACCCGGCAGTTCTCGATTTCCCCCGGTTCCCCCTTCCATGACCAGCCCATGGGCAACGCGGCCGTCCGGACCCGCTGCGGTGTGTCCATCGTGGCGATCATGCGCGAAGGCGAGGTGCTCCCCTCGCCGGGACCCGACGTCGTACTCCGCGCCGGCGACCTCCTGATCGCCGTCGGCACCCAGGAAGGCCTGGACGAGGCGGCAACCATCCTCCGTCACGGCTGACCGCCATGGATCCGCTCGCCCTGGCCCTCATCGAGCTGGGGGCCGTTGTGTTCTGCCTGGGCCTGCTGGCCAGGCTGGCCGGGCGGATCAGCATGTCCCCCATCCCGCTGTACCTGCTCGGCGGACTGGCGTTCGGCGCCGGCGGGATCGTGAAGCTCGAGGGCATGCACGAGTTCGCACATCTCTCCGGCGAGATCGGCGTCATCCTGCTCCTGCTTATGCTCGGCTTGGAATATACGGCCGCCGAGCTGTTCACCGGTCTGCGACGATCCTGGCATGCGGGCGTTCTCGACCTGCTCCTCAACTTTGCGCCCGGCGCCGCACTGGCTTACTTCCTGGGATGGGGCGGCGTGGGGGCGATGGTGCTGGGCGGCGTCACGTACATCTCGTCCTCCGGCATCGCGGCCAAGGTGATCACCGACTTGGGCCGCATCGGTAACCGCGAGACACCCGTGGTGCTCTCCATCCTGGTGTTCGAGGATCTGGCCATGGCGGTGTACCTGCCCCTGCTGACCACGGTGCTGGCCGGGGTCAGTTTCCTCGGCGGGCTCACCAGCATCGGCATTGCCTTGGCGGTGGTCAGCGTGGTCCTGATGGTGGCGCTGCGGCATGGACACCACGTGTCCAAAGCCGTGCACAGCGAAAACTCAGAGGTCTTCCTGCTCAACGTCCTGGGAGCAGCGCTGCTGGTGGCCGGGCTGGCATCCGCCATGCAGGTGTCCGCAGCGGTGGGGGCCTTCATGCTCGGCATCGCGATTTCCGGAGCCACGGCGCATAACGCCACCCGGATCCTCGAGCCGCTCCGGGATCTTTTCGCGGCCATCTTCTTCGTGGCGTTCGGGCTGAATACGGACCCTGCCACCATTCCGCCGGTACTGGGCTGGGCGCTGGTGCTGGCTGTCATCACGGCAGCCACCAAGATGCTGACGGGCATCTGGGCCGCCAAGCGCGCGGGAATTGCCCGGCAGGGCCGTTTCCGCGCCGGCGCTACCCTGATCGCCCGCGGCGAGTTCTCGATAGTTATTGCCGGGCTCGCCGTGGCCTCCGGCGCCATTAGCGGCGAACTTGCAGCCCTCGCCACTGCCTACGTGCTGTTGATGGCGATCCTCGGACCCCTCGCAGCGCGCTATGTCGAACCGCTGCTCAAGGCCGCCACCCGTCCGCGGGCAGCGGCCGCGCCGGCGTAGGCGCCCGGCCAGGCCCTCCCCCCGTACACCAACCCGTTCCGGACCATGGCCTCCGCCGAGAGGTGAGATCCCGTCGTTCCGCCGTTGCGTTGGCGCCGACATCTCACGCATCGATACGCCAGCCAGCCCGGACCAGGGCATCCAGGACGCGTTGGGCGCAACCGTCGTAACCCCACGTCCTGACATGGCCCGCCGTCACCGTCACGGAATGCCACCCGGCGGCGGCCAATGATTCGTCCCTGCGGATATCAGACTCGCGCTGGCGGGCTTCGAGGTGGTGGCGCCCGTCATAATTGACGGCCACCTTGAACTCCGGATAGGCGAGGTCAGGCCACGCAAGCTCCCAGCCCGCAGGTTCCTCCACCACATACCTCAACGTCGGTTCCGGCAGCCCGATGCGCGCCATGGCCAGCCGAAGCCGGGATTCAGGGACGGAATCGGCGCCGACGCGGCATAGGTCCACTGCCTGCCGGGCCGTCCTGATGCCGCGGACTCCCGGCGCCGCAGCAACCTGAGCCCGGAGGTCCGCCAGGGAACAGAACGCCTCCCGCCGGGACCCGAAACTCCTTGACTGGCTGCAGATGAAGTAGTCCCCGGCGGCCACCAGATCCTCAACGTCCAGGATCGAGGCCAGATCCAGCCATGTCCGCGCAGCGCTGGTCACAGGAATGCCATCGAGCCGCGTCATATCCTGCTCGCAAAGGGTCAGCCGGTGTCCGGCCACCCCCTTGCGCACAGGCCTGCCACCTCCGCCCGTTTTCGACAGGTGGACCAGCAATTCATTCTGCAGGTCCAGGGGCAGCGGGCATCCCCATAACCGTGCGGCGGTCGAGAAGCAGCAGACCGCGCCTGGAGTCAGCGACGTGAGCAGGCGGCAGGTGTGGCGCAGCGGCTGGGCTTCTTTCCAGGGAACACGCACTCCCCGGCTTGCCACCCGAAGGTCACGCCGCCAGGCCCGGCCCGCAGGCACCCCCGCCTGCACCTGTTCAAGGAGTGTGAAGGAACGCCCCGCCAGGTGTGGGGGAAGAGGTGAAGGCTGCCGCATGAGCCAATTGTTGGCACGGCGGCGGGGCGGCATGGCCGTTATCCACAGTGTGGAGGAACACTGCGCCGGCGTTTCCGCGATCGAGGAGTGGGATCCCGCCGGTTAGGAAGGCCGGTGGCGGTGAGAGCTCACGCCTCGATCACAGCTCAGATGCCCGTGCGGTGGAAATTCAGGTGGCTGCGGCTCGCGGTGGGGCCCCGCTGGCCCTGGTATCGGTTTCCGTAGTCGCCCTGGCCGTAGGGGAATTCCGCGGCCGACGTCAGCCGGAAGAAGCAGAGCTGGCCGATCTTCATGCCGGGCCACAGCTTGATGGGCAGTGTGGCCATGTTGGACAGTTCCAGGGTCACGTGGCCGGAGAACCCGGGGTCGATGAACCCGGCGGTGGAGTGCGTCAGCAGGCCCAGCCGGCCAAGCGACGACTTGCCCTCCAGGCGGGCGGCGATATCGTCTGGCAGCGTGACGGTCTCGTACGTAGAACCCAGGACGAACTCGCCGGGGTGCAGGATGAACGCCTCGTCCTCCTCCACCTCCACCAGGCGGGTCAGCTCGGGCTGCTCCTGCGCGGGGTCGATGTGCGCGTACTTGTGGTTGTCGAAAAGGCGGAAGAACTTGTCGATCCGCACGTCCACGGAGGACGGCTGCACCATAGCGGCATCGTACGGTTCAAGCACGATCCGGCGGGAGTCAATTTCGGCACGAATGTCGCGGTCAGAGATCAGCACTGTCCCAAATTACCGCACGGAGAGAGTCTCGTTTATCCACAGCGAACTGCTGCCCCGTTGTTGCGGGCAACAGGTGGGGCTAATGTTGCGTGTGAACATTCAGGCGCCGGATGGTCTCCCGGATGGCCCGACTGAGCTGGGGAACTCGTGAAAAAATGGCTGGCACACGCCGTGGTCGGTACCTTGTGTACCGTCGCGCTGGTTTCGTCCTCTTCGGGCGCGCTGACCGGTTCCTTCCAGCCGGAGCCTTCTTCGGGTTCCACGCTCTCGGCGGCCGGCCAGCCGGCGAGCGCCCCGCCGGACAACTATCCTCCCGTCACCTCGCAGAAAGACGCGGATTTACCTGAGGCTAAGGATTCGCTCCGGGAACAGGCCCGGGACGCCGGCGCTTCCAGGTCTGAGGACTTCCACGCAGCGGACGACGGCGGCGGCGCGGCTTCCATGGGCCCGTCCACCGGATCTTCGGACGGATTTCCCGACGCGCCTGCCGCCGGAAACGCACCTCCCGCGGACACCACCCGTGGCCCGGATCCGGCACTTGCAAGCCCCCTGCCGCCGGCCGCCCCTGCTCCTGCACCGTCCGCGCCTGCGGACCCACCCGCACCGGGAACACCGCCGGCGGACACAAAGCCATCCCCCAACTGGATCCCGGCATTGTCGGCCACCGACCGTCAATTGGCCGACTCGATGGTCGGAACGGCAGCCGCGCCACCCGAACCGGAAGAGCCCCTGCCGTCCACCCAGGCGCTGGTCAAGGACAGCAACGCGGCCGACATCCTCAAACTCTTCAACCTCATCAATGAGTACCGCGTGTCCAAGGGCCTGGCACCGTTGAAGTACCACGCCACCGTGGCCGGCATGGCGCAGGAGTGGTCGGACAGTATCGCCAGCCGCGAAGTCATCGAACACCGGGCAAATTTCTGGCTCGACCCGCGCGCGCTAAGCCCGGACAAGGGCGCCGGGGAAGTCATCTCCATCAACACGATCCGTGACCCCGCCCTGCTGGTGAACTGGTGGAAGGGATCCCCGGGACACAACGCCCTGCTGCTGGACCCGCGGTTTAACGTTATGGGCGCGGGCATCACGTACACGGACAGCACCTACAAGATCTGGGGTGTGGTCAACTTCTTCGGCTACAGCACCCTCCCGGCCGGAACCACCACGGCTCCCGGCGGCTCCACCACAGACCCCGGCGGCGCCTTCCCTGCTCCCCCGCCCAGCCTGTGCGACCCCACCGCCAAGCACATGCCGCCCACGCTGGACCTTTCGGCCGCCTCGATCAACAGCGCAGCGGACATCGTCACCGTAAATGCTTCCGGGCAACTACTGAACCGTCCTTCCACGGGCGCAGGGACGTACGGCGCGGCCAGGGCCATCGGCTCAGGGTTCGGGAGTGCCAAGGAAGTCTTCACTACTGACTGGGACCGCGACGGCGCCTACGACCTCCTTACCCAATGGAACAGCACCGGCAACCTGACACTGCACCGCGGACTTGCCGGCGGCGGCTTCCAGTCTCCGCTCACCCTCGGCAACGGCGGATGGGACAGCCTCAAGCTGGCAGTCGGGGGTTGGTGTGCCAACAACCGGATGCCCCAGATCCTTGCCCTGGATACCGCGGGGAACGTCTACCTCTATCCCAACCGGGGCGTGGCGGACCTGGCAACCCGGGTTCTGGTGACGTCCGGCGTGACCGCGGCCCGCATCACGATGGTCGATTACAACGCCGACGGTTTCGAGGATGTCCTGGCGTTCCGGACTGACGGCGCGGTGGTCCTGTACCGCGGTGTCGGAACCACCGTCCTGCCTGCGGAAATCCGGGCCACCGTGGCCACCGGCTGGCAGGACGTTACCAGCGTGCGGCCGCTGCGGGATGTGACCGCCCTGAACTCAAAGGGGCTGGCGCTGCGCCGGGGAACTGACGTCCTCCAGTACTGGGACCTGAGCAGCGGCAAGTTCGCGTCGCCGTCGTCCATTGCTGGGACCTGGGCGGGCCAGCGGCTCGCGCAGTAGCGCTTCCTGCGGGGACGGCGGCCCAGCGGATACCTTCCCGAATCCCGCAAACCGGTGCCAGGTCAGCTCGCGAGCTGGAGCTCCATAACGCCCTTGAGCCGCTCAAGCTGGGCAACGTCCGCTTCAAGGCTGCGCTGCACCATCCGGTTGAGGAACCCGAAGGGCCCCTCGGGCCTGGCTTCGAGCGCGAACCGCACGCGTGTGCCGGCCGACTCCGTGCTCAGATAGTAACCGCCGGACCTGCGGCCAGGTCCGGACACCACGCGGAACTGCACCTCAGCACCGGGCCGGGCTTCGACAAGTTCGAGGTCGGCCGGGATACTGAGGCCTGACCTGCCCGACACCATCTGCCGGTACAGGGCGCCCCTGGTGCCAGCGGAACCGTGCAGCAGCTTGACGCTCCGGACGCCGTCCCGCCACGAAGGCAGGTTGGTGGCGTCCACGAGGAAGAGGTACACAGACAGGGCGTCGCGCCTGATCAGGACCTCGTGCTCTGCGAATGCCATCAGTATCTTCCCGTGTCGCCGTCCGTTTGCTTGCAGCCGCATTCGCAGCGGCCGCCCGGATCAGGTTAGCCAGCGGGCAGCAGCTGGTGCTAACCAGGGCGTCGGACGTTATTGAAGAGTTACTGGATGACGCGGGATGCAACAGGACACGGCCGCCCGCGGCAACGGTTGGCGGGTGGCCGGCGGATCTGCGCTAAGCTAAGTCCTGCCCCGCACGCGGGGCGTCGCGGCTGTAGCTCAATGGTAGAGCGCTAGCTTCCCAAGCTTGATACGCGGGTTCGATTCCCGTCAGCCGCTCCACTCTCAGTCGCTCCACCGTTCCCCGGGTTACCACAATTCCCCGACGCCGCGCCTGACATTAGGTACCGGCATGTATCGTCAGTAGTCAGGAACCTATTCGGTTCCACTACAGGAGCAATCATGGCTGACAAGTCCCCCCGTCAAGCAGCATCCAAAAAATCCGGCAAATCCATCAAGGAAAAGCGTGCCGACAAGCGGGCCGCCGCAGCCCCCGCCAGTTCGTTGGACATCACCGCCGGCAAGACCGCCAAAAAGAAGTGACCGGCCAACCGAGCCAACTCACCCTCGGCGTCCTCGCATCCACCCGGAAACCGGACGAACGCCGACTGCCCATCCATCCGCTCCATTTTGATCGGATCGCACCCGAAGTACGCCGCCGTATCATCCTCGAAGAGGGCTACGGCGAGCGCTTCGGCGTCTCCGATGCCCACCTCTCCACTCTGGTGGGAAGGATGGCGGGCCGGGAGGCGCTGCTGGCGGAGGCCGACGTCGTGCTTCTGCCAAAACCGCAGCCGGCAGACCTGGCTGACCTGCGGGACGGCCAGGTCCTGTGGGGCTGGCCGCACTGCGTCCAGGACCGTGCGATCACCCAGCTTGCCATCGACAAGAAGCTGACCCTGATCGCCTTTGAGGCCATGAATCACTGGGCCAGCGACGGCGGCTTCGGACTGCACGTGTTCCACAAGAACAACGAACTGGCCGGCTATTGCTCGGTGCTGCATGCCCTCGCCCTGACCGGATCAACGGGCGATTACGGGCGGCGGCTCAGTGCCGTCGTCATTGGTTTTGGTGCCACTGCACGCGGCGCCGTGACAGCGCTTAACGCCCACGGCATCCATGATGTCCAGGTGCTGACCAACCGGGAAGTGGCCGCCGTGGGCGCCCCGATCCACTCGGTCAATATCGTCCAGTTTGACCACGACGCCGAAGCCCCCTACCTGAGCCAGGTCATCACCGAGCGCGGCAGGGTTCCGCTGGCACCGTTCCTGGCCGAGAGCGACATCGTGGTCAACTGCACGCTGCAGGACCCAAACAATCCGCTGACCTACCTTCGGACCGAAGACCTGGAAGCCTTCAGGCCCGGAAGCCTGGTCGTTGACGTCTCGTGTGATGAGGGCATGGGCTTTAGCTGGGCCCGCTGCACCACTTTCACCGAGCCCATGTTCACCGTGGGGAACCACATCGGCTACTACGCCGTGGACCACAGCCCCTCCTATCTCTGGAATTCCTCCACGTGGGAGATCAGCCTGGCGCTGCTGCCGTTCCTGGAGACGGTCATCGGCGGTCCGGCGGCTTGGGAAGGCAACGACACCATCTCCCGGGCCATCGAAATCCACGACGGCGTCATCCAAAACAAAGACGTGCTCGAGTTCCAGGGGCGCGCCGCGGAGTATCCGCACCTTCCGGCGTAAGCCTTCACGGATCCCCGGCTTGTTCGCAGATCCGAGCCCCCAGGGCGGGGATCTGCGAACAAGCACGCTGCATCAGGCGGGCATTGCCCGGGGGATGATCCGCACCGGGTGGCGGCGGTCCTTTACATCCACCTTCAGGCGCAGGGAACCTTTCCTGGCAAGCACGACGGCGACAGTTGCAGCCGCGAGCGCGGGCACGCCGCCGCAGACCAGCAGGGCCAGGTGCGGGTCAGCGTGCTCGGCGATCCAGCCGATCATCGGGCCGCCGATGGCCTGGCCGCCCACCAGCACCATGATGTACAGGCTCATGACCCGTCCCCGGATGCCCATGTTCGAGCTGATCTGGACCAGCTGGTTGGCTGCGGTCAGGAACATCAGGCACCAGAATCCGCTGAAGACCATCACGGCCCCGAACCATGGAAGGGACGGCGCCGCCGCGGCCAGGCAAAGCATGGTCCCGTACATGCCGGCGCAGAACACTACGGACCGCAGCCGCAGCTGCCGCCGCCGCGTGGAGGCCACGGCACCTGCCAAAGCGCCAAGGGCAACCAGCGCGTTGAGGAGCCCGTACCCGCTGGCGCCGATGTCGAAGACGTGGTCGGCGAAGGCTGCGAGCACCACAGGCAGTCCCATGGCGAAGACGGCAATGAACCCGGCCATCAGCCACGGCCAGAAGATCGTGGGCTTGCCCAGCGCATAGCGGAGTCCCGCGCGGAGCATGCCCTTGCTCTTGGAAACCGGCGGGCTGACGTGCAGCTGGTCCCTCCGCAGGAGCAGGAGGGCCGCCACCGTGGAACAGCAGGCCGCAGCGTTCGCGGCAAAGGCCCAGCCCGCGCCCACTGCCGTCAGGAGGATGCCGGCCAGGGCAGGTCCGATCAGCCCGCCCAGCTGGAAAGTGGTGGAGTTGACGCTGATCGCGTTGCGAAGATACGCCGGTCCCACCAGTTCGTGCACGAAGACCTGGCGGGCGGGCTGGTCCAGCACCGTGACCAGGCCAAGGACCAGCGCGATCACGTAGACGTGCCACACCTCGATGGCGCCGGTGAGGGCCAGTGCCGCAAGGGCTGCCGCAAGGACGGCGGCCATCGCTTGGCAGAGAATCAGCACCTTCAGCTTGGCGAACCGGTCTGCCACCACGCCGCCCCAGGGTCCCAACAGCAGGGACGGCAGGAACTGCAGTGCAACGGTGATGCCCACCGCGGTCACGGAACCGGACAGCTGCAGAACCAGCCAGTCCTGGGCGATGCGCTGCATCCACAGGGCGATGACGGCAACAAAATGGCCGACGGCAAAGATGCGGAAGTTCGGGACCTTCAGCGAAATGAACGTGTGCCGCCAGGGAAGATGCTGGGGGACGACGGCGACGGGCTGGGTTTGGTGGAGCGCAGAGTCGATGACGGGCTGGCTGGCGGTGGCCGGAGACGGCGCGTGGGATGCCACAGGGATGTCCTCACAAAGCGGGCGGTCGGGATGCGCTTAACGCTAGGGTGGGTGCACGTGATTATGGAGGGGTATCGCCCCTATAAATCCCATTGCAATATGTAATAGCCCGGTTACTGGCCGCTTCCGGAGGTCCCGACGTGTTTGACCCAGCCCAGCTCCGCTCCTTCCTGGCCGTGGCGGAAACCCTGAGCTTCACCAAGGCGGCCGAACGGCTGGGCCTCGCCCAGCCCACTGTCAGCCAGCACGTCCGGAAGCTCGAAGCTGCAGCCAAACGGGGGCTGATCGCGCGGGACACCCGCGACGTCCGGCTTACGGACAACGGAGACGCGATGGCAGGCTTCGCCCGCACCATCCTGTCTGCCCACGATGCCGCGGCGCGCTATTTCTCCGGGTCCGCGATGCGGGGGCGGCTGCGCTTCGGAACGGCTGACGACCTGGCCATCACCGGCCTGCCCCGCATCCTTCGTGACTTCCGCCAGGTGTATCCGCAGATCAACCTGGAGCTCACGGTCGGCCAAAGTGACCAGCTCTACCGGCGGCTCAACGCCGGCCAACTGGACCTGGTCTTCGTCAAGTGGGTGGCGGGAGCCAAGGAGGGCACGCCGGTGCAGCACGACTCATTCGCCTGGGTGGGCCTGGAACAGACCGCCCTTGAGCCGGGCCACCCCGTGCCGCTGATTTCGTACCCGGCACCGAGCCTGAGCCGGAAGCTGGCCATCGACGCGCTGGAGGCCCGCGGCCTGACCTGGCGCATTACCTGCACTACCCGGCAAATCAGCGGCGTCCTGGCCGCGGTCCGGGCCGGCATTGGCGTAGCCGTGATGCCGTCGTCGCTGGTTCCGGACGACCTGAGGATCATCACCAGGCGCTTCGACCTGCCGCCGGTGGGCGATGTCGATTTCACCCTGATCCGCAACCCCCTGGCCAATACAGAGGTGGTGGATGCACTGATCCAGGCCATCCTGGGCCGCGCACTGAAGCAGCCTTAACCATTGATGAGTGAACCTTGCTCCACTATGCTGATTTTCCCAAGGTCAAGCAGCAGGCCGGTTCAGCAACACGAGCGCGCCCCTGCACGCCAGGTTCAGCGCCCGGGACAGGCAGCCAATGACGACAGCCAGGAACATTCACCCCGCCGCGGCCCATGCAAGGCCGCACACCCCCGCGCGCCCGGCCACGCGCCAGTCCACGCTCGGCACCGGCAGGGCAACCGTGGACTCCGGATATATCGGCAAGCCCACCTGCGACAAGTGCCGCACCGACGAGTTCATCTACCTTGAGTCCTACATCCCGCCCACCTACCGCAGCGACGGCACCGTCACCACCCTCGGCGAGGTGGCCTACACCTGTACCGGCTGCGAGGACTTCTCGGCCCACAGCGTGCCGCTCACTTGGACGCCGCCCGGCTGGTATCTGGGCTGACAGCATTTAGACAGCGGGCCGGGCAACCACGGAAAGTGGTTGCCCGGCCTTGTTTTTGGCTAAATCAGCGCGTCCGACAGGTGGTTCGGGGTGCCGAACCGGTGGGCGGTGATGCTGACGGCCTGTTCGTGCAGGAACGGCAGCAGCTCCACGCGCCCGGACTCGGTGACCGGGTGGGCGTACACGGCCAGGTCCGGACGGCCATCCGTGGCCTCCGCCAGCGCCGCCGCGTCGCCGCCGATGAGGCGGATGCGCGCTCCCGAGAGCTTGCCCGCCACGGCGAGCCGGGCTGCGGATGCCAGCCATTCGGCGTCGGACTCCACCGTGGTGCTGACGTCCAGGCCGGTGAGCACGGCGCGCACCTGGGCGGGAAGTTCGACGGCGGTGCTCACCGTCAGCGCGGAGCCTGCCAGGATCCCGGCTGCCGCAGTCCGGACCAGGTGCGCCAGCGGCTCGCCTTCGGAGAGTCGGATGGTGACCGGCAGGTTGCGGTAGCGGAAAATATTGCGTTCGGCGCTCAGGCCGGAGACGTCCTTGGCGGTACCGAACTCTTCGGCCCAGGCCGCGGCGTCGGAGGCCAGCGCACGCTGCACCGACTCGAGTTCGGCAGTCTCCAGCGCGGGACCTGAGGCGTTGAGCAGGCGCCGTACGCCGGGGTTGGTAACCTCGGCCCTGGCCGTGCTCTCCGCGGAAACCCAGTCGCCCAGGCCAGCCAGATAGTTGGGTCCGCCGGCTTTGGTGCCCGCACCGACAGCGGACTTCTTCCAGCCACCGAACGGCTGGCGCTGCACGATCGCACCGGTGATGCCGCGGTTCACGTAGAGGTTGCCCGCCTGGATGGAGTCCAGCCAGATCCCGAGTTCCTCAGAGTTGAGGGAGTGCAGGCCTGCGGTAAGGCCGTACTCGACCTGGTTCTGGATGGCAATCGCCTCTTCCAGGGTCTCTGCCGTCATGACGCCCAGGACCGGCCCAAAGAACTCGGTGAGGTGGAAGTAGGAACCACGCTTGACGCCGTAGCGCACCCCAGGGCTCCACAGCCTGCCGCTGTTGTCCAGCTGCTTGGGCTCAACGGCCCACGTTTCGCCCTCGCCCAGGGTGGTGAGCGCGTTCAGCAGCTTGCCGCCGGCGGGCTCGATGATGGGGCCCATCTGGCTGGTGGGGTCCTCAGGGTAGCCCACCTTGAGCGAGGTGACGGCGTCGATCAGCTGGTTGTGGAAACGCCTGGACTTGGCCACGGAGCCCACCAGGATCACCAGTGAGGCCGCTGAGCACTTCTGGCCGGCGTGGCCGAACGCGGAGTAGGCCACGTCCTTGGCCGCCAGGTCCAGGTCCGCGCTGGGGGTGACGATGATGGCGTTCTTCCCGCTGGTTTCGGCCAGCAGCGGCAGGTCCCTGCGGAACGAACGGAACAGTTCGGCAGTCTCGTAGCCGCCGGTGAGGATCACGCGGTCCACCGCCGGGTGGCTGATGAGCTGCTTGCCGAGCTCACGTTCCCCCAGCTGCACCATGGTCAGCACGTCCTTGGGGACGCCTGCTTCCCACAGCGCCTCCACCATCACGGCGCCGCTGCGTGCGGCCTGCTTGGCAGGCTTAATCACGACGGCGGACCCCGCCGCGAGTGCCGCCAGTGCGGAACCTGCCGGAATGGCGACCGGGAAGTTCCAGGGCGGGGTCACGACGGTGAGCTTCGCCGGAACGTACGTGGCGCCGTCGACCGCGTCCAACCTGCGCGCCGATTCGGCGTAGTAGTGGGCAAAGTCCACTGCCTCGCTGACCTCGGGGTCGCCCTGGTCGATGGTCTTGCCCGTTTCGCTGGCCATGACTTCAAGGAGGTCGGCACGGCGGGCCTCGAGGATGTCACCGGCGCGGTGCAGGATCTCGGCGCGCTCATTGCCCGAAAGTTCACCCCAGGCCTTGCCCTTTTCGACGGCGGTCTGGATGGCGGCATTGAGCGTGGCTTCGTCGTTGATGAAGGCGGCTTTGACCGAGGCGTTGCCCAGCGTGGAAGTGGGAACGCGTTCCAGGATGGCCCGGCCCCAGTCCCGGTTGGCCGGCAGTGCGGGGTCCGTGTCGGGCGTGTTCTCGAAGCTGTCATGCGGCATCGGGACCGGCGGGAGGTTGCGGTTCTGCTGGCGGTTGGCCGGCGGCACGCTGTTGTCCAGGGCTTCCAGGGAGGACAGGAAGCGTTGCTTTTCGCGTTCGAACAGGGCTTCGTTTTCGCTCAGCTCGAAGACCGCTGACATGAAGTTGTCCTGGCTGGCGCCCTCTTCCAGACGGCGGATCAGGTAGGCGATGGCCACATCGAACTCGGACGGGTGGACTACGGGGGTGTAGAGCAGCAGCGAGCCGACATCCTTCTTGACGGCCTCGGCCTGGCCCTGCGCCATGCCGAGCAGCATCTCGAATTCGATGCCGGACTCTACGCCGCGTTGCTTGGCCAAGAGCCAGGCGAAGGCGATGTCGAACAGGTTGTGGCCGGCCACGCCGATGCGGATGTTCTTGATCCGCTCGGGGTGCAGCGAGTAGTTGATGACGCTCTTGTAGCTGGTGTCGGAGTCCTGCTTGGTTCCCCAGGTTGCCAGCGGCCAGTCGTGAAGGGAGGATTCCACCTGCTCCATGGGCAGGTTGGCGCCCTTGACCACGCGGACCTTGATGGCGGCACCGCCGTTGGCGCGGCGCTCAGCGGCCCAGTCCTGGAGGCGGATCATCGCGGACAGCGCGTCCGGGAGGTAGGCCTGGAGCACGATGCCGGCCTCGAGGTTCTTGAACTCGGGCTTGTCCAGGATCCGGGTGAAGACCGCGATGGTCATGTCCAGGTCCTTGTACTCCTCCATGTCCAGGTTGATGAACTTGGCCCTGCCGCCGGTGGTGCTGCCGGGCCGGGCGAAGGAATTGGCGCGCTGGAACAGCGGGGTGAGCTTGTCGACGACGTGCTCCACGGCTTCGTCGAAGGCCCAGGCGGAGTGCGGGGCAACGGTGGAGGAGACCTTGATGGACACGTAGTCCACGTCCGGGCGGGCCAGCAGGGTGTGCGTGCCCTCGAGCCGGCGGGAGGCCTCGTGTTCACCGAGGACGGCCTCGCCAAGAAGGTTGACGTTGAGCTTGATGCCGTCCTTCTTGATCTTGGCGATGGCCGGGCCGAGCTTGGCGTCGGTGGCGTCCACGATCAGGTGGCCCACCATTTCGCGCAGGACTTTGCGGGCTACCGGGATGACCACCTGCGGGAGGACGGGCGCCATAGTGCCACCGAGGGCGACGGCGCTGCGCATGTACCAGGGCAGGAAGGCCGGAACCTTGGGGGCCAGTTTGGCGAGGTTGCGGGCGGCGACGTTCAGGTCTTCGGGGCGGACCACGCCGTCCACGAAGCCGACGGTGAACTCGAGGCCGTTCGGGTCCTTGAGGACGCCGGCGAGCTGCTGTGCCGAGGCGTCCACGGGAACCCTCGAGGCCTCGGTCAGCCAGCGGCGGACCAGTGCGACAGCGTCAGCGGCGAGCGCTTTGGCCTGGGGGACATCGACGTCGACAGTCCGCGGCGCGGTGCCGCCGGCGACTGCAGGTTCGATAGCAACGTGGGTCATGGTTTTCCCGTTCTTTCCTGTGGATCT
Organism: Pseudarthrobacter sp. NPDC058362; assembly: GCF_042723515.1. Lineage (NCBI taxonomy): Bacteria > Bacillati > Actinomycetota > Actinomycetes > Micrococcales > Micrococcaceae > Pseudarthrobacter > Pseudarthrobacter sp. NPDC058362. Next base: position 25,995 of record NZ_JBHXIW010000001.1, on the reverse strand, counting down.
AGGAGGTCTTTCCATCAGTATGAGCCGGGATTCACATAAGATAAAGCGATCTTTTCTAAGCAATACAGATTAGAAAACCCAATGATTCCGCGGCGACCCTCTCTCACCTAATGCAACAAAAGCAGGGACGCTCTCCCACTTGATGCCGAAAAACCGGAAACGCTCTCTCACCGCCTATTTGGGGTGAGAGAGCGTCCGGGTCTACCTGACGTTAAGTGAGAGAGCGCCCGGGCGTAACCGACGTTAAGTGAGAGAGCGTCCGGGTCTACCTGACGTTAAGTGAGAGAGCGCCCGGGCGTAACCGACGTTAAGTGAGAGAGCGTCCGGGGCGGGTTTACGGAAGCGGGCGGTGCATCTCCACGATCTCCTCGTGCCGCGGGCTGTTGGGGTTCATCAGCGAGTTGCGGCGGCCGTAGAAGAAGTAGATGGCCAGGCCGATAACCAGCCACACGCCGAAGCGCACCCAGGTCTCCCAGTGGAGCTGCAGCATCAGGAACGCCGAGGCCACCACACCGAATGCCGGTACCAGCGGCATCAGCGGCAGGCGGAAGGTGCGCGGCGCGTCGGGCCGCTTGTAGCGGAAGATGATCACCGAGAGGCAGACGACGACGAACGCCGCCAGGATGCCGATGTTGGTCAGATCGGCCACTTCCTTGATGGGGAAAACGCCGGCCAGGAAGGCGGACGCGATGCCGGCGATCCAGGTGACGCGCTGCGGAGTGCCGTGGTGATCGGTCTTCGCGAACCAGCCGGGCAGCAGGCCATCCCGGCTCATGGCGAACCAAACGCGGGTGACGCCCAGCAGGAAGGTGAGCATTACGGTGAGGATGGACAGCACCGCGAACACGGAGATGATCGTGGCAATGACGGGGAGTCCCACGGAAGTGAATGCGGATGCGAAGCCCGCCTTGGGGTCGATCTCGCTGTAGTTCTGCATGCCGGTCAGCACCAACGTTGCGGCAACGTACAGCAGCATGGCCACAATCAGCGACAGGATGATGGCCTTGGGCATGTGCTTCTTGCCGTCGGTGGCTTCCTCAGCCGCGGTGCTCATGGCGTCGTAACCGAACACGGCGAAGAAGACGGTCGCAGCACCGGCCAGGACGGGACCGAACCCGCTGGGCATGAACGGGTTGTAGTTGTTGGTGTCGATGTAGAAGACGCCCAGCCCGATGATGAAGAGGATCAGCACCACCTTGATGGCAACGGCCACCAGTTCGAACCGACCAAAGGCCTTGGTGCCGCGGGACAGGATCCAGGTGACCAAGAGGCAGACCAGGATGGCAGGGATGTTGACGATGCCGCCTTTGCCCTCATCCGCCGTCGAGGTCATCCAGAGTGGCATGTGGATCCCGATGCCCGAGAGGAAGGCGTCGAAGTAACCCGAAATGCCAATGGCCACCACGGCCACGATGGCGATGTACTCCAGCAGCAGGTCCCAGCCGATGAACCAGCCGATGATCTCGCCAAGCGCCACGTATCCGTAGGTATAGGCGGAACCGGCGCGCGGAATCATGCCTGCAAACTCGGCGTAGGACAACGCCGCGGCTGCCGAGGCGAGACCTGCGATCAGGAAGGAGAACAGCACGGCCGGTCCCACGCCGGGGTTGCCCTCACTGCCCGCAGCGACCAGGCCGGCCAGCGAGAAGATGCCGACGCCGATGATGCCGCCAACGCCGATCGCCGTGAGCTGCCAGAGCCCCAGGGATTTGAAGAGACCGCTGTGCTTGTTCTCTTCCTCGATGTCGTCGATCGGCTTGCGCCGCATGACTGATTGGGACATGTCTCTGCTGCTCATCAGGAACTCCTGCTCGTGCGTGCCTGCCGCGGCGCGGGACGGCTGCGGCAGGGGTAACTCGGTTCCAACAGTATGCAAGCGCCGTTGCATTAGATAAAGTGACTCCTCCTAATCTATATTCGTTAGCTTTGGTAAGGATTCCTTGATGCTTGATGTCCGCCGGCTCCGCCTCCTCCGCGAACTGAGCATCCGGGGGACGCTTGCCGAGGTGGCTGAGGCACTCCAGTACAGCCCGTCGTCGGTTTCGCAGCAGCTCGCCCTTCTGGAGAAGGAGGTGGGCGTCGAACTGCTCCGGAAGACGGGCCGGCGCGTGCAGCTCACGCCGCAGGCGGAGGTGCTCGTGGCGCACACCGCGCAGCTGCTGCAGACCATGGAACAGGCGGAAGCGGACCTCGCCGCGTCACTCACCACCGTCACGGGCACGGTGAAGATCGCGGTGTTTCAGTCGGCCGCACTTGCGCTGATGCCGGAGACGCTGACGCGGATGACCTTGGAGTACCCCGAGGTGCGGATCGAGATGATCCAGCGCGAGCCGGAGACCGCCCTCCACGAAACGTGGGCGCGCGACTTTGACCTGGTGATCGCCGAGCAGTACCCCGGCCACGCCGCCCCGCGATATCCGGAGCTGGACCGCGTCAAGCTCACCACGGACGCCATCCGCCTCGCTGTTCCCGCGTCCGACGGCGGCGCACAGATCCGCGCGATCGAGGACACCGCGGAACTCCCGTGGGTCATGGAACCGCGGGGTGCCGCATCACGCCACTGGGCGGAACAGGCCTGCCGCAGCGCCGGGTTCGAGCCGGACGTGCGGTTTGAGACGGCTGACCTGCAGGCGCAGATCCGCCTCATCGAGTCCGGAAACGCCGTGGCCCTGATGCCGGACCTGGTCTGGACCGGCCGCGGCACGACGGCCCGGCTCCTGGAGCTTCCCGGCAAGCCGCACCGGACGATCTTCACGTCCGTGCGCCGCTCCAGCGCCAAGCGGCCGGCGATCCTGGCCGCCCGGGAAACCCTGGCCGCGGCCGCCGAAGCTGTGGCGGGGCACGCCGCCGGGTGAGCGCCGTCGTCGTACGCTCCCGGCTGTCAGGCACCCCCTCGGTGCGCAGGGGCCGCTGCTGCGTCACTGTTCCGTGCGTCACTGCGCCCGCCCGCCCGCCGGGCTAAACTGATGCAGTTATGAATCGAACAATGTTCAAATCAAAAATCCACCGGGCCACTGTCACGCACGCTGACCTGCACTACGTAGGTTCGGTCACCGTTGACCTGGACCTGCTGGAGGCTGCCGACATCCTGCCCGGCGAGCTTGTCTCGATTGTGGACATCACCAACGGTTCACGCCTGGAGACCTACACGATCGCCGGCGAGCGCGGCTCCGGCGTCATCGGCATCAACGGCGCAGCCGCGCACCTGATGCACGAGAACGACCTCGTCATTCTGATCACCTATGCGCAGATGACCACCGAGGAAGCGAACGCGTACCAGCCCAAGGTGGTTCATGTGGACCGGGACAACAAGATCGTCCAGTTGGGCAGCGACCCCGCCGAGGGTCTGACCCCCGATATGCTACGCCCGCCGCACGCCCTCAACAACGCGGCCCTGTAACCGGAGAGTGAACCCCGGTACGGCGTTCCGCCGCACCCTCGCGGGTGATCCTTGCTAGGCGTCCTGGCCGGATTCTTCGTGGTGTGGTCCATCATCATGGTGGGCTGGTTCGTGGGCCGGAACCGCGTCCTGGGAGAGAACGCACGGCCCGTCCTCAGCGCGCTCACGTTTTTTGTGGCCAGCCCTGCGCTGCTGTTTGAAACCCTCAGCGAGGCCCGTCTCGAGGACGTCTTCGCCGAGCCGCTCCTGGTGACGGCGGTGGCTGCGGTGACCAGCGCGGCGATCTACTTCTCCGTAGTGAAGTTCTGGTTCAAGCGCACGCTGCCTGAATCGCTGATGTCCTCCATGGCTGCGTCGCTGGCCAACTCCGCAAACCTGGGTATTCCGATCGCGGTATATGTCCTGGGGGACGCAAGCTACGTCGCACCCCTCCTGATCTTCCAGCTCGCCTTCTTCACTCCGCTGTTCCTGATGCTGCTGGATTCAAGCACCAGCAGCCACCGCACCACTCCCCTGGGCTTCGTGGTGATGATCCTGCGGAATCCCATGATTGTCGGATCAGCGCTGGGGCTCATCGTGGCAGGCACCGGGTGGGACGTTCCCGCGCTGGTGATGGAGCCGATCCACCTGATCGGCGGCGCAGCGATCCCGGCCATGCTGATCGCTTTCGGGATGAGCCTGCACGGCACCCGGCCCCTCCAGGCCTCCACCGCCCGGCGGGCGGACACCCTCCTGGCCACGCTGTTCAAGCTGGGCATCCAGCCGGCGCTTGCCTACCTGTTTGCCCGCTTCGGCCTGGGCATGGACGGCCAGGCGCTCTTCGCCGTCGTGGTCACGTCCTCCCTGCCCACGGCTCAGAACGTTTTCGTCGCCGCTAGCCGGTACAACACGGGCCTGACCGTGGCCAAGGACACGGTGCTGATCACCACTATCGTGGCGGTGCCGGCGATGATCGGTGTGGCGCTGCTGCTGACGTGACGCGGCCGGGTCCCGCTACGGACGCTAGCGTTGATCGGCGCGATAGAAGTACATCTCCCTGGACCCCTTGGGAGCATCCCAGCCTTGGGCAAACATCCAGCTGCCCTCGAATTTGAGCAGCCCTCCCCAGGCAAGGGATCCGCCCTCGTTGATCGCTTTCTGTGTGAAGGGCTGGTCGATGGAATACAGCGCCTGCGCCGCGGCAAAATCGCCGTTGGCGTCGGCGTAGAAAAAATCCAGAACCAGCTCGGTCCGCTCCCCTTCATTGACGATGGCGCAGGCCACCTCGTGCAATGAGCCGTCCAGCGGTTCAAGGTCCAGGTAGTCCTGCGGCTCAAATGTCCAGTTCACCAGATCGGAGGACCGTCCGACGTGCGTGGTCCCACCGCAGCCTTCAGACAAATACATCAGGTAGTGCCCCCCGATCTTGACGGCTTCGCCGCGGGAGTTTCGCGGGATGACGGCCCCTTTCGCCCAGTACCGTGAAATCTCGTGGGGGACTGCCAGGCCGAGCTTTTCCCAATGGACCAGGTCATCTGAGACGGCAACGTTGATGTCGCACCCAACATCGCCCAAAGGATAGGCCTCGGACATCTGACCGGCCTGCTCATCGCTGTGGTCGATGGTCCAGATCCCGTTGTAGAACATGTAGTACCGGCCATCGGACAGGTATACCTTGGGGTCTTCGCAACCCAGGATCTCGTTGTCCAGGGTGGGGTAGATCACCGGATTGGACGGATTGTCCTGCCACCCGGTCTGGGGATCGAGGACGGCAACGCCAATGCGGCTGGAGACTGACTCCTTGCGCGGCGATGCACGGTAGAAGAGGTACAGCTTGCCGTCGTGTTCCATGATGGACGGATTGAAGATGGAATCCGCTGTCCATCCGATGCCGGTGGGGTCGTCCCAGTCCTGGACCTGTCGGAAAGTCAGGGAATCATCCTTGCGGAACGGGCCCACTGCCCACTCCGGGCGTTCGGCGTACTCGGCGGAGAACTGCTCAGTGGAGATGGCATCCGTCAGCGGATTGCTGAACGTGAGCGCCCCCTCGTAGCTGGCGAGCAGCGCCCCGGTGTTGATTTTCTGCATGGAAACTTCCTGTTCACTAATTGCCTGCTAAGCCGCCGGACCCAGGGCCCGCCGTGGTGGACATCAGCTACGGACTAACGTCACCCAGGTGAAGCCACCGGGAGCGACTGCGACGTTACTGGCCCGGGCGGTGTCGCGGTTTCCCTGCACCGGCCTGCCGGCGCTGTCATACTGCTGCTGTTCCAGCACAAACCCGGCCGGGACCTGTACCGGTTTAATGATGGTGCTCTTGGCCGCGCTGACGTAGAGGGTAGCCTCACCGCCGGAACCGTCGACCGACACGGTGGAAATCAGGGGCTGGACCAGCAGGGCATCCAGAGCCGCCTGCCCGTCCGTGCTGGCAGTGACCGAGGTCAGCCCGCCGGAAAGCGCGCGCCGCAGGGCGAAGGGGAAGAGGATGCCCGGGGCGTCGGTGATGCCCTGTGCTCCTGCACCTCCGTTCGCGGTGGTACCCAGCGGCCCCTTGGCCGAAGACCAGGTTGTGGAGCCGGAGGGTGCGAGCCTCTGGTTCACGATGGGGAAAATGTTGCTGGGCTGGTCCGCCGCAGGCATCGGGATGGTCAACGTATCCCCGGCCTTCAGCTCCACGTACGCACCTCCGGAAATGTTGGCTTCACCGGTCCAGGATGAGGGCGGCCGCACCACGGAGCCCGCTCCGGTGATGGTGCCGGTTTCGGCTTCCACCACACTCAGTCCCTTCGTTTCCTTTGTAACGCTGATCCCCATCGCTTTGGCCCGAAGTTCCGGGTCGGCATCGAGGGCCAGCATAGTGAGCAGGGCGTGGATCGTGGATTCGGCTCCGGAGTTCGGGTTCACACGGCCGTCGGGTTCGATCCCGTCGATCGTCGTACCGGTGGCGGGGTTGTAGGCGGGGGCGCCGTTGGGATTGGCACCGAAGAACCAGCCCGCCGCGATGGCGGCAAGATCCAGGAGGCCCGGAGCGCCGGCGGCTTCGGCTGTGGCCACGAGGCTTTGGACGCGTGAATCCACCCCGTAGGCGATCTGGGCCTCCCCGGGGGTGGGGCTCCATGCGTTGTTTGGTCCACCGGCGGCCAGGAGCTGCGGCATGAACTGCGCGGTGTCTTTTACCGCCGCTGTCAACAGATCATCCCTGTCCAGGACCGAGGATGCTGTGGCCACGGCTGCCGGAGCCATACCACCCCACGCGTGCCAGAGGCTCTGGGATTTGTTCCAGGGCATGATGGCGCCAAACGGCCATTCGGTGGCCGAGCCGGAGGACATCGCGGCCACGCCCTCGCTCAATTGGGTCAGTGCCGTGGTGGCTGCCTCATCGGAAGGAACCGTCTCAACGTAGGCGGCCAAGCCCAATACCGCCTCGGCCGAGGCATCCGCGCCGCCGGCAATAAGCCAGGCCGGGACCTGGACGCCATCGGCAGTGTCGAACGTTCCATATTTGGAGAGGGACTGGCGGTTCAGTGCGCCCAACGCGAGGTGCAGGCGCTCCTGCAGGAAGGCGGCGAACCCGGGGTCCGCCCCTTCGAACGCCGCATAACCTTCGCCGAGTGCCCATACGGTGCGGGCCAACCAGTAGGATTCGGCCGAGTCGGACGGATCCGGCAATTCAACCGGGATGGCGCTCGGGTTCAGGCTCCCGTCAGCCTGTTGCCAGAGGACCACGTTGCCGGCGTTCGGGCCGTCCACCGTCTGCAGGTAGGTCAGCGCACGCAGCGTCTGGAAGGCATGCTCCTTGCTGGCCGGGTCCCCCGTCTGTTGCCAGTGCCGCAGGTACACAACGGCGGCGCGGGAGATATCGTCCGCATTGTAGGCGCCTTGGGTCCAGTGGCCGGTAGCCGGGTCCAGGTTCCCGCCGCCAACCCTGGTGTAAGTGCCGTCGTCGTTTCTGTCAGCGTACGTCCATGGCGCTTCGGCCGAGGGGTCCTGCTCCAGCCGGTAGGTCGTATGGCCGGGCACGGCAGGCAGGGGGACGGAGTCCAGCAAAAAGTCCAGGTGGTCAGTGTTGGCCAGTTTTCCACCGTTGGCCAGGACGGGGGCCGAGGGTGCAGTGACCGCACCGACGGTCGACGGCGGGGCAGCGGGTGCCGCCGTCGAGGCACCGGCAGGCACTGAGACGGCCAGTATGGAGGCAGCCACCGCTGCGGCGACCCGGCCCAAGGACTTGCTTTCACGGATCATGGCGCTAGATCCTTTCCAGCTTGGCGACACCGATTTTGGAGTCCGCCATGCCATAGAACACAAAGAGCTGGTCCCCGATCTTCTCAATGGCGGTGGGAAACACCACGTTGGGCACGATTCCGGAGATTTCGTCCTCGGTCTCAGGTGCCAGCAGGGGCTTGTCGCTGCGGGCAATAACCTTGGACGGGTCGTCGGCGTCCAGGATCATGGCAGCAGCCGTGTAATTCACGTTCTGCTGCTGGTCGAAGGCGGAGGCGGCCATCTTGCCGGCCACACCGTGGTGGATCAGGAGCCAGCCTTCGTCCACCCGCAAAGGCGCCGGTCCGGCGCCAATCTTAAGTTCCTCGAAGGAAAACTCACTGAGTGCCACCAGGCGGTGCTTGCCCATGTGCACCAGGTTGCTGAGATCACGCTCGACGTCAGCCACGGGCACGTAGGAGATCCAGATGCCGGGGCGGTTATCCGTGACGCCGGCGGGCAGGTGCTCGCCTTCACCGGGACGGATCCAGCCGAGGTCCCACATGGGGCGGTGCAACATGGCGTAGGAGGGGACGCCGTCTGGATCCTTCACCGGTTCCGGGAAGAAGACCGCGTCCTTGTTCGGGAAGAGGTTCAGGTCCATGGACAGATCTGCCTGGTACTCGAAGAAACAGGGGCCCAGGCGTTCCCAGTTCCGGAGGTCCTCCGAATGGGCGAATGCCAAACGCGGACCCAGCGGACCGTAGGCCACGTACGTCATCAGGTGCTTGCCCAGGGACGGAACCCAGGTGGTGCGCGGGTCTTCGGTGCCGGCGTTGTTCATGCCGCGTTCCCACCCTTCGTCCGGCGCCAGCACCACATCTTCACGTACGACGCCGCTCGGCACACCGTCATCATTGATGGTCACTTTGGCGAGGCCCACGCGGGACACGTTGCCTTTGGCCACCAGGCGGGGCAGCAAGTACAGCTCTCCGTCAGGGCCGCGGCCGCTGGCCGGATTAAGGACGCCTTCTGCTTCGAAGTCGTTACCTGGCTCGGGCGCCATGATGACGCCGGCCCGGGTGAGGGTGAAGGGGACGGTGGGAAGTGCTGAAGTCATGGATTAGCCCTTTACGCTGGAACCGATATTGGTGGAAATAAACTGTCGCTGGAAGAAGATGAAGAGTGCGATCGCGGGTGCTGCAAGTACGCAGGCCCCGGCCAGGATCGCGCCGAAGGGGTTGCCCGCCTGGCCGGCGATGTTGGAGATGAAATTGGCCAGGGATACAGCCAGTGGTTGGAGGGACTGGTCCTTCGTGACCAGGAACGGCCACAGGAATTCGTTCCACGGACCGATGAAGGTCAGCAGCACCGCGGTAACGATCGCCGGACGGACCAGCGGGATGGCAATCTGCCACAGGATCCGAAGCTCGGAGGCGCCATCAATCCTGGCAGCTTCGAACAAGGTCGAGGGCAGTTGCAGGAAATACTGGCGGAAGACGAAAACCGCAGTGGAGTTGATGGCGAAGGGCAGGATCATTCCCAGGAAACTGTCTGCCAGCCCGTAGTCGCGGACGATCATCACGTAGAGGGGAATGAGCAGCAGCTGGAACGGGACCATCTGGACCAGGAGCATCATGCCGAATACGAAGCCGCGGCCCCGGAACTGCATCTGCGCCAGGGCGTAGCCCACCAACAGGCCGAAGACCACCGTGAAGAGGATGACTCCGCCGGTGAAGATACCGGAATTGAGCAATCCCTGGAACAGGTTGATCGACCCGTTGATGGCCGCATAGTTTTTTCCGGTGATGTTGGCCGGGTTCGGGAAGGCCCCCGCCACCGACGTATCAGGAGAAGCCTGCAGCGACCCGACCAGCATGTAGTAGAAGGGGAAGAGGAATACGAACGCTCCTAGTCCCAGCAGAAGGAACCCGCCGAGGCCAAGATTACGCCGTTTCTCCACGCCCGAGTCGGGACGCAGGTTGGTAGCGGACATATCAGCTCTCCTTTCCGCCCACGAGGCGTTTCTGGATGAGGGCGATCAGAAGCACACCGAGCACCAGCACCACGCCCAGTGCGGCCGCGACGTCGGGGTTTCCCTGCAGGATCCCCTTCTGGTACATGATGAACACAGGCGAGGCAGAGGCGCCGTCCGGGCCGCCGCCACCGGTCAACAGGTAGGGCTCGGTAAACAGGTTCGCGCCGGTAATCGTGGCCAAGAGGGTGACCAGAACGCTCGCCGGACGAACGCCTGGAACGGTGATATTCCAGAACTGCACCCATTTGCTGCCGCCGTCCACGGCCGCTGATTCATAGAGTTCATCCGGAATGTTCTGCAGCGCCGCGAGGTACAACAGGATAAAGAAACCTAGCTGTTTCCACGTCACGTACAGCGCTACCGTTGGCATGGCAAGCCACGAGTTGACCAGCCAGGAGGGCGAGGGTGCCAATGGCCCCAACAGGTAATTGACCAGCCCGTGCTGTTGGAACAGGAAGAGCCAGACACCGACGACGGCGACACTCGCCGTCACGTAGGGAACGTAGTAGCTCAGGCGAAAGAAAGTCCGGAACTTCGTCACCCGGTTCAGCGCGTTTGCCAGGAGCAGGGACAATCCCACGGTGAGCGGGACGTTGATGAGCAGGAACACGCCGATGTTCAGGAATGACCGCTGGACAGCTGGGTCAGACAGGATGGTGACGTAGTTGTCCACACCCACGAAGGGCCGTTCCACCTTGACCCGCGGCGCCGTGAAGAAAAAGTCGTGGAAGGAAATGTAGACGGCGTAGCCCAAGGGAAACGCCAGGACACCCAGTACATAAATAACGTAAGGGGCACTGAACAACAGTCCCAGCGGCTGGGCACCAAGGATGCCCTTAAGCTTCCTTGGCCCCAGCCGCCCCGCCCTCGCGTGACCGGATTCCGCGACGGTGGTCCCGTCTTTAGACCGCAGCGACATAGGGGTCAGCGCTACTTTTCAGCTACCAGCTGGTTGATCTTTTCCGCAGCGTCCTTGAACGCAGCGTCAACGCTTTCGTTGCCGAAGATCACTGACTTGGCGTATGCGGTGCGGAAAGTCTGCCAGACTTCCACCGAGTTCGGGACGTTGGGAACCTCCACGGTGCGGGCGGCCTGCTCAGCGAACTGGGTGTAGGCGGGGTTCTTCTCGAAGTAGTCCGCGTAGACCGTGGTCAGGTCCTTTCGCATGGGCATCTGACCGGTCTCCGTCAGCAGCTTGCCGTCCTGCTCCTCGCTGGTGGCAAACTTCATCACCTCCCAGGCGGTGCCCTGGTTTTCGCATGCGGAGTACATTGCAACATTCTTTGCGTCGGAGAATGTGAAGGTATCAGCACCCCCGTCAGCTGCCGGGACGGGAACGGCTCCCCAGTTCAGCTTGTCCTTGTAGGCCGCGATGGCCCAGGGTCCCGCCAACGACATGGCAGCCTTTCCTTCGAGGAAGGAATCGCCCTGGTAGACCTCCTTGGACGCGAGCTTCTCGTCATAGAGGGTCTTGAACATGGCGGCAACCTGCTTTCCCTCCTCGCTGTCGAAAGTGGCCTTGCCATCCTCTACGAGCTGTTTGCCATCAGTGTTGGCGGCGTAGAAGGAGTAGAAGTCGAACCAGGCCTGGAAGAAGTCACTGGCGGGCGAGGGCCACAGGGCGTTGGGGGCAGCGCCGGAGGACACAAGCTTCCGGGCAGTTTCCAACAGCTCGTCATAGGTGCCCAGCTTGGGGTTCTCGGGGTCGAGGCCTGCTTTGGCAAAGATGTCCTTGTTGTAGAAAAGGACCACGGGGTTCGACTTCCACGGCATCTGGTAGGTGTTGCCATCGGAGGACTTGTACTGATCGGCGAGATCGCCCGTGCGGTCCTTCATGTACTGCTCGCCGTCAGGGAAATCGTTCAGCGCCACCAGGCCTCCCTGCTTTTGGAACTGGGGCACTGCCACCGGCGCGGTATTGAACACCAGGCACGGGGCGTTGCCGGCGGTGATCGCAGCTCCGATAACCTCTTCCGAGCTCTTGCCTGCAGGGATCTCCTGCGCCTCGATTTTCTCGTCCGGGTGGGCGGCGTTCCAGGATTCGACCATGGATTTGCCCCACTTCACCTCGAACTCGTTATTTGAGTACCAGATCTTGATGGGACCTTTCGCAGCAGTCACGGAATCACCGCCGCCGCTTTCCCCGCCGCCGCCCCCGCAGCCTGCGAGGCCGGCGCCCATGATGGCGATGGCTGCCAGCGAGAGTACCTGTGTTGTCTTGGTAAAGCGCTTCATTGCGTCTCCTTAATTTTTAGGGTTCTTGGGAATTCTTGGTGGGCGTTGAGGCGGGCGGTGCCGGACCGGTTGAGCGGCGGACCAGCAGTTTGGGCGCAGGCAGGTGTACGTCATCGCCGGTATGGGACCCGTTGAGCTGGTTCAGCAGAACGCTTGCGGCCTGCCGCCCCCACAACATTGGATCTGCGGAGATCGTCGTCAGTGGAGGGTTCAGGTATTGGGTGAACTCGGCGTTGTCGTAACCGGTGATCGAAAGGTCTCCGGGAATATTGATGCCCCGGGACTGCGCGTAGGACTGGCCGGATGTTGCCATCAGGTCGTTCGCGTACACGATGGCAGTGGGCGGCTGAGGCCTGTTGAGCAGTTCCGCAGTGGCCGCAGCCCCTCCGGAGGCCGTGAAATCGGACGATTCGAAGAGATCGACGTCGAGGCCGGCCCTCGCCATCGCGGATTCCCATGCCCGGCGCCGGCTCCGGCCGTGGATGTATTCCTGGCCACCACCCACATGTCCAATGCGGCTGTGTCCCAGTGCGATCAGATGCTCTACGGCTGCGGCTATGCCATCTGTGTCATCCATGCAGACTGCAGGAAACGGCGATTCCCCATCCGGCCTGTTGAGCGTCACTGCCGGCATCTTAAGTGTCTGCAGCAGCTTGATGCGCGAATCACCATGCCGCACATCCGTGAGGATCACGCCGTCCACCCGTCCGCCGTCGGAGAGTTTGCGGTAGGCACGCTCTTCGGCTCCAGGCGCCGTGGCAACGCTGAGCACCAAAGTGTAGTCATGTTCGGCAAGCGTGGATTCTATTCCGGCTATGAAGGCCGGGAAGAAGGGGTCCGTACCGAGCAGCTTCGCGTCACGGGCCACCACCAGGCCCAGGGCGTACGCTTTCGCAACGGAAAGGCCCTTTGCCCGCAGGCTGGGCTTCCACCCCAGTTCCTTGGCTACCTGCAGGATGCGCTCGCGAGTGGCGTCGCTGACTCCGGGCTGACCGTTGAGTGCATAAGAAACAGCGCCTTTGCTCACCCCGGCTGCGTGCGCAACGTCGCTGATCGTCACTGCCATCATGAGTCCTTTGCTGTTCAGACGTCAGTGATGGGCATCACTAAACCGGTTCAGTAACCTTAACTAAACCGGTTCAGTAGATGCTTGTCAATGCTTTCCGGAAGTCCCTTCTAATAAATCGGGGCGTCGGGATCCTAGGCCCGTACCAGCCCTGCCGCCTGCGCCAGGAGTTCCACGGACCGCAGTCGCGCGGCGGTGCCGGGACTTTGGTGGGCAACGATAAGCTCGTCCGCGTCGGCGTGCCGGCCGAAGCTGTCCAGGTACTCCAGCACCACGTCCGGGGTGCCGACGGCGGAATAGGTCATCATCTGCGAAACATGCTGGCCCTGCGGCGAATCGAGCACCATGTCGGCCTCGTCGTCGGTGAACTCGCGCCCGCCGCCAAAGAACAAGGAAACCCGGGCGCGCTTGGTGGCCCGGAGCATCTCCTGCGCTTCGGACGCCGAGTCGGCGGCGATGACGTTGACGCCGGCGATCACGTGCGGGGCATCCAGCTGGGCAGACGGATGAAACTCGCGCCGGTACAGCGCCACCGCGTCCTGCAGAGCCGCGGGGGCAAAGTGCGAGGCGAATGCGTAGGGCAGGCCCAACTGCGCGGCCAGCCGCGCGCCAAAGAGGGAGGAGCCCAGAATGTAGAGCGGCACGTTCGTTCCCTTGCCGGGGGTGGCTTCCACGCCCTGGATGCGGGTGGGTCCGGTGAGGTAGCCCTGCAGTTCCAGGACGTCCTGCGGGAAGCTGTCGGCTGCCATCGGGTCACGCCGCAGCGCACGCATGGTGTTCTGGTCGCTGCCGGGCGCCCGGCCGAGGCCCAGGTCAATCCGGCCGGGGTGCAGCGTTTCCAGCGTGCCGAACTGCTCAGCGATGGTCAGCGGGGAGTGGTTCGGCAACATGATGCCGCCGGCACCCAGCCGGATGCTTTCGGTGTGAGCGGCCACGTGGGCAATCAACACGCTTGTAGCCGACGAAGCGATCGACGACATGTTGTGGTGCTCGGCATACCAGACCCGTCGGTACCCCAGTTCCTCGGCGCTCTGGGCCATGGCCACGCTGCCCGCCAGGCTCTCGGCCGCCGTCTGCTCCTTCCCGATGGTCGCCAGGTCGAGGATGGAGAGGGGAAGAGTCACGTCAGGTGCCGGCCTTTCAAACGTCTGCAATGGTTGCGTGCCGGGTCGCGGCGCACACGGAAGGCATAACGACGGCGGCGCGCGGCTTATTTCAGCCAATCGCCGGGACTTTCGTCACCAGAGGGCGGCACGTGGAATATCGCCGCACCGGGGTGTGTTGCCGCCCACATGAGCCTAAAAGCATCCAAGGAACTCGAACTGTCCGCAACGATCGACCTGAAAGACCTCGGAACCGTGCACCGGCTCGGCTTTGGCGCCATGCGCATCACCGGCCCCGGCACCTGGGGCGAGCCCGCGGACCGCGGCGCATCCATCGCCCTGGTGCGCCGCGCCGTCGAACTCGGTGTTGACTTCATCGATACAGCCGATTCCTACGGCCCGAACGTGAGCGAGGAAATCCTCGCCGAGGCCCTCCATCCGTACGGCGACAGGCTGAAGATCGCCACGAAGGTGGGCTTCACCCGGACCGGGCCGAGCAAGTGGATTCCGCTGGGACGGCCGGAGTACCTGCGCCAGCAGGCAGAACTGAGCCTGCGCAAGCTCCGGGTCGAAACCCTGGATTTGTTGCAGCTGCACCGGATCGACCCCTCCGTCGATGCCGACGAACAGTTCGCTGTCCTGCGCGAACTCCAGGACGAGGGCAAGGTCCGCGCGCTGGGCCTGTCCCAGGTCAGCGTGGCCGAGATCGAAGCCGCAAGCCGGCATTTCACCGTGTCCACGGTCCAGAACCGTTACAACCTGACGGACCGCAGCTCGGAGGATGTCCTGCAGTACAGCGAAGCCAACGGCATCGGGTTCATCCCGTGGGCGCCCATTTCCGCCGGTGAGCTCGCGCAGCCTGGCGGACCGGTGGACGCTGCCGCGACGCGCCTCGGCGCCACTCCTTCACAGGTGGCGCTTGCCTGGCTACTGCGCCATTCAGCCGTCATCATGCCAATCCCGGGGACCGCCTCCATGGAGCATCTCGAGGAAAACATGGGCGCCGCGGGCGTAACGCTCGACGACGATACTTACGCGGAGCTTTCGGCAGCCACTTCCTGAGCGGGCCGCCGCAGAAGCGCTGCCCGCGGCACATGCGTCAGGCGACCCGGCCTTCGCCGGGCCGCCTGACGCATGCTGTTCCTGGCTGCCTGCGTCTACTTCAGTTTGAAGATGGCACTGACTGAGGAGCCGTCAGCCGCTTTCATGGTGAGCTGGTAGCAGTTGCCGGCTCCCGTAGGCGTCTTCCAGTTGTACACAAACTGGCCGGCAGTCGCGTCGTAGCGGACGGCGGTACTGCCGGCCGCCGCTGTCGTCTCGATGGCATCCGTGGAGGCGTTCTCGGCGCAGACAACGGGGCCCATCGTGAACTTCATGAGGGCGGGGTCAGTGATCTCAGTGCTGCCCGCGAAGACCTCGAATTTTGCCGGTACCGTGCTGCCGCCCTTGACCGTGTTCAGGATGCCGTTCATATCGATCGGTTGGTAAAAGCCCAGGACCGTCCATGCTTTGACCTCGTAGTTCTGCCTAATCGTGGCAGTATTGCCGGCCAGGTCCGTGGCAGTGGCTGTGAGCGTGTGCTCGCCTACCGCGGTGGAGTACCCGGACACTGCACACGGCCCGGCCAGCCCGGAGGTGTCGTCACGGGCAGTGCAGCCCGGGACTGCCGGAGTGGATCCGTAGTAGCTCACCCCCAGGTTCGAGGTGAACCCGAGGTCAGGGGCAGTCCCGTCCTTCTTCAGGCTCACCGCCACGGGGTCTGCGGCGCCTCCACTGCTGCTGGCGGCGCAGGTGTACTCCGTTGATACCTGGTCATCCGGGACGGTCCGGTCTCCGCAGCCGGCCAGGATCAGCGTGCTGGGCGAATCGCCTTCGGTCACCGTCCAATCCAGCGCGACAGCGCTCTTGTACCAGCCGTTGGCACCATCGGGGGTGGCGGGGTTAAGGGTGTAGCTGATCACGGGAGCAGTGGCATCCGTGATGCCATAGGTGACCTTGCTCGCCACGGTGATTCCCCCACCGTCCGTGTAACTGCAGGCTGCTTCTTGCGTCCCGACACCGAACGCGCCGTCCGGGCCTGAAACGACGCCCAGCGTGGCGGGGAAGGAGCTGTTCCCGTCCTCGGTGTCGGTCACCTGGCAGGTGGCGGCCGGAACCGAGCCCTTTGCATAGGAAGCCCCGTTGGCCACGCCGGAGATGGACAGGACCGGCGCCGTGTTGGCGGGTGCAGGCGCGACGACATTCACGCGGAAGGCCGCCGGGGCAAGGTTGAAGGAGTAAGGCGTGGTGTTGCTGACGATACTCACCGTGACGTTGGCGGATCCCGCACCGACGGGAGTGACAGCCAGCGGCTGCGTGAAACCGCACGACGTGAACGTAGTGGTGGCCGGGGATACCGTGGCCACGGACGAATTGCTCGATTCAATTTTCAACGTCAGTGTGGTTGAACCGGTCAGGTTGCACCCATTCTTGCCGTCGCCGTCGGTGGTTGACAGGGCCAGCGTGGCAGCACCCTGTACTCCGCCCACATTCAGAGCCATGATCTCTGCATCCACGTCGATGCTTGAATCCAGGTTGTTGTGGATGTCGTCCGCGAACGCGATACCGCCGCCGGCGAGCACCAGCCCCGCCGCCGCGAGTGCCGCCGCAACCCGAAAACCGCCACGGCCCTGCCGTCCCGCGGCCGCGCCAATGCCCAGCAAATTGTCCATGTGCTTCTCCCTCAACGCCTGCAGGCCACCCTGGCCGCAGAGTAGCTTCACCCTAGGGCCGGGGTCCGCGGGAGCACACGCGTAATCCCCCACCTGACTTTGGGTGGAAGTACTCGATTTTTGGGGCGTTGAGGAAGGGGACTACTTGGTTTGACGCAGCCCCTGGAGCATCACCAGGCCGGCGGCACTGGCCTGCGCTGGCCCCCACCCTGACCCGGCTGATGCTGTCCACCCCCAAGGAATTCGTCCTGCTCCTGGGCGGGATCGCGATGCTGCGGGCACTGCAGCAGGCGTTCGTGACCGCCTTCTCCACCGCTTTCACCCTGGGCGCGAACGCGCGGACCACACGATGCGGTAGAGCCGGCCGCCGGCGCCGCTAAGCTGTGGGCATGGCCGGGAAATCCACAGCAGAGAAGCTTGCAACCCTCCAAAAGGGTTACACCCTGGAAGGTGCCACCATTGAGCTCGGCGCGGCGGTGGTGGACGGCCAGGTTCACAAGGAGGCGCCGGTCCGCCTGCCGCTCGCCATGATGAACCGCCACGGGCTGGTGGCCGGAGCCACCGGAACGGGCAAGACGGTCACCCTGCACATGATGGCGGAACAGCTCTCCGCTACCGGCGTCCCCGTGTTCCTGGCTGACATCAAGGGCGACCTTTCAGGGCTGGCGACGGCCGCCGTCGGAAATCCCAAACTCAGCGAGCGCACCGAGGGGATCGGCCAGGACTGGGAAGGGCGGACCTTCCCGGTGGAGTTCCTGGCGCTCGGAGGGGACGGCGCCGGCGTTCCCGTCCGGGCCACGGTCACCTCCTTTGGCCCCATCCTCCTGTCCCGGATCATGGAGCTGAACGACACGCAGGAATCCAGCCTGCAGCTGATCTTCCACTTCGCGGACAAGAACGGCCTGGAACTGACCGACCTCAAGGATCTCCGGGCCGTCATCCAGTTCCTCACGTCCGCCGAAGGCAAGGAACAGCTGGCGGAGCTCGGCGGGCTGTCCAAGGCGACGGCCGGAGTGATCCTTCGGGAACTGGTCACGCTCGAAGCCCAGGGTCTCGATTTGTTCTTCGGCGAACCGGAGTTCGACACCGCGGACCTGATGCGCACGTCGCCGGACGGGCGGGGCATCATTACCTGCCTGGAGCTGCCAACCCTCCAGTCCAAGCCGCTGCTCTTCTCCACCTTCCTGATGTGGCTGCTGGCGGACCTTTTCGAGGATCTGCCCGAGGCCGGCGACCTGGATAAACCCAAGCTCGTCTTCTTCCTGGATGAAGCGCACTTGCTCTTCAATGACGCATCCAAGGCCTTCCTGGCCGCGATCACCACCACCGTCCGGCTGATCCGGTCCAAGGGCGTCGGTATCTTCTTCGTCACCCAGACGCCCAAGGACGTTCCCGCTGAAGTCCTGGGGCAGTTGGCCAACCGGGTCCAGCATGCGTTGCGGGCATTTACCCCCGAGGACGCCAAGGCCCTCAAGGCCACGGTGTCCACCTTTCCCCTGAGCGACTACGACCTCGAGGAGACCCTGACGTCGGCGGGCATCGGCGAAGCCGTGGTCACGGTCATGAACGAAAAGGGGGCGCCCACCCCGGTGGCCCATACCCGGCTCCGGGCGCCGGAATCCGTCATGGGTCCCAGCGAGGCGGACGTCGTCCAGGACATCGTGGCCGGTTCGGGCTTGCTTGCGCGCTACGGCACGGCGGTGGACAACCGGTCGGCCTATGAGAAGCTGTCCAAGCAGGCAGCCGGGGCGGGAGCTGCGCCGGATCCGGCGACCGAGGACTCCGCTGCAGACATGGACATCGACGCCGAGGCCCGGCGCATCGAAGAGGACATCCTCGGCCGGCCCAGCAGCAGGCCCGCCCCGCGCGGCCGGCCGGCGCCGGTACCGGACTCCACGCCCCGCTCCCCCTCCGGCCCGGACCGCAGCTCCGCGGACGACCTCGGCGCTGTGCTCGGCGACGCCCTGGGCGGCGGGCTGAAGAGCGTGGCCCGCTCCATCGGAACGCAGCTCGGCCGTGAACTGCTGCGCGGAGTGTTCGGTACTTCCCCGCGGCGCCGCCGCCGCTAGGACTTCCGGTTCCAGCCACCCGGGTGGGCGTGGCCCGCAATGGCTGGCGCCGCCGTCGTACGCCCTGTCCCCGTGGTGCGCAGCACATGTGACGTCGCCCGACAAGGCCGTGCGCACGCTTACCGGTAACGTGGGAAGCGTGCAGATGAGTCAAGCGTTGGTGAGGATCGCGGCCGGTTGGCTGCTGGGCCTCATGCTTGCCGTGGCTGCGGGAGTGGTGGCGGTAGACGTCGTGAACAAGACCGTAGCCAGCCCGCAGCAGCCTGTACGCGAATATCTGGAGGCCCTGCAAAGCGGCGACGGCGGCAGGGCACTGGGGCTCCTGCGGGCCACCGTTCCAGGCGGCAACGCGGCCATGCTGGACGGGACAGCCCTCCAGACGGCGGTCTCGCGGCTGTCCAACATCAGCGTAGGCGACCCCGATCCACGTCCCGGTAACCGCGTCATGGTGCCGCTGGAATACACCATCGACGGCAGCCGGCTCCGCACCGAATTCCTCCTTGAACGCACGGGCACCGAATGGATCTTCTTCGACACCTGGGCGTTTGTCCCCTCGAGGCTGCCCACCGTTGACGTCACCGTTGTCAATTCCAGCGAAGCCACGCTCAACGGCATCCCGGTGAACATGCCGGACGGGCAGAACAGCTTCGCAGTGTTCTATCCCGGCGAGTACGAGGCGTCCCTGAACGGCCGCTACTTTTCCGCCCCCGCCACCCGCGCCACCGTCACCGGCCGCGACGCACCGGTAGCACCGCTGAACCTGCTAACCGAGGCCACGGACCGCCTGAAAAACGAGGTCGCAGCCAAAGTGAAGCAGTACCTGGACAGTTGCGCCGCGGAGGCCAGCAAAGAACAGAAGCTGCAGCCGGACTGCCCGTTCTACTACGCGAGCGACAACCGGGTCCAGGACGGCACCATTAAGTGGAGCATCACCAAGTACCCCGGGGTCTCCATCGAGCCCTTCAACGGCCGCTGGGTGGTTGCCCCGCTGGATGGCAAGGCCCGTGTCCAGGCGCAGCAGCAGGATTCCTTCACCGGCGCCTGGTTCCCCCTGGACGAAGAAGTGGACTTCAGCTTCACCACGCGGCTGGACATCGGCGCGGACACCATCAAGGTCACACCGCTGCTGAGCTTCTAGCACCGGCTGCCCGTGCGTCACGCCGAGCACGCTCTTGGGACTCTCCCAACTACGAGTCCCCGTAATTCCGGGGGTTTCACCCTCTCCTGGTATCAAAAGCGTGCTCTGCGTGACGGCCGCTCGATCATCGCCGCCGCGCCAGCACCTGCAGGACCTGGGCAACCATGGCTTCGGGATGGTGCACCACGTCTGGGTAGTAGTACCGCAGGGCTGTGTACCCCTGCACCACCGACTCGTTGTTCCGCCGGTGGTCCTTCTGCACCTGCTTCCATTCGGCGTGGTGCCGGCCATCCAGTTCCACCACCAGCCAGCCGTCCAGCAGCAGATCGACATGACCCACCCGCTCCAGGTAGACCTGCGCCTGGACCGAAATGCCCGCCTGCCGGAAATAGGTCCGCGCCAGCGTCTCAAGGAGTGAATCCGAGCCCCGGTCCACCCAGTCCAGCACCGCCCTCGCCTTGCCGTTCCTCTTCCCGGGCAGGTGTTGGCGCAGGAAGTCGACGGTGATGTCGCCCCGCCCCACGGCGCACTCAACCATCACCAGGGACTCCGCGAAGGACAAGCACCGCAGTGCGTGGATCAGCACGTCGGCAAGCGCCGCTACCGGCCGGAGGGAGGCTGGCGGCAGGAGCAGCCCGGCGTGGTGGACAGCGTTGCCCCGGACGGATTCCCGGCGCCGGTGATAGACGTGGCGGAGCCCGTTGGGCGGCAGGCACCAGAGGTTGTACATGGGCGCAGCACTTAAGCAGGTCAACAGCTCACGGTTCCGCAGCGCGGCCACCAGGTCCGGAGACGCCGCCGGAAGCGCATACAGTCCCCGCGCCGGCTGCAGGACTCCTGCCCGGCCGGCACGTCGCAGGGCGGCGTCGTCAACTCCCATTCGGGCGAGTACCGGCCGGCGCGCTGCTCCGCCACATCGTGCCAGGGCTTTGAAGGCGTCCATGCGGACATGGTGGCTCCGCGCTTCCGTACATGGCAGTGCGAAGAGAGCCTATGTGGAAAACTGCTGGCCGCCGGAGTCGCGTCACGCCGGGCATGCTTTTGGCCGCCGCCGCTAGGCGCAGTCCCGTGAATCCGCGGTTCTTGCCAAGCCTGGTACCCAAAAGGCTGCTGTCCGTGACGCGTGGGCAGCAGCCTGTCAGGGACGCTAAGCCGGGCCGTCAGTCCATGCCGCGCAGGTCCAGCACCAGTTGGGTGTCGCCGTCGCCCTGCAGCACTACGGGGATGCCCCAGTCCTGCTGGTACAGGTGGCATGCCGCGTGGTCCGGGATCTCACCGTCCTCAGTTTCGGGTCCGTCGCAGGCGGCGGCACGGGCCGTAATGTGCAGCACGCCCTCGGGCACGTCGGCGGACAGTTCCAGCGTGCGCAGCAGTCCCACCGAGGTGCCGCCACCGGAGACCAGCAGCTCCGGCGGGGTTGAGGAGATCTTCAACTGCGTGGGGTCGCCCCAGCGGTCATCCAGCTTCTGCCCGGTGGGCGCCTTGAAGCGGACAGTCAGGTCCAAGGGCCCCGGCGCAACAGGACTCTTGGGCCGCTGGGTCTGGGACGCGCCCTCATCCACCTGCTGCGCTTCCTTGGGAATGGGCACGTACACCAGCTGATGCTTGTTGGCCTCCACCACTACCAGGAGCGGCTCGGAACCGGCGGACTGGGTGTGGTCCACGATCACGTCCGACGGCTCGGCCAGGCCGCGGGCCAGGGTTGATACGGTACCGGCCGCGGGGTCATAGCGGCGCACGGCCCCGTTGTAGGTGTCGGCGATGGCCACAGAGCCATCGGGCAGTACAGTGACGCCGAGGGGGTGCTGCAGCCGGGCTTCTGCCGCAGGACCGTCCCGGAAGCCGAAGTCGAACAGGCCCTTGCCCACGGCCGACTCCACCCTCACGGTGCCGTCGTCCGCGATCACCAGCTTGCGCAGCGCGGAGGTTTCGGAGTCGGCCACCCAGATGTTGCCGTCGGCGTCCTCGGCCAGGCCGGAGGACTGCGCGAACCACGCCTCGTCCGCGGGCCCGTCCAGCAGGCCTTCCAGGCCGTTGCCGGCCAGGATCGCCACGTCGCCGCTGATGGGGTCGAAACTGAAAATCTGGTGTACGCCGGCCATCGCCACCACCACGGCGTTGAGCTTGCCGGACCACACCACGTCCCACGGCGAGCTCAGAGCGACCTCCAGCGGGTGCCCGCCCAGTTTGCCGGTGGCTCCAGCGGCGTGCTCGTCCACGCGCGCCGGACCGGTTTCCAGGAGCCGCTGCACGCCGTTACCGGCCAGTGTCGACGCCTTGCCGTCTTTCAGCGAGAGCCCCCGGAGGCGGTGGTTCACGGAGTCGGCAATGACGACGTCGTAGCCCGCCTTTGCTGCCACGTCTTCAGGGAGCAGCACCAGGCCCTGGGGCTCGTTGAATTCAGCGGTGCCGGTCCCGCCGGCCGCCGGGCCGTCCGCATAGCCCTTGGTGCCCGAACCGTAGGTGGCGAGGACCGTCTGGAAGTCGGTGGCCAGCTCCACGAGCCGGTGGTGGCCGGTGTCGGTGACCAGCCACGAACCGTTGGCTGCGGCACCCGCTGCAGCGCCGCCGTCGTGCGCTTCCTCCTGGGCGACGGAACCGCGGCCCGCCGGCAGGAACAGCGCCTTGCCGGGGAAACGGAGGGTGCCCGACGTCGGCTCGGGAGCTACGTACGGACCGGAACCGCGGTGGAGGGTCCCCTTGGCCTCGTGCTCGGCGATGAGTTCGGGGATGAGCACGGCCAGGCCGTCCGCGTGGCCCTCGCCGGAGAGGTGCGCCACGATGTAGCCCTCGGGGTCGATGACCACGAGGGTCGGCCAGGCGCGGGCGGTGTAGGCCTTCCAGGTGTCCAGCTCTGGGTCGTCCAGCACCGGGTGGTGGATTTCGTAGCGCTCCACCGCGGCGGCCAGGGCAACGGGATCGGCCTCGTGCTCGAACTTGGGCGAGTGGACGCCCACTGTCACGAGAACGTCGGAGTACTGCTCCTCCAGCGGGCGCAGTTCATCGAGGACGTGCAGGCAGTTGATGCAGCAGAACGTCCAGAAGTCGAGGAGCACGATTTTGCCGCGCAGCGCTTCGAGGTCCAGCGTCTTGCCCCCGGTGTTGAGCCAGTTGCGGCCCACGAGTTCGGAGGCGCGGACCCGGGCAGAGGTTCGTACGGTTTCGCTCATCAGCGTCCTTCCAGCTTGTTGCGTTCAGCCAGCCTGGCGTCGCGTTCGGCCAATTTGGCAAACATATCGTTGTAAGCGGCGAGATCGGCGTCGTTATTCCTGTCCGCCGCGCGGTCCACGCGTTTTGTTTCGCGCTGGTCGGACCGGGACCACATGATTGCGACGCCGATCGCCACCAGGAGCGTGGGCACCTCGCCGATTCCCCAGGCCACCGCGCCGCCCATCTGCTGGTCCGCCAGGGCAGAGGGACCCCACTCGCGGCCCAGGTTGCCGAAGTAGTCCGCGGCAAGGAGGTTGGTGCCGCCCATGATGGCCACGCCGAAGAATGCGTGGAAGCCCATAGTGGCCAGCAGCAGGAGCAGTCGCATCGGGAAGGGGGCGCGGCGCGGCAGGGGATCCGTCCCGATCATGCTGAGGACGAAGATGTAGCCCGTCAGCAGGAAGTGCAGGATCATCAGCTCGTGCCCCACGTGCTCCCGCATGGCGAACCCGAAGAGGTCCGAGTAGTAGAACAGCACGATGGAGCCGGCAAAGTTGGCTGCGGCGAACAGCGGGTGGGTGACCAGCTGGGAGAACTTCGAGTGGACGAACACCAGCAGCCACTCGCGCGTGCCCCGCGAACCGTCGCCGCGGGCGGGCAAGGCGCGGAGGGCGAGCGTGACGGGGGCGCCCAGGACCAGGAAGATCGGCGCCACCATGGTGAGCGCCATGTGGTCCACCATGTGCGCGGAGAACAGCACGCGACCGTAGACCGACGGCGGCCCGGACGTGATGTACGTCAGCACCAGCAGGCCAATGCCCCAGTTCACGGACCGGAACCACTGCCACTTGTCGCCGCGCCGGCGGACCTTGGCCACGCCCAGGAAGTAGGCAACCAGCCCGAAGAGCGCCACCGAGATCCAGATCCAGTCGAGACGCCATTCGGTGAACCAGCGCTCCGGGGTAAGTTCCGGCGGGAGCTCGTAGCCGGTGAGGATGAAGGCCGGGGAGGCGTCCGGGGCGTAGGTGGTGGGCTCAGGCGGGGCTGAACGGCCAAGCGCGACCGCGATGCCGGACGTGGCTCCCATAAGGAGGAGCTCGGCCAGGAGCAGCTGCCACAGCACGCGGCGTGCCGACAGGGCGGACCCCTGGCGGCTCAGCTGCGGAATGACCCACTGGCGGTGCATGAAGCCGATTCCGCCCAGCACCAGGGCGGCGGCGGCTTTGGCCAGGATCAGTTGGCCGTACGGCGAGCCAACAAGGTCCTGCCATGAGGTGATACGGATGGCCGCATTGATCACGCCGGAAGCAAAGACCAGCGCGAACGCAAAGCTGGCCAGGGTGGAGAACCGCCTGAGCGTAGGCTCGGTGATGTCCGTGTTTTTCCCGGTAAGAATCCCGGAGAGCAGCGCGAGCACAATGACGCCACCCACCCAGGCGCTGACACCCACCAGGTGCAGGCCAAGGGAGTTGATGGCGCCTTCGTGGTCCGACGAACTCGAGGAGTGGCCGATCAGCGCCGTCGGAACCAGCCCGCAGAGCGCAAGGATCAAGGTCAGCGCGAGGGCGCTTAGGGACCTGACACCGAAGAGCGCCGTCGTAGTGACCGCGGCGATGATGGTGACGGCGAGCCAGGCGCGGCCGGTGTCGATATCCGTCATGAAATAGGTCAGTGCGCTGGTGAACTCGGCGTCGCTGCCCAGGGGCTGGCCGGCGACGTCGGCGTACGTCAGGACCAGAACTGCGACGGCGGACAGCGTCCACGCGGCGCCCGCCGCGGCCGCCACGGTCAGGGCGCGGGTGAAGGCCGGGTGCTCCGGGGCGTCACCTTCGGCGCGGCCTTGCTGCCGCGCAGCGGGGCCTGCAAACCTGGGCAGGATACCGACGGCGAAGATCAGTCCGCCAATCACAGTGGCCACGGAAACATTGTGGATGGCCTTGCTGATGGGCAGCCCCCACCGGACGAACGCCCCGGGATCGGCGACGGACGGTGCAGCTGCGGCTCCGGAAAACAGCAGCGCTGCCACCAGGCCGAGGAACAGTACAGCCAGCCCTGTCAGCTGCCATGGGCCGGAGATACCTACGGCCGAACCGCCAGCCGGTCCCCGGCTGCCAGCGGCAGACTGGCCCGATGCACCGCCGGAGGCAGGCTTTGAGGCTTTGGATCGGGGTTTGGCGGCAGGAGACACCATTCCATTGTCCGCTACTGCCGGGGCCGCCCGCGAATCGGCTTAACGCAGAAAGGAGCGGCAACCAAATGGTTGCCACTCCTTTCGAGAGCCGGCGCGTGGCCCGCGACAAGGACTACTTCTTGTTGGAGACCGCAGCCTTCAGCTTGGAGCCTGCGGTCAGCTTGACGCTGTGGCCAGCGGCAATCTGGATGGTCTCACCCGTCTGGGGGTTGCGGCCGGTGCGTGCTGCACGGTCGGTACGCTCGACGGCGAGCCAGCCCGGGATGGTGATCTTCTCGCCAGCGGCGACAGAAGTCTCGAAAACCTCGAACAGTGCGTCGAGGACGGAGTTCACGGCTGCCTGGCTGGTGCCGGCCTTGCCTGCTACCTCTGCAACAAGTTCACTACGGTTCTTAGCCATTTATGTCCTCCTGGACTGTCATGATTCTGGAGCCTGCATGCGGCATGCGTACAAGCCACTGTTCGAAAACTTACCAGCTTGGACCGTCACGGACCGCAAATTCCGCGTGTTTCCGGCATTTTTTGAGGTTAATCACCGGATTTTGGGGGTTCCGGGCGCCCGGGGGCGGGGTCGGGAGCGCATTCCGGGCGTTCCTGATGGCTTCAGACGGTTCCGTGGGTTAAATGTGGGAGGCCCCAACCGTGTGGTTGGGGCCTCGACCAGGTGTGTGTCCGGCGGTGACCTACTCTCCCACACCCTCCCGGGTGCAGTACC